>NZ_BPLU01000037.1 GCF_019656315.1 Flavobacterium sp. UMI-01 | reverse complement strand
AAAAGAAGCCGTCTCAAAACACAATTTGAGTTGGCTTTTTTATTTTCAGGTTTTTTAGTTTGATTTTTCTTTCTGCTGAAAAAGTCAAAAATTGACCTTATGAGGCAATTTTCTTTCTTAAATTGTGACCTAATGCCATTAAACCGAACTCTAACTCCACTTTTTCAAGTCCTTTTAGAGAAAATCTTCTAAAACCATTATTATGTTTGAGTTGTGCAAATACAGGTTCTACATCGGCTGTGCGTTGTTTTCTTTTTTGGACTCCTGTTTCGCTTAATAGTAGTTCTCTTGTCCTTTGTTTGTGCCTCTCAAGATTGTGATTCCTCTCAATACTTCTATTTCCCTTGGCTTTAAAACATTGTCCTCGTAGTGGGCATCCCTCACAGTTTTTGGCCTGATAATGGCTCATTACTTGTTGGTAACCTGCTTCTGTGGTGCGTTTGCTTTGATGAGTTTTGTGTATTTTTTGTCCCATTGGACATACATAATAATCTTCTTCTTGATTGTAATAAAGATTTTCTTTGCTAAATGGCTTATGCTTTTTTTGATAATTTTTGTCTTGCTCTTTATCAAAAGCGTTGTATTTAACATAAGCAGTAAGCTCTTTTTGTTCTAGATAATCATAGTTCTCTTCACTGCCATAACCTGCATCGGCCGTTATTTCTTCTAATTCTTTAAGGACTTCTTTTCCGAAGGTTTGTTCAAAATTTTCTAAATGAGGTTTGAGTGTTTTGGTGTCGGTTGGGTTTTGATGAATCGTGTAATGAACAATGATTTGATTCTCTGTTGATATTTGAGTGTTATAAGCTGGTTTGAGTTGTCCATTTAGCATATGGTCTTCTTTCAGACGCATAAAAGTAGCTTCTTTGTCGGTTTTACTATAGCTATTACGCTGACCAAGAATGGCTTCTTGTTGCTCGTATTTCTCTAAATTGGCAACAAAATTATTTTTAATGTAGCGTAATTTAGCTTTTGCTTTGGGACTAGCTTTTTCATTCCCAGAGAGTTTAGCATCTATTTTAGCAACTGTTTTTTCAATTACTTCTTTACTGATTTCTTTAAACTTGGTTGGCTCAGGATTTGGCTCATCATCATTATCAATACTTTGGGCATAATTCCATAAATCTTCTAACTGGGTTAGCATTTTAGTTTTGTTGGTTTTAATACTCTTGCCCCAAACAAATGTGTAACGACCTGCTTGTGCTTCTATTTTTGTGCCATCAGTATAGATTTGCTTTAAAGTGATTAAGCCTTCTGATACCAACATCAGCACCACTTGTTTGAAAATTTCCTTAAAGCTGTCTTTTAGTTTATTGCTTCTAAAACGGTTAATGGTGTTATGATCAACAATGGTCATTGAAGTTAACCACATAAAATTGATATTCTCACGTAGAGCAAGTTCTATCTTGCGAGAAGAATACACATTGGTCATATAAGCATACAACATCACTTTGAGTAACATCTTTGGATGATAACCTGGATTTCCTTCTTTACTGTATGCTTTTAAAAGAGGTTGAATGTTAATTGACTCCACAACTTGGTCAACTACTCGAACGGGGTGTTTCTCTGGAATTAATTCGTCAAACGAATAAGGTAAAAGTATTGTTTGCTGTTGGTTGTAATGTTTGAATTTCATATTTAACTATCTAATATCAATAACTAAATATACGAAATAACCTATAAAAAACCAAATATATACAAAAAA
>NZ_BPLU01000036.1 GCF_019656315.1 Flavobacterium sp. UMI-01 | reverse complement strand
GGTTTAATAGTCAAAAATAGTTGGTAAAAACACCGTAAGGCATTATAAAATATGATGTTTCCGAAAGTTTATTGAAATTCGTTTCAATAAACTTTTTTTATTTATGAAAAATCAAAAAAAAGCGCTGTCCAACGTGTAAAAGTCTTCAAACAATTAAATGGGGAATACAGCAAAATAAGCAACGATTTAAATGCAAAAATTGCGGGCAATTATTTACATCAAACAACAAATCAGTTTCAGATTCCAACAAAGAAATTTGGTTCAAAAATTGGATAGTTGGCAAGGATACTTTTGATAAAATCTCTCTTGAATCGGGATATAGTAAAAGTACATTACAGCGATATTTTTCTAGAATGTTAAGCAAAGCTCCAGTTTTAGAATTTAGTTCTACTGATGAAATATACCTGGTTCTTGATGGAACCTATTTCCCAAATGATATTTGTTTAGTAGTGTATAGAAATTTTCATTTAAAGTCGACTCAACTTTATCGAATGACAGATGGAGAACATTTTGAAGAGATTGCTGAAGATTTACAGAATTTATTAAACATTGGAATTAATATTAAAAGTATCACTTCTGATGGCGATAAATCGTCTATAAAAGCTATTAAAAAAGTTTGTCCAAAAGTGCCTTTTCAAAGATGTTTGGTGCATATATCAAGGATGTGTCGAATATGGCTCACACAGAACCCTAAACATCCATCTGGTTTTGAGCTCAAGCAAATAGCAATAAAAATTCACCATATCAATTCTGAATATAAACGTCAATTATGGCTTATTGAACTCATTCAATGGGAAGAAAAATATAGAGATTATATTAATCAAAAATCATACAATATCGAAACAGGAAGATATTGGTATACCATAAAATGATTAGGCGTTCATTTAATGTAATTAAAAAAGCATTACCAAACATGTTCCTTTATTTAAAAGACAACAAAATACCAAATTCAACAAATTCTTTAGAGTCGTTTTTTGGACATTTAAAAGGAAATCTAAATATTCACAGAGGGTTATGTTTGGCTAATAGAAAAAACTTTTTGAAGTGGTATTTGTTCTATAAAAATCAAATTGGTAAATAGGTTTTTTTAGCCATAGTGTACACCAAAAAATGTATAAAAAAGGGCAGATTTACACTGCCCTCATTTTTCGTATGTACATCAAATTTATTGCTAATTGGTTGCTCCTCAGCAGAGCCAATGTCCTCTTCAATTTGATGGTGAAATTTAATTAATCTAAAATCAAAAATCACCAACTATTTTTGACCACATTACC
>NZ_BPLU01000035.1 GCF_019656315.1 Flavobacterium sp. UMI-01 | reverse complement strand
TTTCCTGTTTAGATTATCCAATCTTTTTGCCTAATCCCCAACTTTTGAACTTGATCCATCTTTTTGCCTAATCCCCAACTTTTGAACTTGATCCAAGACACCAAAACTTTGAGATTAATTGAATAATTTGACTATCCTAGAAACGAAAAAACCCACTAAATCGTTGAATTTAGTGGGTTTTGTAACCATTTGCTTTTCAGCTAGCGGAGAAAGAGGGATTTGTTCCTCATTTCCAAAGCGTTATTTTTCAGTATTTTATAGTTGATATTAATGTAAGGTAACCGAATTTACCCCCTTTTTATCGTTTAGAATTCTATTAATTTGTGAATTATAAAAATACATAATTTACTAGTTAAAACCAAAACTTTTGAGGTGAAAGAATATCAAAAAATGAACTAGTTATTTAGAACAATAATTGTCCAAGCTGGTCTAAAATTGAGGGAAATATTTACCTGCTTTTTAGCCAAAAATTAAGTGGGCTACTTGTTCATGTTTTAAACCTGCATATGAACAAAACTCTTCAATAGTTAAGAACTCATTTTCGAGCTTATTGAGGTCTTTTTTTGCTTTTTGCATTATTCGGGTACTTTGACGATAACTTTTGCCTGTTATGCGTTGTATGTCTTTTGGATAAATGCAAATTCTTTGTTTTTCTATATTCATACTCTAACTATACCTTTGTATTGGCTTTGCTATACTTAAAATTACTGGTAAATAATGTTTTAGTGAAAGCAAAATTAGCTTTTTTAAAAAATAAAACACTTACCAATTATTATAATTAAAGGCTCTATTGATAGTTATTTCTGTTAATTTAAGCCATTCATGTAGGTTTAAGACATATGGAACTATGCTCACTTTTTTTTATCCTTTAATCTCTTAAAATTTGCTTTAAAATCAATTCAGAAATGTTGCAACAGGATGATGATTTAGAGTGATTATTAATCTAAATTTTAGGAATTATGGCAAGGCAAAAAGGCATAATTAAATTGAAAGGTACTATCGGGGATATTACTTTTTACAAAACGAAAGATGGGCATATGGCTCGTGAGAAAGGTGGCATCGATGCTGATAGAATCAAAAACGATCCAGCGTTTCAAAGAACGCGTGAAAACGGTTCTGAGTTTGGGAGAGCTGGGAAAGCTGGGAAAGTTTTAAGAACGGCTTTACGTGTGTTGCTTTTGAATTCGGCTGATAGTCGTATGGTGAGCCGTTTGACACAATCAATGGTTAAGGTGATTCAGGCTGATGCTATTAATGAACGTGGATTAAGAAATGTTATTGATGGTGAAGCAGAATTATTGGCTGGATTCGAATTCAATATTCGTGGAAAACTAGGAACTAGTTTGTATGCTCCTTATACTGGAGTTATCGACAGAGTAACGGGTGAAGTGTCTGTAGATATTCCTTCATTTATTCCATCGAATATGATTGCGGCTCCTGGAGGAACTACTCATTTTAAAATTATTTCGGCAGGTGTTGAAGTAGATTTTGAAAACGAAACTTTTGTTGAGGAACATTCCGAAACTGCAATTTTACCTTGGGACGCTACGGCTACAGCTGTAATTAACCAAGTAAACACCGTTACACCTAACAGTACTAAGCCATTATTTTTGGCTTTAGGTCTTGAGTTCTATCAAGAAGTAAACGGTAGCATGTATTCGTTGAAAAATGGTTCTTATAACCCGCTGTCACTTATTAAAGTTGATGGAGGTGTTTAATAGCCAGTATTCAGTGTTCAGTTTTAAGTGATCAGTATGAGACTTATATTAAACAGAACTTATTTCCCTGAAGGAACCAATGGAAAGCTCCAATGCGAAGGTAAATTGATTTGTTATACTATCGAATTGCCTTGGAAGAATAATGAAAAGCAAGTTTCCTGTATTCCAGAAGGGAAGTATTTTATTAGAAAGCGTTACAGTCAAAAATTCAAATGGCATTTGGAAGTTATTGATGTTCAAAATAGAAGTTTTATTTTGTTTCACACTGCCAATAATGCTTTGAGAGAATTAAATGGATGTATCGCTCCGGTCACAAAACTATCTGGTCCAGGATTGGGATTGATGTCTAGAATCGCGTTTACGAAATTAAAAGACAGGGTTTGCAAAGCTCTAGACAGTAGTGAGTGTGTTGAACTAATTGTTGAATCTTAATCTTTACCATTCTAATGAGGATGAAAAGGATTGAATAAATAAGCATATTATGAATTTAGTAGAAAGAGCAAAAGCACCTACACCAAAGTTTTTTAAAGTCTTACGAAGTATTGGATTGGCCTTATTAGCCATCAGCGGTACGATTGTAGCCGCGCCAGTGGCATTGCCTGCAGTTGTAGTTAGTGCAGCGGGTTATTTGGTGGTAGCAGGTGGCGTAATTTCGGCGATTAGCCAAATTACTGTTGATGACCAAGCTCAAAATGATGAAGCTATTTTAAAGCAACTGCAAAAGGATAACGAAAACTTAGCTCGCGATGGAAACGAATAACAGTCTTCCGATTGGGACTGTCTCAGGCACTTTCTTGAGTATTGTACCCAATATTTTATCTGAAGATATTTTAAAAACTATTATCTTAGCAGTCATAGGAGCCACCGTCAGTTTTATCGTGTCGCTCCTCTTAAAAAGGATGATAAAATCCAAAAAATAGTTTCGGTTTTGATTGGTAACCTTTTCCGAAGCAATGCAAAAGCCTGATCGCAAGATCAGGCTTTTTTGTTTTTTACCTCAACTGGTTTTGAAGCAAGGCCCATTTTAAATTTTCGATTTGTTCGATTGTTTTTGAATAATGGTGTTGCAGCTCTTCTAGTTTTCGGATGCGATTCACAAAATCTAGATGTTTTTGATGTTTTTTATAAGCTTTAATAACCTCATCACGGAAGCAGCTTTTGAAAGTACCGATTCTGATAAATGGAATTACTGAACCATATTGGTATTGGTGCCAAAAGTTGGCTTTCCAGAGCGTGTACGCTATCCAATACAAGTTTTCCGTTTCTTCTTCTGTTTTTACCGTGATTAAAAAGCAATTTGGGCAACTTTCTTTTAATGGTTTACCTGCATTTTTGCCTTTGCTTAAAATAAAGAAATGCGGTTCTGTAACCGTTCTATGGGGTTGGTGTGTCAGTACGTTGTGAGAAGTCATAATTCTGGATTTAAAATTATGGTTCAGCTCCGCTACGCTCCGCAACATATTTTTGAAAAAGAAAAAAGAAAAAAAAGAAAGTCGTCCTTTCGGTGAAGGTTTCAAATGAAGTCAAGTTTTTTTGAAAAAATACTACCTAAGTGGTTTTGTAGAGTCGGAACGTATTTTGAAGTCGGATGGTGAAGCGGAGAAGTGAAGGTGGAGATTTTTTCAAAAACCCGGAGGGCTTGAACTTTACTATTTGAAACCGTAGCAGACCTTTACTTTCTTTTTATTTATTTTTTTTTGGAGCAGAGTCGTAGTTAAGTGGATGGTTCTTCGACAGGCTCAGGATGACAAAAGTTGTTTTGGAAATCGGCAATCAAACACCCCCAAGCACCGCAAGGAGCAAATAAAGTGGTGCCCCTTTTTCAGGGGCAAGGAACTTTATTTGCGGATGAGGAGCGCAGTGGCGGGGTTGCGGCAATCGAACAGCCACCATAGACGCGGGAGTTGAGCGCCCTTCGGCAAGCTCAGTCCCTCGACTGCGCTCGGGATGACAAAAGAAATCTTAATATGTAGGTGGAGCGAAACGTAGCGGCTATGAGCGTGTAACGGCGGGGAAAAAATAAAAGACTCCCGCCTTTTTTTGGCGGGTAACCTTGATTCAGGGCATAGCGCCCTTCGACTGCGCTCAGGGTGACGATTCAAGGAAATAAACAATTTACTTTGTACAGAAGTGATTATAAGCAGATAGCGCAGTTGAAAGGGAGCGAGCCGACCCCGATGGCTGGGCGAAGGAGCAACCGCCAAAAAGCTGGAGGGCTATAACTGTAATATGGCTGGAATGAAGTGAAGCGCCCTTCGATAACGCTCAGGGTGGCAAATGGTTTTAAAAATGAAATCCAATATTTCACATTAAAAATAAAAGTTGTGGCAGCGGAACGAAATGAAGCGGTATTACAGTTATGGTAGCCCGACCGAACGCAGGAAGAGACCGTGTGAAGATGAGGAACAAGCAGTGCAATAAAACAGCTGCTTATTTTCATATGAATATATCTATTGAATTTTAATGGTCATATGTAATTCGCTAACGCTCATTTCAAGCTGCTGTTTTATTGTGACTGCGCCGTGTCTGTGGAACGGAGGGCTCTTCGACAAGCTCAAGATTGTTGAAAGTTACATTGAAATAAGTAATCCCACAAAATAGTGTAGCCCGACTGGAACAGCCGAACGGAACAAAGGGAACGACCGTAGAGAGACCGCTTGATTGCCTGTGATGTTTTTTCATGAGTTTATTGTAGTATCTAGTCTGATTAGTGACCTGTTTAGTAATAGAATTTAGCTGTTTTATATTATCTAAAATTCTCTTTCTCTAAATATTTAATAGCTTGGTCAAAACTCTCAAAAATTTTATCAGCGTGTTTTAATTTTTTTTGTAAATCTGTATTAGCTTGAATGGCATAACATCTTAAATTTGCCGATTTTGCTGATTCAACACCGTTTTTAGTATCTTCAAATACCAAAATATTCTCAATGTTAAAATTGCATTTTTCAATGGCTTTCAAATAAGGTTCTGGATCTGGTTTGCTTTTTTTAACATCATTTCTTGTTATTGTAAATTCAAAATATTTTTTGATATCTGTCTTTTTTAAAACATAATCAACTTCAGCTCTAGGGCTACCAGTTACCAGAAACATTGGGATATTTTCATTTGCAAAATATTTTAATGTAGAAAGTGCATTTGGCATAAATTTGATTTTTTCTGTTTTTATTTTACTTTTTGTTATTGTGTCTTTTTGAGCGGATAAATCTTTTGATGTAATAGATAGTGCATATTTTTTAATTAATGTATCCGCATTTAAAGAGGTTGGTCTTCCAGCAAAGTGATTTAAATAATAATCATATTCTAAATTAATATTGAATTCACTTAAGATTTCATTCCAACAATTAAAATGGTAATGGTCGGAATCGACTAATGTCCCGTCTAAATCAAATATAATAGCCTTTAATTTTTTCATTTTATGTGTCAATAACTTATTTGAAGTTAAAATAATGAGATTGGAATTATGTGGTGTAGTTTTTTCTAAAATTTGACGTTTATTTTAAACTTTGCTTGTAGTTCCGTGGTGATTTCCCCATAAAATTTTTAAAAATTCTTGAAAAATACAAAGGATCGTCAAAGCCAACTTTATAGCTTATTTCTTTTATGCTTAAATCCGTGTAATTTAAATATTCACAAGCTTTCTGAATTTTTTTTAGATTAAAAAAAACAATTAAGGGATAGCCGGTTTTGACTTTAAATTTTGTGTGTAAATAGGATTTAGAATAATTGAATTTTTCAGCAATCTCATCTAATGTGAAATTCTGATTTAAATTATTAAGAAGAAAATCTTTAATTAAGTCAATTAACGTGTCGGTTTGTTGTGTTTCTAGATTGGTTTCAAAATCATGATAAATAAAAGAACTAATAAAATTTAAACTTAGAAGATTAGCATATTCGATGTAGTTTTCAGAATAATTACTATTGAATAGGTTAAATATTTTTTCAAAAAGTTCAATTTTATCAATTGAAAAGGGGACGTTTTTGTAAATGTTTGAGTGTGTTGATGCGTATCTGTCATAAAGTTCTGGGGCAAGCGTGCCTTTGAAATGAAACCAATAAATACTCCATGGGTCATTTTCATCGGCCTTGTACTCATGTTTGATATTTTTTGGAATTATAAAAAATTGATTAGGTGTAATTATAATTTTACTGTTATTGATGTAAATCTCACCTTTTCCTTTGACACAATAAATAAAAATATATTGATTTGCTCCATTTTTTCTAATTCGATGATGATGATTTGCCATAGGATAGTATCCTAAATCACTTACATAGAACTTTTGTGTTATTGGATTTGTTTTCACAATACTGATTACTGTTCTAGGAAGGGCAATCATTTTTTGACCTAGAAAACCTTCTTTTAGAGTGTTATTGTCCATTATTTAAGATTTAATGTCTATTTGTATTAAGTTGAAAATCTATATATTTTAGGCTTATCAATGAGAATTTACAGTTATAATTTAGTAAATATATGGTTATTTTATTAAAATAACGTATTTAATGTTGTTTTTGGTGTTTAGGTATTATTGGTTATTCCGTGTGGAATCGTCTATGATTAGATGGTGCTATTTAAGGTTGCGGAAAGCAAAAACAATAAATAAGCAATATTTTTCAGATGTGTCATTTTATTATCTGTATAATTCATGGACAAAGTCAAAATGCAATATCTGTTTAAGATTGCTTAAATCACAACTCATATATTTCGATATTAAGTCGATGCTTTTTTAATATTAAAAAACAAAAGATCCTTTGAGAGTCTTAAACGTTTTAATTAACAATATTTTAAATAAAAGATTTTGTACTATGGTTTTGTGTCGGAAAATTATTTTATGATTTAGTTTTTAAATAGTATTATCCATATTTTCAGTTTTTGCGTCTATTTTTAGATCTTAAAGTCAATTATATATTTGTATTAAATGATATGTTATTTTTTTTATAATGTAAAATTTAGAATTTTTTTTTATTGATATGGTTTTTTTTGTCAGTTTTTAAGAAGAAATCAAGAATAACTTTATTTAGTGAAATAATCTATCTTTTTGATCTTTTTGTAATGACAGCTGTATTTGCACTATTTTTTTCAAACAATTCATTAACCAACTAACTAATAAAATTTTTAAAATGAAAACAACCAGAACAATTTTATTGCTCATTTTTAGCATTGTTACTATTGTAATAGGCTGTAGTGATGATAATGCATCAAAAGTGGATTCTATTCCAGAATTTCAATCTTTAGTTCAAGAAGTTTCTTCACTTCCAGATCGCACATTTACTTTTACAGGTACTGTATCAGATCCTGCTGGTATTAAATCTATAAATATGAAGTATGAGTCATGGTTTTTAGATAAAACAATCGCTTTTGATTCTCTTCCTAAAACATATGATTTGAATTACAAGTTTAAAGTACCTGCAACCGCAGAGGTAAATAGTACTCATACCATTCTTATTACTATTACTAATGCAGGTGGGGTTACATTAACCAAAGAAGTTAAAGTTACTTTAGATCAAGACATTATTTCACCAGTTATAAATGTTGCAAAACCAATAGACGGTGTCACTGTATTAATAGGTAGCGGAAAAGAGGTTGAGTTGGAAGTTACAGTTACAGATACAAAATTAGCAGAGTTTAAAATTGAAAGCTCCGTTTTAAATGAAACTATTCCTATTTCAGGAACAACATACACTTATACTAAAGCATTAGATATTGATGCTCCGAATAAATATTCTTTTGTAATAACAGTTAAGGATTCATCAGGCAATACAACAACTAAGGTTATTACAGTAAATGTTTTAAATGAATTGTTATTTGATGTGATGTATATTACAGATGTAGACAATGAGGATTTGTTAACTTCGGATATGTTTGGAGTTCCTTATAATACAATAGCCAGTACCCAAGCAGGTGAAAAAGGGTATGTGTTTACAGCTAAATATTATTCGTCTAAAGCAAATTCAAAGGTGCGATTTGTACCTCAGAAAAGTTCTTTCGGTCCCTATTCTTTTGGTGCAGATCCTGTTACTCCAGGAAAACTTATGGTGGGAACTGATATAAGTGTCAATCCAATTACACTACCTCAAAGAGGCTATTACGAAGTTAAAATGGATTTAAAAAATCAAACCTATACCGTTACGCCATATACACCAACTGACACACCTTATAATCAAATTTACATTCTTGGAACCGGTGTGTTTGTAGGGAATACCTCTACCTGTGTATCAAATGTTACAGGAGGTTTGCAGTGTTTTCATTTTAATTCAGGGAAACCATTTGTTAAAGATGCTAACAATTCCTATTTATGGACTATTGATGTCAAGATTGATGACGAACCTAATTCAACTTCTTTAAATCAATTTATTATAAACGCAAATACTAGTGCTTGGGCTCCTTTTTGGAGAATGGATGCAACTGATCCTTCAATAGCAATTCCAGGTGGGGGGTCATCATTTGTTTTCCCGACAGAGGCCTATGGTAAAAATTATACTATCATTTTTGACAGCCACTTAAATAGATTATCAGCAATAAGACGATAAAATAAACAATCAAAAGAAATTATATGAAACGTGCAATTTTAATTATAATGGGATTTCTACTGGTAGGTTTTTCAGCAGTAGCCCAACATACAGTAAAAGGGACTATAAAAGACGAAAATGGACAACCTATTCCCGGGGTAAATATTTTAGAAAAGAATACAACAAACAGTTCTGCCTCTGATTTAGATGGAAACTATTTGATTAAAGTGGGCAACAAAGCTACTTTGGTATTTAGCTATATTGGTTTTAAGACACAAGAAGTTGTTGTCAATGGAAGACAAATGATTCCAGTTAAATTAATAGAAGATAGCGCGCAATTAGAAGAAGTAGTTGTCATTGGGTATGGCTCGGTACGAAGAGATGAAATTACGAGTTCAATAGTTACAGTAAAAGGAGAAGATATTGCTAAAACAACAGCTAGTAATCCAGCAGAAGCTTTACAAGGTAAAGCAGCCGGTGTTCAGGTACTTTCTTCTGGTGGTAGTCCAGGTGCTTCACCTCAAATATTAGTTAGAGGTATAACAACAAATAATGGGAGTCAACCTCTTATTGTATTAGATGGTGTTATGTTGCCTGACGGGACTTCACTTAACTTTTTAAATCCGGCTGATATTGAAAATTTTCAAATTTTAAAAGATGCTTCGGCCTCCGCTATTTATGGTTCTAGAGCGTCAAATGGAGTGGTGTTAATTAGCACTAAAAGAGGGAAAGAAGGAAAGTCAATTGTAAATGTTGATCTTTCTTATGGAATGCAGCATATGCAAAAAATTAATATGGCTGGTGCTGACGAATATATTAAAGTTGTGAATTTAAGAAGAACTAATGATGGCGCACAACCTTTATATGATCCGGCTAATTTTAATACAGATACTGACTGGTGGAATGAAGTAATAGAAAATTATGCGCCAATAACTAATGCTAATGTTAGAGCATCAGGTGGGTCAGAAAAAATCAATTACGCTGCAAGTGTTAGTTTTTTTGATCAACAATCCAATTATGATAAAGGCTGGTACCAAAAAGTAACTGGGCGTTTCAATGTTGATTTTAAAATATCGGATAAAGTTAAATTAAAACAAGACTTAAGTCCTAGAATTGAACGTTATGAAAATACGCCTGGGGCTTTGTATAACTTATTACGTATCGATCCATTGACTGAAGTGTATCTTCCTCAAAGTGAAAGAATTGGACGAAATAGTTATAGTATATATGCGCCAAGTAAAAATAATGTGCCTAACCCTGTAGGTAATATTGCACGCCAATTCAATGAAACTTTCTTTTTTGGATTTTTCTCAAATACACAATTGGATTATAAAATCACACCTGAATTAACTTTTAGTAGTCAATTAGGGCTTAATGTGACAAATGCACAAACTGATGTTTTTACACCACAATATTTTACTACTCCAAATCAGCAAAATGAAATCAATAACATAGCTAGAAATACGAATAGAAATTTTGATTATGTATTGAATAACACCATTAATTTCAAAAAGACCATTAAGGAAAAACATTTTATGAACTTTTTAGGTGGTATATTATATGATGCCCAAAATTTCAACTATTTAAATGCCTCTAGGGATGGCGTTCCAGATAATGAAAATCCAGATTTGAGATATCTTGATGCTGCTTTAGGTGAGGGAATAACGGTAAATGGAAACGAAGCTCAGGACAATATATTGTCAGGAATTTTCAGAACGATATACAGCTATGATAACAAATATTATTTTACAGGTTCAGTAAGGGTAGATCAATCTTCAAGATTCCCTAAAAACAATAGAACAGGTGTGTTCTCAAGTGCTTCATTTGCTTGGGATATTGATTCTGAGAAATTCTTCAAAAGTTCTGTTATAAATAACTTACGTTTAAAAGTAGGAGTAGGTGAAGTTGGGAATCAAAACATTAGCAGAACTGGTCAGTTTTTCTCTGTAGGATCAGATAGTTATGTTTTTAATGGAGAGCGAGTTGTTAGTAGCTTCTTGTCTCAATTTGGAAACACCAATCTTAAATGGGAAACCGTAAGTGATAAAAACATAGGTATTGAAACTAGTCTTTTTGATAGCGCATTAGATTTTTCTTTTGAATATTATAAAAAGACATCCAAAGACTTATTGTTTAATGTTGAGTTGCCAAATTATACAGGAATACCAGGTTTGGTTGCACAAAACGTAGGAAGTTTTGAATCTGAAGGATTCGATGCACAATTGGGTTATAACAAAAAAATGGGGGATTTTACTTTAGGGTTGAATTTTAACATTTCTACAAACAAAAGTAAGGCAGTTGCCCTTGCTCCAGGTAATGAACAAATATTTGGACAAAACCGTCCAGACTTAGGAGGTAGATTTATCAAAATAAGTGAATTAGGTCAAACAGTTGGATTGTTTTACGGATTTAAAACTGATGGGATTTTTCAAAATCAAACAGAATTAAATTCCCATACCTCTAATGATGGTACTGCCATTCAACCTAATGCAAAAGTAGGTGATTTAAGGTTTGTTGATAATAATAAAGATGGTCTATTAAATGATGATGACTTACAAGTAATTGGAAATCCATTTGCTGATTTTTATGGAGGACTTACAGCAAATCTTCAGTATAAAAACATAGATTTTTCAATGCAATGGTATGGAACTTTTGGAAACGATGTTTTTAACTACCCTTCCACATTTTTGTATTCTGGTGTACAGGACGTGAATGTTGCTGAGGGAGCCTTGAATAAAGTTTGGACACCTGAGAACACGGGAGCTAAATATCCAAGATTAACACAATTGGATCGTAACGGAAACTATCAAAGACCTTCGGATTTATTTATTGAAGATGGTTCTTATTTGAGATTGCGTAATGTACAATTGGGTTATAATTTTAATATTAAAGGATTTCAAAAATGTAGATTATATGTTTCGGGTCAAAACTTGTTTACGCTAACGAAATATTCTGGATTTGACCCTGAAGTAGCTGCAGGAGGAAATGTTATCAATGATTTTGGAATAGACTATGCTAGAAATCCGGTAACAAAAACATATTTATTAGGACTTAATTTAACACTATAAAAATTATGAAAAAGATTGTTTTATTATGTATTATTTGCACAGCTTTTCTGGCTGTAAGCTGTAATAATGAAGATTTTTTAGATCAACCCTTAAAGGGGAGACAACAGTTAGATGATTATTTTTCTACTCCCCAAAATGCGGAAGCTTTTATAAATGGAATTTATAAGAAAGTGAATGGTGAAAGTTGGTGGCAGGCCAATTTTCAACGACAAATTAATGATATGGCTACTGATGATAACTGGTCTGGAAACACTGCGCAACCACGACCAGATATTACGGGGATATCTGCCTATAATGTTTTTCCAGGATCACAATATTTTAATTCGTTTTGGGAAAATCACTATATAGGAATTACTAGAGCAAATATTTCAATAGATAGAATTCCAGCCATAGAAATAGAAGAGAGCATCAAAAGGAGAATGTTGGGTGAAGCTCATTTTCTAAGAGCATTCTTTTACTTTGACTTGGTGCGTAATTTTGGCGGTGTTCCTATCGTAACAACATACACAGAGTTATTAGAACCTGCGATAAATGATAAAACACGTTCTTCCGTTGCCGATGTTTACAAATTGATAGAAGAAGATTTACAAATAGCCATAAATAATTTACCGTTAAGAAGTGAATATCCGGCAAAAGATTTAGGTAGAGCTACTAAAGGAGCAGCGCAATCATTACTAGCAAAAGTATATTTGACTGAGGAAAAATGGGCTTTAGCTCAAACTAATGCTAACGATGTAATTGTATCTGGAGAATATCAATTAGAACCCGATTTTGCAAATATTTATAGTGTTGATAATCATCATGGAGTAGAATCTATTTTCGAAATTGACTACATTAACAACCCTGTTTTTCAAGAAATTGGAGCACAATTACCAATTACCAATGGAAGCCGTGGTGATCAAGGTTGGGGTTGGGGTAGTCCAACTAGTGATTTGGAAAATGTATTTTTAAGTGAAGGTGACAATATCCGTTTGCGTTCAACTATCATTAAGCATGGAGACCCTGTGTATGGAGATCCTGATGTGACATCATTTAACGCTTTGCCGTCTGAGAATAAATCAGGACGTACTAATAGAAAATACTATGTCCCTGTGGCCAAGAGACCAGTGCCTTATGCAAGAGGACAAATTGCTTTGCCATATATTCATTTAAGATTAGCAGATGTATTGTTAATTCATGCTGAAGCTGCCTATTTTAATAACGACCCTACATCGGCAAAATTATCATTGAAAAAAGTTCGAGACAGAGTGCAATTACCAACCGATATGTCGCTAACAGGTATAGCATTGAGAGATGCAATCTGGAAAGAAAGAAGATTAGAGTTGGCACTTGAACACCAAAGATTTTATGACTTAAGAAGACAAAAAATTGATGGTATTCCTAGAATGGCTTTGATTATGGGGCCAAATGGATCTTTTGTGAAATATAATACCCAAATTAGTACAGATCCTTATGAAACAACTAATTTAAATGAGTCTCAAGAAAAAGGAATCTTTTTCGACGTTAGTAAGCATCTTTTGTGGCCAATACCTCCAAAAGAAATTCAGTTATCTAGAGGTAATATTGTACAAAATCCAGGCTATTAGTATGTCTTTTAGGTAAGGATAATGAATTAAAGACTATTAATTCCATTAATAGTCTTTAGTTTTTTAGTTATGAAACTAATTAAGAAAGAGCTTGGATTTGTTGAATTTGATTATTGCAATCTGGACAAAACCCTAAAGATTACATTGCACTAATCCTTCATTTAACTATTGATTAAAGCTTTTAAAATTATTACATATAGTTTGTTTAATAATAAAATATTTACAAAATGAAAATCAATAAAATAAAAATTGTTTTTTTAATGATTATAGGGCTTTCAATTGTGTCATGTACTAACAATGATCCGACTGATCCTAACGATCCTAAATATAATAATCTCGATAATAATGATAATGGACCAACTGCAGATGTAGTTTTAACTGTAGATGCTTCAGATAAAATAGCCATTAATCCTGAAATTTTTGGGGTTAATAATGATTGGAAACAAATTCCTAATTCAACTTTTACAGGTTTTGCGAATATGTTAAAAAGCATCAATTATACGGTAGTAAGGTATCCAGGGGGATGGGAGTCTGAGTACTATGATTGGGATACCAATACTACTCCAACTTGGAATTCTGCACCATCTGTGGCAGGAGCATCTATTGAAACACTCAAATCTAATATTAACAGTTATTCGATTGTGATTCCTACCACTTTAGCAATGGATAAGGCTGTAGGATCTGCACAGTTTAATACGGCTGTGGAAACTTTAAAAGTAACAGCTGAAAAAGCAATTACAAAAGCTGGATTAGAACAATCAGGAATAATTGAAATTGGAAATGAGTGGTGGTTGCAATGGGCTGGAGGAGTTAGTAGAGCTGAAAAGTTAACTAAATATACAAATATAGCCATGGCATTGGCAGCACATCTAAATATAAAATATCCCAACCATAAGTTTAAGTTATTGGTAAATGGCGATTATACTAAACCTGAAGAATTTACCACAATGAAGCAACAGTTTACTACGGCTTATGACGTTATAGATGGTGTTGCACTTCACACCTATGCGGGTTATCAGACTGATACGCACAATATGTCCGAGTTAGAGTCAAGGATAAAAGCCTGTGCTACTAATTTTAATCCAAACAAAAAATTTATCTATTTGTCTGAGTGGATGCCTTCTAGAGATTATAATGATCGTGCATTATATATGGAAGCAGCTAATATTATTCCAGATATGATTCAGATTTATGCTAGGTCTAATGCTAATGCAGCGGCATATTGGCCTCCAGTTAATACTTCTATTCCAGGTTTAGGGTTGACTAATTGGAATTTTTCAACTGTGTTTCCAGTTGGGCAAATTATGGGAGAATTATCAAAATCCTACAAAGGATTCGCACTGAAAACGATTTCAAATAAATTTCATATTGCAGCGGCTTTGAATGATGCACAGACAATGGTGGTTTTTGTTACAGGAGGAAAGGAAACTGCGGCTCTAACAGCTGTTAAAGTAGCAAACTTCACTATCGGTTCAATTGAAAAGATTGAAAGATATGTACCAGCAGATTACAATGAAACGAATAAAGCAGCTTCCTATATTACAGAAGAGGTGACGGCTAAATTAAACAAGAATAATGAGGTTGTTTTTAATGTAAATAAAGAAGGTAAATATCAAATCTATAAAATAGTGTTAAAAGCTAAGTAATCAGTTGTGAAGTATTATTGTCCATATTTATGGTTTTTATGTCTATTTTTAAAAGACATTATAACTCTAAATTTGTACTAGAACAGTAGGCCAATTAAAGGCTTCTTTGAGTGTAGAAAAAATGAAAGTGTTTAAGACCAATATAGTGTATGTTTTTAGTTTTCTTATTATCTCTCTATTAATAGGTGTTAATGTAAATGCACAAAAATTAAAAGTTGAAATAAATAGGAATAAGGTTTTTCAAACAATAGATGGTTTTGGTGCTTCAGATGCGTGGCGATGCCAATTTGTGGGTAAAAATTGGCCAGATAGTAAAAAAGAGAAGATAGCCGAATTATTATTTAGCAAAGAACTTGACAAAAACGGAAACCCTAAAGGTATTGGTCTTTCATTATGGCGTTTTTATATTGGAGCTGGCACTGCAGAACAAGGAGATAGTTCAGAGATTAAAAATGAATGGAGGCGTGCGGATTCTTTTATAGATGCTACTGGTAATTATAATTGGAATAAACAACAAGGCCAACAATGGTTCTTAAACAAAGCAAAATCCTATGGAGTAGAAAAGTTTTTAGCATTCTCAATTGCAGCTCCTGTTCAATGGTCAAAAAACGGTAAAGGCTTTGGTGTAGGGAATAAAGATGGAGAAATCAATCTAAAAGATGAACATTTTGATGATTATGCTGCATTTATGGTCGCGTTTTTAAAGCATTTTAAATCTAAAGGATTGTCTTTTGACTATTTGAGTCCTATAAATGAACCACAGTGGGATTGGGAAACAAAAACACAAGAAGGTACGCCTGCAACCAATGACAATATTCTAAAACTCACACAATTGTTGGATACTCATATTGAAAAAAATAATCTTGATACAAAAATAGTTTTAGCTGAGGCAGCTGATTTGCGTTGGTTGTATTCAAATTTCAACAAACCGGAACGAGGGAATCAAATTGATTATTTTTTTAGTCAAAAAAAGTCTTTTAAAAATGTAGAAAATAAAATTTCCGGGCATAGTTATTTTACTACTTGGCCTGTAGACAGTTTAATCGCTATTAGGCAAAAGCTAAATGATAAATTAGCAAAACATCCTAAGTTAGAATATTGGCAAAGTGAATTTTGTATTCTAGAGAAATCAGATGATATCGGCGGAGGTGGTAAAAGAGATTTAGGAATGGATACTGCTCTGTATGTCGCTAGGGTAATTCACGCAGATTTAACACTGGCAAATGCAAGTTCCTGGCAATGGTGGACAGCAATATCTGATGCTGATTTTAAAGATGGTTTGATTTATTTAGATACTGGAATCGAGAACGATATGTATAACAAAGAATCGCTTAAGAAAGATGGAAATTTTCACGATTCAAAATTGTTATGGGCTTTGGGGAATTTTTCAAGATTTGTACAACCTAATATGGTTCGTATAGACATAAAGTCTAGTAGTAATAAAGAACTCAAAGACCAATATAAGGATCTGATGCTTTCAGCCTACCTGAATACTAAAACTTCAGAAGTTTCAATAGTAGCCATTAATTATAGTGATGAAAATAAAGAGCTAGAAATTCCAGGTGTTACATTAGATAAACTATTTGTTACTTCAAAAGACAAGAATCTAGAAGCAACTAGTATAAGTAAAAATAATATCAGTATTGAAGCAAGGTCGATTAGTACCTTAACAGGACGATTAATAAAATAAAATATAAAATGAGAATAAATAGAGTGGTTAGTTTAGTTTGTTGTCTTTGTTTTACAACTGTTTTTATAAATGGTTGTAAAAACAAAGAAGCAATAGTTAAAACTGAAAAAAGTAAAAAGCCAAATGTCATTTTTATTTTGGCTGATGATTTAGGAGTGAATGACTTAAGTTATGCAGGTAGTAAATATTATGAAACTCCTAATATAGACCGTATAGCAAATGAAGGAGTAGAATTTACTCAAGGCTATGCCGCATGCCAGGTGTGTAGTCCTTCTAGAGCAAGTATATTAACAGGTCAGTTTACAGTAAATCATGGTATTACAGACTGGATTGGCGCAGAGACTGGAGAAAAATGGGCTAAAAGAAACAATACTAAAATTCTGCCCTCAGAATATGTTCACACAATTCTAACTGAAGACATTACTATCGCTGAAGCAATGAAAGCGGGTGGTTACAAGACTTTTTTTGCTGGTAAATGGCATTTAGGTGACGAACCTTCTACACCTGAAAATAATGGTTTTGATATTAACATTGGAGGATGGGAAGTAGGCAGTCCTAAAGGAGGCTATTATGCACCTTGGGATAATCCGAAATTAAAATACAAATATGAAGGTGAAAACTTAACAATGAGATTAGCTCAAGAAACAGTTGATTTCATAACAGAAAATAAAGACAAGCCATTTTTTGCCTATTTATCATTTTATGCAGTTCACGGTCCAATTGAAACAACCGAGCAAAAATGGAATAAGTATAGAAATAAAGCCGAAGCGCAAGGCATCCCTAATTCAGGTTTTGAAATGGAACGTGTTTTACCTATTAGAGTGGTACAAGATAATCCTGTTTATGCTGGGCTAGTAGAAAGTATGGATGATGCGGTAGGTTTGGTTTTGGATAAATTAAAAGAACTTCATTTAGATGAAAATACCATCATTGTATTTACTTCTGACAATGGTGGTGTTGCCAGTGGTGATGCTTTTTCAACTTCAAACTTACCTTTAAGAGGTGGTAAGGGATATCAATGGGAAGGCGGAATTAGAGAACCATATCTGATGAAAGTACCTCAGTTAAAAAATGGTCCCAAAAAGATTGAATATCCTGTATCAGGGGTGGATTTTTATCCAACATTATTAGATCTAACAGGGGTAAAAATCAAACCAACACAGAAAATTGATGGTATAAGTTTAGCACCTTTATTAAAAGGAAAATCGGTAAATGAAAGAGCTTTGTTTTGGCATTATCCACATTATGGAAATCAAGGTGGCGAACCTGTAAGTATTATTAGAAGAGGGGAATGGAAATTAATTCATTATTGGGAGGATGGACACGACGAGCTTTATAATTTGCATAAAGATATGGGCGAGAAAAATGAAGTTTCCAAAAGTAATGTGACTGTTGCTACACAACTTAGAAAAGAGTTAGATAATTTTTTAACTGAAACAAAAGCAAAAATCCCTGTCCAGAATTCTAAATATGATGATGCTTTATCAAAAAAACAATATGAAAACAGGAAAACAAAAATGCGTTCTGATTTAGAGAAACAACGCAAAGATTTTTTAAGTAAAGATTTCCAACCCAATGCTAATTGGTGGGATAGTAAAACAACCAAAGATTAATATTTTTTCAAATAAATACACTAACCTAAAAACCATATGGATACTACTAAATTTAATTTCACTTACCTACTCTTTTTAGCACTGGTTTCTGCTATGGGAGGATTTTTATTCGGATACGATTGGGTTGTTATAGGAGGAGCTAAGCCATTCTATGAACTTTTCTTTGGAATCAGTAGCCTTCCTGCTTTACAAGGATGGGCAATGAGTAGTGCTCTAGTAGGTTGTATTTTTGGAGCTGTGATTTCCGGTTTTGTATCGGACCGTTTTGGTAGAAAAAACCCTTTGATTTTAGCTGCCGTATTCTTTTCTCTTTCGGCTTTTGGAACTGGCTATGTTGACACTTTTACGCCCTTTATTATTTATAGATTAATTGGTGGTTTAGGAATTGGGTTAGCATCAACATTATCACCAATGTATATTGCCGAAATTGCTCCCGCTAAATATAGAGGTCAGTTTGTTGCCATCAATCAGCTTACCATTGTTATTGGAATTTTAGCAGCTCAAATAGCAAACTATTATATAGCAGAAGCAATTCCTGCTTCCAGCACGGCTGAGATGATGTTGAGCTCTTGGAACGGACAAATGGGGTGGAGATGGATGTTTTGGGCTGAATTAGTGCCTGCTTTGGCCTTTTTCTTCTTGATGTTTATTGTACCTAAGAGTCCAAGGTTTTTGATGAAAATTAATAATGATGAAGCGGCTTATAAAGTTTTGTCTAAAATTGGAGGAAAAGCTTATGCAGAAACTGAATTGAAGAACATCAAATTGACACTTAATGAAAATGTTAATCAAAAAATTAGTTATTCAGATTTCAAAAGTCCAAAAGTTAAACCCATACTTTTTATTGGAATTGTATTAGCCATTTTTCAACAATGGTGCGGAATTAACATCATTTTTAATTATGCCGAAGAAATATTTACAGCTGCTGGGTATAATGTAGGTGATATGTTATTTAATATCGTGATTACAGGAAGTGTTAATCTAATATTCACTTTTGTTGCCATGCGTACGGTTGATAGTTGGGGTCGAAGAAAGTTAATGCTATTTGGTTCTATGGGATTGGCTCTTGTATATTCGATTTTAGGAGGAGCGTATTATTTTGAATTCACAGGTTGGCCTGTCCTACTCCTAGTTATCATTGCAATTAGCATCTATGCCATGTCATTGGCTCCCATCACTTGGGTTGTTTTATCTGAAATATTTCCTAATAGATTGCGTGGTGTAGCGATGTCTATAGCTACATTTTCATTATGGATTGCTTCTTTTATACTCACCTTTACATTCCCAATTTTAAATGATTTATTAGGAGCTTCTGGGACATTTTGGGTATACAGCTTCATCTGTGTCTTAGGTTATCTTTTCATAAAAAGAAAATTACCAGAAACTAAAGGTAAAAGCTTAGAAGAAATCGAGAGGGAGTTAATTGACATAAATACAAAGTAATATGGTATTCAATTTATTAAAAATAAGAATGTTTAGTTATTTGTTGTTATTGATTGGTTTTAGTTATGCTAGTGCCCAACAAATTGCTAGTCCTGAAAGCTATCTAGATTCTTTAAAACAGGAGTTAAAAGTAAAATGGCCCAAAAACAGTACTAAGAATTTAGTTTTTCATGGTCATTCAGTACCTACTGGTTATTTAACTAATGGAGTAACAGACCGTTTGAATGCCTATCCTTTTTTGACATTGAAGTTATTAAATGATAATTATCCTTATTCTGTGGTTAATATAATAACAACTTCAATTGGCGGGGAACAGTCGGAGCAAGGTGCTAAACGATTCAAAAAAGAGGTGTTAATTTATAAACCAGATGTACTTTTTATAGATTATGCGCTTAATGATCGAAGTATCGGCTTAGAACGTGCTTTGATTGCTTGGGAACAAATGATCCAAGAGGCTTTAGAATACGGTACAAAAGTCATTTTACTGACACCAACACCCGATTTAAAAGAAGATATAACCTCTGATGATGCTCCGTTAGAAAAGCATAGTCAGCAAATTAGATCTTTAGCTAAAAAATATAATCTGGGATTAGTGGATAGTTATTCGTATTTCAAATCTTTAGCTAAAACACAACCACTACCAGCCTTTATGGCACAGAATAATCACATTAATCAAAAAGGTCATCAATTTGTTGCCAATTCAATTTATGAATATTTCAAATATTGATTTATAAATTATAATCTAATAAAGAGCGCTCTTAAGAAAACAAAAATAGTAAGTGAAAAATAATTATCTGTTGTTGAAAACAGATTTAAAAATATGAATATGAAGACTGTAAAAGCTTGGAAAGAGAAAGTAATTATTCCTACTTATGAAGTTGGGAAACCTGAAAAGTATCCTGTTTTTTTAGATAAACGTGTTTATCAAGCAAGTTGTGGAGCTGTTTATCCACATCCTGTAATTGAAACCATGAGTGATACCAAAGTAGATAAAGAATGGGATGCTATTTTTATCGAAAATGATTATATCAAAATTATGGTTTTACCAGCATTAGGAGGAAGAATCCAAATGGCTTACGACAAAATCAGAGAACGTCATTTTGTTTACTATAATCAAGTTATAAAACCAGCTTTGGTAGGTTTGACAGGACCTTGGATTTCAGGTGGAATTGAATTTAACTGGCCACAACATCACAGACCAAGTACCTATGATCCAACAGATTTCACTATTGAAGAAAACGAAGATGGTAGTGTAACTGTTTGGGTGAGTGAAGTAGAGCGTATGTTCCGTACCAAAGGAATGGCCGGATTTACATTATATCCAGATAAAGCTTATTTAGAAATTAAAGCACAATTGTATAATAGAACACCACATCCACAAACTTTTCTTTGGTGGGCAAATCCTGCGGTAGCCGTAAACGATCATTACCAATCAGTGTTTCCTCCCGATGTACATGCCGTTTTCGATCATGGGAAACGTGATGTTTCTGAATTTCCAATAGCTAAGGGAGAGTACTATAAAGTGGATTACTCGCCAGGAACGGATATTTCGAATTATAAAAATATTCCAGTACCTACTAGTTATATGGCTATTACGTCAGAATATGATTTTGTTGGTGGATATGAAAATGATTCTAAAGGGGGTTTGCTTCATATTGCCGATCATAATGTATCGCCTGGAAAAAAACAATGGACTTGGGGGAATGGAGATTTTGGACAAGCTTGGGATAGAAACTTGACGGATGAAGACGGGCCATACATTGAGCTGATGTGTGGTGTTTATACAGATAATCAACCTGATTTTTCTTGGATGCATCCTTATGAAGAAAAAAGCTTTAAACAATATTTCATGCCATACTATAATGTAGGCGTGGTGAAAAATGCAACTAAGGAAGCTTTAGTAAATTTGGAAATTATTGATGGCAAAGCTTTGGTAAAAGTGTATGTTACATCCGAATATAACAGCGCTATTGTTTCTTTGAAAGGCAAAACTGGTGTGCTATTGGAAGAAGTTGTCAATTTATCACCAGAACACGGCTTTGAAAAGTCGGTTGCATTAAATGGCTCTGAATTTAAAGATTTAAAAGTATCTGTTACGGATAAATCAGGAAATGTATTGGTTGCATGGGCACCTGATACAAAAGCAGATGCTGAAATTCCAGAGCCAGCAAAAGCAGCTAAAGAACCAAAGGCTATTGATTCTGTTGAGGCGTTGTATTTACAAGGTTTGCACTTAGAACAATACAGGCACGCTACTTTTAGTCCTATTGATTATTATGAAGAAGGATTGCGTAGAGCACCTGGTGATGTAAGATGCAATAATGCTATGGGATTGTTAAACTTAAGAAAAGCACAACTGGAAACAGCAGTAGAATATTTTGATAAAGCTATTGACACACTTACCAGACATAATCCTAACCCTTATGATGGCGAGCCTTATTTTAATAAAGGATTAGCATTGAGTTTTTTAGGTAAAAAAGACGAAGCTTATGCTAATATTTTTAAAGCTTGTTGGAACGCACAATGGCAAGATGCAGGTTATTTTAACTTAGCACAAATTGATTGTCTAAGGGATGACTTGACCAAAGCCTTAGATTTGATAGACCGTGCCTTAATTAAAAACTGGCATAATCATAAAGGAAGACATTTAAAAGTGATTATCCTTAGAAAACTTGGAAAATTAGAAGAAGCTAATAAACTTATTGAGGAATCTTTGGCTATTGATAAATTTAATTTTGGTGTTCTATATGAGCGTTTTATAATATCTAATAAACAAGAAGATTTAGATTGCTTCAAAGAATTAATTAGAGATTACGCTCATAATTATATCGAATTTTCTTTAGATTATGCTATGGCTGGACAATATGAGGAAGCAATTTCAATATTAAAAGTGCATACTGACGGCAAATCTCAGGTATATCCAATGGTAAATTATTTTATGGGTTGGTATTTTGACCAAAAAGGAGAGGCAGCACAAGCTCTGGAATGCTACAAAAAAGCATCTCAAATGCCAGATACGTATTGTTTTCCAAATAAAATTGAAGAAGTATTAGCACTGCAAGCAGCTTGCAAAGCCAATCCAACAGATGCCAAAGCGTTCTACTATTTAGGAAACTTTTGGTACGCCTCAAAACAATACAAGGAAGCACAAGAGTGTATGGAAATGTCTGTTGCACTAGATGATTCTTTTGCAATTGTACATCGTAATTTGGCTTTACTGTATTATAATAAAACCAATCAAAAAGACTTGGCAAGAAAGCATTTAGAAAAAGCTTTTGAACTGGATGCAACTGATGCACGTTTGTTAATGGAACTAGACCAGTTGTACAAAAAAATAAATGTTTCTGCTGATGAACGTCTGACACTTTTAGAAAAAAACATCGACCTAACGATTCAAAGAGATGATTTATACTTGGAGCGTATTGCATTGTATAACATAAAAGGTGATTTTGAAAAAGCTAAATCGTTATTAGAACAACGTCAATTTCACCCTTGGGAAGGTGGTGAAGGCAAAGTACCTTTCCAATATTTAACTATTCAGGTAGAATTAGCTAAAAAATATATTGGTGAAGGAAACTATCAAAAGGCCATTGACTACTTAGAGCAAGCACAAGTTTACCCTCATAATTTAGGCGAAGGTAAATTATATGGTACTCAAGAAAATGACATCCATTATTGGTTGGGTTGTGCTTATCAAGGTTTAGGAAATGAAGAAATAGCAAAGGGTTATTTTGAAAAAGCATCTGAAGGTCTTAGCGATCCAAGCCCAGCTATTTTTTACAATGATCAACAACCCGATAAGATATTTTATCAAGGATTAGCATTGCAAAAATTAGGTAGAACCGAAGAAGCCAATACCCGTTTTGAAAATCTATTGAACTACGGTCAATCGCATATGAATGATGAGGTGAAGCTTGATTATTTTGCGATTTCGCTTCCAGATTTATTAATTTGGGAAGAAGATTTGAACGTAATCAATCAAATACATTGTAATTATTTGATAGGATTAGGACAACTTGGATTGGGGAAACAAGAGGAAGCTGTTAGAACTTTCAATTCGGTTACAAGTATGTGTTTTCATTTACCGGCACATATTCATGCTAATTTTGAAGGAAGTTTCATTAATAGTTAAACAAAGAACAATAAGCTGTTTGGATTAATTTGATAGAAAGCTTAAAAACAGATGATAATGATAAATAAAATAGCAAAATTTCTGTTGTTAATACTAACACTTACGGCTCATTATATTGGGATTGCTCAAAAAGGCGATCCCAATATAATTATCATTTATGTCGATGATTTAGGTTATGGAGATATAGGTGTCAATGGGGCGATTGGAGTTAAAACGCCAAATGTTGACTATTTAGCGAATAATGGTTTGAATTTTACCGATGCTCATAGTAGTGCCTCAACCTGTACTCCATCACGCTATTCGCTTTTAACAGGTGAATACGCTTTTAGAAATAATGCAGCTATATTAGAAGGTGATGCCCCTTTAATCATTGATACAAACAAAGAAACACTTCCTGCTTTGTTACAAAAAGCGGGTTACACAACGGGCGTTGTAGGAAAATGGCATTTAGGACTTGGCAGAGGGAAAATTGATTGGAACAAAAGAGTCAGTCCTGGACCTAAAGAAGTGGGGTTTGATTATAGTTTTTTAATTCCAGCAACAGGAGATAGAACGCCTTGTATTTTTTTAGAAAATCAAGAAGTGGTTGGCTTGGATTTATCGGATCCCATTACGGTTAGTTACGGAACAAGAATTGATGGCTACCCAATAGGTAGAGAACATCCTGAGTTATTAAAAATGCATACAGACCCCTATCATCAAGGAGCTATTATCAATGGAATTAGCCGTATAGGTTTTATGGATGGTGGTAAAAAAGCTTTATGGGTAGATGAGGATTTCCCTTTTGTACTTACCAAAAAAGCAAATGCGTTTATTGAAGAAAATAAAGAAGATAAATTCTTTTTATATTTTTCACTACATGATATACATCAACCAAGGGTCGCTAATATAAAATTTGTTGAAAGCAGTACGATGGGACCTCGAGGAGATGTCATTGCACAAATGGACTGGTGCGTAGGTCAAATTACAGAACAATTAAAGAAAGTAAATCTTCTCCATAATACTTTAATCGTATTTACGAGTGATAACGGCCCTATATTAGACGATGGTTATTTAGATTATGCTACAGAGTTATTGGGAACTCATAAGCCTGGTGGACCATATAGAGGGACTAAATATTCCGTTTATGAAGCAGGTACACGCATGCCTACTATAGTGCATTGGCCAAAAAAGGTAAAGCCAGGAACAAGTTCAGCGTTAATTTCACAAATTGATTTGTATGCTTCATTAGCCGATTTAGTAAATCAAAAACCAGTAAAAGGAGCGGCTCCCGACAGTAAAAATCTTATTAATACATGGTTAGGTAAAACAGAAAAAGGACGTGATTTTTTACTGGAAGAGTCTTATACATTTGGATTAAGAATGGGTAATTGGAAGTATGTACAACCAAAAGACCAACAAGTTCCCAAATGGATCAGTGACAAATTTGTTGATCCTGGATTTAGAAAAGAAGTGCAATTATTCAATTTAGATAATGACCCATCTGAAAGTCATAATGTTTATAATGAACATCCTGATATAGTTGCAAAAATGGAAAAGGAAATGATTAAAATTTTAAAAAAGTAAAGTACAATTGTATGAAGCGTTATATCTGTTTATTTTACATTTTGTTTTCATTAAATTTAGTTTCTGCACAAGACAGACCTAACATTCTATGGATAACAATTGAAGATACTTCGCCACAATTTATAGGTTGTTACGGTAATAAAAAAGCCAGCACACCTATTATTGATAAACTCGCAAAAGAAGGTATACGTTTTACCAATGCTTTTTCAACTGGAACGGTATGTGCAGCAAGTAGGTCTACTATTATTACTGGGGCAAAAACTTACACAATGGGTACTGGCCATCAAAGAAGTCAATATCCAATACCTAATTATATAAAAGGTTTTCCCTATTATTTAAAAAAACTAGGTTATTATACTTCTAATAATCCCAAAACAGACTATAATATTGCTAACGAAAAAGATTTTATAAAAGAAGCTTGGGATGAATGTTCTAAAAAAGCGAGTTGGGACGGACGAGGGGAAAAACAACCATTTTTTTCAGTATTTAATTTTGATGATTCTCATCAATCAAGAACTATGTCTTGGACTTTTGAGCAGTATGAAAAATATGTTTGGAATCAGCTTCCAAAAGAAGACAGAATAGCAGATGACGCTTTTGAAATGCCACCTTTTTATAATGACACTCCCGAAATGCGAAAACAATTTGCGAGAGTCTATAATTCGATAAAACTTACTGATAATAAAATTGGTAAATTACTAACAAAGCTTGAAGAGGATAAGTTACGAGACAATACCATTATTTTCTTTTATGCAGATCACGGGGAAGGTATTCCTAGAGCTAAGACTAATGGGATTGGTTTAGGATATCGCGTTCCTTTTATAATTTGGTTTCCAGAAAAATGGAAGCACCTTTCTCCTTGGGGAACCGCTAGTGTGTCTGATGAGTTAATAACTTTTGAAGATTTGGGACCAACCATCATAAATTTATTGGGTGGGAAAGTACCAGATTATATGAAAGGCACACCGTTTTTAGGTCAATCGAGGGGAAACAAAAAGAAATATCGGTTGCTTTCTACTGATAGGGTAGATAATGGATTAGATTTGGTAAGAAGTGTAACCGACGGGAAATATGTGTATTCTAGGAATTTTATGCCATTCATTCCAGAAGTACGATACATTAATTATCTAGAAATTGCTGATATCACAAAGCATATGCGTAACGACTTAAAACATAATAAACTTAACGCATTGCAATCGCGTATTTTTAATGAACGTCCTTTAGAGGTGTTGTATGATATAGAAAATGATGTTTGGGAAACCAAGAACTTAGGGGAGAACCCAAAATACAAATCTGTTTTAGAAAACATGAGGCGCTATATGGATAGTGAGCTTATAAAAGCCAAAGACATCTTGTTTATGCCAGAATATGAAATAGTGAAAATTTCAAAAACACAAACACCCTACGAATATCGTATGGATGAAACCAATTATAGTTTTGACGAAATATATAAAGTAGCAACCCTGTCAGGTAAAAAAGGAGAAGAATTTGTAAAAACTCAAATTAAATACCTTCAACATCAAGATAAAATCGTTCGCTATTGGGCAAGTATAGGTTTAATGTCACAAGATAAAGCACTTTTACAAGCCTATAAAAAAGATTTGAATAAAGCGCTTCATGATGATTATCCCCCAGTATCTATAACTGTCGCAGCTATTTTATATGAAAAGTTTAATAAAAAAAATGCTGCAAAGATATTAAACAAATTTTGCAAAAATGAAGACTGGACTCTGTCTTTAATGAGTATAAATTACGCACTTTATTTTAAAGATAGGACACCATTTGAGACTACTGTTTCCAAATTGTTAGAAACACCAAACCTTAATTATCACATTAAGAGTGCGTGTGATGATTTTTTGGAAAGTCAAAAAATTAGAAAAGAAATATAAAATCAAAAGTATTAAACTAACATAAAAATGATGAAATTTTTTCAACCTGCAGTTGTATTCTTTGCACTGGTCTTAACAAGTGCCTGTTCAACTATTAATATAGATCAAATAGATTTGTCTGGAAAGTGGCAGGTCAAATTAGATTCTACAAATACGGGAGAGAGTAGTAATTGGGCTGCTAAAAAGTTTATGGGGACTAAAATAAATTTACCGGGAACTTTGGATGATGCAGGTATTGGAAAGCCAAACAATTTAGAGCCAGCTATCAATAATTATGTGATGTCTAACTTGGCTAGAAAGCATCAATATATAGGGAAAGCATGGTATCAGAGAGAGATTGATATTCCAACCTCATGGAAAGGGAATGTTGTGAAATTGAATCTAGAAAGAATTATTTGGGAGTCTGCTGTATATATTGATGGTAAACTTGTAGGTAAAGCTAATAGTCTAATTGGGAATCATGTGTATGATTTAACAACGCATTTAACTCCAGGAAAGCATCTATTGACTGTTTGTATTGATAACTCGAACCAATTCCCATTGATAAATGTAGCTGGAACAAAATACCCAGATCCTGTAAATCAAGATATGGCACATGCTTATACGAATCATACTCAAATAAAATGGAATGGTATTCTAGGTGATTTATCTATAAATGTTTCAGATAAAAATACGCCTAACAATATACAGGTTTATCCTAATGTAAAGGATAATAAGTTAAAAATTACTTTTAGTCAATCTAAATTTAGTGATAACAAAGTGAATTGTATCATTAGAGACATAAAAGGTGAAGTTATATTTAATGAAAAAATACAAGCCTTAATAGAAAACAACAACTCAATTAGTATTGAAATTGATAGGCCAAAAAACCTTGCGTTTTGGGATGAGTTTAATCCTGCTCTTTATGATGTCGAAATTGTTTCAAATACAGGAAGTTCTAAAGCTCGATTTGGCTATAAGGAAGTCAGTAATAAAAATGGAGATTTGACATTAAACGGAAAACGAATTTTTCTACGAGGTAATTTAGAATGTGTGATTTTTCCATTAACAGGACATCCGCCAATGGAGAAAAAAGAGTGGGCAAAGCTAATTTCTCAAGCAAAAGCTTATGGTTTGAATCATTTGCGTTTTCATTCTTGGTGTCCTCCAAAAGCAGCATTTGAAGCAGCAGATGAAGCCGGAATTTATTGTCAAGTAGAACTGCCTCAGTGGAGTTTGAAAGTTGGTCAAGAGGATAAAACAACTCAGTATTTAAAAGCAGAAGCTAATAAAATAATTCGTGATTATGGAAATCACCCTTCTTTCCTTTTTATGACAATGGGAAATGAATTAGAAGGCGATGCAGCAGTATTAAATACCATGGTTGAAGATTTAAAAAAACAAGACAACCGACACATGTATGCGACTACTTCTTTTTCATTTCAAAAACCTATGGGAACACGTCCTGAATCTCAGGATGAGTTCTTTATTACACAATGGACAGACAAAGGTTGGGTTAGAGGACAAGGTATTTTTAATGATAAATCGCCTCATTTCAATGCTGATTACACAGCAACAAGTGAGCATGTAAAAATCCCTTTGGTATCACATGAAATAGGACAATATTCTGTTTACCCTGATATGAGTGAAATTTCAAAATACAAGGGTATTTTAGAACCTCTTAATTTTATTGCCGTGAAGAGAGAATTAGAAAAGAAAGGCTTAATTGGTTCAGCTAAAGATTTTACGTATAATTCGGGAAAACTAGCAGCGTTATTATATAAAGAGGAAATAGAACGCGCTTTGAAAACACCGAGTTTTGATGGTTTTCAGTTGTTACAACTTCAAGATTTTCCTGGACAAGGAACCGCATTAGTTGGTTTATTAAACGCATTTTGGGAATCAAAAGGAATCATTTCAGCGGAAGAATTTAGACAATTCAATAGCGAGCTTGTGCCGCTTGTTCGTTTTGAAAAAGCGGTTTATAAATCAGGAGAAAGATTTACCGCTTCAATAGAAGTGACTAACTTTTTTGAAGAGAAAAAAAATCAAACTATTGATTGGACACTAACGGATGATGCAGGTACAGTTATAAAAAAAGGGAATGTGGACGGTGTTAGTTTGACGATTGGAAATAATGTAAATATAGGTGCCATTGAATATCCGGTAACAACAACAACTGCAAAAAGATTAACATTAACAGTGAGTCTAAAGGGAACAAAGTATAAAAACAATTGGTCTATTTGGGTGTATCCTAATGTTGTTGCTACAACTGCTAATGATGTGGTTGTTACCTCATCAATAGAAGAAGCTGCGGTAGCTCTTAATCAAGGCAAAAAAGTGTTGTTGAATCCTGATTATAAAACACTAAAAGGAATAGACGGTCGATTTGTACCTGTATTTTGGAGTCCCGTTCATTTTCCTAATCAACCCGCTACTATGGGATTGTTAGTGGATAAAAAACATCCAGCTTTACAAAATTTTCCAACTGATACACATACTGATTGGCAATGGTGGGATTTGTGTATTCAATCAAAATCTGTCATCACTGACTCATTAGATGTTACTCCTATCGTTCGTGTTATTGACAATTTTGTGACCAATCATCATTTAGCAACCGTTTTTGAAGCAAAAGTTGAGAATGGGAAACTAATTTTTTCTTCTATGGATTTGACTTCAAAATTAGATGATAGACCTGTAGCAAGACAATTGCGATATAGTTTGTTGCAGTATATGAGTGGTACTTCATTTAATCCTACAAAAACAATTTCAATAGAGGATTTAAAAAAAATAAAAGCAGATAAAAAACAAGGGAATTTTTCAGCTAAAGATATTTACAAGGAAAATTAATGCTGTTTCAATTGATTATCATCTCCTAAATACCTGTTAAATATAATTATTGAAACGTCATTGGAAGTCTTTTGTGCAATACAATGATAAAAGCTGCTCGTTTTGTTCCGCTCTTCCAATGACGTTTTAAATTAAAATTCTTCATCAGCCTGGTGTAAGAAACATGATTTTTATTAGTCGTTTTTCCAAAATTAAAGCTTGACAGAACAAAAAAATATCGTCAAAATCTAATTCAGTTAGGGTTGACTCGCCTATTAATTCCTAAATCAAGATAAAAATGAAAAATTCTTTTGTAAACAAAATGTTATTCATCACGTATCTATTGGTAGCTTTTATTTTTGGCTCTTGTAGTGAAAATAATAGAAGTTCACCAGATGATGAGGTAATAAATTCGGGCAGCAACCCTTCAGTTGGCGTAAAGCCATTGTTAAACACTGTAAATACGAGTAATTGGCAGTTAATATTTAATGATGACTTTGATTACTTTGATGCTAGTAAATGGGAGAAAAATAATTCTCAACAAAGTCGGGCACCTAGAGCTGAAATAGGAATTTCTCAATGGTTTTGGAAACCAGAGAACGTTAGTTATAAAAATGGAAATTTAGTACTCAAGAGCATTAAGGTTAATGCTAATACATTACATTGTGGATCCATTTATAGCAATAATTTATTTGAATTCAAATACGGATACATTGAAGCTAGGATTGAAATTGCCGAAACTATGTTTGGTACACATACAGCACTTTGGCTTCAAGGTGACAATATGGGTAATGTAAATGGAACTGGGGCTGATGGGGCTGAAATAGATGTTTTTGAATCGGCGTGGATTGGTGATTTTACTAAAAGTGTGGTTCATATAGATGGTTATGGAGCCGCAAAAAAAGCGAATACCAAAAGGTATGACACCCCAGGCATACACAATGGTTACCATACATATGGTTTATTGTGGAATGAAGATAAACTTGAAATTTATTACGATGGTAAATTCATGACACGCTATGAAGGTATCTGGGTACCCCAAGTTGAGGAATTTTTGTGGTTATCTACAGGAGCTAGTTTTGGAGGTGTTGCAGATTTTACTTCAAGAGCTATAGGGTCATTTACAGAATCAAAAGTAGATTATATTAGAGTGTGGAAAATGAAATAGTAGTGCAGTAGAATAGTAATGTCTATATATTCAGAATCATAGTCCATTTTTACGACAGTGAATCCTGATAAATTTACATAACTATTAATTAACAATTCAACTTTACTATTATGAAACAAAAAATTACTTTAACATTATCTTTTTTAATTTATTGTTCAACATTTATTTACGGACAAACTATAGTGAATGACTTTGAAACTGGTTCGACAACTCCTGCGGGAGTCTTTGGAGCTTCGGTGGCTGTGGTAGCAAATCCAGATCAAACAGGAATAAATACATCTGCGAATTGTCTAAAAATTGGGAGAACATCTACAAATTGGTATGAGTTCGTTAGAATTGATGTAAATCCAGATTTAGCCATTTCAACTTCTGATACTAAATTCCTAAGTGTGATGGTTTATGGCCCCAAAACTGATATTGGTTGTAGATTTGATGCCACTTCTGATACAAATAACGGTACTAATGTTGTTAGGCCTAGTACGCTTCACTCAGGTGCTAGTGGATGGGAGCAAATAATTATACCGATAGTAGATTCACAAACAGCTACTAATTTTACTAAAACGACCCTTTATAGTCTTATATTTCATGCAGATATAGGTGTTAATGTACCAGGGGGGAGAATACTTAATAACACAGATTCATTTCTTTATATAGATGAGGTTAAGATTTTAAATTCTAATCCTTCTTTAGGCACTAATAGTTTTGAATTAGAGAATGGAATTTCATTATACCCCAACCCTGCGCAATCTAGTTTTAAGTTAGAATTGAAAAATGATGTAAGTATTGCTCATGTATCTTTATACAACATTACAGGTGAAAAAATCACTGAAAGTTTAACCCAACTAAGTCCTAATGAATACGATATTAGTGATTTGTCTTCGGGATTGTATATTGTAAAAATTAGGGATAGTAAAGGAGCTTTGACTTCAAGAAGACTTATTAAGCAATAGCAATTAGGTTACTCATGCTCCTTAAGTTCAACTACTAATACTAGTCCTAGAGGTAAAATCACCATTTTAATAAACGCTATAAAACATAGTTTTATAGCGTTTATGTATTTTGTACAGCTGAGAGCTGAGGAAAGAGCTGTTTAGTAGATGGATATTCTATGCCTCTTGAAGAGGGAGGTTCTGTTATTGTGGTACGCTCCCTAGAACATTTTGATAAAGTGCAAGATGGAAAAATCTATATCATGATTACCAAAAATCATGGAATGGTTTACAAACTACTGAATATAACCAAACAGAATATTTTGGTTTTGGAATTTGATAATACGTATTATCCCCATTTTGAAGTCAACTCCAGTAAAAATCTATTTCAAGCTTTCCATTTCGATTAGAGGGTATTTGGCATCTGTTCGTCAAATATTACATTGTTTTTTCAAGATTTCAAGAATTTTAGAAAATTTGAAAAGAGAACTATTGGAAATTAAGGGGAATAGGTTAACTTTAATTTTATTGACAGAAGGGAATTTTAGAAAAGTTTTGGTTTAGAGTAAGTTGTGTGGGCATTCCACACCAATATTACAAATAAGAATCTAATTTGATTTTCCTTTTTTCCCAATCAGGCATCATTATCGTAAGTAACTTAAAAAAACTATCATTATGATGTTTATGAACCATGTGGCATAATTCATGCATAACAACATACTCAATGCAACGCTTTGGGGTGTGAATTAATTTAGGATTAAAGATTAACTTGTCTTTTATAGTGCAACTTCCCCAACGTGTAGGCATATCTTGAAAGTATATTTCTGAGGGTATAAAATAACGTTCGCCAAACTTTTTGATAACTGTTTTCGCTATTTCGCTAATTTTAAGAATAGCTCTTTCCCTTAGCCACTGATCAAAAAAGGTTTGTGCTTTTCGCTTATCTTTTACAGAAACTAAAAATAAATTCCCTTTGTAAAGCACTTCGTTTTTTTCTGATTTTTCAACGATTAACTTATATTGTCTGCCTAAATAATGTACACTGTAACCAGTTTTTATTTCATAAGACACTACTGTTGAGTCAAAATTTAAAAAATACGTTTTTTGATTTATAATCCAACTTGCTTTCTTAGAAAGATTTTCTTTAATTTTATCGAGAGAAAGTTCAAAGGGAGCAGTAACATATACAGAAGTATCAGGCAGAATTTTTACTCCCAAAGTTTTGCGATTCGAATATTTCAATTCAAATTCAATAGTGTGACTACCGTATTTAATTTGCTCTATCATCATTTTATCTATTTGCAATAGCAATAGCAATAGCTTTTTCAGTTAATTCATCTGCTTTTGACATGGGAACATCAAACATATCCATCAAATAGTCACCGAATTCCAATTCAATTTTATTGATAATATCTGTGCGCTTATGCCAATCTACTATTTCATAATTTGAGACAATTTTATCAAACATTAGAGTGAGTTCTATTCCTTTGCTTTCTAATTTATTTTCTTCTTTAAAAAGTTGATAAATGGCTCGATTTCTATTTTTATCTTGTATCTCTAGGGGTAGATCATCAGAAGAACCATTTACAGCATTTTTTTTGATTTCTTTCAACTTTCTAAGTGCATCAATTTCAGAAAGTCGATTAGCACGCATATCTGCAATTGTTTCACTAATTAGCTCCGATAGTTTTTTATAAAGTGCAGGATTTGCGTCAATATTAATAGAAAGAAATTTTGACGTAGCAGCTGCTATTTTTTCGGCTTTTGCTCTTGAACCTACAAGTTTATTTACTTCTTCTTCAAAAGCCTCTGCATCCAAAATGTTTAAAGGTTCTACTAATCGAATGATTTCTTCGGTAATTACGTGTTGGTCTAGTAATTTTTGGAGTTGCTTTTCATATTGACTAAAACTCACTTTATCTAGGTATACAGAATTTGCAGCAACCCTTATATTTGCATATTTTTTAAGATCTTCTTTATAGATTTCTATACTCTTTTCAGTAGTATTATTATGAAAATCCAAGGATGATAGAGCCATTTTTAAAATTCTTGCATAAACATTAAATTTATTATAGAAATCATCTCGAATAGCTTGGTCAGCTAGAAATACAATATATTCATCAATATTTAGTTTGTTAGTTATCTTTTTGAAAATAGCTAAAAGGTCAGCATGTGCACGCGGTAATTTACCTATCTCTTCGGAAATATTTGTTAATGAACCTGCAAGGTCTTCAGGATCAAAAGAATCATCATTACCCGAATAATTTTCAAGTGCAACTTGAAGTTCCTCCATGATTCCAGCGTAATCAATAATATAGCCAAAATCTTTTCCAGGATATACTCTATTTACCCTTGCAATTGCCTGTAACAAAGTGTGTTCTCTAAGTTTACGGCATAAATACAAAACAATTGTTTGAGGAACATCAAAACCAGTAAGTAGCTTGTCAATTACAATTAATAACTCAATATTCTCACCATATTCATACTGTTGAATGATCATTTTATCTATATCTTGACCATACTTCGTTTTAAGCAACTCATAATATTGATTTACTTCAGGAGATTCGGAACTGTGAACATCTTCATTATTTTCTCTAGTATCAGGGGCAGACATTACAACTTCTGTTTTAACCTTTCCGATGAGATCAAAGGCTTTTTTGTATTTAACAGCTGTCAATTTATCTGGGCACACTACCATGCCTCTAAAACCAGAGTGTACCCCCTCTTTATTATCTCCCCAGTTTGAGTAAAAATGCGAACTGATATCTAAAGCTGTTTGAAAAATATTTTGATCTGTTTTTGAAATTAACCTCGCTTGACTCATTTTCTTTTTAAGGTCTGCTTTATGATATTCGGCTATATCTTCCATGAGAATATCCACGCCATTATCTAGAGCCTTTCGATTAACATCTTGAATTGCTAAGCGACCTTCGTATAAAATTGGAACAATTGCACCGTCAGTTACAGCTTCAGAAATTGGATAAGTATCTATAATCCCACCAAATTTATTAGCCGTGTTTTTTTGTTTTTTCATTAATGGTGTCCCTGTAAATACTATAAAACAAGCATTTGGCAATACTTTTTCCATATTTACATTAAAAACACCATGTTGCGTTCTGTGCCCCTCATCAATTAGCACAAAAATATTATGACTCGTTAATTGATTGTCAGATAAACTTTTTACAGCTGCGTCAAATTTGTTGATAATAGTAGTAATTACCAAATCCCCATTGCCTTGTAATAAACTCACCAATTGTTTTCCTGAGGCTGCATTAATAACATCGACTTCAACTTTTTGTAAAGTAGTTGTAATTTGACGGTCAAGATCAACCCTGTCCGTTACCAGTATTATCTGTGGATTTGAAATTGTATCCTGAATTTTTCGCGCCAACATAGCCATTGTGAGTGATTTTCCACTCCCTTGTGTATGCCAAATCACCCCTCCTTTACGTTTTCCATTGCGGACAGGTCTTATCCTGTCTATAATTTTTTTGATTGAAAAATACTGCTGAAAACGAGCAATTTTTTTTATCACACCACCTTCAAACAAAATGTAATCTTTTACAATTGTAAGTAATCGCTCAGGACTTAATAACCCCTGAATAAAAATATCTTGCTGTGTTGGTGCAACATGTTGTTGGTGTTTTTCTTTATAAGCTTGATAGTCAAAATTATTTCTGATATCAGTATTTGCAAAAAGTTTCGATTCTACATCGTTAGACAATGGCTTATTGACAATACCTTCTAAATTTTCTATATAGGAATTATCTTTTTCTTTCCATACAGCCCAAAATTCTTCTTTGGTATTTGTAGTTGCATATTTTGTTTCCAATAAGGAAGTTGCTAATAATACTTGGCTGTATATATACAAATTTTGTATGCCGTTTTCTTGTTGGTTACGAATGTGCTGACTAATAGCTTGATTAATTGGCTCCTTAATCATTGGGCTTTTGCATTCGATAACTGCTAATGGAATACCATTGACAAACAGCACAATATCCGGACGATAAGTATCTTTACGACCTGTACGCATTACAGAGAATTCTTCCGTAACATGAAAATGATTATTAGAAGGCTTCTCCCAATCAATATATTGAATGGTATGGCTTTTTTTGTCACCATCGATAGATTGTTCCAAAGCATGCCCAAAAACCAACAAATTATAAGTCTGATTGCAAGCATGAATCAAGCCTTCGGCAAGTGGAATGTCTTGCAGTTTTTGAATGGCTTTTTCAATATTTGAAATGTTAAACTTGGTTTTTTTACTACCTAGTTTAATATTGTTGATGTGCATCAATCGTTCTCGTAAAACATCTGTTAAGATGACATTACTTTCTCTATTATCGCGCCTATTTAATGCTTCTGGTGGCGTCAAATAGGTATAACCTAAATTAATCAATAATTTTAAGGCCGGAAGCTGTGAAATATTATCTTCTGTAAATGCCATTATCTGTTGGTTTTAGGTAGTTTAGCGTTATTTTTATTTGTTCCTATCTGTAAGTTTGCATTTTACTACAATAATACACTACCCTTGTTGTTTCACTACCCAAAGGGTAAAGAACTTGGCTTAGTACATTAGTTGTAGCAGTCTTTAAATCTCTTCTATTTTATTTACTTTAAAGGCGGTTACCAATCGCAAATTACAACTTTGAACCAATGTATTTGAGTGCTTTTTTTTGAGAACCTTAGCAACTGATTTTCTATTAGGCTACTGCAGGTTAAACCAACCTTACTTTACCCGTTAGCAACTGTTGCATTAAACCTTTTTTCTGTTTTTGTAAATCAGTTAATTTTTGTTTTTCTATTTGGATTTCTTTTTCTGCTGTTTTTAAAATTATTGCAATAGCGGTTTGCTCTTCGAAAGAGGGGATTTTAAAACTCCATTCATGTAAAATTTCTTTATCAAAATTTCTACGAACTATTGATGCACCCATAACAGAACAGCCAACCATTGCATCTAACATCGCTTTGCTTTTAACAAAAAATCTAAAATAGGCACTATTATATGCTTTTTTCAATCGATATACCTTATATGCTGGAGATACTATTCCTATTTCAAAATTATTTAAAACATCATAAGATCCCATCCAAAAATTCAAACCACTCATTACAAAATCATTTTGCTTTACAACTAAATATTTTGAAGTGTCGCTACTTGCTATTTCTTTATTGAAATATTCAGATTGCGAAACAATACCATTTTTTGTTACTGATAATACTTCATATTTACTATCATTTGCTTTAATCTTATTTTCAGTGTAGAAATCTTCAAATTTTGTAAAACCCCATTCATCCGTAAATCCTGCCAATCGTTTTTTTCCTGTAAGCAATTGTTGCATTAGAGCTTTTAGACGCTTTTCTTTGGCTTTTATAAGTTGTGATTGACTTTTTATTCCATAATCCCAAGTAGAAAGGCACTCGGCTATTGCTTTTTGTTCTGGAAGCGGGGGAAGTGGAATTTTTAGGTTTTTTAATTGCGAACTATAAATATGAACAACTGAATGACCTTGACCATATTTATACTTTTGACGATTTACAACTGTCGAATTAAGTATATATGAAAGTGCTAATGGTTCTTGATTACCTCTAAAAACAATAATATCACCTCCAGCATAGCCAGGTTCTTTTTCTAAATAAACAGCACATTTGCCTATTTCTTTAAGAGTTTCACCAGAACCTGAAAAACAAATATCTCCATATTCTATTTCTTGACTTATTTTAGCAACTTCTTTGGGTATAAAAGATTTAACATTGTTAATAATTACATCGTACTTGGTGTATAAATCACCATAAGTTAAACAATTAAAACCATTATCTGTAATCTGAACTTTAGGAACACCTTTGCCTTTAAAAAAAACTCCTAAAGCATCTAACTTTTTCACTTCCCACTCCTTAGGAATCCGTCCCAATTCTGTTTCTTTATATTCTTGTTTCATAATTTTTTTAGTTTAACTATTGGTTGGTTGTCAAATAACCATCAAATAAGAATCCACCAGATCCAGCGCTACAATCAAATAAGCATCAAATAAAAAAGCACTAAAAATCAGCAGTTTGTGTTTTATTTTTGCTTTATTATCAAACAACCATCAAATAAGAATCTTGATAACCTAGCACTACAATCAAATAAGACTCATGAGAAACTTATGCCCAAAAAGGGATGTACTTGGCGTATTTACGTGAGTTGCTTTCAGGATCTTCTAATTTGATTACTTCATCGGCCAACGCATCTTTGATAATACGAGAAGCAATGGCTGCGTTGTGGTCTTCAATTTTAAATCGATCTCGCAATGATTGATTGGTCATTTTATCATTTGACACATATTTCAAACACGCATGTTGATAGCATGCTCTTATTTTTTCTTTTTTATCTAATTCATTTAACGTTTTGTATGAGTAAATTGTTACTCTGGTTTTGTCTTCGACCACTAATACATTGATAGGCGGCAGTTGATACAATTCGTTATAAAAAAACACCTTATCCATACCAGAACCTTTTTCTTCACAAAACCCCATTCTACGCATCAAATCGGCTAATTTATCATTACGAGAATTATAGGAATCAATAAAACGATCTGGGTTTACTATTGGAACACCTGGATTAGTAAACTCAATACGGTCTTTGAATATTTCAATCATAGGAAAGCCTTTACTACTTAAATCTTGGTGTATGAGTAGGTTACCTACTAACTCTCGAATAGCAATTTCTGGATACATTCTTGATTCTGTTCTAAGTGCTTTACCAATTTCTTCGTTGGCGGGTAATTGTCCATTTATCCAATTGACCATGCCTTCAAAACCAATTGCGTAGCCTTTACTGCCAATTTGCTCTCGTTCTGTTTCCACTTTATTAGCACCTTTGTACACAATAACTCTAACTGATTTGCGATCGACAGTTTCAAAATCTTTTAATTCTTTGGCAAGTAGTAAAGCACCTAAATTTGTGACGGCATATTTTGAATGGATTTTTACAACGACATCATCTTCTATCAACTTTTGGATTACTCCTTTTTGATCTGACGGATAGGGAATCTTCATTAAGTCAAAATAAGTTTCGGTACTAAGTAATCTTATAACATCGGATGCAGATAAATTGTCTTTTGCCAATTCAAGCTCATAAGGTTTTCCTGTATTACGCCATATTTTGGCCTGTTTTTCAGGAAAATCATTCAGTTTCTTTGTATAAGACCCCAAACGGATGTAAGCTTGATGCAAAAACTCAACAGGTTGTGTTTTTGCTGCGGGAATGATGAATAACGAAATGTGTTTTTGGTCATAATCAAATTCATAAATTTGAAAATCAATTCTAGGATTTAATCTATGAGCCAACCAAAGTTCCAACTCTTCACTTCCTTTTGCTTTGTGGGATTTTGCTTTAAATGTAGTTCCTACAACATTTTGCGTACCGTCTTCTATACCAAAAACTAAATAACCATAGTCTTTGTTTAGAATGCAAGCACTATTAGAAAGCGCAGCTATTCGCTGACCAATTTCTTCAGCAGAATGGAAATTATGTTTAAACTCTAGCCATTCGCTTTCTTGTGGTTGTAAAACCAGTTCATCTACTAGCTTTTTTAAATCCAGCAAGTCCATATTTTAAAATTTATTTAAAGAAAGTAAGATATTTTTCCATTTCAGTTTTTACAGCTGCAAGTTCTTTTTCTAAGGCTGTAATACGTGTTTGAGTAGCTGCTAAATCAATTTCAGGCTCCTCTTCATAGGTATCCACATAACGAGGGATGTTAAGATTAAAATCATTTTCGGTAATTTCGGCTAAGTCTGCTATATAGGCAAATTTATCTTCAATTATTCCTTTGTCCATTATTTGGTCGTGGAACTGTGTGTAAACATCTGTAATGTGTTTAATATGGTCTTCACCTAAAACATTTTGGTTTTTGCCCGAGTTAAAACCTTTACTGGCATCAATAAACAAGAATTTTTCTTTATTTAGTTTCTGTTTATTAAAAATGATGATCGCTGCAGGAATACCAGTACCAAAGAACAAGTTAGACGGCAAGCCAATTACGGCTTCTATTAAATCTTCTGTTAAAACCTCTTTACGTATTTTGCCTTCAGAAGCTCCTCTAAACAATACTCCGTGTGGCACTACAACGCCCGCTTTACCTGCAGTGTTTAATGATTCGATCATGTGTGTGATAAAAGCCCAATCACCTTTGGATTTTGGAGGTAAACCTCTATGAAAACGATTGTAAACATCTGTTGCGGGATCAAATAGACTGGTATGAGTTGTTTCTTTGTTTTTGTCTTTTTCATCTACAATTCCCCATTTATCTAAAGAAAAAGGAGGGTTTGCGACCACGGTGTCAAACAACATTAATTTACCATTTTCTAAATGTTTAGGGTTCCTAATAGTGTCGCCCCAGCGGATAATTGCACTATCATAACCATGTAAGTACATGTTCATAACGGCTAAAGCCCAAGTGCTACCATTGGCTTCTTGACCATACAATGAAAAGTTATTATCACCAACCTCACGCCCAGCTTTGATTAAAAGCGATCCAGACCCACATGTTGGATCATATATACGAGAACCTGGTCTTGATTTGGTTAATTTGGCCAATAAAGTAGAGACCTCAGCAGGAGTAAAAAATTCACCCGCTTTTTTACCAGAATCAGATGCGAAGTTAGAGATCAAGAATTCATAAGCTCCACCAATCACATCGTTATTCTCCAGATTAGATGACGAAAGATTTAAAGATTTAAAATCATTTAACAAAGTACGCAATCTTGCTATCTTTCCTTTGGAATCACCTAAATTAGAACTATTAAAATCGATATTTCTAAATATATTTGAACCATCGTGCCCGCCTAGTTTTTCTCTGTTGGCTTCTTCTAATTCTGCCAAAGCATGGTTAATCATTTCGCCAATCTTAGGATTACTTCGGTTTTCGTATAAGTAATCAAAACTCGATTCGTCTGGAACAACAAATCGCTCACGCTCTAACGCTCTTTTAACACGCTCTTCGTTTCCATCGTATTTTGCATTATATTCTTCTTTTTTCTCATTGTACACATCTGTTACATATTTTAAGAACAACATGGTAAGAATGTAGTCTTTGTATTGCGATGGATCTATGGCTCCACGGAACGTGTCACAAGCTTTCCATACAGTATTGTTGATGTGTTTTTGACTAACTTTAGTACTCATTCTTTATTTTTTTATACGTTATTGCGTTGATGTAATTTTCTTCTAGAGTGATTAATTCTTTTTGAAGTTTAGTTTGTTTCTTTTTGAGGAGATCTAATCCTACAATTTGTTTTTGCGTTTCAAAAGTAGGTATAATAATTTCCAAGTTACCTAATTCTTGTTTCGTAATCGAGGGCATTACTTGGGTATTTGTTTTTGAATCGAACACCTTTAATGTTTCAGGATGGTTTAGATACCAAACTAGGAATTCAGGCAAAATAGTCTTACTATCTATGGTTAAAACAAGAAAAGTTGCGCTTGCAATTGTAGCATCGTATTTTTCATCTATTAAGATAGCAAAGAAACGCCTTCCTTTTGCATTGAAAACAATTTCTCCCTGTTTTAAGAAATTCTTTTCTATTGATGGTTTATAAAGAACATTGGCTTCAAGATCGTATAATAGATTACCATCGTCGTCAAAATCAGAAGTACCAATCATTTTCACAAAAGCATCAGTAAGTAGTGATTCGTCATTATTGGCAGTTTTAGAAACCACCATTCCTGAACGTATACTAACAATATCGATAAGTTTATAACTTTTTGTCATTGTTTATTCATTGTTAAAAAAAGCTCTTTGCTCATAACAAAGAGCTTTCATAATTATTTAATATAATGAGGGTGTTCAGGGCCTAGCCAAACTTTATACTTCAAATATAGTTCATAATAGTCTATCCACTCTGAGATCCAAGGTAAAACATCTACCAAATCGATATAGGGTCTTCCTTTCAAATCTAAAATTGGATGGTACAAACATAAAGATCCATCCCCATTAAAATGTATGTCAAAGCTTTTTATTAGATGGGGTGTTTCTACCCAAATTCGCTCCATTCTTCCAGGATTAAATGGTGAACATTCCAACGAAAAGTGATATTTCCTGTCTTCTCTTTCCAAAGTTCCTTTCCCAACAAGTGATTTTCCTTTTATTGTGAAAGCGAGCCATGTGAATTGTCTTTCACATTCGATTAAGGTTTTGTATAAAAAACCATCCCAATACTTTTGGGCGCGCTCTTTAGGGCTGAGCAAAAAATCCATGGCTACCATTTCGAACTCCTGTTGTTGTATTGATATTCCCTCTATTATCTGTAAAAGCATTCCCAGCAAGTAAGGTAGCGAATTGATTATTCCCTTTTAATCTTTCCTCTAGTTTAACCAAAGTTTGAATGTTTTGTTTATAAAAACCATTGCCAAACAACTCTTTGTATGTAACTTCATTTGTTCTTGTATTTAAAAAAGCATTCAGTTTTTTGGCAAAATCATCGACAAAAGCAACAAAACTATTAAAGTGTTTGTCCTCCCAAGAATCGGTAAAATTTTCTCTTTTCTCCTTGTCTTCATGATTATCTACCGGATTGTAAACGGCAAATTTTTCTTTTCTCAATTTATATCCTTCTGCAAGTTTGCGTAATTTTTGAGTGGCATTTACTAATGCTTCCTTAATCGACAGATTTCCTTCATGACATTGTGCAATTAAAGTGGTTAACACAATACTAGACACAGCAGGCATTTTTGAAGTATCTTTATCCTGATAGAACAAATCGCGGTATCGTTTTACTATTTGAACCGTACTTTGCAGAGGTGTTTTTTGATATACTTCTAACGGTAAATCTTCAGTTTCTACTTTAGCTTTTAGCATCAAATTGTATCTTTCATTGAGAATAAAACTTCCTTTATTTCTTTCCGCAATTTCTTTGAACCATGTGCCATAATCTTTAGGATTGGTGCGTGACCATGAATTTCTTCTTTCGTTTTCAGCAATCATTAATCGATTATTATTTATTGTAATTATACAACCAGGTAAGATATCCATGTGAAAGTCACTATTATAGTCAATACGAATACAGCGATTTTTTCTCTGCAATAATGGTCTGTAAGTATCATGATTGCTCAGTACACGATATAAGGCCTCATAAATTTCAGAAGGGGTATAGTTGCGATACGAATCCTTTATGTGTAAAACAATATCTAAATCAAACTCTTCGCCTGAAAGAGGCTTGATTGTGGTGTCTATTAATAAAGAACCTTGTGCATATACGGAAATGGTAATGTTCTTAAAAAATTCTTCATCTTTTGATAGAACATCATTTACAGCTCTATAAGCCGATTCCATTTGTTGTTTTCGTGTTGCATCAAGCTCTAAGTTTGATGCTATGATGGCCAAAAGCTCATCTTTTTCATATTCTTGTTCTGTATATTTTTTCATATTATTTCTCATTGATTAGGTATTTAGCGTGTTCTCCAATTTTAGCAATTTGCTCTTCATTTTCCATTACCAACAATCTTTCGATTTCGCTGATATCAACAATCATTAAGTCGTCACCCAACTGGCGAGGATTTTTCAGAAGTTTTTTAAGCTCTTCTTCTTGTTTGAGAGTTGGAATAAATTCGACAATGTCATAGATTAATACTTCGTAACAACTGTGAAAAGTACTGTAATTGAATACTTTCATTACTTTTTGCACTTCTCTAAAAGATTTAGAATAAAAGATACTTGCATCAAATTTTAGGTCATCAATAAGTTCTTCGTTAAACTCACGTTCATAAGTGGTTTCACGGTCTTTTCTTGATTCAAACCAATTAATGACATCTAAAGCATGTTTGCCTTTTACACGAAAACGAAGGTCATTTTCACTGATATTATCTGTTTTAATCCCTTTAGAAGAACAGTCCAATTTATAGCCCCATTTTTCAAACTCTGAAAAACCGTTGAGTTTTTTATAAACACCGCCAACAGGTTGAAGTTGGTCTTTAATACGATGTCCACGAACTAGTAAGAATTTTGAAGTTCCGGGGATTTTAATCCGGATTAGATAACTGATAGAAAACCGAACATCTTGATGCTTGATTTTTGTAAAATTGGATTGTAAGTAGGTATATAAATGATTTTTGTTGTCTAACAACGATTCTGTTGCTTTTTTTACAATAACTTTACCTGCAGTCATACCTATGACTGCTAAAATTGTTTCTGCCATTTGCTTTTATTTTTAAATTTAATATTTATAAAATCGCTTAATGGAGCATCCGAAATCAATGAAGTTTTGCAAAAACGGTTTTAAATCCTTATATTTGCATTAGTTAAAAACACATTGACTTTAATGCACTAATCATAAATGAGGAGACCAGTCTCTTAAATTGTACTGTTAAGCGCAGTAATGATTTTTGTTAGTCATCAATTAGATTTTACACAAACCAGAAACTATTGGCGTAGTCTCTGGTTTTTTTATTTCAAAGTAATCCGTGTACAAAGATAAGTTAATGTTTTAAATAAACAAGTAAAATATAAAATATTTTTCAAAGTACAAGGATTACAAAACTAACAAATGCACCTTAATCACTAACTATAAAACTAAAATTCAAACCAGTCATTATTATCTATTTACAACCTATCTTACATAATTACAGATGCTTACACCTTGTTAACGAATATATTTCTGTAGTTTTGTTATATGTACGAATAATTACTTTTTTTGTTTTATCTGAAATTTTAAATTATTATTTTTCTTTGGAGTTAATGAATACTCAACCTCATCGTTTGTCCTTTGCATTTGAATCGAAGGCAATAAGGTTAAACATTTGTCTTAACCTAGAGCGTACTCGATTGCCGTAGGCTTTTTCGATTTCGGAAGCAAAATAGTTAACCGCAATATTGTTTAGTAGTAGTTATTCGTATCGACTAATCAAAATTCTCCAAAACAATCATAATCATTTCTGAAGTTTTTGACTATATTTTTCAAAAATTAAGTTATCGAAAACAAAAAACCTCGAAAACAATAGCGTTTTCGAGGTTTTGATACCTTTTGAATTTTAAATCAGCAGAGAGGATGGGATTCGAACCCACGATGCAGTTACCCACATACAAACTTTCCAGGCTTGCTCCTTCAACCACTCGGACACCTCTCTATTTTGGTTTGCAAATAACTCAAAAAAAAATGAGTTAGAAAAGCAAAAACTAGATTAATTCATTTCCCCTCGCAAAGAAGTTTCAAATGCTAATTTAAAATCATTTTTTGGGGTATTTTTCCCCAACAAATACATTAATTTGGTAATTGCTGCTTCAGTCGTAATGTCTTTACCCGATATCACCCCCAGCTCTTTCAATTCTCTACTAGTTTCATAGTGCCCCATGTCAACACTACCACTAGAACATTGCGTTACATTTATCACATACAAACCTTTATGAATGGCTTGTTGTAGTGATTCGACAAAGCTATGAGAGGTAGGTGCATTTCCCGTCCCATACGTTTCCAAGACAATCCCTTTGAGAGTAGGAATTCCAAGTATTGCTTGTAAAACGGTGCCACATATACCAGGAAACAATTTCAAGATAAGCACCTGAGCATCTAATTGATAGTGTACTTTCAAATTCTGAATGTCAGTGTGGGGAAGTAATAAATGGGAATTCCACTTTAAATGCACCCCTGATTCTACTAAACAAGGATAATTAGGTGAATTAAACGCTTTAAAATGTTCCGCATTAACTTTGGTTGTGCGATTACCTCGGTACAATTTGTATTCAAAATACAGACCCACTTCTTGAAAAACGGCTTGTCCCTTATCATGATGAGAGGCAATTTGAATGGCGGTAATCAAATTTTCTTTGGCATCTGTACGCAAATCACCAATAGGCAATTGAGAACCCGTAAGTATGACTGGTTTGGCTAAATTTTCGAGCATAAAACTCAAAGCCGATGCGGTATAAGACATTGTATCCGTACCATGAAGCACTACAAACCCATCAAATTGACCATAATTACTAGCTATCATTTTAGCAATAGTTCCCCAAATTTCAGGATTCATATTGGAAGAGTCTATGGGTTTTTCAAAAGAAACCGACTCAATCTCACAATCCAATTGTTCCAGTTCTGGAATTTGTTGCCACAACCGACTAAAATCAAACGCTTTTAAGGCTCCTGTTTCCAAATCTTTACTCATACCGATGGTTCCACCTGTATAAATCAAAAGTATTTTAGCCTTGAACCGCATTTTTATATTTTAAACTATTCACAACAGGATTAGCATACATATTCAAAAAACCTTGCAAAGCAACAGGATTAGTAGCATCAATGCGTTTTTCCATTCTGCGTTCAAAAACACTCTTTTGATCTTCGGTGTAATATTCTGCAAATGTGTTGCTATTGTTGATGATATCGTAAGCAATATAGTTTGTAGGCCATAATTTATAATTCGGCAAGATTGAATCGTCAATCGCTTGAGCTATGGCTTGGATTTGTTTGTTCACATTATCATGCTCTGTTGCAATTTGGTCAATTGCGTTATCCAACACATCTCCTATATGAATATGAATGTGTTTTTTGGGTCCCAAAGCGCCACTCAGAATGGTCATAAAATCCTCATTCTCTTTTTTTACATACACCTCATTATTGGCTTCAGCTAATATTTGTGGCATTTTCAAAGCATCAGTTGGGTCGTATTCATACGATATAGAAACGGGCACTATCTTAATTTTCTTGAAATATTCCATCAAATTTTCTTCGTCTGATCCCATAGCAAGCATTTTCAAAATACCAGGATTGGTGGCGTCATTTCCGTCTTTGGTTCGTCCTTCTCGCTGTGCAATCCAAACGGAACGACTTTCATGCAATAACAAATGGCCTATGTATTCGGATAAAGTTTTGGAGCTTTGTAGCATTTCACGTGGACTCAACCCTCTTTGTACTAAAAAATTACGATTAAGCTTTGCCAAATCCATCAAAAAAGGCTGCTTAACTAGATTATCTCCAATAGCCGATGCAGTCATCACTAATCCATGCTCAAACAAGGAAGCATTCAACAAAGTAGTGTCTAATAAAATATCTCTATGATTAGAAATAAAGAGATAAGCTTCACCTTTCTCTAATTTTTCAAAACCAGTAGTCGAAAGCCCTTCAGAGCTTTTTTCTAATACTTTTTGAACCGATTGATAAATAAAATTGCACTGAAAATCGCGAATAGAATGCGTCTTTGATAGCTGTTCTCTCCACACTTCATCAGCAACATCAGGAAAAGAGAAATTCATTAACGATTTCATCATCGGGTGATGTAGTAATTTTATAAATACTTCATTCACCTCGGAGTCATAAAAAGGACGAATAGCGTCAAATTTTTGCATTATAGTTTTTTTAGTCAAAAGCAAAAGAACAAAAAAAAAGTCAAACAAAGATAATTTCAACTTTAAATCCCAAAAATTGATTTTGAATTTTCGGTTGTTTTATCAGCTATTTCATCGATAGAAACACCATATATTTCGGCTAATTTTGCCGCTATTTTAAGAACATAACTACTTTCATTTCGTTTTCCGCGATACGGTACAGGAGCAAGATAAGGTGAATCTGTCTCCAATACAATATACTGCAAATCAATCTCATGCAAAAACTGATCGATCTTACCATTCTTAAAGGTAACCACACCGCCTATTCCTAATTTCATATTATAGGATATTGCCTGTAAAGCTTGTTCATGCGTTCCCGTAAAACAATGAAAAATCCCAAATAAATCATCCGATTTTTCTTCTTCCAGAATTTCGAAAATTTCATCAAAAGCATCCCGACAATGGATCACAATGGGCAGTTGGTATTCCTTGGCTAATTGAATTTGAATTCTAAAGGCGTCTTGTTGTTCTTTCAAATGCGTTTTATCCCAAAACAAATCAATCCCAATTTCACCAATGGCATAAAATTTTCTTTTAGCCAATTCTTCTCTTACATGTTGCAATTCCGCTTGGTAATTATCTTTAACATGGGTAGGATGCAAGCCCATCATCAAAAAGATATTTTCTGGATAGGCTTTTTCTAAATCATACATTGACGCAGTAAAACTAGAATCAATGGCAGGAATAAAAAAACGAGAAACGCCCGAATCAATGGCCCTTTGAATCATTTCGTTTCTATCTTCATTGAACTCTTCTGAATACAAATGCGTATGGGTATCGGTAAAGATTGTTTTTGTTTCCAAGGTGTTTATTTAGACTGCAAAATTACAAGAATTATAATAGCCACAAAAATTGAAATTATAAGTGGTGATTATCTTTCCATTTAAAAAGTCACTAATTCACGAATTTTTGATTTAATTCGTGAATTCGTGGCCAAACATACATTCACCTGTTTTTACTAGAAACGAAAAAAAAATCGCAAAGCCTTAAGAAAAGTCTTTGCGATGTATTAATTAAACTTTTTGCTTAATCCAGTTTACCCAACAATTCTTCTACCTTATCATACCCCTCATAATCCATTGGAATGGTTTTCAATATGGCTTCACAAGCATCATAGTCTTTTTGTTTTAATTTCAACAAGGCTAGATTCCAAGTGGATTTGTTTTTATAAATCGAAGTTCCTGATTGTATCCCTTTAAAAACGACTTCAGCTTCTTTCAAACGATTCATTTCCATCAACGAAATACCATAGTACAATTCGATTTCAGGTGTTGCGTTTTCCTTAACAATCATTTCAAATTGTGGCAAGGCTACTGCATAATCTTTATCATTAAAAGCGTCTTGTGCCATTTTCAAATTCACACTCAACTCCTCGCTTCTCTCAGTAAAATAAGCGTTTTCATATTGGTTGTAATCTTCAAAAACCGGTTTTGATTGTTGCAGAAAAAACCAAGCTCCTAGCAAAATCGTCACAGAAGCCGCAACCGAATAATACCAAGGCTTTAAGGTTCTAATTTTGGATTTTTTCTTTTTGATGGTCTTTTTGGCCAATTGTGTCAAATTTTCCTGAAAAGCTTTTCGCTCAGCTGCAATGCCAAATTTTTGTTCCAATTGAAAATTAACTTCTTTAAAATTCTCAAAAGCCATTGCCAATTCAGCATCGGTTTGCAATTCTTTTTCAAAAGCTTTTTTATCAACATCCGAAAGCTCTCCTTGCAAATATTGATCAAATATGATATAGCGTTCCTCGTTCATGGCGTACTTATTTTAATTTTTGATACTGACTTGATTCTTGAATCCATTGCGTTAATTGTCCCGTACACAACGATTTTTTCTTTCGAACATAACCATAGGTCACCCCTAACTTTTCGGCAACCTCTTCCATCGATTTTAAAGTAAAACTCCACTTGAGTACTTCTTGGCATTTTTCGCCTAGTTTTTGAAACATAGCATCAAAGAGTTGTTGTTTTTCCTCAAAAGATTCGGTTTGCGCAACCATTTCATCAGCGGATTCATTTATAGATGCAAAACCATCCGCAATTGTTACCCCTCTATTCGCTGTTTTTTTCAACTCATTCAACCATTTTCTTTTGCATAACAAAAAAAAGTAGGCATCAAACGGACAAGTCAGCACTAATTTATTAGCCTTGGCCTGATCAAACAACACCACCAACACTTCTTGTACCACGTCTTGTGCTTGGTCTTCGTTTCCAGAATTATTTCGGATGTAATGAATCACCTTGGGAACAAATTTTTTATAGATAGATTGAATTACCCCCGAATTATTCGAAGCCAATCCTTCAATATACATCTGGTCCGGATGTGGTACTAATGTGTTCATAGCAACTATTTTAACTGCTAATGTAAAAAAAGAATCTCAAATATTTTTGAAATAAAGGGGTAACAATATAAATCCCTCCTGTATATATCCCTATAAACGCTATTTAAATTTTTGAAAGATGAAAAGATATTACAAAAGAATCAAACGCTTTTTTAGCTACACCCTTTGGAAAATCATCACCCGATAACACATCATGAAAAAAGTTTTCAAAAAAAATAAAAATAAGGGGTAACAATTTCACAACCCAACGGATATAACAAAAAACAATAACACTAAAAATTAGAAATCATGAAAAAGTCAATTTTAACATTAGCCATTGTTGCTTTATTCTTTTCAAATCATACAACACAAGCAACCTCATTTTCAAATGAATTTGAAACTACCCCAATTGTTTCAAGAGATGCAATCATTGAAACCTTTGAATGGACTGTCAAAACCACACAGCAAAATTATTCAGGAACAGCCCATTCACTGGCCGATGCCCACAAAATGATTGCCCTAGTAACCCACAACGAAGTAATCCTTGAAAAAAAGATTGAAAGTTACTACCAAATTAAAAATCAAGAAAAAGGAGCTAATGGGAAATTGTATTTCTGGGAAGCTCAAACAAGTTCAGGACACGCTAAAGGTTTTTCAAACTCTGAACAGCAAGCCAAAAAAATGATTGAATTGATTGGTAAAGGCGATGTTCTTAATTACAAAATCATACAAAGCATAAATTATTAAAAAAAATCAAAAAAAAGGGGTAACAATTTTCCCTCCTAAGGGATATAAACAAAAGAAGATACAAATCATTTTAAAAAATTAGAAATCATGAAAACAACGATTCACGCAAACCAAAAAACCAATTTTAAATTTGTAAGCAAATCAAATCTTAAAAACATCGCACTTTTATTCTTAACCGCAGGAGCCTTTATCAGTTGTGATAACAACGACCACCCTATAACACCAGCCTCTGCTGCCGAATTTTCAGCCGTACGTGAAGCTGCACTTGAAGGGCAAACCCAAAAATTTACCGCTACAGCAGGAGCAGGAGTTATCACGCTCACTTCAGCAAATGGTGTTGTCATCACCCTTAACGGCAACTGTTTGACTAAAAACGGAAGTCCAGTAACTGGTGCCATTGACATAGAATATGTGGAACTTTTCGACAAAGGTACCATGCTTGTAACCAATAAACCTACTATGGGAATCATGCCAAATGGTGATCGTGCCTTACTAATCTCTGGTGGAGAATTTTATATCAATGCTACCCAAGGTGGTGTGGATCTTGTCCCTACTTGCAACATTAATTTAAAAGTACCTGCCGCCTTAACCAATGGTGTTGACAATGCCATGACTTTATGGACTGGAATCATTGATAACGAAGGCAACTTAGCTTGGGCTGATGCTCGTGATGCTGCAGGAACTAATGGAAAAGGAGGCGTTGAAGCAGGACAAAACAGCTACTATGTGTCTTTTGGAAACTTTGGCTGGACCAATGTGGACAAATTTTATAGTGACCCTAGACCTAAAACAACGATCTTAGTTGGAGCTCCTACGGGTTATGACAATACAAATAGTGCCATTTATTTATCATATGATGGTGAAGGAACCAATGCTTTAGCCAAACTTGACACTTTCACCAATGCAGGTTTGTTTAGTGAGCATTATGGACAAATTCCAGTAGGACTAGCCTGTCACATCATCTTTGTCACTGAAGAAAATGGACAATGGAGATACGCTATCAAAGGGGTAACCATACAAGCTAATGATGTTTTCCAGTTCACAATCGGAGAAACTACAGTAGGAACCGAAGCACAATTAGTAGCGGCCATCAACGCTATTCAATAATACCTAAAATAGATTTTTAAATTAAAGCGGTGAAGCAATCACCGCTTTTTGCTATTTTTATAAAACCTAACCCAAACCTATTGATTATGAAAATATTGTTTCGACTCATTTTCCTATTCTCTATATTATCCTTTTCACAAACCAAAGTAAAGGATACTATCACCCGTAGAGCCATCATAGGCTATATCCAAACAGGGAACCAAGTCAATTTCAAGCCAGAACTGCCCCCATTAATTCCGATTGCTGGTGCTCCCAAACCTAGTTTTTCCTATTTATGGGAAATGGGCGATGGTTCTTACAGCAAAGAGGCAGAACCCAAACATGTTTATAAAAACAAAGGTACCTACAACGCTCGCCTGGCAGTTACTAACAATTACGACAACGGAAAACCTCCCACAACACGCCCTAAAAAAGTGGTTGTAAATGACCTTACCACTCCTGCCAATACTACCATCGCCACCTTAACCGACCCGAGTGGTTTTACACTTCAAAAAAACTGCGACCCCATCCCCGAGCAAGAAATGGTGGTTATTCTCAGCTATCAAAACACCGAAAATTATGTCTCTAATGGCAAATTGTACCTTTTTTATAATGAAACTCAATTCAAACATCGCAACTTTGAACTCGTAGATTTCCGTTCCCATTCAGGGGAAAGAGAGGTAAAAGAAAACACCTTTGCAGTTGCCCAAGAGCTTAACGACAACAATCGTTTTTTGGTTTCCAATGATGCCAAACCCATTCTAAAACAACGGAACACTAGCGATGAAACCGATTTAGAAACCACACTCGCCATTGCTAAAAAAGACTACCACCAAGTAAGTATTTTAGAAATGGACGATATGAATCCTAATGAAGCTCGAAATGTATTTTATACTTTCAAAACCACCCCTGAAATGCTCAAGGACACTAGCGCTACCGTAACCATGCGGGGGGTATTTGTTCCCAATAGAAACTACAAAAACCATAAAGTAAAAACCCTTGAAATGGAAATTGTCACCTCGCATGACCCAAACAAAATGGGCTCCAATGGAAGTTTTATGAATTACCGTTTGGTTCGTTTTAAAAGAGTGGCATTCAAAACCCGTTTTCAAAACAATGGCGAAGGGCCAGCACGTATGATTCGACTGGAAACCGACATTCCTGATATGTTTGACAAAAAAACGTTTCAAATTGAGGATATGTATCCTAAATGCCCTATTTGCCCTAAAAACGAAGTTCCCACAACCAGTTGCTTGGACACGATCATCAAACAAAAACAAATCTTCTTCACTTTCAAAAACATTTATCTCCCGGGTAGCAATCAAAAAAATGTACATGAAAAAGACAGTACCAAAGGATTTGTAAAATATTCGATGAAATTCAACAAAGACTTTCACAAAATAAATACCCGAAGCAGAACGGCTATCTTTTTTGATAAAAACGAACCCATTCTGACCAATTATGCCACCACACGTTTCCTTCCTGGAATTTCCATAGGAGCAAAAGCTGGTTACAATTACTATCCTAGCCTGAACAATTCTACCAGTTATTTTGCAGGAGCAACCCTATCGCCTTTCAAATCCTATCGATTCTATTGGCAAGCAGAATTAATCAATAGCCTCCACAAATACCAATCGGCGAAATCCACATCCGAAGAGTTCATTCAGAATTCTAATGGTGTTCGCCAACTACAACGTACAACAACCACCACAGAAAACACCAGTTTCAACAACGAAATTCCGTTACTGATTCGGTACAACATTAATAATTTTATTGGTGTAGGAGCGGGAATTCAAGCCAATATCGATGCCTCCGAAAAACAAAGCCAAACAACGCTAACTGAATTACTTGACCCTGATAAACCTACTGTCCCCGTTGCTTCCAAGGAAGAAACCTCAGCAACCACAAAAAGTTTTACTAATTTTAAGTCAGGGCTTCTCTTCGACCTTACCTTTGGTGTCGCCCGTATAGGTCCCAGTTTAGGAGCGCGATATGTGATGAATTTCAAAGAAAACTTCAATTATTTCCAGTTTTACGGAATATGGAAGTTTTAATTTTATAACTCTTTTTTAAACCTAAAAAACCACAAAAGTCATAAAGAAATAAGTCACGAATATTATCAAGGCATTAACCAATAAAAATCTTTATAACAATAAAAAACAACTAAAATGAAAATTTTAGTATGATCGTAGATGAAAAAGTTTTTAGCAAAGTTTTCTTTTGTAACTTTAAAAGCGCCTGCATTCTTTTGTAGTTAAACTAAAAATATGAATACAAAACATTTCATACTTATCCTCTTTTCAACACTAATTGCATTCGGTCAATCCGCAATCCGTTTAGAGGATTCCATTTACAATGCTATTGATGCTTTTGTGGCTCAACCCTCAGAAAAAGGACTCAATGAATTGACCCAACTTGACCGTAAATTTTGGAACAATAAAACCGTCAAATCAAAAGACGCCCTGTTGGCTATAGTTATTTTAAATTGTAACAAAGGGTATTACGAAATGCAATTAGGACACAACCAGCAAGCAATAGCCAGTTATGAAAAAGCCTGGGAAACGTATCATAAAAATCAATTAGGACAATATGACATTATCGAGTACGCCTTAAAGCCATTGGGCAATTTATACACCATGCAAGGCGATTATGACAATGCGGAAAACATCATCAAACAATATTATTATCTTGCCTCTAAATCCAAAAAATCCGACGAAGCTTCAAAACACAAACTAGCTGCCTTACTTAATTTATCCAACGTTTATCAAAGTGCAGGCAAAACCGACATGGCCATCGAATTGCTACAAAAGACTTTACATTCTGAAAAATTAACGCCGGAACAAAAAGGAATTATTATCACCAACATAGGAAACAATTACATGTTAGCCCTCGGTCAATCTACTGCCCCTACCAACGAGAAAATTTCGTTCAAAAAAATAGAATCGACCTATCTCTATGCCATTCAATTGTTGCAAAAAAGTAAAAACCAGAACAAAGCACTCGCCAATTGTTACCGCAACTTAGCGGCTCTTTACACTCAAAAGAAGCTCTTTGACCAAGCCAACAATTATTTTGATACAGCTAAAAAATTTTTCTTTAGCACACTCAACCAAGACCCACGCCAAATAGCCAAATTGTATTATGAAGAAGCCGTTTTGCGTTTTGAACAGCGCCAATACACAGAAGCTACCACTCTCCTGAGCCTCGTATTCAAAACGCTAATCCCAAGTTATTCCAACAAAAATAGTATTCTACCTGAAACGAAGTCCCTATATGCCGAAACGATTTTACTAGACGCATTGGACTTACAAGGCGCAATTTTTAGTCTTAAAAACAATCCTCAAAAAGCCTTAGAAGCCTATACACTGGCAATGCCCATCGAAGAAGCCTTTGCTACTTTATTCCTTACGGAGAATTCCAAAATCCTCCACCAAAACCGAGTTCGCTTACGCACCGAAAAATGCATTGCGCTCTACAAGGAGTTATTTGAAAAAGAAAAAAAACAGCGCTATATCGAACAGGCTTTTCAACTAGCTGAAAAAACCAAATCGACTGTTTTAAAAAATTATCTTCAAAAAAACAAAACTGCTTCGAGGGAAGAAAAATTACATTTAGAGCAATTGCAAAATTGGACCATTGAAATCACTAAAGAACAGCAAAAAGGAGAAAAAGCTGCTATTGAAAAAATCAACCATGCTATCGAAAAACAAAATGAATTGGTGCTTTCCCTCAAAAAACTGCAAAATCAGTCCACCCCTACTGAAAATCAAGAAATAACCATCTCACTCCTCTTTGAAAAACTAAAGAAAGAAAAGACCTTACTTCTTAATTATTTTTCAGGAAGCGAAAAAACGTATTGCTTTGTTTTTAAAGACAACACCCTTCACTTACAAGCCTTTACAAATACTACAATATTAAAGGAAATAACGCGTTTTTTGTACTATTTTAAAGAAGCCAATACCATCTTAGACAACCCTAAAGGCTATCAACAACAAGCCAAAAAAGTTTACGATCTCTTGCAAATACCACAACCTACCGCTTATAAAAAACTTATAATTATTCCAGATGGGTTACTGAATTTCTTACCCTTTGACGCATTGATTACGCAAGAATCTACCACCACTAATTTTGCAAAAATGCATTATTTGGTCAACGACTTCATCATTGGTTACAACAACTCCGTAACTTTTTATTGGAACGAAATAGAGAATAAAAAGCCCAAAAAAAATGTGCTAGGCCTCTTCCCTGTTTTTGAAAAAACCGATTATGCACTGGAATTTTCTAAAAACGAATTGGCTTCGATTAAAAATACATTTGGCGGTCTTTTTTTTGAAAATGAAGAGGCCACATTTGATAATTTTAAAACCCATGCGAGTAGTCATAGCATTTTACACTTATCCACACATGCTAGTGCAGGTGATTTAGAAACGGCTGCAAGCATCAAATTCTATGACCAAGAGGTGTTGTATTCCGAATTATATCCGCTACATATTGATCCTGACTTGGTGGTTTTGAGTGCTTGTGAAACGGGTATTGGCAAATTATACAAATCCGAAGGTGCGATGAGCGTGGCCCGTGGTTTTCAGTTTGCGGGAGCAAGAAATTTGCTATTCTCTCTTTGGAAAGTAAATGATTTCACTACTTCCAAATGGATGGATTATTTTTACCACCTATGCGAAAAAGGCCGCTCGTATCTAGAAGCAAATCATCAAGCCAAGTTGGATTATTTAGCAGACAAAACCATTTCTAACACCAAGAAATCACCGTATTACTGGAGTGCTTTTGTCTATTATGGTAGTCCCGCTGCAGGTGAGGAATCATTCCAATATGCTTATCTTATTTTTGGGTTTATAGGAGTAATTAGCTTACTTTTGATTTTTACTCGTTTCAAAAAATGGAAAAACTACAGGAAATCCTCAAAAAGGAAAAATATAAAAAAATAAAGTTTAAGATTACCAAGACCCAACATTTATTGATTAAAGCAAAAATTAATGGTGTAAAAGGAAATTTCATTTTGGACACAGGAGCATCCAACAGTTGCATTGGTTTTGAAACAGTAAACTTATTCTTGGTGGAAGCCCAAGATTCTAAAACCAAAGCTTCAGGAGCGGGAGCTACAGGCATGCTTACGCAAACGGCAAGCAATAACAAAATTCAATTAGGTCTTTGGAAAAAAAACAAATTTGATTTGGTCATTTTTGATTTATCACATGTCAATGAAGCCTTAATTCAATACAAGGTAAAACCTGTACACGGAATCATAGGGGCAGATATCCTTTTGAGAGGAAAAGCTATTATTGATTATTACAATCATTATTTATATTTACAATAAAGAACCAACCAAAAAAGCACCAATTATGAAATCCAATACAAAAATACTGAGCGGAATCATCGCCTTATTGTTATTTTCTTGTACAGAAGACCTGATGATAAACGAAACCAAATCTGTTGCGATTCCCACTACAACAGAAAACACTCAAAAACCATCCAGAACTGTAAGTTATAAATTTTGGGATTTTGAAAATTTAGACGAATGGGAAGACGCTTCCCAAAACATGAACGGACAAATCAATTATTCACTTGATAACGGGAATCTATACCTATACACCCGTCCTTACACAATAGACCGCCCTAAGGTCAAGTCCATGACCACGTATAGCACTGGAACCTACACTTGGCGTGTTTTTGTCCCTGAAATGGGTGTAGGAGATCGGGCTAGTATCGGTGCCTTTTTATACAATGACGACACCCATGAATTGGATTTTGAAATAGGATACGGCTCACAAAACGAACGAATAGCCATCAATGCTGCACCTGATGATTTATTAGCGTACATGACCTCTCAGGCCAATCCTTTTCAATCTAATGTTATAAAAATCAAACGAGGACAATGGTACACTTTGTCTATGGAACTGACATTAAATTCCAAAAGTAAATATTTTGCCAAATGGAAAATTGATGGTAGTACCGTAAGCAGCCTGCAACTCAATTATGGCACGAAAGAAAAATTTAAAATCTTTTGCAGTGTCGAAAACCTGAATTTCATAGGCGACCATACTCCGTACTCACTAAACTATGCTTTGTTTGATTTTGTCAAGTATCAAGGCAATTAACAGTAAAAGCCTTCGATGAACGCCATGCTCTCGAAGGCTTTTAAATTATCTTCTTTTTAGGCGAATTTCATTTTTTAGCTTTCTTATGCAACGCCCATTTTATTCCACCTGTTAAATGCTGAAGATACAATACATCTTCATAATCTTTACTATCATGCCCTAAAGCAGTATAAAACACTCTAGCGCCTTCAAACTCCTGACACCAAGCCAAGGGGAAGTAATCTCCAAAAATACGTCCTGGATAAACGTCTTTTTGACTATCGGTTACGGTGCGTAAATCTGCGGCTAAGAGTACTTGGATGTTGGGATTGAGTTCGCTTGAATAATAACATTCATCTTCCTTTTTCCAGATTTCAGGAAGTGTTTCAGTCGAAGGATGATTTTTATTAACTACTTTTATATCGAATGCTTGAAAAGCAGGATGTCTTTTGAATTTGCCTCCAATCATAGCGTGAAACCAAGGCCATTCCCGTTCAGAACCCGAGGCAATATGAATCCCTACAAAACTACCACCTTGCCGAATATAGGAAACAAAAGCTTGACGTTGTTCTTCGGTATCAAAAATTTGATTGTTGGTATTCGAAAAAATTAGACAATCGTATTTTGCTAGATTTTCAGTCGTCATTACCGCTGGATTATCCGAAACATCAATGCTCCAATGATTGGTTTCACCTATTTTCTGTAACGCTTTCACACTCGCTGGAATGTTTTCGTGGACATAGCCTTTGCCATTCTTGGTATAAACCAATATTCTTTTTTTAGCAATTGGATTAGCGGGAACCGTGGTTAATCCGAAAACAAGGGTGAGAAGTAGGAATTTGATTTTCATTTTCATCTATTTATTCTCCGAATATAAAAAGAAAATCCCAAATTCCAATCCCGAGAGTTCGGGGGGAATTTGGGATTTTTTATATAGATTCTTCGCTCTCGCTCAGAATGACATTTTAAATTACAATTCCAATGCTTTTTTAGGATTGTTGTCCATCAATAATTCGATTGGGTTTTCTAAAGCTTCTTTAACCGCAACTAAGAAACCAACTGACTCACGACCGTCGATGATTCTGTGGTCATAAGACAATGCTACGTACATCATTGGGTGGATTTCTACTTTTCCGTTTACCGCAATTGGACGCTCGATGATGTTGTGCATTCCTAAGATTCCAGATTGAGGAGGGTTGATGATAGGAGTAGATAACATAGAGCCAAATACACCACCGTTAGTGATTGTAAAAGTTCCACCAGTCATATCGTCAACAGTGATTTGTCCGTCACGTGCTTTGATAGCCAATCTTTTGATTTCAGCTTCAATACCACGGAAGGTTAAGTTTTCAGCGTTACGTACAACAGGCACCATTAATCCTTTTGGTCCTGAAACCGCGATAGAAATATCACAGAAATCAAAAGCGATTTTGTGGTCACCGTCCATCATAGAGTTAACGTCTGGGTATAATTGTAAAGCTCTTGTTACTGCTTTTGTAAAGAAAGACATGAATCCAAGTCCTACACCACCGTGTTTTGCTTTGAAAGCATCTTTGTATTCGTTACGGATGTTGTTGATAGGCGTCATGTTTACTTCGTTGAAAGTAGTCAACATCGCCGTTTCGTTTTTAGCTGAAACCAAACGCTCTGCTACTTTACGACGCAACATGGATAATTTAGTACGCTCTACACCACGACTACCACCTGTAGGAGTTCCCATAGAAGGTACTGCATTTACTGCGTCTTCTTTAGTGATTCTTCCTGCTTTTCCAGTTCCTGTTACAGCTGCTGGAGCAATATTTTTTTCATCTAATATTTTCTTAGCTGCTGGAGATGGAGTTCCTGTAGCGTAAGTTGCTGCTGGTGCAGGCGCTGCTTTTGGAGCTTCAGCTTTAACCTCTGTTTTTGGAGCTTCAGCTGCTGGAGCTGGAGCCGCTGCTGAAGAACCTGATGGTTTTGCTGCACCTGTATCTATATGACATACTACTGCGCCTACTGCTACTGCATCACCTTCTTCTGCTTTTAGAGTAATAATACCACTTGCTTCTGCAGGTAATTCTAAAGTCGCTTTATCTGAATCTACTTCAGCAATTGCTTGATCTTTTTCTACATAATCTCCGTCTTGTACTAACCAAGTGGCGATTTCAACTTCTTTAATAGATTCCCCTGGTGATGGAACTTTCATTTCTAAAATCATGTCCTAATATTTTAAATGATGAATTTTAATTTTTTAATTCTGAATCGTTATTGTTTGCATTTGGCCCTAGCCCTGATGGAAGCGGCATCCTTTTTCTTTTTTTTCTTTAAAAAAAGAAAAAGATATAGCGGACAGCAGGAAATAGCTCCAAATTTTTATCTAAATAAATTTTTATCAAATACCATTCGGATAGCATCCGCATGACGGCGTTTTGCTCTTGTGTAGCTTCCGGCAGCTGGTGCTGAGTATGCTTTTAATGACGCCAATCTCCATTTAACCAAATCGAAGTTCATCAACATATAGCTGTAAGCTCCCATGTTTTTAGGTTCTTCTTGTGCCCAAACATAATCATCAGCATTTGGATATTGTGCTATAATGGCTTTTAATTGTTCTACTGGTAACGGGAACAATTGCTCGATACGTACCACGGCTACATCTTTGCGACCGTTATTTTCTCTTTCGGCAGTGATGTCGTAATAGAATTTACCAGTACAGAAAACTAATGTTTTTACATCAGCTTTGTTTACGGTTGTATCGTCAATAGTTTCTTGGAATTCTCCGTTAGCTAATTCTTCAACTGTTGAAACGCATCTTGGGTCACGCAACAAACTTTTAGGAGAGAATACTACTAATGGTTTGCGGAATTTGGTTTTCATTTGTCTTCTCAACAAGTGGAAGAAGTTCGCTGGCGTAGTACAATCCGCTACATACATATTGTGACGCGCACATAACTGTAAGTAACGCTCCATACGCGCTGAAGAGTGCTCAGCCCCTTGTCCTTCGTAACCGTGAGGCAATAACATTACCAATCCGTTTTGATTGTTCCATTTGTCTTCTCCACAAGAGATGTATTGGTCAATCATAATTTGGGCACCGTTAGAAAAATCTCCAAATTGTGCTTCCCAAATAGTCAATGCATTTGGATTAGCCAATGCATATCCATAATCAAATCCTAATACACCATATTCAGACAAGAAAGAGTTGAAAATATGGAAATTCCCTTTTTTGTTTTCGATGCTATTCAATAGTACTACTTCTTCTTCAGAATCTTCTACTTTTACTACCGCATGACGGTGTGAGAAAGTACCACGCTCTACGTCCTGTCCTGAGATACGAATGTCGTAACCTTCTGTCAATAAAGTACCGTAAGCCAAAGTTTCGGCAGTACCCCAATCGATGGTATTGTTGTCGTATCCTGTTTTTCTATCGGTAACAATCTTAGTGATTTTGTTAATGAATTTTTTGTCCGTTGGTAAGCTGGATACGGTTCCAATAATAGAATCCAAGATTGATTTGTCAACGCTTGTGTTTACTTTTTGCAACATCGCATCAGTAGAAACTTGCTCAAACCCTTTCCATTCATTTTGCATAAATGGAGTAATAATGGTCAAGTCTTTTTTACGAGACGCTTCTAAGTTGTGATCTAAATCGTCTTTGTATTCTTTTTCTAAAGTTTTTACCAAATTCGCATCGATAATGCCCTCAGATAATAATTTTTCTGCATACAAATCTCTTGGATTTCTATGTTTAGCGATGATTTTGTATAATACCGGTTGGGTAAAACGAGGTTCGTCACCTTCGTTGTGTCCATATTTTCTATACCCTAACAAGTCAATAAATACGTCACGACCAAATTCCATACGGAAATCCAATGCAAACTGCATGGCATGCACTACAGATTCTGCGTCATCAGCATTTACGTGTAATACAGGTGATAAAGTTACTTTGGCAACGTCAGTACAATACGTAGAAGAACGAGCATCTAGGTAATTCGTTGTAAATCCAACTTGGTTGTTGATGACAATGTGGATGGTACCACCCGTTTTGTATCCATCTAATTGTGCCATTTGGATGATTTCATAAAGAATTCCTTGTCCTGCGATAGCGGCATCCCCGTGAACGGCGATAGGCAATACTTTAGAAAAATCTTCTGGGAAATATTTATCTTGTTTTGCTCTAGTAATTCCTTCGATTACAGCACCTACTGTTTCAAGGTGAGAAGGGTTTGGAGCTAAGTTGATGTTGATTTTTTTGCCTGTACTCGTGATTTTGTCAGCTGTAAGTCCTAAGTGGTATTTTACGTCACCGTCAAAATATTCTTGGTCGTAGTCTTTTCCGTCAAATTCAGAGAAAATATCTTGAGTTGATTTGCCAAAAATATTTGCCAAAACGTTCAAACGACCACGGTGAGCCATCCCCATTACAAATTGCTCCACTCCTTTTTCAGCCGCTCTTTCAATCAAAGCATCCAAAGCAGGAATGATAGATTCTCCTCCTTCAAGTGAGAAACGTTTTTGACCTACATATTTAGTATGCAAGAAATTCTCAAAAGAAACCGCTTGGTTCAATTTGTTTAAAATTCCTTTTTTCTGGTCAGCCGTAAAGGTAGGTTGGTTTTCATTTACATTAAGTTTATTTTGAATCCACTCAATGATTTCAGGTTTACGGATGTACATATACTCAATCCCTATGTGCTGACAATACACTTTATTCAAGTGATCGATAATTTGAGATAAAGACGAAGGCTGTAATCCTAATAGTTTAGCCGCATCAAAAACAGTACTCAAATCAGACGAAGAAAGTCCGAAGTTTTCCAAATCCAAATTTGGCGAAAAAGTTCTACGTTCTCTTACTGGATTTGTTTTGGTAAACAAATGCCCTCTTGAACGATACCCTTCAATTAATTTCACAACTTTGAACTCTTTTTGGAGCTGTTCTGAAATCTTGCTACTATCTACTGGGGCAGCTGCTACTGGAGCCGCTACAGAAGAGGTATTGCTATATTGAATTGGATTTTCGTCATTATAAGTTTCCATACCAAAGTCGAAACCTTGAAAAAAACTTCTCCAGCTAGGCTCTACGCTGTCTGGATTTTCTAAATATTGGTCGTATAATTGAGCGAAAAATTCGGTGTGTGCTGCGTTTAAAAATGAAAACCTATCCATAATGTTAGTGAATGTACTTTTTGTTAAATAGTTTGGCAAAAATACAATAATCCATTATATCTGAATCTATTTTTTAAGTACTTTTACGTGAAGATTTGTTAAAAAAAATTACAAAACCATGAAAAATAATCATCTTTCACTCTTAGCAAACCGTAATTTAATTTTATTGTTCCTTTTTGTTAGTTTTTCAGCAAGCGCACAATTCCAAAATAGAAATACTGCAAACACTACTGATTTTTGGGACAATGTACAATTTGGAGGCGGTTTAGGGCTAAGTATTGGCAATGGCTATACTGACATTTCAGTTGCTCCTAGTGCTATTTATAATGTAAATGAATATTTTTCGGTAGGTATTGGAGCGCAATACACCTATGCCAAACAAAAAAATTTCTACACTTCGAATCTGTACGGTGCTAGTTTAATCTCCTTATTTAATCCCATTAGGGAAATCCAACTTTCAGCTGAATTGGAACAACTTCGAGTGAATGTAAAAGGCAATTACCCTTATGACTTTTCCGATAATTTTTGGAACACAGGTCTTTTTCTAGGCGCTGGTTACCGTAGTGGCAATGCTACAATCGGAGTGCGATACAATGTATTGTTCAAAGAAAACAATCGTGCTTACAGTGATGCTTTCATGCCTTTTGTGAGGTTTTATTTTTAAGGAGCAGCTAAGCTGTTAAGCAAATAAGAAGCTGAGAGATATAAGTATTTTGAAATTTCTAGAACTATATTTTGCAATCTTAGTATCTCAGATTCCTAAAATAATTTGAATCTTTACTTAAATTTATTTCGAAACCAAACTTTTTGCCATTCTCTCTTTAAAATAAGGAAGGCAACTTGTTCTGCTAGGATTACTAAATCAGAGCCGTCTAGCTTTTTTATTTCTTCTTCAGATACATCTATAATATAAAGCAGGTTGAGATACTCCGCAAATTTATACTGAATCATGCGGTAGATTTTTTCGTGTAACTGAATTTTGAGTTCCTCTGGCGTAATGCTTTTAGGGAAGTCTATTCCTTCATTGGCCAAATTAAAATCTTTATTGATTTGCTCAATCAAATGAAGGTAAAGAGATTCTTGAGTCGCTTCTTGCAAGAGCAATTCAGACGATTTTGGCGCAATAAAATTCATTTTTAATTTTTTTTAGTATCCCAAATTTTTACAATTTTAGCCAACAACACATCGCCACCGGCATAGAAAAAAACAGCACCCATAGGCGGATTTGAGGTAGGAATGAATCCAAAAATCTCAGGCTCCCAAGCCCAACATTTAAAATACGTTCCCACCAATTCTATAAACACCACACAAAGGGCTATAAAACAATACAAGTTTTGCCATTTTTTTCGTTTTAACAACCAAAAAAACAAAACGCCAAACACTAACGAAAAATAATCCTGTAATAGTATGCCCACGCCTAAAAATAATGCAGCAAAAAACCAAAGGAAGTATTTACGAATAGAATATTCTTTTTGAAGAGACCAAAAGGCGTGTGCATACACATAACCCGAGGCATAAACAATTGCATGGCCAAAAGGCACATACAAAGGTATCATTGGGGTGCGGTATTCATACATCCCTAGTAGTTTGCAAAAAATAAGTTCTCCTATATAAGACAAACCTACCATCACAAACATCAATTTTCGTAGAGGCACGGAGGCAACCCAATAAAACCCAACAAAATATAAAATAGCCAAAACGTTCGTCAGCTGTCGGCCATCAAAAAATTGATTCGTAAAGAAAACCGAATCAATTCCTAGCGCTAAAATGGTAAAAAAAGGAAAACAACAAGCGTAAACCAATTCCCATTTGGTACTTAATACCCGTTCTTGTTCCCATGTTGCCGTTGCTATTCCACTCATCACTACCTTTTTTAGCACTACTTATGCTTTTCGCTTCATTAGATTTTCACCAAAAGCTTTCAAAACTTCTTTTTTAGCAGGAGCAATTCCCATTTTATCCAAAGTTGCAAAAGCCTTAAGAGTGTACGCTTCAATTGTTTCTTGGGTCAAAACATCGGCACTTGTACGAATAAAAATAGCCTTCACTTGCTCTATTTTTTCAGTATTGTCTTTTAATTGACTTGCGAATAATTCTGCCAACGCTATTTTATCCGACGCCGAAGCAAGTTCCATCGCTTTAAGATACAAATACGTTTTTTTATTCTCAATAATGTCGCCACCCACTTGTTTACCAAAAGTTTCAGGATTTCCAAAAGCGTCTAAATAGTCATCTTGCAGCTGGAAGGCCAATCCTAAGTTAAGACCAAACTCATAAATCAAATTGCCATTTTCAGGGGTAGTTTGAGCAATAATGGCTCCCATTTTCATAGCCGCTGCAACCAAAACCGCAGTTTTATACTCAATCATTTTAAGATATTCGGGTATGGTAACATCATTACGGGTCTCAAAATCTACATCCCATTGCTGCCCTTCACAAACCTCCAAAGCTGTTTTGCTAAACAACTTGGCCAAATCCCTAAAAACAATAGGTTCATATTGTTCAAAATACTGGTAAGCCAAGATTAACATAGCATCCCCTGAGAGAATCCCTGTATTGATATCCCATTTTTCATGAACAGTTTGGTTACCTCGACGCAAAGGCGCATCATCCATAATATCATCGTGCACTAACGAAAAGTTATGAAATACCTCTACCGCCATAGCCGCAGGAAGCGCCTCTTGATATGAGGCATTAAAAACCTCAGCTGCCATCAAAGTCAGTACAGGACGCATTCGCTTCCCTCCTAAACCTACTATATACTGGATAGGCTCATAAAGATTTTTAGGTTCTTTATCAATGGATTGAGCTTTCAAATAATTGACAAAAAACTCTTGGTACTGAACGATTGCATGCATAAATTTTAATTTTCGGCTAATTTACAGCAATCCGATTGGATTACAAACTGGCTTTCTAAATGAAATGTTAAAAAAACGTAAATACAATGGAAACTATTTTGGTGTTAAAAGTTTCCTTCCTACATTTGCCTCGATAAATATTGAAATGATTTAGTATGGCTACAAATTGGATTATAGATTCGGAACAATCAGATGTTTTACTAAAAATTAAACACTCGATAATTGCTTATATCGCTGGAACTACCAACAAATTTAAAGGCAATGTAGAACTCAAAGACGACACCATCGAGAATGCCTCTATCGAATTTTCATTAGACATTAACAATAAAGAAACCAAACTAGCACCACTAGACTCTCCCTTACAAATTGATGATTTTATTGAAACCGAAACATACCCTGTTATCAATTTCAAATCGACTTCTTTTCAAAAAGTAAACAAAAACATCAACTTCTTGAAAGGAAATTTAACCGTAAAAAACATCACTAAAGTAATTGAACTCGATACTGAATTTTTAGGCTATAACTATTACAATGGCGTTCGCAAAGCGTCCTTTGAAGTTAAAGGCACCATTAACAGAAAAGAATTTGGTTTAAAAACCAATGCCATCTTTCAAAAAGACGGCATCATGCTCGGACAAGATTTACAAATCGAAGCCAATCTAGAATTTACCGCATAAAAAGAAACGAAAATGAAGGAGAAAATTATAAAAAAAGCAAGCGAGCTTTTCCTAAAACTAGGTTTTAAAAGCATTACTATGGACGATATTGCCTGTGAAATGTGCATCTCAAAAAAAACAATTTACAAATATTTCTGTAACAAAGAAGCATTAATTAAGGAAACAACAGCGCACGTTCACAAAGAAGTACATCTAATCATTGAAGCTATAACCACTAAAAATAGCAATGCAATAGCTGAAAATTTTGAAATTCGAAAAATGTTCAGCGATATGTTTCAAGCCTCTGACACCTCCCCTATTTACCAACTAAAAAAACATTACCCTGAAATTTACAGTGAAGTCTTGACCATTGAAATCAATGAATGCAGAAAATGTTTTCGTCAAAATATAGAAAAAGGGATCGAAGCCGGATTGTACCGTGACGACATCGATATTGAGGCGTATGTACAATTTTATTACACGCTAATATTTAGCATAAACGAAAACACCAGCTCTGAAAAAGAAGCTCAAAAACTAGAATTAAAAGCATTAGAATACCATACCCGAGCCATGGCAACACCAAAAGGGCTCCTCGAACTTGAAAAACAAATGCAAAACCAACTTTTATGATAAAAAGAAATTTACTATTCATCAGTCTTTTATTCTTTGCTGCTTATGTTGTAGCACAAGAAAAAAAACAAAGCTATTCGTATAGCTTAGATCAGGCCATTCATCATGCCTTAGAACACAATTACTCTGTCATCAATTCGGGTCGTGATGTGGAAGCAGCCAGACAAAAGAAATGGGAGACCACTGCAGCAGGCTTACCACAAATTAATGGGACGGTAGATTATTTGAACAATTTTTCATTACAACAACAAGGAGTTACCGGCGGTGGACCTTTTGGCGGTGATGAAAATACGATTGCGACTTTCGCTTTTGGCACCAAACACAACATGAATGCCGTGGCAACCTTAAGCCAACTCTTATTTGACGGTTCCTATATAGTTGCTTTGCAAGCGGCCAAAACGTATTTGAAATACTATGAAAATGCCAAAACTAAAACAGCTGTTGAAGTCAAAGAAATGGTGATTAACGCTTATGGAAACGTACTTCTAGCACAAGAAAGCATTGCCATCCTTAAAAAGAACAAAGCCACACTTGAAAAAACAGTTTCGGACACCAAAGAAACTTTTAAGAACGGACTGATAGAAGAGGAAAATGTAGAGCAACTACAAATTACCTTAGCCTCTGTAAACAGCAACCTCAACAACACCACACGTCTGCTTGATGTAGCGTATAAAATGCTAAAAATCACCCTAGGGATTGACCTTAACGATGAGTTGATTGTAACAGACAAATTAGAAACTCTAACGCAAAAGAACGTAGGAGAAGCATTGGCCATACAAGCCTTCAATGTCACCAACAATGTAGATTTCCAAATTGCGACTAATTTTCAAAAACAAAGAGAATTAGAATACAAATTAGAAAGAAGCAAAGCACTGCCTACTCTATCAGCCAATGTTAATTTTGGATACAATTCATTTGCAAATGAATTTACTTTTTTTAATGCCAACCAAAAATGGTTAAACTACTCCAATTTAGGAGTTCGGTTGAGCGTGCCTATCTTCAGTAGTTTTGCTTATCGTGCCAAAACACAACAAGCTAAAATTGCTTTGGAACAAGCCAAAACACAACTTAACGAAACTGATCAAAAAATAAAATTACAATACGCCAATGCTAAAAGCGAATTTGATTTCAGCGTAGAAGAATTTTCTACTGCAAAGAGCAATTTAGCACTAGCTGAAAGAATTGAGAAAAAACAACAAGTCAAATTCAAAGAAGGTTTGTCCTCGAGTTTTGATTTTAGCGAAGCACAACGTCAACTTTACACCACACAACAAAACTACTTACAATCGATGGTGAATATTATCAATAAAAAAGCCATTCTAGAAAAACTTAACAACAAATAACAATCAGCAATAAAACAGATATACCAATGAGAAAAACTATTTTATTAACCGTGTTTTCAATCGTTATGCTCTCTTGTGGAGGCGATAAAAAAAATTCTACAGAGAACGTTATTGCGTCGGGGAATCTTGAACAATTGCGATTAAAACGTGCTGAAATTATCAAATCAGCAGATGAATTATCTAAAGAATTAAAAAAAATAGATGATGCCATAAGTGTCTTAGATGAACACCACAAAGAAACTTTGATTACAACTTTAACAGCAAAAGACACTGTATTCAAACATTATATCGAATTGCAAGCACAAGTACAAACCAAAGAAAACTTGGTTATCAATGCGCAATTAGGCGGAATTTTAGAGCAGCTTTCTGTCAAAGAAGGACAACGTGTTTCCAAAGGTCAAACCTTAGGCCGTATCGATGATGGTGGATTATCACAACAACTAGCCCAACTCGAAATTCAAGCTAGTTTGTCTAAAACTACTTTTGAAAGACAAAAGAACCTTTGGGACCAAAAAATTGGTTCTGAAATTCAATTTTTACAAGCCAAATCGAATTATGAAGCTCAAGTAAGAGCCGTACAACAACTTAAAAAACAAATTGCCAAAACGGTTATTGTTGCACCATTCTCAGGAGTTATTGACGAAATCATTTCTGAAAAAGGAAGTGTTTTAGCACCAGGAAGTCCTGTGTTGCGAATTATAAACCTAAGCAACATGTATCTTGAAGCTGAAGTTCCAGAAAAATTCATCAACGACATCAAACGAGGTACTGAAGTAGTGGTGGACTTTCCAATGCTGAACGAAAGCATCAAAACCCAAATTTCGTTAGTAAACAACAACATCAATCCTGCCAATCGTTCTTTCAAAGTTCAGGTGCAAGTACCAAATAAATCAGGCTTAATCAAACCTAATTTGTCTTCAAAACTAAACATCAACGACTACTCTAACAAGAACGTGATTACAGTACCGTTGAGTATTATTTCAGAAAACGCCGAAGGAGAACAATACCTTTACATCGCTGAAAAGACAGAAGATGGCAAACATACCAAAGCTAAAAAAGTGATTGTAACAACTGGTAAATCTCAAGGGGATTTGATTGAAATATTGGAAGGAATTAATGATGGTGATTTAATTATCAAAGAAGGAGCTAGAAGCGTAAAAGACGGGCAAATTGTGTCTATAATAAAAAAATAATAGAGAAAGATGAACATTCCACCAATCAAGCATAAAGAATTTAAGTTTTCTTCTATGGCCATTGACAACAAAATGACCATATATGTCATTATGGCTTTGTTCTTTGTATTAGGTATTTCTGCCTATTACTCCATGCCTAGAGAAGACTTTCCTGAAATTAAGGAAACCAAAATTTACATCAGTACCGTCTATCCTGGAAATACTGCTGAGGACATCGAACGTCTCATCATTGATCCTCTCGAAGAAGACATCAAAAACGTGAGTAATGTGGTTAAAGTAACCTCTACTTCTCAAGAGGACTATGGAATCATTACCGTAGAATTCGATGAAAGCATCACTGTAGAAGATGCCAAACAAAAGGTAAAAGACAAAGTGGATGCTAAAAAATCCAACGAAGATTGGCCTACTTTTAACGGTGTTAAGGTTGAGCCCAATGTATTTGACTTGAATTTATCCGAAGAAATTCCAATTTTGAATATCAACCTTTCTGGCGATTATCCAGTTGAAAAATTAAAAGAATTTGGCGAATACCTAAAAGATGAAATTGAAGGACTAGCCGAAATCAAGCAAGTGGACATTCGTGGAGCACAAGAAAAAGAAATCGAAATTGCGGTTGATATTTTTAAAATGAGTGCTTCAAAAGTAAGTTTTGATGACGTTATCAATGCGGTACGCAATGGAAATGTAACCATGTCTGCCGGAAATATCATTTCAAGTGGACAACGAAGAACCATTAGCATCAAAGGCGAAATTGAAAAACCAACTGACTTAGAAAACTTTGTTCTTAAAAACGAAAACGGCCCTATTTATCTTAAAGACGTTGCCGAAGTAAGTTTTAAAGACGAAGACAAAACTACCTATGCAAGAGAATTTGGCAGCAGCGTAGTGATGCTAGATGTAAAAAAGAGAGCCGGAAAAAACATGATTGAAGCCTCTGAAAAAATCAAAACCATCCTAGCTGATACGCAAGAGAATTATTTTCCAAAGGATTTAAAAATCAGTTTGTCAAATGATTCCTCTTCCAAAACCTTGAATCAAGTAGATGATTTGGTAAACAACATCATTTTTGGTATTATCCTCGTTGTAGGCGTTTTGATGTTTTTCTTAGGATTTAGAAACGCCCTTTTCGTAGGATTTGCCATTCCGATGTCGATGTTCTTATCCTTTATGATACTGAACGCACTGGGCTACACGATGAACACGATGATTTTATTTGGACTCATCATGGGACTGGGAATGCTCGTAGATAACGGAATCGTAGTAGTAGAAAACGTGTACCGATTAATGGAAGACGAAGGTATGAATCGCTATGAAGCAGCCAAAGTAGGAATTGGTGAAATCGCCATGCCTATAATCATCTCCACTCTGACGACTGTAGCCGCCTTTGTCCCTCTAGGATTATGGCCAGGAGTAATGGGACAATTCATGATTTATTTCCCTATCACGCTATCTGTTGTATTAGGTTCTTCGTTATTTGTGGCTATCTTTTTCAACTCGGTACTGGTATCGCAATTTATGGACATCAAAGACAAAGTACTTTCTAAAAAACAATTGATACGTTTGAGTATTATTTTAGGAGGATTTGGTACACTCATTCTAATTTTTGGTGGTGCTGTGCGCGGACTAGGAACCTTGATGATTTTTACCGCTGCAATGTTCTGGTTGTACAAATATGTTATCAAAGGTGTGACGTTGAAATTCCAACAAATTACATTGACCAAATTAGAAAACGGGTATGAAGGTTGGTTAAAATTCTTTTTATCAGGCAAAGTACCATTCATCGTCGTAGGGGTAATGTTTTTCATGTTCTTTGCTGTCATCATCACCTATTTTGGATGGAGCGTAGGAAGCGGAAGAACCAAAGTAGAGTTTTTTCCTGACAACAAACCCAATCAAATCATTGTGTACATCGAATATCCGCAAGGAACCGATATTGAAAAAACAAATGCCTTAACTAAAGATATTGAAAAACGCGTTTATACTGTTCTAAATTCTAAAGAATACATCAACGAAGCCGACAGTACGAATTATTTAGTTGAATCCGCTGTTTCTCAAGTAGGTGAAGGTGCTGGAAACCCTCAAACAGATGGTGGTTCAACAGCCGAAATGCCTCACAAAGGAAAAATCACTGTATCGATGCGCGAATACAAATACCGCAACGGAAGAGATTCTGAACAAATGCGTCAAAAAGTTCAAGAAGCTTTAAAAGACATTTATCCTGGAGTTTCTATTTCTGTTGAAAAAGACGCAGCAGGACCACCAGCAGGATATCCTATTAATATCGAAATTAAAGGAAAAGATTATACCGAGCTGATTGTAACAGCTGAAAAAATGAAAGACTTTTTGAACAGTCGTAACATTCCGGGAATCGACGAATTAAAAGTAGATGTAAACAAAGGAAAACCGGCCATGAAAGTCGAAGTGGACCGAGAAAAAGCAGGTGAAATGGGAGTTTCGGCTGGCCAAGTAGGAAACCAACTCAGACGTTCTGTTTTTGGAGAAAAAGCAGGGGTGTACAAATTGAACGGTGAAGATTATGATATTAATGTGCGATTCAATGACGAAAACCGTTACAACCAAAGCACTCTTTTCAACCAAAACATCACGTTTAGGGATATGGCTTCGGGACAAATTAAGGAAATTCCTTTATCTACAGTAGCTACCCAAAAGAACAGTTCTTCATTTAGTGCTATCAAACACCGTGATTTGAATCGTGTGGTGGTATTGTATTCTGCGCTCTCACCTGGTTTTACAGACGCGGGTGCAGTGGTAAGTCAAATTCAAGCCGAAATGGCAGATTTTGATGCTCCTAAAACCGTAAAATTTGACTTTACTGGTCAAATCGAAGAGCAAAACAAGCAGATGGCGTTTTTAATGGGGGCTTTGGTAACGGGACTTGGTCTTATCATGTTGATTTTAGTGTTCCAATTCAACTCTATTTCTAAACCTGCTATTATCATGGTGGCTGTGTTCTTGAGTTTCATCGGAGTATTTTTAGGTTTAATGGCAACAGGATGGCCGTTTGTCATCATGATGACCATGATGGGAATCATTTCGCTCGCAGGTATTGTGGTAAATAACGGAGTGGTACTTCTGGACTATACCGAGTTATTATTGAATCGTAAAAAAGAAGAATTGAATATTCCTCAAAATAAGATTTTACCCAAAGAACATATATTTGAAGCTATTGTAACTGGTGGAAAAGCCAGATTAAGACCCGTATTGCTTACTGCCATCACCACGGTTTTAGGATTAATTCCACTAGCCATTGGTTTCAACATCGATTTCTTCTCCTTGTTCAACGAATTTGACCCTAAAATTTACATAGGAGGAGACAACGTTATTTTCTGGGGACCTCTAGCTTGGACCGTTATTTTCGGATTGGTGTTTGCCACCTTCCTTACCCTAATCGTTGTTCCCGTACTCTATTATTTAGTAGAACGATTTAAGCTTTGGAAAAACGAAAAAAAGAAAAGCTTGTTGTAAACCTAGATTCCGCATTGGAATACCGATTATTTAATTCTGTTCCTGCTTATCTTTTGAGTAAAAAAAATCGGAATACAGATTTTGGAACAAAGCAAATTTTCACCAACAAAAAAACCATTCTTCGCGAATGGTTTTTTTGTTTAAATAATTTCGTCTTCCCCATACATTTTGGGATTAAACAACAAAGGGATTTTTACCTTAAAGCCTGTATTTTGGATACTAAAAATGCAATTATCAAACCAAATATACCGATAAAAGCAAACGAAAATCGCAACCCAAAAAGCTCTGCAATAAATCCGATTACCGGCGGCCCCATCAAAAAACCCAAAAAACTCACACTGGTTACCATGGCAATAGCCTCACCTGGAGGAATATGCGGTGTTTTTCCGGCTACACTATAAATGGTAGGCACGATGGTAGAAACTCCTAAACCAACTAACATAAATCCAGCAGTGGCAGGAATTAAATACGGAAAAAATACCGCCGTAAACAATCCTGTCGAAATCAGTACGCCACTGATTTGAATAACATTTTTACGACCAAAACGAGTAATCAGTCCGTCTCCCAAAAAACGTCCTGTCGCCATCATAATCATATAGGAAGTATAACCCAGAACGATTAAAGGCCCTGGGACTTGAACAATTTCTTCAAAATAAACACCACTCCAGTCAAACATAATTCCTTCACTGGCCATACACCCAAAACCAATCACCCCTAGCCACACAAGTGCAGGATCTGGTTTGGTAAAAAGCTTCCGTTTTTCATTAGACTTAGGTGATTCTTTTGCTTTTATTAAAAACTTAAAATTAACCGCAACCAAGGTAAATACCAAAAAAGCCACAGTCAAGAAATGCTGAAAAGGCGTAAATGCTATGGCCAGCATCAGTATCCCAATTAAAGCTCCTATGAAACCAGCAAAACTCCACACGCCGTGAAACGATGACATAATGTTCTTATTATACAATTTCTCAGTATAAACCCCTTGTGTGTTTACGGCTATATTATTCATATTGCCACACATACCAAAAAGAAACAACCCAAGCGCTAATTGCCACGAATGAACCGCCAATCCCATATTAGACAAACAAACAGCATACATACTCAATGAAAACAACAACAAACGATGGCTTCCATATCGCGTGACCAGTTTACCCGAAAAAGGCATCATCGTGAGTTGCCCTAACGGAAGTGCTAGCAAGATACTACCCAAATCAGCAGGACTTAAATCCAAGGCTACTTTGATATCTGGAATTCTGCTCGCCCAAGTAGCAAAACACAATCCCATCCCAAAATAAAAAGAAGAAACAGCCCAGCGAATACGTCGCAAATAAGATTGTTTTGCTTTTCTAAAACTCTTTTTTATTTTTCCTTGCGCGCGGTAATTCCCTATAAAGTTTAATCGAATCAAAATAATGATGTTGTAGTTGCTAAATCACAAAAATACGAAACTCTGTCCGAACGGCACCCCAACACTCAAACGGAAATCTCCATACCTATTCCAACAAAACCCAAAAATCTTCTCATTATGGATTGTACACACCCAACAACGGAAGCTAAATTAGAGCGAAGTAGTTGATAAATTTAACGCCATTACAAAGGAGTATCATCCCACTATTGCTTAATTTTGTAACATGTATGCACTAGTCGATTGTAATAACTTTTATGCCTCCTGTGAGCGGGTTTTTCGTCCTGAATTGAACGGAAAACCAGTGGTTATTCTGTCTAATAATGACGGCTGTGTCATCTCGCGCAGTAATGAAGCCAAGGAAGCAGGAGTTCCTATGGGCGCACCAGCCTTCCAAATCAAAGAGCTCATCCGCGAAAAAAACATTCAGGTTTTTTCGTCTAATTATGCGCTTTACGGCGACTTGAGCAATCGGGTAATGGCCATTTTAGGGCAATTTACTCCTAATGTGGAGATTTACAGCATTGACGAGGCTTTCCTGAATTTTGACGGACTTGCTGTAACCAATTTTCACGATTATGGCCTTCAAATGAAACAGCGCATTCATAAATGGGTAGGACTTCCTGTTTGCATCGGTTTTGCCCCTACCAAAGCCTTATCCAAGGTAGCCAATAGAATCGCGAAGAAATTTCAAGACCGCACCTCAGGAGTGTATGTAATCGATTCGGATGAAAAACGTATCAAAGCGTTGAAGTGGACCAAGATTGAAGATGTATGGGGCATTGGTTACCGCACTATCAAAAAAGTAAAATCACGCAACATCCATACTGCTTATGATTTTATTCAGCCCCAACATGAGGCTTGGATTAAAAAAGAAATGGGCGTGATAGGCATGCGATTGAAATACGAACTGGAAGGGAACTCTGTTTTGGATTTGGAACCTATTGTGGAGCAGAAAAAAAGCGTATCCGTTACCCGAAGTTTTCCCAAACAAATCGCTGATTTTGATTTGCTTCGCGAAAGAATAACCACCTTTGCCGTCGTTTGTGCCGAAAAATTACGCAAACAAAAGTCCTGTTGTCACACCATTGTCGTGATGCTCGTGGTGGACAAACACCGTATTGAAACCAATAAGTATTATTTTAATGCAGCGGTCAATCTGCCCTATGGCACTCATTCCAGTTTAACGATTGCCAATGCAGCGGTACAATTATTAAAGCAATTGCACAAAGGCAATGAACATTTGAAATTCAAGAAAGCGGGTGTTATCGTTACGGGACTTACGGATGAAAACAAAAAACAATTCCAACTTTTTGAGGAGGAAAACCCCAAACATTTGGCGTTGATGCAGGTAATGGATGTACTAAATCATAAAATAGGAGAAACCAAAATCAAATTGGCTTCCCAAAATTTACGCCTAACCTGGGACATGAATCAAAATCATTTATCGCCTAAATACACAACTAATTTTAAAGAGCTACTCGAAATCAATGTCGGCTAAGAAAGAAAACAAACTCCAGTTTTTCAAACCAGATTACGAAAGTGATTTGCGCATCCCTTTTATTCCGGATGGTGTTTCGGCTGGATTTCCTTCACCCGCAGCCGACTTCATGGAGAACAATATTGATTTGAACAAAGAGTTAAGCGAAAATCCGTTGGCTACTTTCTACATCAAAGTCAAAGGAAACTCAATGGTAGATGCGGGTATAGAAGACAAAGATGTGTTGGTCGTGGACAGAAGTTTAGAACCTCAAAACAACAAAATTGCCATTTGTTTTATCGATGGCGAATTTACCGTAAAACGCATCAAATTAGAGAAAGATTTCCTTTATCTCATGCCTGAAAACCCCACGTACAACCCTATTAAAGTCACCGAAGAGAATCAATTCGTCATTTGGGGAATTGTAACTTATGTGATTAAGAAAATGTAAAGCCTTCCCTTTACACCCTACTTTTTATTACAACACTACATCGCCCTTACTTCTAGTAAAGGTTTGGTTGTTAGCAAGTCTTTTTTAAGAATTTTTGAAACAAATCGCGACTTACTTTTCTTTCATTTTAAAATAAAACGTATTTTTTACGTAATTATTTTAAATATCCAAAATACTTGTATTTATTGGCATTAATCGCATTTTATAGTTTATTTTTTTATATTAAATGTTTTTTTAACGTAAAATATTTTTAGATATCTTAAAATTAATTCTATCTTTGCTTTAATAAAGCGTACAAAATACGTTTTATAAAAACCTAACAAACTATCAAACTAACAAAAAAATTAATTATGAATCAATTAGCCCAAACTCAAGGAGCTTTTAAAGCAATTAAAAAAGGAAAGAAAACAATACAAGCCATAGCAGTAGTCTTGTTATTGAGTGCCACTTCTATTCAGGCACAGAAGAATAAAAATGAGGTATTTAAAGATACCGAAGAAGTAGAAGACAAATACGAACCGTTCTCATTTGGTCTTCGATTAAAAAACATGCACTTGTGGCATGGCTTTGTAGTAACTCCTGGCCCAATGGTCGCTACTAATTTAGAATACAACACAAGGGATAAAAAATTTGTATTTGGTTTTTGGGGAGGAGCAGGTGCAGCTTCTGATGTTACTAACAAAAATGGCGATCAGGTGGGTGCACATTACAAAGAATTCTCCATCTATACTGCCTATCATTTTACAGACAAATTTTTTATAGAAGCTGTAACACACAACAACTATACTGGAGTAGAAGAAAGAGGAGATAAGCTACATTATTGGAGTTATGACAAAACACAAGGATATAATTTCGTAGATTTAAACTTCGGATACCAAGCAACTAAAAACACTTCTTTGTATTTAGCCACAATTTTAGGTGGAGGTTCTGGAGATTATGAAGTTCAGGCCGACGGTTCACTTAAGGATTCCTATACGCATTATTTAGAAGTAAAAAGCAAGGTTTGGCAGAAGAAAAACGGAACCAATCTTTCTCTTTTTGCAGGTGGTGCTTGGTCTTTTATAACGGATAAAACTTTTTATACCGAAGGCAAAGGAAACTTTATTAATGTGGGAGCAGTCTTGTCTAAAAATGTAAAATTAGGAAACTATGTTTTTCCAGTGGACGTAACCGCAATGTGGAATCCAGAAAAAGAAAAAACAGTATTACAAGTTGACGTAAAACTATTCTAATATAAAAAGTAAAAAAAAATTATTGACAATCAAAAACTTAAAAACCATGAAAACAGTATTTAAAAAAATAGTTAAGCCTTTATTGATGTTGGCCATTATTGCAACTACAGCAAGTTGTATTGATAAAGAAAAAAATGCAAAACCTGAGGATGCTGGCACTACAGAAAATACAGGTAGTAAAATTGAAAGCGCCAAAGATTTGACAGGGATGAAAATTGGATATTGCACGCCATCATTAGACGCTCCGTATTACCAAGCGCTATTGACAAGTATTCAAGAAACTACAGAAGCAAACGGAATGACTTTCTTATCAGCAGACGGTCAAGGAGACATCAACAAACAAATTGCTGCTGTTGAGGATTTAATCACCAAAGGAGTAGATGCTTTATTGTTGAATCCTAAAGACCCTGATGCCTTAGTTGGTGTAACTAAATTGGCTAAGAAAGCAGGAATTCCAGTATTTATTATTGATAGTTCTATTGATGATTCAGCTGATTATGTGACTACTATTCAGTCAAATAATTTGGCAAACGGAGAATTAGCTGGTGAATGGGTAGCTAAGAAATTTGGAGCTAAAAAAATGACTATTGCCCTATTGAGTGGAAACGCAGGAAACCCAGTAGGTAGAACTCGCAAACAAGGTTTGTTGCAAGGTATTACCGAGGAGCAATTGAGAAGCCAAGGAAAAATTAACTTGACTGTTGAGACGCAAATGTACACAGATTGGACATACGCGGGAGGTCAAAAAGCCATGGAAGATATCCTAGTCGCTCACCCAAATATCAATGTAGTATTGGCAGAAGCTGATGTATGTGTACTAGGTGCTATCAAGGCAATCAAACAAGCTGGAAAAACAAATGACATCTTAATTGTAGCAGCTGCAGATGGTCAAAAAGAAGCTATTAAATACATTATGGATACTAATTTTTATGGATGTACTGCTATGAATAGCCCGGTACAAATAGGTAAAAATGCAGTTGAAGGAGCCATTCAATACATTAATGGCAAAAGAGACTTCCCTAAAGTATCTTATACAGCACCTTTATTAATCACCAAAGAAAACGCGGCTAAATATTACAATCCAAAAGCATTGTTTTAATAATTGCAAAACTATAGTAGCATGGAAAACAGGAAAAGTGAATACCGAGTTGAGATGACTGGAATTACCAAAAGTTTTGGTGTTGTTTCAGTACTCCAAGGAGTGAATTTAAAAATAAAGCATGGAGAAATCCATGCTTTACTCGGCGAGAATGGAGCAGGAAAATCTACCTTAGTTAAAATCCTAAGTGGTGTACATCAAAAGGATGGTGGTACCGTCCTGCTGAATGGAGAAGAAATTAATCCTAAAAACACCCACTACGGACAAATGTTAGGTATTAGTGTCGTGTACCAAGAATTGTCCTTAGTAAATGATTTATCCGTTGCAGAAAATATTTATTTACACAAATTAGGTGCAAGTAAATTTTGGATGCGTTGGAAAGAAATCACCAATGATGCACAGCAATTGATAAACTCTTTGGGGTTTGACATTGATGCTTCGGCCAAAGTGAGGGATTTAAGCATTGTTCAAAAACAAGTGGTCGAAATTGCAAAGGCTTTATCAGAAGACACCAAAGTATTGGTTTTGGACGAACCTACGACAGTATTTGATCCAAATGATGCGCAAAAATTGTTTGACAATCTTTTGAGGCTCAAAAAAGAAGGCATGTCAATCATCTATATTTCGCATCACTTGGATGAGATATTCAAGATAGCTGACACCATAACCGTATTAAAAGACGGTGTTGATACGGGAAGCATGGCAACAAAAGACATTGATAAAGACAATGTGATAAAATTAATGATTGGTCGTGATTTGGAGGATTTGTATCCTAGTCGGGACCCTAATACTAGCGTGACTCCAGTTTTTGAAGTTAAAAATCTTTACGGAAGTGATGGATTTATTAAAGATGTTTCTTTTTCTGTTCGCCCTGGCGAAGTACTAGGTATAGCTGGTTTAGGTGGTAGCGGTAGAACCGAGATGGCCAAACTTATTTTTGGTGCCGACAAAAAGAAATCGGGGACCTTGATACTTAACGGGAAAGTCATTACTACCAATACACCTTTTGATGCAGTAAAAAACGAAATTGGTTTTGTATCAGAAGACAGAAAAGAAGAAGGTGTGTTTTTACCGCTTTCCATTAGAAAAAATATAAGTATTACGAGCTTCAAACCCATTTCAAGTGCATTTGGTTTTATAAACAATAAAAAAGAATTTGAAAATGTTAGCGGTTTGATCAGTAAGTTAAAAATCAAAACAGTCAGTAGCGAGGTAGATGTAAAAAACCTATCAGGTGGAAACCAGCAAAAAGTAGCTTTAGCCAAATGGCTGAGCATTGACAGCAAACTGATTATTATTGATGAACCCACCAGAGGAGTTGATGTGGGTGCCAAAGTGGAGATATACAACCTCATAAACGAAGTAGCTCAAAAAGGAGTTGGGGTTATTGTTATTTCTTCGGATATGCCAGAGATTATGGGAATAGCTGACCGAATTCTGGTAATGCATAAGGGAACAATTTTTGGCGAATTACCTAAGGAAAAATTCACTGAAGAAAATATTTTAAGGTATTCAATTGGTGAAGAATTAAAAAATTAAAAATAACAACTTAAATATCAAAACAATGAATTCATCTATAAAAGAACAGTCTAGCGGTGCAGGTGGGATATTAAAATTCCTGATTAAACACAACACCATTTTTATTTTTATTCTGCTGGTTATTTTTTCAGCATTTATTTCTGATGTATTTTTTACTGAAACCAATCTGTCTAACTTGTTAAAACAAGTATCTGGAATTGGGATTATCAGTATCGGAATGTTAATTGTAATTCTTACTGGCGGTATTGATTTGTCAGTAGGTTCTATGGTGGCCTTATTAGCGGTAACCTTTGCCCTCTTAATCAATGTGGTGATTTTACCCGTAGCCATTTTGGGAACCCTCTTATTAGGTTTTGCTCTGGGGAGTTTGTCGGGTTATTTAGTTGCCTATCAAAAAATGGCACCCTTCATTGCAACTTTGGCCTTAATGACCATTGCAAGAGGATTAGGATTTATTTATTCTAAGGGTTCACCTGTTACATTTGATTCGCCAGGAGGAGCCTTCATGTCTGATTTTGCAAACAACTCTACCCTATTTATCCCAAATATCGCTATCGTATTTTTTATCGTTGTAGCAATTGCCGCAGTGGTGTTAAAGTACAATGTTTTTGGGCGATTAGTAATCGCGATGGGAAGTAACGAGGAAGCTTCTCGTTTATCTGGAATTAAAGTAAGTAAATATAAATTTTTGGTCTATGCCATATCAGGCTCTTTAGCAGCTTTGGCAGCTATTATCACCGCTTCAAGAACCAACTTAGGTTCGCCTAATATGGGAGTAGCTTGGGAATTGGATGCCATTGCGGCAGTGGTCATTGGTGGCGCTAGCTTGAATGGTGGAAAAGGAAATGCCGTGAATACACTTATGGGCGTGTTAATCTTAGGCTTAATTGGAAATATTTTAAATCTACTCAACGTACCTTCTTATCCACAACAAGTCGTAAAAGGTGGAATCATCATCTTGGCGGTTTTATTTCAAAAATTCGAAGGAAAAAAATAACAAACATGAAACATATTAAATTGAACAACAGCAACTTGCAAGAGTTGTCTGACAGGGTCGCTATACCTCAATACAACCGAGAAAATATCAAGTCAGGAATAGTACATGTAGGGGTAGGTGGTTTTCATAGAGCACACCAAGCCATGTACTTAGACCAATTATTACATGAGGAATCTAACGCTAATTGGGGAATTTGCGGAGTGGCTTTGTTGGATTTTGATCAAAAAATCTACAACACCTTACACACCCAAGACGGCTTATATACCTTAGTAGTAAAAGAGCTTGACGGGAGTTTGACTAAGCGCGTAATGGGTTCAATAGTGGACTATTTATACGCACCGGCAAATCCTAAAGCAGTAATCGAAAAAATGGCCTCTCCAGAGGTTAAAATTATTTCGCTAACCATTACAGAGGGAGGCTATAACTTGAACGAAGCAACAGGAAAGTTTAATTTTGACAATCCTCAAATCATTCACGATAGCCAAAATCCAGAGTCGCCTAAAACCATTTTTGGTTACCTGACACAAGCCTTACAACTGCGTAAAGAAAATAACAGCGGACCTTGTACCATCCTTTCATGCGATAATATCGAAGGGAATGGCGATGTTACTAAGGGAATGTTAGTTTCTTATATCCAATTTGCACAGCCTGATTTATTAGAATGGATGGAAGCTAATGTATCGTTTCCCAACAGTATGGTGGACCGAATCACCCCTGCCACGATGCCATCGGATTGTAGCCATCTTCTAGAAACTTCAGGAATTGAAGACCAATGGCCTGTCGTATGCGAATCCTTTCAACAATGGGTTATCGAAGACAATTTTATCGCTGGCAGACCTCCGTTGGAAACGGTGGGAGTTCAGTTTGTAAAAGATGTTGAGCCTTTTGAAAAAATGAAATTAGGATTACTCAATGCAGGACACTCTGTAGTTGGCATCTTAGGGAGCTTGATGGGATACACGACCATTGATGAAGCGATTAGCAAACCTGAAATCGGGAAGTTCTTAGCCATCTATTTGGACAATGAGGTTACACCGATTCTTCATGGATTAGAAGGTATGGATTTGCCTAAATACAAAAAAACGCTTATCGAAAGATTCAGCAATACCCACATCAAAGACCAAATAGAGCGTATTTGTTCCGAAACATCAGCTAAGATTCCGAAGTTTATTTTACCAACGGTTCACGAACAATTAAAAATTAATGGGACTGTGGATTATGCGGCTTTTGTTTTAGCGGCTTGGGCAGTGTATAGCTTGGGCGTGAACGAAAAAAATGAACCCATTACTATCAAAGATGCGCTTCAAGAAACGCTTTTGGCTCAAGCCCAACTGGCAAAAGAAAATCCAGCACAATTTTTAACTCTTGAAGAAGTTTTCGGGAATTTAAGCCAATCAGCTCGTTTTTGTGATGCGTTTACAAAATCGTATCGCGATATCGTGTCATTTGGAGTAAAAAAATGTATCTTGGAGATGAATAGTAACTTTTAATACCCTAACGATGATAAAAGTAAGCTGCTTTGGAGAAGTGTTGTGGGATGTGTTTCCAACGCATAAAAAAATTGGAGGCGCCCCTTTGAATGTGGCGGTAAGGATGAAATCCATGGGGAATGAAACCTCCGTTATTAGTAGAATTGGAGACGATGAAGACGGGAAGAAAATTGTTAATTTTTTAAAAGACAACCAAGTAGATACCTCAGGTATTCAAGTTGATTCTCAATACAAAACCAGTACGGTTGAAGTTACCTTAGATCAAAACGGTGCAGCTTCCTATGAAATTGTGCATCCTAGAGCTTGGGATAAAATCGAATGTACACCCACTGCAATAGCACTTGCCAAAAGTGCTGATGCCTTTATTTTTGGGAGTTTGTCCTCTAGAGATGCAATCACAAGAACTACATTATACGAACTTTTGAAGTGGGCCAATTACAAAATTTTTGATGTTAATCTACGCCCACCTTATTACAATGCCGAAGTTTTACATCATCTGATGAACGAAGCTGATTTGATAAAATTTAATGACGAAGAGATTTTTGAGATTGCCCGTTTGATGCATTCTAATGCACAAACATTAGAAGAAACCATTGTATTTATTGCAGAAAAAACACATACAGACTGTATTTGTGTCACCAAAGGAGGAGCAGGAGCTGTCTTGTTTTTCGAAGGGAAATTTTACTATAATTCAGGATATAAGGTTACCGTTGTAGATACTGTTGGAGCTGGAGATTCTTTTTTGGCTACCTTAATTAGTAAAATAATGAAACAAACAGCACCTCAAGAAGCATTGAATTATGCTTGTGCAATGGGTGCTTTAGTAGCCAGTAACGAAGGAGCCAACCCTATAATTAACGAGGAAGAACTAACACAATTGATGGGTATGTCGTAACCCATCAACTATTTTTTATATAATTTTTTTAACTTGAACTATTGTCTAAAACTTCATGATGTAAATCATGGAGTTTTTTCATTATAGGATTAGATGTGAAATTTTAATCACCGAAATGAAATTTATTAATTCGCATTCCAATTCTGGATACACACTTTTACTTTTTCTTCTCTCAATTGTGCCAAAGCGTCCAAATAATACGAAGCAAATAATTCATTTTCGCTCAAATCCTCAAAAATAGATTTGATTTCCAAGAATTTTATCGGGTTTTGGATAGATAAGGCAGCCGTTCTAATCAAGGTGCCGCTCATGGTATCGATGATGTCATAGGGTTGTTCATTGTCGTCAATACCATCATTATATTTAGCCCAAGCGGCAATAATAAAAGCAGCCCATTTAATCTTTTTTTCGTTAGCCAATTGGTTCTTGATGGTTGGCAAAATAAACAAAGGTACCTTAGCCGAACTTTCTTGACAAATACGAATCAATTGGTCATTGATATGCGGATTTTTAAATCGGTTTACCAAGCTTTTCTTGTAATCTTCAATACTTTTTGAGTCGGAGTCCGTTAGTGTAGGCGTTACTTCTTCGTCCAGAAAGTTTTTTAAGAACAACATAAAATCGGCATCAATAGCCGTTTCATAAACGGTTTTATACCCGTGTAAAGTTCCTAAGATTCCTAATATGGTGTGGCTCGCGTTCAGCAAGCGCAGTTTTAAGTTTTCAAAAGGAGCAATGTTCTGGGTGTATTGTACGCCCACTTTGTCCCAATTTGGTCGGTCGTGAATGAATGCATTCTCAATTACCCATTGGCTAAAAGGTTCACACACTACCGGCCATTGGTCATCAATAGCGAAATCTTCTTTTAGCGTACTAATGTCTTTGGAGTTGGTGATAGGTGTAATTCGGTCCACCATCGTGTTGGGAAAACAGGTGTTTTTTGAAATCCAATCCAGCAAATCGGGCTCTACTTTACTCACATAATTCAATAGCGATTGTTTCATCGTATCGCCATTCGATTTGATGTTGTCACAGGACAAAATCGTACACCCGGGTAAATTACGCAGTTTTCTTAATTTAAATGACTGTGTCAAATAGCCAAAAACGGTTTTTGGACTAAACGGATTTTTGATATCTTCATTCACTGCCGGATGGTTGATATCAAATTCTCCGGTAATTTCGTTCAGGTGGTAGCCATCTTCAGCAATGGTCATCGAGATGATTTTGATATCCGGATGCGCCATTTTTTCGATAACAGCCAAAGGGTTTTCAGGACCAAAGAAATATTCCACAATTGCTCCGATGATTTTGGCTTTGTGAGAGCCATTGGGTTCTTTGGTATATAAGGTGTAAAGGCCGTCTTGGTCTTTTAGGATGTTGTAAATTTTACGATCCGAATCCAATAAATCGACGCCACAAATCCCATAATGGAGTTCTTTGTATTTGTCTATGAGTTCGTGAATGTAATACGCTTGATGCGAGCGGTGAAAATTGCTCACCCCTATGTGTAAAATGCTAGTCTTAATTTGGTTTCTGTCATACGAAGGAACAGCAACTTCTGAAGGCAACAAACTTAGGTTTTCTGCATTAAGATAATAGGATTTTGCCATAGTTTAGGGAAAGCTATAAAAGTTTTTGAAGCCTTAAAAATACATATTTTTTTTATTACCACAGATTCGCAAATTTTAAATAGTTCTGATTGTAAATAACCCGCTTAAAAGCAGAATTAGCGCAAATTGATTCATCCCTAACAACATAAGATAAAATCTGCGAATCTGCGGTTATTTTTAGCTCATGCATTTGCCCTGAGTAAATCACATATTAATCAATAAAAATAGTAAAAAAACCTATATTTGTAAGATGCCACAAGGCAATGCGAAATCCTAATATTGAATTATGGACTTTAGAAAAATAAGTAACTTATCTGTCGATTGTGTGATTTTTGGACTAGGAGCAGATAGTCTTAATGTCTTGCTTCGCAAAAGAACCTTAAATCTCTTCAATGACAATTATCCCGAAATTGATGATTGGGTTTTACCTGGCAAAAATGTACTCAAGAGTAAAAATTTAGAAGAATCTGCGGATTTGATTTTAGCCACTATTTCAGGGCTGCAATTCACAAATAAAAAGCAATTTAGAACCTACGGAAGCCAAAAACGTCTCAAAGCCGATAAAGATTTATTGTGGATTAGAAGTCAAGGCGCCGAAGTACGCACCATCACAGTTGTGTATTATTTGACCATTCCACAAGCAAGCCTTACGATTGAGGATAACAGCAATTTAAAATGGTTTCCAGTCAAATCCTTACCCGATGTAGGTTTTGACCATCGCTTCATCATTCAGGATGCTTATGAAGATTTGCAAAGCAAAATCATGACAGAGCCGATTATGTTTGACTTGGTTCCCGTAAAATTCACCTTGAACGAACTTCAAACGGCTTTCGAAATTCTGCTAAATATCGAATTAGACAACCGCAATTTCAGAAAGAAAACACTCAGCAAGCCGTACATTGTCCCATTGGAAGACAAACGAAAAGTAGCCGGCTCCAAAAAACCCTCCAAGTTGTTCATGTTCAGTAAAGACGTCTATGACAAAGTAGCGGAGAAAGACCATCTCATCAGTACGATATTATAGTTTTGGTGGTGAAATTGTGTGTTTTTTTAATCCTTTGTCGTGAGTGACTTTTTTTCGAAGATTTTATATGGTTCTTCTAAGGACATTTCCATATACGTTAATGACATTTTATTCACACCGTTTGTCATTCCGTAGGAATCTCAGGTGATGTGAGTGTTTTGATTGAGACGCTTACAGCGTGGCAAAGATTGGGTGTTTTCCATGTTTTTTTTTGCTAAACCTTTTCAAATTCACAAAGTAACAGCTATTATATTATGGATGAATTAAAATCTATCTCTACATAATGAGCCGAGCCTACAGCTCTTTGGAAGATTTTATACAATCAATTAAAATTCTATACCCGATTTACATGGTAAAGTTGCGTAGGAACGATATATTTTGTAGCCCCGAAATTCATTTCGGGGAATAAATTGAAAACAATCTAAAGTCCCGTAGGGACGGTATATATGAATAACATTCACAAATATTATAAAGTCCAGTAACCACAATCTTGTCTCTCTGACGATAGGAAGACTCGAGCGATAGCGAACAGGCGAAGCAATCTCCATAAGCGACTAAAGTACTGCACTTGCCAATCATTGTGGCGCAAAGTCAGAGACATTTGTGCAGTAGCATTCCACCCCAACTTGAGGTACCAAACTGGCTCCTCAAGTTATCGAACTCTTGTTGGCTGAGTTCAAACATAAAATCTTCGTGGGTTCACAGAAAAAATATTAAGAGTCATAAAATTTATAAAGCCCAGTAACCACAATCTTGTCTTTCCGACGATAGGAGGAACCTCCGCAAGTGACTAAAGTACTGTATTTATCAATCATTGTGGCGCAAAGTTGGAGACATTTGCGCAGCTATACTTTGGGGAGATGTGGTAATTTACCTAGCACATTTGTTAATCTTTGCGGATACGAGTTGAAAACTCGTACTAGACTTTCAGTTTATTTCTGCTTGCGCCAAGGAAAGTTCGATCACTTTGAGATTGCTAATTTAAATTCACCTATTGAACGATGTAATTGTAGACAAAAGCTAACTACTGTTTATTATTTTAATCCTGTCAATTAGTTGTTTGTAGTAACTAGCATGTTCTTCTGAAAATGGTTTTAATTCATTTCTCAGTTTTTCAATATCAATAATGTAATCACCATCTCTAATACAAAGTATAAAATCCTCATAATGTAATTTATTTATCAATTCAAAATGCTCTGGACATGAATTTAAAACATTTATATATTCGTCATCTAAATATTCTACTATTCTCTTTCTTTTTTGTCCACTTATATATTTTTCTAATGAGCTAAAGTGTTCAGCGTCTTTTTTACCACTTGCATAATTTTGAATGGTAAAACAATCGTTAAATTTTGTTTTATAATAAATACTTTGGAATAAACAGCCATACAACAAGACTGCTACGAGTTCGTCAGGATTATAAACAATGTTATTTTCTATAAAATCTTTTGGCTTTTTTGGTTTAGTTCCACCAGCACCATTTTTTGACGTAAAAAAATTTTCGTTACCAGTTATGTAAATTTCGTCAACTCCAAGGCCAATTTTGAAAACATCTTTATTTAATTCTCTCGCTATGAAATGTCCAATTTCATGAATAAAAGTTCTTTGAGGATCGAAAGAGTTCATATTTATACATTTTTAAACAACAGCAAACTAGTCTAAATATATGATTACCGTTACACATTATTTAAAAACAAATATAAAAAAAACATCCCTATAAAAACAGAACATTCCCCTTAGCCCTGACAGTCCCGAAGTCTCGGGAGCAGGGAAATCTCCACAATAGGATGGATTAAAATCCATCCCTAAAATAGGAGCCGAGCCTACGGCTCTTTGAAATATTTTACACGATCAATTGAAATTCTATATGTTGTTTAAGTGGAAAAGATCCGTAGGAATGATATATTTTTAGTCCCGAAATTTAATTCGGGGAAATAAATTGACACGCAATCTAAAGTCCCTCAGGGACGGTATATATGAATAACATCCACAAATATTATAAAGTCCAATACCACAATCTTGTCTTTTCCGACGATAGGAGTTATCTCCATAAGCGACTAAAGCACTGTGCTTGCCAATCTTTATGGCGAAAAGTCAAAGACATTTGCGCAGTAGCTACACTTTGGGGAACTGGGTTCGTAAACGCTCAATTTTCGGCTTAATATAAACTTGATACGAAACGATAATTCCAATAAATTCGCAAATTGCGCAAAAACCCATACTAGGTGAAATTTATATTTATCTCTTCCGTTATTTCGTTAATAATTTTAAAAATCAAGTTGGCAAAATACTCAAGAAAAGTAGTTTTTGTTATTCTTATAATTCCCAAATTTCCAGCAACTACCACTTTATGCCCTTTTAAGAATTTATAACTATCTTCTTTAATAATGTCTTTATTTTTATCAGTCAAAATTATACCTCCATTGTGCGTTATCAAATTTCTTATTTTTTGAAACTTCTGTATTTCATTAAAGTCAGTTGCGTTTTTATTTGCAGATTTTATGTTACCGACTAAATTCAAATAATTATAAAATTTTGTTATTCCTGAACCACTTAAATGCTCAATTTTAATCTTACTAACTGATTCTTTTTCTAGAATTTTGCATAAACGAAACAATCTGAATTCAAAATGAGAAAACATACTTATAAATATTGAATTTAATAATATCCAATCAGAATTTGCAAGATGAGCACTTTCGTCCAACCAGTTTTCATCAGCTTCACCTTTAGTTAGTTTAGACATGAATACTGAATTTTGGTTATCAATTAAATTCAAGGAATCTTCAGAAAGTTTGATGAGCGATTTAATGTTTTCACAGAATACTTTATTATTTATTAATTTTTGCTTCATCTACATTTTTTTTAAATTTTCGCTAACTTGTATATCTATAACAAAATCATACAAAAACAACTCCTTTTGGGGTAGATATGTATGATCTAGTCCTACATATCCACCCCAAATATAAGAAAAACCCCCTTACAAAAACAAAACTCCCTCCTTAGCCCTGACAGTCCCGAAGTATCGTGAGCAGGACTAATCATTCCTGAAACTACCAAATTTTCTGCTCCAAAAAAAACAAAAAAACAGCAATAAATAAAAATCTATTGCTGTTGTGTATGTGGTTCCCGAAAATATTTCGGGAGAGAGTTTATGCTAATAAGTCCAAAACGAATGATGGAAACAAACCAAGGGCGATATTCAATACGATAGCGATGATGGCTACGGCATAGATTACTACTGGTGTTGCTGTTCTGGTTTCGTTTGGTTCTTTGTTGTACATCGCTAGGATGAGTTTGAAGTAATAGCCCACACTGATGATAGAGTTGATTACCGCTACAATTACTAGTGATAAATAGCCTGCTTGGATAGTGTTGTTGAACAAAAACAATTTGGCAAAGAATCCTGCAAAAATAGGAATACCAGCCATAGACAATAATGACGCAGTCAATATAGCGGCCAATAGCGGGTTTGTTTTTCCTAAACCGTGGAAATTGTTAATGTCTTCGTTATGTTTGTTGTAGCACACATACAACACCACACTGAAGGCTGCAATACCTGCTAAGGCATAAGCCGAAGTATAATACAATAAAGTTCCTGCTGCGTTTTCGGTATTCAATAAAGTCATTAACATAAAACCAGCATGTGAGATTCCTGAGAAGGCTAGCATACGTTTTACGTTCACTTGGCGCAACGCCATGATGTTCCCTACGGTCATCGATGCCATCGAAACGATTACGATTACGAGTTGGAATTCTGAAGAAATCTCCGCATTCATAGCCGTTAGTAATTTGAATAGGGTGGCAATCGCTACTACTTTCGCCAAGGTACTCATCAACGCAGTAGTCAATGCTGGGGAACCTTCGTACACATCTGGTGCCCAAAAGTGAAAAGGAACCGCTGCAATCTTAAAGAACATTCCGATAGTTACCAAGATGATTCCAATAGGGAACCAGATAGGCAACTCGGCTGAATACGATAATTCACTGATTTCGATTACATCAAAAGTTCCCATAGCTCCGTAAATCAAACAGATTCCGAAAAGGATAATTCCAGAAGCGAAAGAACCCATTAAGAAATATTTCATTCCTGCTTCGTTGCTTTTGAGACTTTTTCTATCGCTTGACGCCAAAACGTAAAGTGAAATCGATAAAATTTCGATTCCTAAAAAGAACATCGCTAAGTTCCCAAAAGAAACCATAGCTACAGCTCCCGCTAGTAAAAATATTTTGATAGCAATAAAATCTGAAATTTTTGAATGCTGAAATTCGTAGAATTTATGTCCCAATGCAATCAAGAAAATCGCTAGAATAATAAACAAACCACTGAAAGCTGTTGAGAATTTATTCACCACAATCATGTTGTTGTAATAGGATGCTGGATTGCTGAACTCAGTTGCATTCAGTCCCAAAACAGCCAATAGGCCAATGATGCTTATCGGGATAATGGCTTTCCTGAAGTCGAAAATTTCAAATAAAAGGCATAAAATACCTAGTCCTACTATAGCTATTAATGTACTCATTGTTTAATTTTTGGATTCAATGATTAAGGATTTTATTATTTAGGATTTAACCCTCCATCAAAATTCCTAAATCCTGAATTTATTGTTTTTTATTATTACCTTATTAGATATTATCCTCTATTTATTACACTCAAAATATGCTCCAAGCTCGGCGTAATCAAATCATTAATCGGTTTTGGATACAAACCAAAAACGAACAATACCGCCACGATTAGGACTAACACTGCAATTTCGTTAAAATTCACTTCGGCGAAAACTTTAGTATTTGTTTCTCCTAACATCACTTGTTGGTACATTTTCAACATATAGTAAGCTCCCAAAATGATAGTTGTTCCACCTAATACCGCGAACCAAATATTGATTTGTGACAAACTGTATAAAACGGTAAACTCACCCACAAAGTTAAAAGTCGTAGGCAAAGCTACCGACGCCAACACTAAAATCATGAATAAAGAAGCAAACTTAGGGGTTTGAGTACGAATGCCTCCCATATCTGCAATCGTTCTAGTTTCGTATCTTCTGTAAATGATTTCGGCTACAAAGAACAAACCAACCACTACAAAACCGTGGGCAATCATTTGTAAAACTGCTCCACGCAATCCGTCAAGATTGAGTGCATAAGCTCCCGCAGCAATTAATCCTACGTGTGCAAGTGACGAATAGGCTAATAATTTCTTTAAGTCTTTTTGACGTAAGGCTACAATTGAACCGTAAATCACACCTGCAATTCCAAGACCAATCATAATATTGATGTATGCTTTAGCAGCTAAGGGCGCAATAGGCAATTGCCAACGAATCACACTGTACAATCCCATTTTTAGCATAATTCCTGATAGTAACATGGTTCCCACAGTTGGTGCTTTTTGATACACCTTGGCTTGCCAAGTATGAAAAGGAATCAACGGAATCTTAATTGCGTAGGCTAAAAAGAAAGCCGCAAAAATCCAAATTTGTTCATCAGTCGTTAAGTTTAATTTGTATAAGTCTTCGATTAATAAACTTCCTGCTTTTTGGTACAAATACACAAAAGCAATTAGCATGAATAACGAACCTGCCAATGTATAGATAAAGAATTTTACCACTGCGGTTTTACGGTCTTCGGCATCACCGTTACCCCAAATCAACGCGATAAAGTAAATCGGAATCAAAGCCAATTCCCAAAAGATATAATATAAAAGTCCATCGGCAGCTAAGAAAGTTCCTGCCATCGCAAAAGCCATGAACAAGATCAAACTGTAGATGCTTTTGGCATTTTTAAATTGGGTACCAAAAGAAGATAAAATAATCAATGGCGATAAGGCTGTCGTTAATAACAACATTGCTAATGCTAATCCATCGGCTGCCAAAGCAAACGAAATTTTAGGTTGATTAATCCAAGGTGCAACAAAATCAATGTTTTCGCCCAAATTGAACTGATTAAGTACAACTACACTGCATCCTAAAGCTACTACGCTAAAAACTAAAGCCACTTTAGAAGCTATTTTGTCGCCCACTAAATAGGTTATAAAGGCACCAACTAAAAGAATTATTAATATAAGAGATACGTTCATGGTATATAATTATTGAGCTAAAAATAAATAGGTTACAATGGCACTAAGCCCTAATACAAATACAAAAAGATACAAACCAATACTGCCGCTTTGTAATTTCTTACCTTGATACCCTATTTCGTTAGTTAATTTTCCAAATCCAAAAACCAAAGATGACAATCCTGTTTCAACACGGTCTCTAAACAAGCTCGACAAACTGTTAATCGATTTTACAAATACCGCATCGTAAATTTCATCCACATAATATTTGTTGTACAAGGTTTTGGAGAAACCTGTAATCGCCTCATCCGCTTCAGGGACTTGTTTTTGTTTCAAATATTTAGAAAAAGCAATTCCTATTCCAATCAATCCACCAACAACTGCAATCGCCATAAGTGCAAATTCTTGTGTTCCAAAGTGGTGTGCTTCATGTGCTTCTTTCGAAAATAAAGGTGCTAAGTATCCGTTCAACCAGCTATTCGTTGGCAAACTAATCAATCCACCAATTGCTGCTAAAATTGCCAAAACAATTAACGGGAAAGTAATTAAAGCGGGACTTTCGTGTAAATGACTTTTTTGTTTGTCCGTTCCTCTAAAATCATTAAAGAATGTTAAGTACAACAAACGGAACATATAGAAAGCAGTAAGCAATGATGCTAACGAAGCAATAACCCAAAGTACTTTGTTGTGCTCAAATGCTACCATCAAAATTTCATCTTTCGAAAAGAAACCTGAAAATGGCGGAATTCCAGAAATTGCTAATGATGAAATTAAAAATGTTATGAAAGTGATTCCCATCCATTTTTTCAAACCACCCATATTACGCATGTCTTGTTCGCCATGCAAAGCGTGAATCACAGAACCTGATCCTAAGAACAAACAAGCCTTGAAGAAAGCGTGTGTAATCACGTGGAAAACGGCAACTTCATAAGCCCCTAAGCCTAAAGCCAAGAACATTAATCCTAATTGAGATACGGTGGAGTAAGCCAATACTTTTTTGATATCCGTTTGTACCAAAGCTATCGTTGCCGCTACAAGCGAGGTAACTGCACCTACAATCGCAATAATATTTTGAACCTCTGGAGCCAAATCAAATACATAATTCAATCTGGTAATCATAAAAATTCCAGCCGTTACCATCGTTGCCGCGTGAATCAAAGCCGAAACCGGTGTAGGTCCCGCCATCGCATCAGGCAACCAAGTGTATAATGGAATTTGCGCTGATTTCCCACAAGCTCCAATGAACAAACAGAAAGCCGCAACAGATAATAAAGTTAAATCCATGTTAGAAGCCGCAGAGATTGCCGTTTTCAAACTAGCATAATCCAAAGTCGAAAACATCGAAGCTAAGATAAAAATCCCAATAAGCAATCCTAAATCCCCAATACGGTTCATGATAAAAGCCTTCTTAGCCGCATCATTGTAGTCTTGGTTTTTATGCCAAAATCCAATCAATAAATACGAGCATAATCCAACACCTTCCCAACCAATGAAAAGTACTAATAAATTGCTACCCATAACCAAGCTAATCATGAAGAAGATGAACAAATTCAAATACGCAAAAAACTTGTGCATATTCTCGTCATCGTGCATATAGCTAATGGAGTATAAATGAATCAACGAACCAATTCCAGTAACAAACAATAACCAAAGCACCGATAATTGGTCTAATAAAAAACCAAAGTCTACTTTGAAATGGCTAATCTGAATCCAATCAAATAAGGAAACTTGGATGGCTTCTTGAGTGGCATTAATGCGAGAGAAAAAGCAAAGTGTCACAGCAAAAGAAAAAGCAACCGTCAAAGTCCCTATAATTCCTGAAGCTGTTTTACCAACCGCTTTCCCGAAGAAAATATTAAATAAAAACCCTAAAAAAGGAGCTAATAATAAGAGTAAAGCTAAATTTGTATTCATTATAGTTTATCCTTTTAAATTTTTTAATTTGTCGATGCTTATCGAACCTAAATTCTTGAAAATCGAAACCAATATCGCTAATCCTACAGCAACCTCCGCAGCAGCAACAGCCATAGAGAAAAAGACAAAAATTTGCCCTTGCGCATCTTGATGATAGGTAGAGAAAGCCACAAACAATAAGTTAACAGCATTCAACATAATTTCGATAGACATAAATACAATAATAGCATTACGGCGGTACAATACTCCAAATATTCCAATGCAAAAAAGGATTACTGAAAGAAAAATATAATTTTCAATACCTATTTCGTTTAATATATTGCCCATTATTTTTCGATTTTTTGTTTTTTAGATAGTAAAACAGCTCCAATCATTGCTACTAATAATAAGATAGAAGCAAATTCAAATGGCACCATGTATTCGTTCAGCAATACTTTTCCAAGTACTTTTATAGATTGGTAATCTTCGCCTGTTGTGGTGTATTCACCCACAATCGGTTTCGAATCAATAAAAACTTTGATTAATACCAAGCACACCAAACTGAAAGCCACAATAGCACCCAATCGAGTCACACGCGGACGGTGCACTTCCTTTTTTTCGTTCAAATTCATCAACATAATCGTAAACAAGAACAAAATCATAATCGCACCCGAATACACTATCACGTGTACAATCGCTAAAAACTGAGAATTTAATAATAAGTAATGACCTGCAATCGAGAAAAAACAAATCACAAGATAAAGTGCACTGTGTATAGGATTTCGGCTAAAAACAGTCAAAAAAGCTGTCGATAAAGTGATGGCCGCCAAAACACAAAATATAATAAGTATTGTTGACATTAATTAGCGTTTTTAAGTTGAGTATTTTTCATGGCTACATCTAAGGGCATCACCAAACGGTCTTTACCAAAAATGAAATCTTCCCTATCGTAGCTCGCTGGAACTAACACCTTCGAAGTAGTTAAATAAATGGCGTCTTTAGGACAAGCCTCTTCGCACAATCCACAAAAAATACAACGCAACATATTGATTTCGTAGATTTCAGCATATTTTTCCTCACGGTACAAATGTTTTTCATCCGGCTTACGCTCCGCAGCCTTCATCGTAATGGCTTCAGCAGGACACGAAAGCGCACACAACCCACAAGCTGTACAATTTTCTCTCCCTTGCTCATCGCGTTTCAACTGGTGTTGCCCACGGTACACAGGACTCATCGTACGCACCTGCTCAGGGTACTGAATCGTAACTTTTCTTGAAAACAAATGCTTTAATGTAATCCACAATCCCTTAAAGATTGCAATGATGTACATCCGTTCTAAAAAACTCATCTCTTTGTGAGAGACTTGCTTTTTTCTTCCCGATAAGGATATGGTTTCTATTGCCATTTTTTAATTTTTATTTTTTGTAGCTAATCCTGCTATCCGCTCTATCTTGTGGGGGCCATAGGCCAGCCCCCACAAGGATGCCGCTGCTATCAGGGCTAGGGTATTCTGCTATTATTTACTATTTCTTTTTAATTTGAAGCTTTAGCTTAAAACGTAAATGAACTTGTACTTCTTCTATGTGCTAAAAGCTTCTATTTAATTTTTTTATAAACTTATATGTCTTATATGTTTATAAAAATCTTTATGTTCTATTACATTTTCAAAACCATCCGAAAATATTCCCTTCTTAAACGCTCTTAAATGTCTTATTATGGTTTAAAAAACTTAATTTCTTAATGGTTAAAAAAAATCTTTATGTTTTATCTAAAAACCTAAGAACACCGCAATCTCCGCTCTCAATATCACAATTCCAGTGATGATGATATTGAATATCGACAACGGAATCAATATTTTCCATCCCAAATGCATCAATTGATCGTATCTAAATCTTGGAATCGTCCATCTTACCCACATATAGAAAAAGATGAAGAAACATATTTTGGCAAACAAAACACCAATTCCAATTACATTTCCAATGTTCACACCATAGTTTTCAATCACCCATTCCATTCCAGGATAGTTGTAAGCTCCAAAGAACAATACCGCCAAAATAGTTGATGAAATAAACATATTCGCATACTCCGCAAATAAGTAAAAACCCATTTTCATCGAAGAATACTCCGTATGGTATCCTCCAATCAATTCCGTTTCACATTCCGCTAAATCGAATGGTGTTCTATTGGTTTCTGCAAAAGCACAAATCAAAAAGATAAAGAACGATAAAGGTTGGTAAAACACATTCCAACTCATTCCTGATTGTTGTGCTGCGATTTCTTTCAAACTCAAGGTTCCAGTCATCATCAACAAAGCAATGATAGACAATCCCATCGCTACCTCGTAAGATACCATTTGCGAAGCCGCACGTACCGCACCAATCAATGAAAACTTGTTATTGGAAGCCCATCCTCCAATCATGATGCCGTAAACACCCAATGAAATAATTCCGAAAACGTATAACAACGCCACATCAATATCCGTAGCTTGCAAGATTACATCACGACCAAAAACGTGTAATTTATCTCCCCACGGAATTACGGCGCTTGTCATTAACGCAGTAGCCATCGCAATGGCAGGCCCTACATAAAACAAAAAGATATTAGGCGTATTCGGTTCAAATTCTTCTTTAGAGAATAATTTCAATCCATCTGCAAGTGGTTGTAATAATCCTCCTTTACCCGCTCTGTTCGGGCCAATACGGTCTTGCAACCAAGCCGCAACCTTACGTTCTGCTAGTGTTGAATACATCGCCATGACCATCGTAATGGCAAAAACAACAAGAATAACAATGCTTTTTTCTATAATAATTGCTGTATCCATTTCTTATGCATTAGAGTTATTCGTTTGCTCTTCTTTTCCGTTTGGCAAAGGAATAGCCGACATACTTATTTTTTTACGGTCTTGCTCTCTACCTTTTAAGATACCTTCTTCAGTATTGATAGTAACCGTTTCTAACTTTCTGGTGTAGTTGTTTTGATTGATAACCGAATCTTTATCAAATTTTCTTGGACCTTCAATCACCCAATCCGCTGGGTCTTTGTGATCAAAACGGCATTCGTTACAAATGAATTCTTCTACTTCGTGGTATTGGTCTTTGCGACCAGTCACTCTTTGGATTTCGTTACCAAACATCCAAACCGTAGTTTTTCCACAACATTTGTCGCAATCTCTGTGCGCATTGTAGGGTTTGTTGAACCAAACTCTCGATTTGAATCTGAAAGTTTTATCAGTCAACGCTCCTACCGGACACACATCAATCATGTTTCCAGAGAATTCATTGTCAATCGCTTTTGAGATACAAGTCGAAATATTCGCGTGATCACCTCTGTCCATTACACCGTGTACTCTATTGTCAGTCAATTGATCAGCCACTTGCACACAACGTTGACATAAAATGCAACGGTTCATGTGTAATTGAATGTTCGGACCGATATCTTCTGGTTCAAAGGTTCTTTTTTCTTCAATAAAACGGGTTTTTGATTTTCCGTGCTCAAAGCTCAAATCCTGCAAATCGCATTCTCCCGCTTGGTCACATACAGGACAGTCTAGCGGGTGGTTTATCAATAAAAATTCCGTCACGGATTGACGCGCTTCACGCACACGGTCAGAGTTTTTACTGTTCACTTCCATGCCGTCCATACAACCTGTCACACACGAAGCCATTAATTTTGGCATCGGTCTTGGGTCAGCATCACTACCTTTAGCTACTTCAACCAAACAACAACGGCATTTTCCACCGCTCCCTTTTAGTTTTGAGTAATAACACATCGCTGGAGGAACTGATTCCCCACCAATCATACGCGCTGCTTGCAAGATGGTTGTTCCTGCTTCAACTTCAATTTCTTGACCGTCTATTGTTACTTTCATTTTTTCCTCTCCCCAACCCTCTCCAAAGGAGAGGGAGTCATTGGGTTAATTATTAAGTTATTACTTTCTCCAAAATTCCTCCCCCTTGGGGAGGTTAGGTGGGTATTATACTGTTTGTTTCGCCACCAAATGCTTTACGCTTGAAAACGGTTCAGCTACAAAGTGATTTCTATTTTTAATTTTTTCAGGGAAACGAACATGATATTCAAATTCGTCTCTAAAATGACGAATCGCAGCAGCTACTGGCCAGGATGCGGCATCACCTAATGGACAAATCGTGTTTCCTTCAATTTTAGATTGAATGCTCCACAACAAGTCAATATCTTCTTCACGTCCTTGACCGTTTTCAATACGCCACAACACTTTTTCTAACCAACCTGTACCTTCACGGCAAGGCGTACATTGACCACAACTTTCGTGGTGGTAAAAACGAGCAAAATTCCACGTATTTCTAACGATACAAGCCGTATCATCATACACAATAAATCCTCCTGAACCTAACATAGAACCAGTGGCAAAACCACCATCACTTAAAGATTCATAAGTCATCAAACGATCTTCACCGTTAGCTGTTTTGAAAATCAAATCCGCTGGTAAAATAGGCACAGAAGAACCTCCTGGAACCAAGGCTTTCAAAGGTCGGTCAGAATACATTCCTCCCAAATATTCGTCAGAATTCATGAATTCATCTACACTTAATCCCAATTCGATTTCGTAAACACCCGGATTTTTAATATGCCCTGAAGCCGAAATTAATTTGGTTCCCGTAGAACGTCCTACTCCTATTTTCGCATAATCATCTCCTGAATTGTTTACAATCCAAGGCACAGAGGCAATAGTTTCAACATTGTTTACTACCGTAGGATTGGCCCACAATCCTGAAACTGCAGGGAAAGGGGGTTTGATACGAGGATTTCCTCTTTTTCCTTCTAAGGATTCAATCAAAGCCGTTTCTTCACCACAGATGTAAGCTCCAGCACCACAGTGAACGTGTAGTTCTAGGTCGTAACCCGAACCTAATATATTTTTTCCTAACCATCCTGCCGCTTTGGCTTCGGCGATGGCTCTTTCTAATATTTTGAAAACCCACATGTACTCTCCACGAATGTAGATATAGGATAAGTTTGCTCCCAAAGCAAAACTTGAAGTAATCATTCCTTCAATCAATAAATGCGGAATAAATTCCATCAAATAACGATCTTTGAAAGTCCCTGGCTCCGATTCATCGGCGTTGCAAACTAAATGTCTTGGTTTTCCTGATTTTTTGTCAATAAAACTCCATTTCATTCCAGCAGGGAAACCCGCACCACCACGACCACGAAGTCCCGATTTTTTTACTTCTTCAACCACTTCATCAGGCGTCATTTTTTTCAAAGCTTTCTCTACAGAGGCATAACCGCCTTCTTTACGATAGACTTCGTAGGTTTTGATTCCCGGAATGTTGATTTTATCTAATAATATTTTTTTTGACATCTTATTTATCGTGTAATATTATTTTATTATCTCTACAATCAGCAATTATCTGATCGATTTTATCTTTGGTTAAATGTTCTTGGTAAAAATCACCTAGTTGCATCATTGGCGCATAGCCACAAGCCCCTAAACATTCTACACCACGCACTTCAAAAAGTCCATCAGCAGTAGGTTCGCCAATACCAACACCTAGTTTTTCACAGGTATAATCCATCAAATCCTCCGTACCTCTTAAACAACAAGAAGACGTTTGGCAAAATTCAAACATGTATTTCCCAATAGGACGACGGTTGTACATCGTATAAAAAGTAACCACTTCATATACTTCTACTGGTTTGATATTCAAAATCTCCGCTACTCTGTCTTGCAATTCAATACTCAACCAGTTGTCGTGAGCATCTTGAACCTCGTGCAAAACAGGCAATAAAGCCGATTTTCTTTTATCTTCTGGATAATGACAAATCAATTCATTGATGCGAGCCATCAATGCGTCAGTTATGTTTATCTCTTGTTTGTGATGTGTTCTTTCCATTTTTTCTAAATCTGAAATCTTTAAGCGTCTAATTCTCCCGCAATTACATTTAAACTTGATAAAATCACAATCGCATCTGATAACAAAGCGCCTTTGATCATCTCTGGATAGGCTTGGTAATAGATAAAACAAGGTCTTCTAAAATGCAATCGGTACGGTGTACGGCTTCCATCGGTAATCAAGTAGAATCCTACTTCTCCATTTCCACCTTCCACAGGATGGTAAATTTCGGCCACTGGAACAGGAACTTCACCCATCACAATTTTAAAGTGATAAATCAACGATTCCATATTGTTGTACACATCTTCTTTTGGTGGCAAGTAGTAATCAGGAACTTCAGCATGGTATTCGTTTCCTTCTGGCATTTTGGCCAAAGCCTGACGAATAATGCTTAAACTTTCCCAAACTTCGGCATTACGCACACAAAAACGATCATAGGTATCACCTGATTTTCCAACCGGAATACTAAATTCAAAATCTTCATAAGAGCTGTATGGTTGTGCGACACGTACATCGTAATCCACACCTGCAGCACGCAAGTTAGGCCCTGTAAATCCGTAAGCCATTGCTTTTTCGGCACTAATAGGCCCTACATTAACGGTTCTATCAATAAAAATTCTGTTTCTTTCAAAAAGGTTTTCGAATTCTTTCCAAGCTGGTGGAAATTCTTCTAAAAAGGTGTTTAATAATTCAAATGCTTTAGGTGTCCAGTCTCTTTCAAAACCTCCCAAACGTCCCATATTAGTTGTCAAACGAGCCCCACAAATTTCTTCGTAGATTTCATAAACTTTCTCTCTAAATTGGAATACATATAAAAATCCAGTGTAAGCTCCTGTATCTACCCCAAGAATGGAATTACAAATGATGTGGTCTGTAATACGTGCCAACTCCATTACAATAACTCTTAAATATTGCGCTCTTTTTGGAACTTCAATATTTAATAATTTTTCTAAAGTCATCCACCATCCCATGTTGTTGATGGGAGAAGAACAATAGTTCATACGGTCTGTAAGCGGCGTAATTTGGTAAAACGGACGATTTTCAGCGATTTTTTCAAAAGCACGGTGAATGTATCCAATGGTAGGTTCAGCTTCCAAGATACGTTCTCCATCCATCAATAAAATGTTTTGAAAAATACCGTGGGTTGCAGGATGCGTAGGCCCTAAATTCAGAATCGAAAGCTCGCTTCCGTCTTCATTTAGTTTCTCTTTCATTATTTTAGCATAGCGATGCTCTGGTGGTAATAATAGTTCTGACATTTATAGCATGTGAAAAATTATATATTGTATCTTTTTAGCAATTGCTTGGCGTTCTTCCAAAGAATCTATCGTCTTTGTCCGTACGCCCTCCGTCTTCCAATGGAAATTCTTTTCGCATGGGGAAAGAAACCATTTCATCCATATTCAAAATACGTTTTAACTGAGGATGACCAATGAAGTTTACACCGTAAAAATCATAGGTTTCTCTTTCCATCCAGTTGGCAGTAGGAAATATAGTGGTAACAGTTTTAATTTCGGGAGTATTTCCGTTAAGAAATGTTTTGATTCGGATTCTCGTATTTTCGTACCAATTATGTAAATGATACACAATTGCAAATTGTCGGTCTAATTCGTTATCAGGATAATGAACACCGCATAAATCTGTCAAAAAATGAAACCGCAAATCAGGATCATTTTTTAAAAATAAGATAATGGCAGTTATTTTATCAGCAGGAACTTCAACAGAAAGAATATCTCTTTCTTGCTTAAAAGCAAATGCTGTATCGCTAAAAGTAGCGGCTAATTTGTCTTGAATTTGAGCTGTTTCTAATGCCATTGTGATTATTTAATGTTATAAGAAGCTAACAATTCTTGGTATTCAGGCGAACTTCTTCTTCGCACCGATTCTGATTTTACTAATTCTTGTAATTTCATGACACCTTCTACAATTTGTTCTGGTCTTGGAGGACATCCAGGCACGTAAACATCCACTGGAATAACTTTATCAATTCCTTGTAAAACCGAATACGTATCAAAAACACCACCAGAAGATGCACAAGCTCCTACTGCAATTACCCAACGAGGCTCAGCCATTTGCTCATATACTTGACGTAAAATAGGCCCCATTTTTTTAGAAATAGTTCCCATTACCAATAACATATCAGCCTGACGTGGAGAAAAACTCACACGCTCAGAACCAAATCGAGCCAAATCATAATGCGAAGCCATGGTTGCCATAAATTCGATACCACAACAAGAAGTGGCAAATGGCAATGGCCAAAGCGAATTTGCTCTTGCTAATCCTACTACATCATTTAGTTTGGTTGCAAAAAAACCTTCTCCAACAACACCTTCAGGAGGCGCAACCATTTTTACTTTAGATTCTGACATCTTAATTATAGATTTAGGATTTTAAATTTAGGGGTCACCTAAACTAAATCATGTATTTTAAATCATTTTTCCTTTTGAGAAATCCTAAATGAGAAAATCTCAAATCGTAAATTGTATTTATTCCCACTCCAATGCTTTCTTTTTGATGATATAAAAGAATCCCACCAAAAGCAACAGCATGAAAACAATCATTTTTAAAAGTCCTTCCATTCCTAATTCTTGGAAATTGATAGCCCAAGGATACAGGAAAATCACCTCCACATCAAACAAAACAAACAATATAGCAACTAGGAAATATTTAACAGAGAATGGAATACGAGCATTACCAACCGATTCGATACCGCACTCAAAATTACGGTCTTTGGTTTCAGATCTTCTTTTTGGCCCTAATTTTCCTGAAACGACTATGGTTCCAGCCACAAATCCCACAGCAAGCAAGCACTGCATAAAAATTGGAATGTAATTTAATTGGTCTGTAAGCATCTTATTTGTTATATTTTTTTATTTAGCGACAAAGATAGGACTCGATGACCGAAAACACAACATTAGATTAAGAATAAGTTATAAAATTTTGCTAAATTTTACGTTATTTATAATTTTTCTACTTAAAGAATCGTTGCAGGTATTTTTTTAATTTTTGAGCAAAAAAAAAAACGTCCCAACTTATCGTTGGAACGCTTTTAACATTCGTTGGCAATAAAAAATGAATTTTTATGCTTAGATAACTGCTACTTGAGCAGCAACTTTACCTTTTCTTCCTTCTTCTTCTTCGTAGCTAACTCTGTCACCTTCGCGTAATTCTTCCGCGGTGATTCCTGAAGCGTGAACGAAAATGTCTTTTCCTGTTTCTTCGTCTGTAATGAATCCGTAACCTTTAGACTCATTGAAAAATTTAACTGTACCTGTACGCATTGTAATAGTAATAATAATTTATAATGAGACAAATGTAATATTTAATACAATACAATCACCATTATTATGCGTTTTTTTGTAAAAATAATTGATATTCAGCGTTTTCTATTAATTTTTAACATCCAAATGAATATGGAGTTCTTCTAGTTGCAAAGGATTAATTATCGAAGGTGCATCAATCATAACATCTCTTCCAGAGTTATTTTTGGGGAATGCAATAAAGTCTCTGATGGTCTCTTGTCCCCCTAAAATAGCCACTAATCGATCTAACCCAAATGCCAGTCCTCCGTGTGGCGGCGCTCCAAATTGGAAAGCATCCATCAAGAATCCAAATTGTACTTTGGCTTCCTCTTCAGTAAACCCTAAATATTTAAACATTAACTGTTGGGTTTCTTTGTCGTGAATACGAATTGACCCACCCCCTATTTCATTTCCGTTCAAGACCATATCATACGCATTGGCACGTACTTGCCCTGGATTGGTTTCTAATAAATGCATGTCCTCAGGTTTTGGAGAAGTAAACGGATGGTGCATCGCATGGTAACGACCGCTTTCTTCATCAAATTCTAATAAAGGAAAATCAACCACCCATAATGGAGCAAATTCTTCAGGCTTTCTTAACCCCAAACGAGTTGCTAATTCCATACGTAAAGCAGAAAGTTGCGCTCTGGTTTTGTTAGCTGGTCCAGAAAGAACAAAAATCATATCACCTGGTTTGGCTCCTGTCACTTTAGCCCAGTTGGCTAAATCTTCTTGGTTGTAAAATTTATCTACTGATGATTTGAAAGTTCCATCTTCGTTGCATTTAGCATACACCATTCCAGATGCACCTACTTGTGGGCGTTTTACCCAATCAATCAAAGCATCAATTTCTTTACGGGTATAATTTCCTGCTCCTGGAACAGCAATACCTACAACTAGTTCAGCAACATTAAAAACTGGAAACTCTTTATGTTGTGCAAATTCGTTCAATTCACCAAATTCCATCCCAAAACGGATGTCCGGTTTGTCATTCCCGTAGGTTTTCATCGCATACTCATAAGTCATACGCGGAAATTTAGCCACCTCAACTCCTTTTAATTCTTTCAATAAATGACGCGTTAATCCTTCGAATATATTCAAAATATCTTCTTGCTCCACAAAGGCCATTTCGCAATCGATTTGCGTAAACTCAGGTTGTCTGTCTGCTCGTAAATCCTCATCACGGAAACATTTTACGATTTGGAAATACTTATCCATACCACCTACCATCAACAATTGTTTAAAAGTTTGAGGTGATTGTGGCAAAGCATAGAACTGACCTTCATTCATTCTTGAAGGCACCACAAAATCTCTAGCTCCCTCAGGAGTCGATTTGATTAAATAAGGTGTTTCGACTTCACAAAAATCCAAATCAGACAAATATTTACGCACTTCCATCGCTACTTTGTGACGGAACAACAAACTGTTTTTTACTGGATTTCTTCTAATATCAAGGTAACGGTATTTCATTCGAATGTCTTCCCCACCATCCGTTTCATCTTCAATAGTAAAAGGAGGCGTAATAGCACTATTTAATATCGTTAACTCCGAAACCAAAATTTCGATTTCACCTGTTGGTATATTTTTATTTTTAGCTTCTCTTTCAATAACAAGCCCTTTAACTTGAATCACAAATTCACGACCCAAGGTTTTAGCCAATTCAAAAACAGACTTTTCAGTACGACTTTCGTCAAAAATAAGTTGGGTAATTCCATAACGATCTCTCAAATCAACCCAGTTCATAAATCCTTTATCTCTGGATTTTTGTACCCAACCCGCTAAGGTTACTTCAGTATTTATATGTGAGGCGTTCAGTTCACCACAATTATGACTTCTATACATAATCAAAATTTTATATTAATTCGTCTTTTTTGACTCGGCTGCAAATTTAGGACTAATTATGAACAATGGATTGAGAAATTTAATTTTTTGTACTGCTTTTTAACATCCTGTCTTTTTCAATGTTAAGTTTTAGCCAATGTTATCAAATTGTTACCAAATTGTTTTTTTAATGTAAATTCAATCGTTATCTTTGTAGTATTAACCCCTAAAACTTTTCAAAATGAAAAAATACATCATAATTACACTAATCTTAGTATCGGGAATGGTATTCTCTCAAAACATACAGCCAAAATTAGAAGCAGTAAACAATATGGTGAAAGCTACCTATTACCATGAAAATGGTCAAGTTATGCAAGAAGGTTTCTTTAAAGACGGAAAACTGCAAGGCGAATGGGTCTCCTATGATGATAAAGGAAACAAAACCGCAATTGCTAACTACAACAAAGGTGTAAAAGTTGGCAAATGGTTCCATTGGAACAGCAGTACTTTAAATGAAGTAGATTATTCTAATAACCAAATTGCTGCTGTTAAAAATTGGAAAAGAGAAGCTATTGCCAACGATGAATAAACAGTATCTCCTAAATCCTTAGGTTTTCACTAAAAATACAATGCCTCCGAATCCTTTTTCGGAGGCATATTTTTTTATAAAAACAACGTTCCCAAATGTTAAGTTTTTGCAATGTTACCAAAATGTTACCAAAATGTTTTTTTATTGTAAATAATAAATTATACATTTGGAAAACAAATCATTAAAACTTTTATATCATGAAAAAATATATCATACTAAGTGTATTACTATTATCAGGAATGTTATTTGCTAACGAAGGCAAGCCAAAACTAGAGGCAGCTGTCAACAATACTGTTATTGCAACTTATTATCACGACAATGGACAAGTTCAACAAACAGGCGCTTTTAAAGACGGGAAACTTCATGGCGAATGGGTTTCTTATGACGAAAATGGTAAAAAGATTGCCATGGCTACTTATGTTAACGGGCAAAAAGCTGGAAAATGGTTCATTTGGAATGAAGGCACCTTAAATGAAGTAGATTACGCAAACAATAAAATTGTAGCAGTAAAAAATTGGAAAAAAGATGATTTAGCAAACAACTAATTTTCTTTTCAAAATAAAATTACCCAACCCGAAAGGCTTTTGTCTTTCGGGTTATTTTTTATACTTTATTTAGATTTTATAGCACCTAATTGATTAGAAACGAAGCCATTTGGGGGCTATTTCGACAAGTTGGCAATTCATCCAATATCCTAATAAAATCCTAAACCATACGTAATTCACAAAAATGATGATTACATTTGTATATACAAACATAAATTTTACTAATGGAAAATAAACTCAAAATACAAATTTGGTCTGATGTTATGTGTCCTTATTGCTATATTGGCAAAAGACGGATTGAAACTGCTATAGAACAATTTGGCCATCAAGAAGCGATTGAAGTCGAATGGAAAAGTTTTCAGCTTGACGCCCATTTTATCGCATCACCAGAAGACAATATCTACGACCATCTAGCCGAAAAATACCGAAAAGACAAAGATTGGGCTATCGAAATGGTTGAAAATATGACTCAAAACGCTAAAAATAGTGGCTTAGAATTTAATTTTGACAAAGCCATATTAGCCAATTCGTATCACGCCCACAGACTGTTGCATTTAGCAAAAAAACATCATATAGGAAACGAACTTAAAGAATTGCTATTTAAAGCCTATATGACCGATGGTAAAAACATCAATGACCTCAACACTTTGAGTGAACTAGCTCAAAATCTTGGAATGAATAAAGAACTAGTCGAAGGGGTTTTGCATTCGGATGCTTATGGCGAAGCTGTTGCCCAAGACATCCAAATGGCTCAACAAATCGGTATCCAAGGAGTTCCTTTCTTTGTATTTGACAACAAATATGCTGTCTCAGGTGCTCAACATGTAGAAACTTTTGTAAAAACTCTTGAAAGAGTATGGGAAGAAGGTTCGTTTGGGCCTAAATTGACAGTAGTAAACGATTCAAAAGGTGACAGTTGCGGTATCGATGGCTGTTGCGATTAAATTCCAATTGTTCAAAAAAGAAACATCCTGATTATAAAAAAGAGCTTTTCTTGTACTAGCAAGAAAAGCTCTTTTTATTTGTGCTTGAACCTACAATCCACTATTGGATTTTTTTAATTATTAAAGCGGAATTGAAGTTTTAATTACTATTTCACAACGCTATTTCTGTCGTTCTAATTTAACAGATGGAGCTAATTTGCGCTGCGTCGTTTTAGGTTCTAAAAACTATTTACCATTATAAGCATTCATAGTATTTTCTAAACCAGCAGTTCCAAAAGATTTAATGATTTCAGTGGCTACTTCTAATCGTTCTGGTAATTGATTGTTTTCTTCGTCGTTCCACTCTCCTAAAACATAATCAACTTGTTGGCCTTTTTTAAATTGGTCGCTAATCCCAAAACGAAAACGCGCATATACATTGCTATTCAACAGCAAATTTATATTTTTAAGTCCATTATGTCCACCATCACTGCCTTTTGGCTTAATGCGAATGGTTCCAAACGACAGGTTCAAATCATCTGTAATCACCAAAAGATTCTCGACTGGAATGTTTTCTTTATCCAACCAATATTTTACAGCCTTACCACTTAGATTCATATAGGTATTTGGCTTCAACAACAAAAACGATCTTCCTTTGAATTTATATTCAGCAATGGCACCTAATTTTGCAGTTTCAAACGAAAGTCCTTCTTTTCTAGCTAAAAAATCCAACACTTTGAATCCTATATTGTGTCTCGTATTGACATATTCAGCCCCAATATTCCCTAATCCTACTATTAAAAATTTTTTCATGTTATCGATGTTACTTTCGACGGTTTTTGATGAAAACAACTGTTGTATCCATTTTTTCATGCTGCAAAAATAAACGTATTTGTTCAAAAATCGGAATAAAATAAAATTAGCACAAAAAAAGGGTATTTTTTCAAACTATCCATACTATCCTTGCTCAAAAAATTACTCAATTGCACTCTAAAACCTAACACAATAGACACAAAAAAACCTTTTGCAAAAGCAAAAGGTTTTTATTATTCTTTAAAAAAAAGCTTATTTAGCCAATGAAACTACTAAAGGATTATTGATATTCTCAGCAAATTGGCTTAAATAATTTTGCCATTGCTCTGCATTTTTAATATCTCCTTGTTCTTTCCAAGCATGTCCTGCATAGTAAACCACTTTATTGTTTTTTACTTTTAAGTTAGCATAAGCATTGCTTAAATCAACCTCCGAAGTGTCGTAGGTTTCATAATCACAAAAATATTTTTTTGAGGCTACAATAGCTGTTCCTATTTCAGAATTTCCAATAGGCTCATAGTAGCTCAACCAGCCTTTTTTCTTATCGCCAGTCACTTTTCCTTTCTTTTCATGAAGTGTTAAACCTGCAGCGATAGATTTTGTGCCTTCAATAGAAGTTTCAAATTTCGACATACGACTGCCCAAATCCAAACTAACAATTTTAGACTCGATAATTTTATTGCCGTTGGCATCCCAATCAGCATATTTTAAATAAAAACTTGTACGGATAGGTCCTGTAGTAATGGTTTTGTACTCGATGTAATTTTTAGAATAATAGTATTGGTCTTTTACTTTGACAGCAATACCTCCAACTCCTCTACTAGCGCCCACGTGAAAATTATCTAATCCTTCTCCAGAGTCTTCATGATAGGCACCTGGTCTTTCACTATTTTTCTTATACCATTTATTGATAATAGGGTAATCTACTCTTTTTAACCAAGCATCTACGCCACTGGAAAGAGTACCACCAGGAACTTTGTCTTCAATCATTTTTTGAGCCACCGGACCATATACTCTAAAAGCTACCTTATTATTTTCCCAAGTGTAATCATCTGTACGCTCAGGGACAAAACGAGAATAACAATAATCGATAGATTTTGGACGTTCTTTTTCAGAAACTTTTACGACTTCAAACTCTTGAGTAGCTTTGGCAGCAACCACAGGCTGAAACAATAGTTCGTCCATAATACCGTCGCTATTTGTATCGACCAATTGTGTTACTAATAATTTTCCAGTCTTTTTATCTCTAATTCCTAGAGAAGTCAAATCATTTACTTTCAAGAATTCCTTTGTCAAAGTCACCGTTTCAAACGAACGCTCTTTGTTTAAATTGTTCTTTACTTTTACTACAATCGCTTTTTCATTTGTCCCAAAAGAGCATAACAAAAAAGCAATTATCGCATTACATACTATTTTGACAAACTTCATAATTATGGTTTTTGATTAATTAATTCTCGTTTGAAGGTTTACCGATTGTGGCTAAAATCCCCCCATCTACATACACCACATGACCGTTGACAAAATCACTAGCCTTAGAACTCAAGAAAATAGCTGCTCCTTGTAAATCCTCAGGATCTCCCCAACGTGCCGCTGGTGTTCTATTGATAATAAAATCATTAAAAGGATGTCCGTCCACACGAATAGGAGCAGTTTGAGTAGTTGCAAAATATCCAGGTCCAATACCGTTTACTTGAATATTGTGTTTTGCCCATTCAGTTGCCATGTTTTTGGTAAGCATTTTAAGCCCCCCTTTGGCAGCTGCATAAGCTCCTACCGTATTACGTCCCAACTCACTCATCATCGAACAAATGTTGATGATTTTGCCTTGTTTTCTAGCAATCATTCCTTTCACAACATGTTTTGACATAATGAAAGGACTTATCAAATCTACTTTGATTACCTCTTCAAAATCAGCTACTTCCATTGACTCAAGCGGAATTCTTTTGATTATTCCCGCATTGTTCACCAAAATATCAATAGGACCTACTTCATTTTCAATGGCAGCAATATTTTTCATTACTTGCTCTTCGTTAGTCACATCAAACAGATACCCATACGCTTTAATCCCTAAAGATTGATAAGTAGCCACAGCAGCATCTAATTTTTCTTGAGAAGAAGCACCGTTGATAACCAAAGTAGCACCTGCATTCCCTAATCCAGTAGCCATTGCTTGTCCTAAACCATGAGTTCCCCCAGTTATCAAAGCTACTTTACCTGTTAAATCAAATAAATTAATTGACATATTTTTCTATTTAAAAAATTAGCGTAAATCTGTTATGTTACAAAAATCCATATCGCCATAGTCCAAGTTCTCACCTGCCATTCCCCATATAAAAGAATAATTGCTTGTACCTGAACCTGAGTGGATAGACCATGGTGGAGAAATTACAGCTTGATAGTTCCCCATCCAAATGTGTCTTGTTTCATCAGGTTGCCCCATGAAATGACAAACCGCTTGATTTTCTGGAATTTCAAAATAAAAATACACTTCCATTCTACGATCATGAACGTGTGCTGGCATTGTATTCCAAACACTTCCCGTATGTAAAGTTGTCATTCCCATTTGCAATTGACAAACATCTACAACACTATTTACAATATATTTACGCAAAGTCCTTCTGTTGGCTGTTTCAGGAGTACCCAATTCTACCACTTCTACATCATTAATACCAATTTTTTTAATTGGATATGCTTTGTGTGCAGGTGTTGAATTGATATAAAACAAAGCTGGATTAGCCGCATCTGCACTAGAAAAAGATACCTTTTCGTTTCCTTGTCCTACATATAATGCTTCTTTATGATCCAATACGTATGCTTCTCCATTTACCGTAACAGTTCCTGTCCCTCCCACATTGATAATTCCTAATTCTCTTCGCTCCAAGAAATAAGAAGCTTTTAACTGATCAATAGTTTCTAAAACCACTTCTTTAGTTACGGGTTTTACACCTCCGGTGATATATCTATCATAATGAGAATAAACCAAATTGATTTTATCATCTTCCATCAAGTTTTCAACCAAAAACTCCTTACGTAATTTTGCAGTATCGTACGATTTTACATCCTGAGGAGCTGCAGCATAACGAGATTCATATTTATTTTCCATCTTTCTGTTATTTAAAAAATTTTGGTAAATATATGAAAAAGTAAAATACAATCGATTGTATATTGCTTTTTTTAATTCCTTACCTTTGCAAAAAGCACCCCAGTGGCTTCTCTTTTTTTTACAAAACCAATATCTTTGCAGCCATTCGCAACCCATGAAAAACAACAACGTAACCATTCATGATATTTCAAAAGCCCTTGAGATTGACAGCTCTACTGTTTCGAGAGCGCTCAACAACAGCCCAAGAGTATCCCAGAAAACCAAAGACAAGATTCTAAGTAAAGCGCAGGAGTTAGGATACCAACGCAACAGCTTGGCCTCTAAACTACGAACCAACAAAACGCATTCTATAGGAGTTATTGTACCAAGGATTTCAAGGCATTTTTTTTCCTCGGTTATTGCAGGGATTGAAGAAACTGCTTTTGAAGCAGGTTACGATGTGATTATTTGTCAATCTTTGGATGATTTTGAAAGAGAAAAAAAACTGATGGATACCTTATTATCCAATCGCGTGGACGGCGTCTTGATTTCGGTTTCAATGCAAACCACCTCGTACGACCATTTTAAGGAATACCAAAAACAAGGATTTCCTATTCTCTTTTTTGACAGACCTTGCATTTTGGAAAATACCACCAATGTGATTATCGATGATTACAAAATAAGTTTTGAAGCTACAGAACATTTAATCAGAGAAGGATATCAAAACATTGTTCATTTTTCAGGCCCACAACATTCACAGTTGTATCAAAACCGAACCAATGGCTATAAAGATGCCTTAGAAAATAACCAAATCCCCATTAGGGAACAGTATATTTTCGAATCTTATTTGATGAAAGAAGACGGGATTGCCATGGCCCAAAAAATACTTCAACTCCCTGAAGTTGATGCTGTATTTTCTTCAAATGATACTTCGGCCATTAGTGCGATGCAATATTTAAAAGAAAAAGGCATTCGAATCCCAGAAGACATTGCTTTTGTTGGCTTCAGTAACGAACCCGTTTCGGCAGTAATTGAGCCGTCGTTAACCACGGTAAAACAACCTGATTTTGAAATGGGAAAAGTCTCTGCTAGTTTGCTTTTTGAACAAATCAACTGCAAACCAAGTCAACGAATACACCAAACAAAAATCTTGGAACCTGAATTAATCATTAGAAATTCCTCCAAAAAGACCTCCTAAAAACTCCATACAAATCGAAACTACTGTATTTTAAAATTTAACATTCAAATGTTAGAATTAAAAATCCAATCGATTGTATTATTTTTATATATTTACAACTTTAAACGTTAAAACCAAAAGATGACCACAGTTAAAACCAAAATTGGCAATTACAGATTTCGCATCCTTGCCTTGCTTTTATTTGCAACTACCATCAACTATTTTGACCGAAGCATTATTGGTGTGATGGCACCTACTTTACAAAAAATGTTCAATTGGTCTAACAATGATTACGCCAACATCCTCATCAGTTTTCAAGTGGCTTACGCTTTGGGTATGCTGACTATGGGAGGAATTATTGACCGTTTAGGTACTAAAATTGGATACACCGTTTCCATTGGAATCTGGAGTATGTTTGGAATGCTACATGCCTTAGTCATTCCTGCTTTTAGTATTATTGGATTTAGTTTGGCTCGTTTTGGACTCGGATTTGGAGAAGCTGGAAACTTTCCTGCTGCTATCAAAACCGTAGCCGAGTGGTTTCCTAAAAAAGAACGCGCCTATGCCACTGGAATTTTCAATGCTGCCACTAGTATTGGTGCCATTGCAGCTCCCTTTGTGGTAGGTTGGATTGTAGAAGAAGACGGAACCAACTGGCAAATCCCTTTCTTAATCACAGGAGTATTGAGTTCAATTTGGATTTTTATTTGGTTTAGAACTTATAAAAAACCAGAAGTTCACCCTCAAGTTTCACCAGAAGAATTGGCTCATATCAATAGTGATTCTGATATTGAAACAGATACAACCAAAATTCCTTGGTTAAAAATTATCAAAAAACGTCAGGCTTGGGCATTTGCCATTGCAAAAACTACAGATGCCGTATGGTGGTTCTACCTATTTTGGGGAGCAAAATTCCTAGCGGACACTTTCGAATTAAAACTAAAAGACATCGGACTTCCGTTCTTTATCATGTATTTATTGGCTGATTTAGGAAGTATCTTTGGTGGTTATTTATCAGGTTATTTTATCAACAAAGGTTGGTCAATCAATAAAGCCAGAAAAACAACCTTATTATTGTGTGCATTATTAATTTTACCTGTATGTTATGTTGCCTTTGCAGAGAACAAATGGGTAGCCGTATTTTTAATTGGAATTGGAGCCGCTGGACACCAAGCATGGTCGGCAAACATTTTCACATTGGTACCAGATGTTTTCCCTAAAAAAGCTACTGCATCCATCATAGGACTGGGCGGAATGGTAGGAGCTGTTGCTTCGATTATAAGCAATAAAATCCTTGGAAGCTTGCTTGATAATGCTGATAATACCGCTTACTTCTGGGCATTCTTAGTAGCAGGCTCTTGTTACTTAGTCGTACTTGGTTTCATTCAGTTACTCATGCCATCCATGACACCACTAGATGATAATTTGAAAGAAATCAAATAAAACAATATTTATTCACTTTAAAAATCTCCAAATCATTCATTTGTTTTGGAGATTTTTTTTCTACCCTTAATCCAAAACTTCATTAGGATTTTGTGAGCTTACCAGTAGTTATCAAAACTTGGCACGAATTAAAGTCCCCTAACTCTGTTACACTCCCAATGCACTCAAAGCTTTCATCTTATGTAAGACCATAAAAAAACCGCATACATGCGGTTTTACTTTATTCGAAGCAACGTAATTATTAATCTCTTCTATTTCCACCTAAATAAATAGAAAGGTAATACAGCAAGGTTGCAATGGAACCAATCGCCGCTACTAGATACGTACGAGCAGCCCATTTTAAAGCATCTTTAGCACCTGCATGTTCTTGTTGTGTCAGCATTCGTTTGTTCTCTAACCAAGCCAAAGCACGATTACTCGCATCATACTCTACAGGCAACGTAATAATAGAAAACACGGTTGTTGTGGCAAACAAAATAATCCCAATTAACAACAACTGAGGAAAACTTTCTAGTAACAAAATCCCACCTAACAATACCCATTGCATATAGGTCGAAGCAACATTCACAAAAGGCACCAACTTAGAGCGCATCGTCAACCATTCATAACCCACAGCGTGTTGAACCGCATGCCCACATTCATGAGCCGCTACCGCTGCTGCTGCTGCATTGCGCTGGTTGTACACCGCTTCACTAAGGTTAACTGTTTTATCCATTGGATTGTAATGATCCGTGAGTTGTCCTGGTGTCGAAATCACTCGCACATCATAAATTCCGTTGTCAGCTAGCATTTTTTGAGCAATTTCTGCTCCACTCATCCCGTTTTGCAAATGCAATTTCGAATAGTGTTCAAATTTGCTTTTTAGTCTTGCACTCACTAACCAGCTAAAAAGCATAATCAGACCCGCAAGTATTAAATATCCACTTCCCATATTTTTTATATTTTAGTTTAAATTTTGATAATTAAGAATCAAATTCTGAACCAATTTACAAAAATGCCAATTTGACACCCGTTAAAAATGTATTAAAATGCTTAATGGAAATTTTCAATGGCAATGACAAAAAAAATCCAAATCGCCATTGTCACACTGAGCCTGTCGAAGTGTAATTGGGATTTGGATTTTAAAATATTAAAAATTAGAATTAATTATTTCGATTGACTATTGTCATTGCGATTGATTGTCGAATATTGAATTCGCCTCTGTTACCCCACCAAGTTGATAATTTTCCCTGGAACGATAATCACTTTATTAGGCGTTTTGCCGTCTAGTTGTTTTTGGGTTCTTTCGTCTTTCATTACGATTTCCTCAATTTGGTCTTTGGTTAAATCCAAAGGCAATTTGATGGTGAAACGCATTTTTCCGTTGAATGAAACAGGGTATTCTTTTTCAGATTCTACCAAATGTTTTTCTTCGAATTTAGGGAAAGCTACCGTAGCAATCGACCCTTCATGCCCTAAAGCCGACCATAATTCTTCGGCGATATGTGGCGCATAAGACGAAATCACAATCGCCAATGGCTCTAGAATGGCACGTGAATGGCAATTTTGAGACGACAATTCGTTGACACAAATCATAAACTGCGAAACCGAAGTGTTGAAAGAGAAATTCTCAATGTCATCCGACACTTTTTTTATGGTTTTGTGTAGTGATTTTAAGTTGTCTTTGGTAGGTTCGTCATTGGTAACAATCAAACCATTTTCGTCAAAATACAAACGCCATAACTTTTTAAGGAAACCGAAAACTCCCGAAATTCCTGCCGTATTCCATGGCTTTGCCTGCTCCAATGGCCCTAAGAACATTTCGTATAAACGCAAAGTATCAGCACCGTATTCTTCACATATATCATCTGGTGTTACAACATTGTGATATGACTTTGACATTTTCTCAACTCCCCTTCCAACAATAAATTTTCCTTTATAAAAGAAGTTAGAAGAAGATAATTGATGAAATCCCGTTTTCAATGCTTCAACATCTAATTCGTTACTGTTATTTACATGCTTTATAGGAATTCTAATAGGATCAAAACTTACATCTAAAATATAATCTCCTAATAAAACCTTATCAATAATTGCTTGCTCAATTTCAAATTCAGACATAAGTTCTTTTCCTAACTCTAAATTATAAACAGTAAAGACTTTCCCTGATTCGAAGTTTGATGGTTCAATTTTACCATCACTTAAATCTGTCAAATAATTGAAAGAAGTATAATAACTATAATTTTGAGAGATATATTTTAAAGCATCCATAGGATAAGAAACTTCTCGATCACTCTTTCTAATTTCTTTAGATTTATCTTTAACAGTCAAGTAAACTCTATATACAAACGCACTCGTCCCCAAAATCATTCCCTGATTAATCAGTTTTTTGAACGGCTCCTCGGTTGGTGCAAAACCTTTGTCTTTTAAGAATTTGTTCCAAAAACGAGAATACAGTAAGTGACCAGTAGCATGTTCGCTTCCACCTATATATAAATCCACCGATTCCCAGTATTTCAAGGCCTCTTTGCTTGCAAATTCGGTTTCGTTTTTAGCGTCCATATAACGCATCCAATACCAAGAACTTCCTGCCCAACCTGGCATGGTGTTCAATTCTAACGGAAACACAGTCACATTATCTATTAACTCATTACTAACCACTGAACACTGAACACTGTCCCAAGCCCAAACCGCAGCATTTCCTAACGGAGGCAAACCGTCTTCGGTTGGCAAATATTTCTCTACTTCTGGCAAAATGATTGGCAAATGTTGCGCATCAATCATCTGTGGCAACCCATTCACATAATACACTGGGAAAGGCTCACCCCAATAACGCTGACGCGAGAAAACCGCATCACGCAAACGGTAGTTTACTTTTCCATAACCTTGACCTAGCTTTTCTAACTCAGCAATCACTTTTTGAGTTGCTTCTTTGTAACCTAATCCGTTTAAGAAATCAGAGTTTACTAATTCAAACCCTTCTTTTGAAGCAAAAGCACATTCCTCCCCCAACCCCTCCGAAGGAGGGGGGTTAAGGACGTTGAAAATGTTTTTGATTGGAATATTAAAATGTTTTGCAAAAGCATAATCTCTCTCATCACCACAAGGTACGGCCATTACCGCTCCTGTTCCGTAACCTGCCAAAACATAATCCCCAATCCAAACTGGAATCGGCTCCTTGGTAAATGGGTGTTCTGCATAAGCTCCTGTAAACACCCCTGAAATGGTTTTTACATCGGCCATTCGCTCTCTTTCTGAACGCTTAGCTGTTTTTTCGATATAGGCTTCTACTGCTGCTTTTTGTTCTGGAGTTGTGATTTTGGCTACCAATTCGTGTTCTGGCGCCAATGTCATAAAAGTAACTCCAAAAATGGTGTCTGGCCTAGTGGTGAAAATCCCCACCCCAACCCTCCCCGAAGGGGAGGGAGCCGAAGCTGGATTTGTTTCGTCTTCTGGTTTTCTTTTATTTAATTCTGTTTTGATTTCTGATAAAACCTTTTCAATATCTTTTTTTACCTCTTCGTTTGTAAATCGGATAACTTTGAATCTATGTTTTTGTTCTAATTCTAAAGTTCTTTGTTCGTCAAATTCAATTTGTTCAGGTGTATTATGATATTCTCCGTCAACTTCAACAATTAATCTGCTTTCTAAGCATACAAAATCGACAATATAATTACCAATTAAATGTTGTCTTCTAAACTTCCCTTCTAATTTTTTATTTCTAACAGCATCCCACAACATCGCTTCTGCAAATGTGGGTTCTTTTCGCATTTCCTTCGCATTAACCAATAAGTTTTTTGCGTTTTGAGAATTACCCGTCATGTATCCAGGTTCTGCTCCCCCTCCTTTGGAGGGGGCAGGGGGGAGGAGATAAAAAGTTACCATCGCACCAACCGATTTCCCAATCCAGTTGCGCTGACTTTCTTTGATGCTTTCGCTCCAATCAATATCATTTAATCCTTGCAACAAACGCTCTGCATAAGCCGAAATGCGCATGCTCCATTGGGTCATTTTTTTACGAACCACAGGATAACCACCACGCTCCGAAACCCCATTTACAATTTCGTCATTCGCCAAAACCGTTCCTAAGCCCGGACACCAGTTTACCTCAGTTTCTGCTAGGTACGTCAATCGGTATTGCAATAATATTTTCTCTTGTTCTTCTTTTGCGAAAGCGTTCCATTCTGAGGCAGAAAATGGAGCAATATTATCATCGCAAACGGCATTTACATTCGCATTTCCTTCTGTTTCAAAAATCGAAATCAAGGTCGAAATGTCCTCTGCTTTATCTGTGTTTTTATTGTACCAAGAATTGAACAATTGGATAAAAATCCATTGGGTATGCTTGTAATAATCAGGATTTGAAGTACGCACTTCTCGGTCCCAATCAAATGAAAATCCTATTTTGTCTAATTGCTTTCTGTAACCTGCAATTTGGTTTCCTTCTTTATCCACACCACCATCAATATTGACGCGAGTGGTATCTTCAGGTCGTTGTCCGGTTTGAATCGCATATTGTTCCGCTGGTAATCCAAAACTATCATACCCCATAGGATGCAACACATTGAAACCTTGATGCCTTTTGTATCTTGAATACACATCCGAAGCAATATATCCTAACGGATGCCCTACGTGCAATCCTGCTCCTGATGGATAAGGAAACATGTCTAATACATAATGTTTGGGCTTTTCGGAAGTATTTGAGGCCGCAAAAGTTTTGTTATCAGCCCAGTATTTTTGCCATTTGGCTTCGATTTCGTTCGGATTGTATTTCATCACAGTGAGTTTCTAAGGTACAAAGACGCTAAGCCTTTACGTTTTATGAATTATAAAGGCGCAAATTTACGTTTATTGTACGAAAGTCAAAACTTTGAGCGTTATTAACTTTAAATAAAGAAATACTTTATTATTTTTACGCCATAATTAAAATACACTATGAGTTCTTCCTTTGAAAAGTTTCAAAAACGCAGATTGATATCCTCTTATTTTTCTGTTGTACTAAGTATATTTTTGGTCTTGTTCCTATTGGGCACGCTAGGGCTTTTTATTATTAACTCTAAAAAACTCGCAGACGACTTCAAAGAAAAAATTGCCATGACTGTTTTTTTTGAAAATAAAACCACTGACGAGGAACTTAAGGCTTTTGGAGAGGAATTAAAAAAAGCTCCGTTTGCAAAATCCTCTGTTTTTGTAACCAAAGAACAAGCAGCAAAGCAACATACCGATATTATTGGTGAGGATTTTTTAGCATTTCTTGGCGAAAACCCGTTACAAAACTCTTACGACATCCATTTGAAAGCCAAATATGTGGAGCGTGACAGTATTGCAAAAATTGAAAGTCAGTTGCGTCAAAACGAACTCATATCGGATATTGTTTACGACAAACAACTGGTAAACTTAGTGAATGACAACATCAAAAAAGTGAGTATGTGGATTTTAATCATCAGTTGCTTTTTGACTTTTATTGCCGTTCTCTTAATCAATAGTTCGTTGCGATTGTCTATTTATTCCAATCGCTTTATAATTAAAACCATGCAAATGGTGGGTGCTACTAAATCCTTCATCCGAAAACCATTTGTAATGCGTAGTGTTAGACTCGGAATGATTGGCGCGACACTTGCAATTATCGCCTTGACTGCTTTGCTTTTGTATGTGGAAACAAATTTTCCCGACCTTGAAATTCTTGAAAACAAAATTTTAATAGGTGGTGTTTTTCTAGCCGTATTTGGCATGGGCGTATTAATCACTTGGATAAGCACCCATTTTGCCACACAACGATTCTTGAATTTAAGAACTGACGATTTATACTAATTAAGAAATTAGAATTTCTGGATTAAGGATTTACACAATACAGACTGCTAATTATTTTGAATTACACAAAAATAAAATGGAAAATAACAAACAAGAATTCTTATTCGACAAAGTCAATTACAAGATTCTTTTGATAGGAATTGGCGTAATCACACTTGGTTTTATCCTTATGTCTGGCGGAGGGAGTGACGACCCTAATGTTTTTAACGAAGATATTTTTAGTTTCAGAAGAATTCGGTTGGCTCCTACAACCGTTTTAATTGGCTTTGGAATCACCATTTACTCTATTCTTAAAAATCCAAAAAAATAGTTTGTAGTGTTCTGTGGCACATGTGCAGTAAAAGTACTTTTATAAAACGGAATACTAAAATAACGAACCCTGAATACTAAAAAATGAATACATTACAAGCCATCGTTCTTGCCATTATTGAAGGAATCACTGAATTTCTACCCGTTTCTTCAACCGGACACATGATCATCGCCTCGTCCTTCTTTGGCATTGCACAGGACGATTTCACCAAACTATTTACAATAGTAATTCAATTGGGAGCTATTCTCTCGGTTATTATTTTATATTACAAACGCTTTTTACAATCTTTTGATTTTTATTACAAATTACTTGTCGCCTTTATTCCTGCGGTAGTCTTGGGACTTTTACTAAGTGATGCTATTGATAAATTACTTGAAAACCCTGTAACGGTATCCATTTCATTATTGCTTGGAGGAATTATTCTACTAAAAGTAGATGATTGGTTCAGCCATTCCGACAATACCGAAATCACCTATGGCAAAGCTTTTAAAATTGGTTTATTCCAATGTCTTGCCATGATTCCTGGAGTATCACGTTCAGGAGCTAGTATTGTAGGAGGAATGTCTCAAAATCTTTCTAGAACTGCTGCGGCCGAATTCTCTTTCTTTCTTGCAGTTCCTACCATGTTAGGCGCCACCGTAAAAAAATGTTACGACTATTATAAGCAAGGTTTTGTTTTATCAGAAGAACAAATAAACTTGTTAATCATAGGAAATGTGATTGCCTTTATTGTTGCCTTATTGGCTATAAAGAGTTTTATTGGTTTTTTAAGCCGAAAAGGTTTTAAAATCTTCGGTTACTACCGAATCATAATTGGAATAGCCTTATTGATTATCCATTTTTTCATTCACCCCTTGACCATCATCTAAAATGACTGCCGAAGACTACTTAAACGGACAAATCATCCTGATAGACAAACCCTTACACTGGAGTTCTTTTCAGGCAGTTAATAAGTTGAAATACATACTCATCAACAAAGTAGGTCTTCCAAAAAAATTCAAAATAGGACACGCAGGAACCTTAGACCCTTTGGCTTCTGGATTATTAATCATTTGCACGGGTAAATTCACCAAAAAAATAACCGAAATTCAGGGACAAGCCAAAGAATACACTGGTACTTTTCATCTTGGAGCCACAACTCCTTCTTATGATTTAGAAACAGAAATTGACCACACCTTTCCTACTTCACACATTGATGCGGCTTTGATTCATAAAACCGTTGAACAATTTTTAGGCGAAATAGACCAAAAACCTCCTATTTTTTCGGCCATAAAAAAAGATGGTGTTCGTTTATACGAACATGCCAGAGCAGGAGAAACTGTCGAAATAGCCTCAAGAAAAACTACGATTCACGAATTTGAAATTACCCGAATCGAATTACCCGAAGTGGATTTTAGAGTAGTTTGTAGCAAAGGAACCTACATCCGCTCCTTAGCACATGATTTTGGTAGTGCTTTAGCCTCGGGGGCTCACTTAACTGTTTTGAGAAGAACCAAAATAGGAGACTACTCTGTTCTCAATGCGACTGAGGTTACCGCATTTGAACAAAAAATCCTCGATGAATTATAAGCACAGAAAAACACATTATAAATTATACTTAATTTAAAATGTGCTTTTTGGTACTTCTTTACAACTCCATTTTTTACATATCCTTAGTAGAAATCAAGGATTAATAGTGGGAGATTTTTTCGTTTCCAAATAGAAATCGAGAAAATAAATCATACAGTTTTTCGAAAAATTTTTTCATGACGTTAGTTTTAAATTGTGAAACAATGACTAAACACTCATAAAAAAAGCAAATCAGAAAACAATAGATTTGGCTGGCAGTCACTAAGTTACAAAAATATTTTTGATAGAGAAAATATTTTTTCGCATTCTTTTCTTTTGCAAAAAATCAGACACTCCCAAAATCAGACCACATCCCTTACTCCACATAGCCTACTGTTTACAATTGCTGGCACAAAAAATAGTGAAAAACAATCAAAAATTGTATTTTTATAAAAACAACAACTTACGAATGGATTTAGAAAAGAAGACAATTGGTCTTGTACTTTCTGGTGGTGGTGCCAAAGGAATTGCACATGCAGGCGCCCTTCAGTTTTTGATTGAAAAAAACATCTTTCCCGACAGAATTGCTGGCACTAGTGCGGGCGCAATTGTAGCCGCTTTGTACGCCATAGGCAAAACACCAGATGAAATTTTGGCTTTTTTTCAATCCATATATATTTTCCATTGGCGACACCTTACCTTTAAAAAAGCAGGCTTAATTGATTCCGAATCGTTTCGAGACAATTTTTATTCTATCTTTCAGGATGCAACACTGGGCGACTTGATGATTCCAGTACAAATCACAGCCACCAATATGGTACGAGGCCGTCTTAAAATTTTTGATTCCAAAACAAAAATTGTAGATGCGCTTATTGCCTCCTCAGCTTTCCCTGGAATCATCTCTCCTTACGAAATCAATGGAGAAACTTACAGTGATGGTGGTATTTTGAATCATTTTCCTTCGGATGTTTTGTATGGGCAATGCGAAACCATTATAGGTATTTATGTTAGTCCGATTCAAAAAATCAAAGCCGCCGATTTGAATTCCATTCGAGCCGTGACCTCCAGAGCCTTTGATATTTTCTCAGCCAATTCAGACATCCAAAAATTTACCGTCTGTGATTGGATTATCAAACCCGAAGCACTGAGTATTTACAGCACTTTTGAAACCAATAAAAGCAAAATGAAAACCATTTTTGATATTGGCTACGAGGCAGCTAAAAACTCTTACGAAACACTTAATTTGTAAACTTAATTGTTGTCTAGGTTAATTCTTAAACCAACAATAATCTGTAGCATTTTTGAATGGTCATAAAATGACTCAAATTCAGGATTAGTATTCACTTCAAATTTAGCAGTTACAAATCCTGCTCCAACATACGTAGCGAAAGTTCTATCAAATGAATATAAACCTTTGCAGCCTATTCTAAAATCCGTTCCTGATTGCTCACCAAAACTTCGATTCTTGTCTTTAAATTTAAGATCTACAGAACCTATACCGATAGAAGGCTCCAACAAAAATGCTTTTGAAATTTTTATATCATAAGCAAGAATGCCGTAAACTGAATGATATCGGCTAAAATGATAGTTACCTGCTTTAGAAATATCAGTAACGGAATAATTAATGTAATCATAACCTATTCCCAACTTGATTTTTTCAAAATGAACAAATATCACACTAGCCGCAAAACCAAGATTAGCCTTATTAGCTTTTGACAAATAATTATCTCCAAAAGAAACAGGAGCCACGGAATGGAAATTAAACTCGGGTTTAAACCCAAATCTCGAACTGGTTTGTCCGAACGTCAGGTTGAGACAAAATAGAACAAAAACAAAACTGTATTTCATTAGCTAATAATTTATAGTGTAAATTACTGCTTCATTATGTATGGGAACAGAAACTGTATAGGACATGGAAGATGGACTAGTTGAAAAATCAGAAACTGTATATTTAAGACGAACCGTTTGATTTTTAATTACATTATAATATGTATTGAAATATCCTGGATTATCTGGATTAAGGTTTAAATCAACATCGAATTCAGGTACCTGCCCTTCGATTTCAATGCTTGTAATCCCTTTCTTTGTTGTGGTATTGTTTAAAATCAATCTCAAGCTAGTAATTGATTCCTTCCTAAATAAGGTGATTGTGTTTAAGTCTAACTTATAGTTATTGAAATTTTTAATTTTAGCACTAATATGTTTGTCCTGAAAAACATTATCATCCTCATTGATAACGGTCATAATATTGTAATCCCCTTTCGGAGCTGGAAATACCAAAGTGAAAACCCCATTTGAATCTGTAAAACCATAAGAAATTAAATCAGCGGGCCAGTAAGTACTACCATTGTTAATTTCAACTGCAACTTCCTTACCTGAAATTGGGCTTCCATTTTCATCCAAAATCTTTCCTGTCACAACCAACTTTGTCTCTCCATCATATGGAATATCACAATAGCACAACATGAAAAAGCAAAACAACAATAACATTAGTTTCATAGACATGAATATTGGAGGTAAATCTAAACCATTTTCACTAGAAGCAACCCGTTTCGATATTAAATCTAAAACAATAAAAAGTAAAAACTTGCAAACTAAAATTCAAATCTCTCCAATTAAATACAAGGAAAAAAATTAAAATAAAACTTACTATAAAAAACAACCTCCCTATTTCAAAAAAAAAGAATATGACTATATTTGCACCAAACAACACAATATACTCATGAAATACAAGAGAATTCTTCTGAAATTAAGTGGCGAAGCATTAATGGGAAATAAACAATACGGAATAGACCCTGTAAGACTAGCCGAATATGCTGAAGAAATCAAAAAAATCCACGACAAAGGAGTAGAAATCGCTATTGTTATTGGTGGAGGAAACATTTTTAGAGGTGTAGCTGGTGCAAGTGCTGGAATGGATAGAGTACAAGGTGATTACATGGGAATGCTGGCTACAATCATCAACGGAATGGCGCTTCAAGGAGCTCTTGAAGACAAAGGCATGTTGACTCGATTGCAAACTGCTTTAAAAATTGAAGCAATTGCAGAACCTTATATTAAAAGAAGAGCCGTGCGTCACTTGGAAAAAGGACGTATTGTGATTTTTGGTGCAGGTACAGGAAACCCTTATTTCACCACTGATACTGCAGCTGTATTAAGAGGAGTTGAAATTAATGCTGATGTCATTCTAAAAGGAACGCGTGTTGATGGCGTTTATGACTGTGATCCTGAAAAAAATGCTTCGGCAGTTAAATTTGATTCTATTACATTTGATGAAGTGATAAAAAAAGGTCTTAACGTAATGGACACCACCGCTTTTACATTAAGCCAAGAAAACAAGTTGCCTATTGTTATTTTTGACATGAATAAACTAGGAAATCTTGAAAAGATTTGTAACGGAGACAATATTGGAACAGTAGTAAACATATAGGTAATAATATTCGGTGTACCACAAACACTAACAACCGAATACTGCATACAGAACACTAAATAAAATAAAGATGACAGAAGAAATCGATTTTATATTGGACAGCGCTAAAGAATCTATGGAAGGTTCTATTGAGCATTTAGAAAAATCATTTACGAACATTCGTGCTGGTAAAGCATCACCAGCAATGTTAGGAAGTGTATTTGTAGATTATTATGGTTCTTCAACACCATTAGCACAAGTAGCTAAAATAAGCACTCCTGATGCTAGGACAATCACATTACAACCATTTGAAAAAAGCATGTTACAACCTATTGAAAAAGCCATCATGATTGCTAATTTAGGTTTTAACCCGATGAACAATGGTGATGTTATTATCATCAGCGTACCGCCTTTGACCGAAGACAGAAGACGCGAATTAGCCAAACAAGCTAAAGCAGAAGCAGAAGATGCGAAAATAGGTATCAGAAACGCTCGTAAAGATGCTAACACAGATATCAAAAAATTAGAAAAAGAAGGCACCTCAGAAGATATTTGCAAAAGTGCTGAAGACGAGGTTCAAAATTTAACCAATAGTTTTATCAAAAAAATTGACGAACTTTTAGTGGTTAAAGAAGCCGAAATTATGAAAGTGTGATCACTCTCAATCTCAAGAATAAATCCGTTTACAGAGTGAACGGATTTTTTTATTGCTATTTTTGTCATAACAAAATGGTACCATTACCGTTTGATAAGAAACTCACTCCATGAAGTATTTTTGTTTAATTCTATTGTTCACCCTCAACCTTCACGCTCAATTTCAGGTAAACGGTGTTGTAAAAGATGCTCAAACAAACAAAGCACTTCCTTTTGCCTCTGTTTTTACCAACGGAAAACAACTTACCACTACCGATGTCGATGGGAAATTTACAATCGAAATCCCCACCAGTCATACTACTTTTGAAACCACGTACCCCGGATATACCAAGGCAACCCTTGTCATTTCTCCTAATGTTACTTTTTATCCAATTTACCTATCGCCTATTAAACCAATTTGTGCTTCAAAAAACAATCCTCATGCAGCTTTAGCCGCAGGTATTATCCAAAAAGCTATCGCTTCAAAAAAGGCCAACAATCCCAAAGACAGACTTCAAAGTTTTGAATTTAAGTCTTACAACAAATTACTTGTGAGTGCTCCTCCAGATTCTATTTCTAAAAAAATAGACACGGTTTTTATTCCCAAAAAAAGAGGTTTTTGGCTTCACAAATTGGATTCTACCAATTATAAGTTCAAAGAAACAATAGACAAACACGATTTGTTTTTAACCGAAAAAGTTTCTCATTTTCAATATAAAGACAAGGCATTAAAAGAGACGATTTTGGGCACCAAAATGGCCGGATTAAAACAACCCATTTATGAAATCATTGGTTTTAGCTTGCAATCATTTTCCATCTATGACTACAAATATGAATTGTTTGAAACCAAATACAACAGCCCCATTGCTTACGATGCCCCTAGTCAATACAGTTATACCCTGCTGGATACGGTAGCAGTTGACGACCGAATGACGTACCGCATTCATTTTAAAAACAAAAGAAAGAGTAAAAAATCAGGTTTAGAAGGCGTATTGTATATCGATCAAAACAGTTATGCTATTGCAAAAGCAGTAATGCGCATCAAAGGGGTACTGGACATCAGTGGCACACACGAATTTGAATACCTACCTCAAGAAGGAATTTGGTTTCCCTCGGCTAAAAAATTTAAAATTGTAAAAGGAAAAAACGATGATGATATCAAAATATTAGGAGGTACCATCCACTTTGACGGCGATGTAGAAGACTCTTTTTCAAAAAGAAAAAAACAACCCTCGGATTATGTTTCTCTAGTTTCACACACTTACAATTATGACTTACAATACAACCAACCCATTACGGTAAAAAAATCGTTTGTAAGTATCGAAATCAAAGATAGTGCCCTAAACAAACCTGCTCATTTTTGGGACGAACACCGTACCAATTCGTTGAGTATTCGAGAACAGAAAACCTATCAAGCTCTCGATAGCTTGTTTCAAAAAAACCGGTTAGAAAGTAAAATCCGTTTTGGTCGCAAAGCCATCAATGGCTTTATCCCCCTGCCTTATTTTGATATTGATTTACGAAAATTAATTCGTTTTAATAACTACGAAGGTTTTCGTTTAGGTTTTGGTGGTACTACCAACGAACGCTTTTCTAAAATTTTTAAAATCGATGGTTATACGGCTTATGGCACCAAAGATGGCACGTTCAAATACCATTTGGGCAGCGCCATACGCATAGGAAAATTTTCAAACAGCTGGATTGGAATTTCTTACACCGATGATGTACGAGAAATAGCCAGTACCACTTTCTCAATTGATAAAATTCCATTTAAAATTTACGACCCTCGTCCTATCAACATTAGTACTTTTTACAACCATGTCAGTTGGCGAACCTATATTGAAACAGCAATTATCCCCAAAACCGAAAGTATTTGGGAACTTACCCATAGTGAAATACTTCCTAAATTTGACTACGCTTACAATCTCAACAATACCTTATTTACGTATTACCAAATGACCACTGCTAAGGTTTCCTTGCAATGGAGCCCTTTTAGTGATTTTATGCAAACACCCAATGGTAAAATTGAAATTGAGAAACGCTATCCTAAATTCACCTTTCAACTCACGCAATCACTTCCCAAAGTGATTGAAAATGATTTCGAGTTTACCAAATTAGATTTCAAAACCGAATACGAAAAAAAATATTTGAATGGTCAAAAAACCCATCTACTCCTTCAGGCAGGTTATGCACTAGGAGATGTGCCGTTGACACACTTATACAATACTTCGCCTAACAACATCACCAAAGAAACCATTATACAACGCATCACCTTTGCTGGCAAAAACAGTTTTGAAACCATGTTTTTCAATGAGTTTTTCTCCCGAGAATTTGCATATTTTCAATTCAAACATAGTTTGAACAGGGTTCGATTGTTTTCAAAAGTCAAACCATCATTTGTATTGGTTTCAAGGATGGCTTGGGGTAATCTAGACCAACCCGAACAACACGTAGGCTTGAATTACAAAACCTTGAACGAAGGTTATTTTGAATCGGGAGTCGAGTTTAACCAAATCCTGAACGGTTTAGGTTTAACGGCTTTTTACCGTTATGGCCCCAATCAATTGCCTAATTTTGAAGACAATATTGCTATCAAACTCAGCTTTGTTTTAAACTTAGGATTTTAATGACTGGAAACAAATTTCAACCCAATAATCGAAGCTATTAAAGTAGTTATAAAAAACAAACGCCAAAAAGTTGCTGGCTCTTTAAATACAAAAATCCCAACAAGCACTGTTCCTACTGCACCAATACCTGTCCAAACCGCATAAGCCGTCCCAATGGGCAGTACCTGTGTGGCTTTGTACAACAAAATCATACTTATAGTCAGTGATACTACAAAACCCACTAACCAATAGGTGGCTTCTAAACCTGAAGTTTCTTTGGCTTTGCCTAAACAAGATGCAAAAGCTACTTCAAACAAACCGCCTATTATTAATAATATCCAACTCATTTTAGGGTTTAATAATTAAAACAGAAGGCACTTGAGCCAACCAATCGCTATCAGAATCCAGAATTGTTTTCCAACTTTCCAAACTAATCAACATCAAATCTTGTTGTTGTAATAAGTTAGCGTTCATTTCCTTTTCATTTATCACAGCCATATTGTTGGGGTATTTTTGCAAAAGCGTCACAATGGCACTTTGCAACACAAAATTATTTTTGACATAACTTTTCATATCCAACAAGGTGATTTTTGAATTGTTATTGTAAATCAATTTTTGAACAAAATCAATCAAAACACTATCATCCGATTTTAAAATAGGCACCAAAACTTGATTGACTTCTTGAAACTCTTTGTCAATTAAAATCCCAAGTGGTTTTTTAGTCTTGGCTACAATCTGACGTGTTCTTTCGTCAAAAGGAGAATTCTCAAACAAACCTTCTTTTCCTTTAAACTTATCAATCAAGCGGTCAGGATTAATGATGCGGGTAGTAAATCCAATCACTTTCCCTAGCAGTGTTCCTTCAAAAATAGACTTCCCTAAACCTACTAACAATAAATCATAATCTCCTTGATTGGTTACCTCAGCAATCTCAGTTTCGATATCACTAGTCACTTTGAAAATAGAAGTTACTTTAATACCTAATTGATCCGATTCGTCCAAGATAGGTTCAAAGCTTTCTTTTTCTATTTCCTCCATGTTAAACGAGTGAAGTTCGTCACTTTGAGACAAATGCATGGCTGTAATCGCAGTTGATTTCTTTTGTTTTTTTGTCAAACTGTTGGCCAATCGCAATAAAGATTTCCCTTTTTCATTGTTCCCAAAGGAAATTAAAATTCGGTATTTATCATCGTCTAATAGCTCTTCTACTTCGGAATCCCTTTTGTTTTTAAACAAAAAATCCAATACATCCAAAGCAGGACCTGTCATAAAAGTGGTAACCAACGCCATAATCACCATCATGGTAAAAACTTCGGATGTTAACACTCCCAACTCCAAACCAATATTAAGCACAATCAGCTCCATCAAGCCACGCGTATTCATCAAAGCACCGATAGTCAAACTATCATGCCAATTTTGTCCCACAAATTTGGCTGCCAATGCACTGCCAATAAACTTTCCTATAACAGCAACAGCGATAATTGCACCTGTCACTTTCCATAGATAAATATCATTAATGAGTCCAACTTGTGTATTCAAACCTGTAAACACAAAAAACAAAGGCAATAATAAAATTACCGAAACGTCTTCGACCTTTTCAATAAATATCATTCTAAATTTAGAAATATCCGGCATGATGGCTCCCATCATGAAGGCCCCAAAAAGCGCATGAATCCCAATTACTTCAGTAGCATACGAAGAGAGAATTAAAATTAAAAAGAAAATAGCCATCACAGGTTTACCAATGTTCTCTTTTTCAGCATACAAATCCCCTATGCGTTTCAAAAAAGGTTTCACTATGAAAATCATAGCCAAAACATACACAAACGCCAATGAAATAACATACAACGAGCCTACAAAATCACCCGCTTTGACAATGGCAATTACTACGGCTAGCAAGCACCAAGCGGTAATATCATCAGCTGCGGCACAGGTAATCACAATAGCCCCCAATCGGGTTTTATGAATGCCTCGCTCTTGTACAATACGTGCCAAGACAGGAAAAGCGGTAATACTCATCGCTATTCCCATGAACAAACTGAATGAAAGAAAAGCAACTCCTTCGGGAGCAAATTGATTGTACACAAAATAAGACAATCCAATACCCATAGCAAACGGAATCACAATACTGGCATGACTAATCACAATGGCTTCGCTCGCTTTATTTTTTAACACTTTAACATCCAACTCCATTCCAATCACAAACATGAACAGAATCAAACCAATTTGGCTCAAGAATTTTAAATTCCCCAATGACTCTAGAGGAAACAACGCCGCTGAAAACTCTGGAAAATACATCCCTACCAAGGAGGGGCCTAATACAATACCCGCAATAATCTCCCCGATAACGGTAGGTTGACTAATTTTTTTAAAAACCCAACCAAAAAAACGAGCCATTAAAATAATCATTACAATTTGCGCCAGCAGTATCGCTAATGGCTCTTTGAAATTGTGCATCATTGAATCTACAAAATCTGTCCAAGAGTCATTTGCATTTTCCAACAATATGGCAGGCTTATTCAATTCCAGCAATTTTCCTTGGTTAATGATCCAATAAATCAAAGCCGAAAAACCTCCTGTTACCCCAAAATAAAACAGCGTATTTTTATATTTTTTCACAATCATCTTTTTCTAATATTCACTTTTAAAACCAACACAAAGATGGTAAATTCTACAATATCTTTTACATCCTCATAATTAAGTTTTAACCCCAAAAGAAAAGGCATTCAAAACCCTAAATTTGATTTAAAATTTACAAATAAATTACGCTTTCACTATGGTTTTCACTACCTTTGCCCCCATTTTAAAACAACTATGAAAAAGATATTTAAAGTAGGATTTTGGGAATTTATCGCCCGAATTGTACTTAAAAACCGACTTGCCATTCTTGGACTTATCGCCTTGATAACAGTAGCACTAGCACTTCAATGGAAAAACATTCAGTTTTCATTTACAGAAGCCAACCTACTTCCAGATAACAACATCATCAATAACGAATACAATGCTTTTCTAGATAAATTTGGTGAAGAAGGAAATTTAATTGTTGTAGGTGTCAAAGACGATGCTTTTTTTACACCAAAAGCATTTGCTGCTTGGAACAAATTAATGTCCACCATCAAGGCACAAAAAGAAATTGACTTGGTGGTATCCATCAATGACTTAAAACAACTTAAGAAAAACGATTCGCTCCAAACTTTTGAAATGGTTCCGTTTGTGGACGCCTCCAAAACCACCTCTACAGCGTACCTGAACACCTTAAAAAAAGACTTGCTTCAAAACATGCCTTTTTACGAAGGTCTTTTGTACAACAAACAAAACGGCACCTTGCGCTCAGCGATTTATATGGACAAAGACATTGTCAACACCGCCCACCGCAAAGAATATATTGTCAATGATTTTATCCCAAAGATTGAAGCTTTTGAAAAAGAAACTGGCATCGATTTACGTGTTTCAGGCATGCCTTACATTCGCACGCTAAACGCTTTGAGTATTCTGGACGAAATCAGTTTATTTATCGGAGTTTCACTACTCATCACCTCATTGATTTTCTTTTTCTTTTTCCGTTCGTTCAGAGCCACTTTAATTGCTATTCTTATTGTTGTCATTGGGGTGATGTGGACTTTTGGACTCCTAGGTCTTTTTAATTATCACATTACCGTTCTTACCGCATTGGTTCCTACACTGGTGATTGTTATTGGGATACCAAACTGTATTTTCTTGACCAATAAATACCAACAAGAATACGTAGCCCACGGAAACAAGGCCAAAGCCTTACAACGTGTTATTACCAAAGTAGGAACCGCTACTTTGATGACCAATTTGACCACTGCTGCTGGTTTTGCAACTTTCATCCTAACAAAAAGTCAATTGTTACGAGAATTTGGTATCATTTCGTCTCTAAGTATTATGGCTTTATTCTTTTTGTGTCTTATTACAATTCCCATTTATTACAGCTATCAACCAGTGCCAAAAAGCAAACACTTGGAACACCTTAGCCGTAATTACACCAAAGTTTTTATGCAATGGATAGAAAAAATGGTCAAATACAACCGTCGCTATGTGTATGCGGTTGCCCTGCTTTTATTTATAGTGAGCACCTTTGGCGCATTCAAAATCCAAACTTCGGGTAGTTTAATCGAAGACATGCCTCAAAATACAGCTTTCTTCAAGGATATATTGTTCTTTGAAAACGAATTCAACGGAGTCATGCCTTTGGAAATAACCATTGACACGAAAAGAAAAAAAGGAGTAATGAAATCCTCCACCCTTCGTAAAATGGATGAGTTACAAGAAACGATAGATTCCATTCCAGAATTATCAAAGCCTATTTCAATACTCAACTTAGTCAAATACTCAAAGCAAGCCTACTACAACGGCAACCCTGATTATTATGAATTACCAAGTTCGCAAGAACAAAGTTTTATCTTGAGTTATGCCAAAAATGCAACCAAGAACACCAAAGAAAACATCATGAAAAGCTATGTGGACAGCGCCGGACAAACGGCACGTATCACCACTTTCATGAAAGACATTGGCACTGGAAACATGGCCAAAATTGAGCATCAATTGCAAACCAAAATCGACAGTATTTTCCCAAAAGAGCGTTATGATGTAGTAATGACAGGAAAAGCGTTGGTGTTCGAAAAAGGCACCAAATACCTCTTAGACAACCTAGTAACTTCTTTGTTTTTTGCGGTATTTTTAATCAGTCTTTTGATGGTATTTATGTTTCGTTCGTTTAAGATGGTGGTCGTTTCGGTCATTCCTAACTTACTACCCTTGATGATTACCGCGGGCTTAATGGGTTATTTTGGCATACCGCTTAAACCATCAACCATTTTGGTTTTTAGTATAGCGTTTGGGCTTTCGGTGGATGACACCATTCACTTTTTGGCACAATACCGTCAAGAGCTAACCAATCATAATTGGAAAATAAAAAAATCGGTAATGGCTACAATCAAAGAAGCAGGCGTAAGTATGTTTTACACCTCAGTCGTTTTATTTGCAGGATTTTCAGTTTTTCTATTATCTGATTTTGGTGGAACAGTAGCGCTGGGCGGATTAATTGCCATGACATTGCTCTTTGGAATGTTATCGAATCTGATGCTTTTACCTTGTTTGGTACTAACACTCAATAAAAGATTGGCCAACGAACAAGAATTTAAAGAACCTACCATTGATGTGTTAAGCAAGTCCGAAGAACCTGCAACATTAGAAATGATTGACAAATAAAACCGTTATTTTCTTTTTATCGCATTGTGAATTAAAAGCGCTTTTTTTTATCTGATGCAAAAAGAAAAACGAGATATTTAACAATTAAGGAATACTTAAATCAACTTTGTCAGATGTTTTAAAAAAACCTTATTTTTAACAACAACACAACATTTTTTGAGTGTTGTATTTTTTAAATACCATAAAATAAAATCAACGAATTATGACTCAGATTACTACTGAAGCAGAAAGATTAGCTGTTGATAACACCTATAAAAACTGGAAAAAATGGGGTCCTTATTTAGCCGAAAGGCAATGGGGTACCGTACGGGAAGACTACAGTCAAGATGGCAATGCTTGGGAATACATTTCTCATGACAAAGCACGAAGCAATGCTTATCGTTGGGGAGAAGAAGGTATTGGGGGTTTTTGCGACTCACGCGAAATCCTATGTCTAGCACCTGCTTTTTGGAACGGAAAAGACCCTATTATCAAAGAACGTTTGTTTGGACTCACCAACAATCAGGGAAATCACGGAGAAGATGTAAAAGAACTGTATTTTCATCAAGTTTCGACTCCCACCCATTCGTACAACAAATATTTATACAAATACCCTCAAAACGAATTTCCTTACGAAGAGTTAATCCAAAAAAACCTTCGCAGTCGGGAAGAACCGGAATACGAATTACTCGACACCGATTTGTTTAAAGACAATGCCTATTTTGATTGTTTTATAGAATATGCCAAAGCTGGCATTGACGATATCTTGATGAAAATCACGGTAGTCAACAGAGGCTTAAAAGATGCCAACATACACGTATTGCCACATCTTTGGTTTCGCAATTATTGGAAACACAACAACCGCCATCCGCGTCCAAATATGGAATCGGTTTCGGACACTACTGTACATTCTAGTTGTACCCGAAATGGGGAATATTATTTTTATCACGAGAAAGGCGAACAACTATTTTGTGAAAACGAAACCAACAACCAACGCATTTACCATTACAAAAACGAATACAAATACGTCAAAGACGGCATCAACGATTATATTACCAAAAAAGAAGCTACAGTAAACCCTAAGAAATTTGGCACTAAAGTAGCCGTACATCACGAATTAAAACTAAAACCTGGTGAAGAAAAAATCGTAAGAATCCGTCTGAGCAAAGAAATTATAAAAAAGCCTTGGGAAGATTTCGAAATGGTATTTGACTTACGAAAAAAAGAATGTGAGGCGTTTTACGACCAAATCATTAGTGATAAAATTGCCAAAGAACATCAAGCTATCGCCAAAAGTGCTTTTTCAGGTTTGTTGTGGACCAAGCAATTTTATTATTACAATGTTCACAAATGGCTTTTTGGAGGTACCGAAGAAAATCCCGCCCATAGAGATCATCCTCGTAATTTTAGCTGGCAACACCTCAACAACCGCCACATCATATCGATGCCAGATAAATGGGAATACCCTTGGTATGCCGCTTGGGACCTTGCTTTTCACATGGCATCATTTGCTGAAATTGACCCTTGTTTTGCCAAGCAACAATTGTTATTAGTTCTACAAGAAAGCTATATGCATCCTAATGGCCAAATTCCAGCGTATGAATGGAACTTTAGTGATGTGAATCCTCCTGTGCATTCATGGGCCGTGTGGACTGTGTATGAAAGAGACCGCATTAGCAAGGGTAAAGCCGACACTTCTTTTCTAGAAAAAGCCTTCCAAAAACTGCTTATCAACTTTACTTGGTGGGTAAATCAAAAAGATACTAGTGGCACTGATTTATTTGAAGGAGGATTTTTAGGACTGGACAACATTGGGGTTTTTGACCGCAATCACATGCCTAAAGGAATCAAAAAAATGCAACAAGCCGATGCCACCAGTTGGATGGCGATGTTCTCATTGAATATGTTGCGTATGTCCCTCGAATTAGCCAAGACCAACAAAATTTACGAAGAAGTTTCCGCTAAGTTTTTCAGACATTTCTTGAATATTGCTTGGGCAATGCACCACATTGGAAAAAAAGACATTTCGTTATGGGATGATCAAGACAACTTCTACTACGATGTTGTACAAATGGCAGATGGTAGCGCAGAACGTCTTAAGGTACGCTCATTGGTAGGGGTCATCCCGATGTTTGCAGTTGAAATCATGCACAAAGATTTATTTGATGAATTAAAAGATTTCAGAAGACGTGCTAACGAAATCATTCGTACGCGACCTGACCTTGCTTCATTGATATCCAATTTAGAAAGCGCCAATAAAGAAGGGAATTTTCTTTTCTCTATCATGCGTGGTTTCCGCTTGGAGCACCTCTTAAAACGTTTACTCGATGAGGACGAATTCCTTTCTGATTACGGAATCCGTTCGCTTTCTAAATACCACGAAAAACATCCTTTTATTTTTAACAACGATGGACATCACCAAATTCAGTATGAACCGGGTGAAAGCCGTTCCAATATGTTTGGTGGAAATTCCAATTGGCGTGGTCCTATTTGGATGCCATTGAATTATATGATTATTCAATCGCTACGCAAATATTACACCTTTTACGGCCCTACCTATATTTATGAATTCCCAACAGGTTCAGGCAAAAAGCTGAATTTAAATGAAATTGCAAACGAATTGACCAAACGATTAATCAAATTGTTTGAACGTAATGAAGATGGCAAATTCCAATACCATGCAGAAGACCCCGAAAAACTTTTTGCTACTAACGAACATTTTAAAAACGAACATTTCTTTTATGAGTTTTTTGATGGCGACACTGGTAAAGGTCTTGGAGCCTCACACCAAACAGGATGGACTGCCTTGATTGCCAATTTGATTTTGGAATTAGAAAAGAATCAATAAAAAACATCTTATTATCTATAAAAGCAACTCCACTCGAGTTGCTTTTTTTTGGGGCTTGGAGTGATTATTTCACAAAAATACTTTTGGGATTAAAAATCAAAGGCATGTCCGCACAAAGAATTTGAAAAAAAGATAACCATGCATTTCTTCCCATTTCAAGCCTTAAGAAAACAATTGCGTTTTATTTACTTACTCTTTTCAAAACACTAGCCATTCTCCGTATTTTTCTTTAGGCTTCTTTGTGACCATGACCCTCAAGAGAATAGCTAAGCATTATAATACGGTTTTTACAACTGCCTAGCTCAAAACCACATGCAAGCAGAAGCGAACTGCATTTATACCTGACAAAGAGAATAAGCTTCTAATAAACTTCAGGGTGGCTAATTCCTTTAAAAAAATGAATTATATTTGTACTAAAGAAACGTATTATTGTTAATAGTTATTGACACCTACAATGAAGCATACAAAAATAAAGGACCTACTAAACAGTCCATCAACACTACAAGAAGTGAATGCAAAAGGATGGGTAAGAACTTTTAGAAACAATCAATTTATTGCTTTGAATGATGGTTCGACCATCAACAACATACAATGCGTGGTGGATTTTGAAAACACCCCTGATGAAATATTAAAAAGAATTACTACAGGTGCAGCCATTTCGGTTACGGGGAACCTGGTTGAAAGCAAAGGCGCTGGACAAAAAGTAGAAATTCAAGTCACACAACTGGAAATTTTAGGCGATGCCGACCCTGAAAAATTCCCCATGCAACCCAAAAAGCATTCTTTGGAATTTTTAAGAGAAAATGCCCATTTGCGAGTGCGTACCAACGCTTTTGGTGCTATAATGAGAGTGCGTTCGGTTTTGTCCTTTGCGGTACATAGCTATTTTCAACAAAAAGGTTTTGTATATGTCAACACGCCCATCATCACAGGTGCTGATGCCGAAGGTGCTGGAGAGATGTTTCAGGTAACTTCTTTGCCTTTGCACAGTTTACCTAAAACAGAAGAAGGAGCTATTGATTACAAGAAAGATTTCTTTGGAAAACACACTAATTTAACCGTTTCAGGTCAATTAGAAGGCGAAACCTTTGCGATGGCTTTGGGGCAAATTTATACTTTTGGACCTACTTTTAGAGCCGAAAATTCAAATACCTCTCGCCATTTGGCCGAATTCTGGATGATTGAGCCCGAAGTAGCGTTTAATGACTTAGACGACAACATGGATTTGGCTGAAGATTTCATTCAATATGTGATTCGATACACCATGGAACAATGTCCTGACGATTTGCAATTTCTAACCACTCGTTTGTTAGAAGAAGAAAAAACAAAACCTCAGGCAGAGCGTAGCGAAATGAATTTGTTAGAAAAATTACACTTTGTACTCGAAAACAAATTCAAACGTGTTTCCTATACCGAAGCTATTGATATTCTGAGAGATTCAGTACCTAATAAAAAGAAGAAATTCCAGTTTGTCATAAACGAATGGGGCGCCGATTTACAATCGGAACACGAACGTTATTTGGTAGAAAAGCACTTTAAATGCCCCGTAATTTTATACGATTACCCAGCCAACATCAAGGCTTTCTACATGAGACTGAACGAAGATGGAAAAACCGTGCGGGCAATGGACATACTTTTTCCTGGTATTGGCGAAATTGTGGGCGGTTCCCAACGCGAGGAACGTTATGATGTTTTAGTCGAAAAAATGAAAACCATTGGTATCGACGAAAAAGAATTATCATGGTACTTAGACACAAGACGTTTTGGTAGTGCAGTACACTCAGGCTTTGGTCTAGGTTTCGAACGATTGGTGTTGTTTGTAACGGGTATGACTAACATTCGTGATGTGATTCCTTTCCCAAGAACACCTGGTAATGCGGAATTTTAAATAGATTAATCGGTTAATTGCTTAACTGTTTAATCGTAACTATCACCAATAAGTGATGAATAAAATACTGATTTCTAAAATTAATTTTTTTAAAATGATGAGTTGATGTAGTGCCGTTAACTAAGCTTAACCGATTAATCAACTAAACAGTTAAACAATAAAAATGCTAAAGCAATTCTTAAATTTAAAATTATCTCAAAAATTATCTCCTCAACAAATTCAGTTGATGAAGTTAATTCAATTGCCTACGCAAGCCTTTGAACAGCGTCTGTTAGAAGAAATGAACGAAAACCCAGCGCTTGAATCTGGGAACGAAGAAGACAATTACGAGAATGACGAATTTCAAAATGACGAGTATGATGAATACGATGAAAGCGAAAGAATTGACACCGACGATATCAATATTGATGAGTATTTAAGCGATGATGACACCCCAGATTATAAAACGCAGGTCAACAATTATAGTGATGACGATGACGACAGAGAATCTCCCATTGTAGCACCTATTAGCTTTCATCAGGATTTAATCAATCAACTGAACACCTTTATTTTAGAAGATGATGAACGTCAAATTGCCGAGTTTCTCGTAGGTAGTATTGATGATATGGGATACATCCGCAGAAGTCTCCCTGATTTAGTCGATGACATGGCCTTTACTCAAGGTATCTATACCGATGAAGAAATGGTCGAAAAAATGCTGCATGTTATTCACGAATTAGAACCATCGGGTGTAGGGGCTCGAGATTTACAAGAGTGTTTGTTGCTCCAATTAAAACACCGAACACCCACAGAATATGTGGACCTAGCCATTGATATCATCGAAAATCAATTTGATGCGTTTACCAAAAAGCATTACGACAAATTGATTCAGAAATACAATGTTTCAAAAGAACAACTTAAAAAAGCTGTTCACGAAATTGAACGACTCAACCCTAAACCAGGGGGTTCTTTTACGGGCAACAACAAAATCACTGAAAATGTCGTGCCTGATTTTGCTATTCGTATTGTGGATGGCGAACTCGAATTGACCCTTAACGGTCGTAACGCTCCTTCGTTACACGTTTCTAAGGATTATCAAGAAATGCTTCGTACTTACAAAGACTCAAGAGACAAATCGAGTGATCAAAAAGATGCAGTACAGTTTATCAAACAAAAATTGGACTCCGCCAAATGGTTTATAGATGCCATTCGTCAGCGCCAAGAAACTTTGTACGTAACGATGAATGCCATTATGCATTACCAAGAAGACTATTTCTTAGATGGCGACGAAACAAAACTAAAACCCATGATTTTGAAAGACATAGCCGATTTGGTAGGATTGGATATTTCAACCATTTCGCGTGTGGCCAATAGCAAATATGTAGAAACTCCATACGGAACCAAATTAATTAAAGAATTTTTCTCCGAAGCCATGAAAAATGACCAAGGGGAAGACGTTTCTACTCTTGAAATCAAAAAAATATTGCAAAACATCATCGAAGCCGAAGACAAGAAAAAACCCTATCCTGATGATCAACTGGCAGAATTACTCAAAGAAAAAGGATATCCTATAGCTCGCAGAACCATTGCCAAATATAGAGAACAACTTGATATTCCAGTGGCGAGAATGAGGAAGAAGATTTAAAACCCTTTAGATTTTTAATTTATAAACCATTAAGAAAATTAAGATTGAACTTAATTTCTTAATGGTTTTATTTTTATCAGAGCTAAATCTCTTTGGTTTCACGCATCGCTTGATAATAAGCAGCACGACTCAATGGCTCGTATTCCTCTGTTTCGCCTAGCATTACCAGTTTGTCATTATCATTTTTTCGAAAGCTATAATGCGCTAAATTCCCAGTTCGGGTACACACTGCATGCACCTTGGTTACATATTCGGCTGTGGCCATTAAGGCTGGCATCGGGCCAAAAGGATTTCCTTTAAAATCCATATCCAATCCTGCTACAATGACACGGATTCCTTGATTGGCCAAATCATTACAAACCGTTACAATTTCGTCATCAAAAAACTGTGCTTCATCAATACCTATAACATCACATCCCTGTGCCAAAAGCGCAATATTTGCTGCTGCAGGAACTGGAGTAGAACGAAACTCATTCGCATCATGAGAAACAACTCTTTCATCATGATATCTTGTATCTAATGATGGTTTAAAAATTTCAACTTTTTGCTTGGCAAACTGTGCCCTCTTTAGGCGGCGAATTAATTCTTCTGTTTTACCCGAAAACATCGAACCACTTATCACTTCAATCCAACCAAACTGCTCTTTATGATTTACTGTATTTTCGAGAAACATTTTATTTTTTTCTTACTTAAAAAATGAATAGTTTTTATTACTTTGTACCATGATAAAAGCACTTGAGATTTTGTACTTTTGCTTCATCTCAAAAGTAGAAAATTTTTATCAAATAAAAGGTTTTAGCATCATTAAAACAGGCAACTGTGTTAAAAAAGTTAAACTCAAATTTTACAAATTATCACAAATTGAAAAAGTGCCAAGATAAAATTACACTTATTTTTCTGTCCATGGCAGATTCGTGAAATTGAGACAATACTATTTTCGTATAAATGGGTATAATTGGTATTAAAAAAATTTAATACGTTTATCATAGATAAAACCAAATCCTTATTTAGAGAACTAAAACAACAAACAACATTCGCCATATATTATAATTTCTACTGTTATGAAAAAAAGATTGGAAGCCGATTTAATAAGCATTGCACACCGCATACTACAACTAAAAAACAAATCTGATATCAACCAATTGTTTTTGGAAACCCAAAAGTTATACGAAAAATTAGCCGTGCTGCGATTTGTAGAAGAACAATATGGAGACATTAAACCTACCATTGGCCAAGAGGCTATTTTGACTGATGTTGCAAACTTCTTTGATACTCCAAAAGAGCCTGTTATTCCTCCTGCCATGATTGAGGAAGAAAAAACAGAAGATCGTTTAGAGATAAACACACCTATAGCCGAAGCCACATTGGTTACTCCAGAAATTTTGACTCCCATCGAAGATAAAACCGAAAGTATTGAGGAAGAAAAAATTGAAATCGAAGATAATAACGAGGAATTACTAACACAGGAACCTATCCAAGAGATAGTATCCGAAAAAGTGGAAGAAGCAGCAGCTGAAGAAGAAATTATTCAAGAAGAAGTAGCCGTTGAAGAAAAAACAGCCCCCATTACTCCTCCTGCTTTTATTCCTAGCTTTAGTTTAACAGAAGAAGTAGAAGAAGACAAAATCGAAGTGGAAACCAGCAAGAAAAACGAAGCGATTCAAATTTCATTCGAAGATTTACTAGGTGGTCAATATAACGAACCGCAGTTTGTAAAAGTGGACGAAATACCTGCTATCCCTCCTACTCCTGTTTTTGAAGCAGTTGAAAGCAATACAACTATTGAAGAAAGTGCGCCTGCTGCCAAAAACCAAACGGTTCTTGAAAAAGCAGCTCCAAAAGTAATTTCATTAAATGATAAATTTTCAAAAGGAATCGACATCGATTTGAACGACCAGATTGCCTTTGTAAAACATTTATTTGGCAATAGTAGAGAAGACTACAACCGAGTGATGAGCCAAATTATGACTTTTGACAATTTCTATGAAACCAAAGCTTTTATCGAAGACATGGTTAAACCGGACTACAACGACTGGAAAGGAAAAACAGATTATGAAGAGCGTTTTATGGAAATTATAGAGAAGAAATTTTTGTAAGTCCTTTTCACTATCAAAAAACAAATTAGCCATCAATTCATTTCAACTGAATGCAAAAAAGGATCTCTTAAAATAACCGCAGATTCACAGATTTTCAAACCTATATTTGTTGTTAAGAAAAGTAAATCTGCGGTTGTAAAAGTTCTTACTTTTGTTCTTTAGCACCAATGGGTCTGTGGCTAATAATTATAAAAACCAATGTTAGACTGACTATGTCAAAATTATATATCGTTCCTACGCCCATTGGCAATCTTGAAGATATGACTTTTAGAGCCATCCGAATTCTGAAAGAAGCTGATTTGATTCTAGCCGAAGATACGCGTACGAGCGGAAAACTCTTGAAGCATTTTGAGATAAGCACGCACATGCATAGTCACCACATGCATAACGAACACAAAACCACCGAAAACATTATTGCCCGATTAAAAGCAGGCGAAACCATCGCTTTGATTTCGGACGCGGGAACACCAGCCATCTCTGACCCAGGTTTTTTACTCACGCGCGCTTGTATAGAAAACGGCATCGCGGTGGAATGTTTGCCTGGTGCTACGGCTTTTGTACCTGCCTTAGTCAACAGTGGTTTGCCCAATGACAAATTTGTATTTGAAGGTTTTTTACCCGAGAAAAAAGGACGTCAAACCCGATATTTAGAACTCGCCGAAGAAACTCGCACCATGATTCTCTATGTTTCGCCTCATAAATTAGTCAAAACTTTAGCTGAATTCATTACCTATTTTGGCGAAGACCGCCCTATTTGCGTATCCAGAGAATTATCCAAACTACACGAAGAAAATGTGAGAGGAACAGCTCGCGAAGTGCTTGCCCATTTTGAAAAAACCGCACCGCGCGGCGAAATTGTGGTCGTTATTGGTGGCAAAACCATTGTAAAAGAACCTAAAAAAAATAAATTTCAAAAAGACGAAGAATAAACAACCTACTTATGACTTTACAATCCTTTATTACCAAATTAAAAGAAACACCAAATGACATTGCCTTTGCAGATACTATGGCAGTAATTGAAGAAAATTATGACTTCACTCCTACCGCATTCAAAAACGGAGATACGCATAATGCCGCAGGAACTAATTCAGGTTCTTGCAAATTATTTGCTTTCGCCCAAATGCAACAGTTGACCAAAGAAGAAACCTTAGCTTGTTTTGGAAGTTATTATTTTGACGAGGTATTAGGAGACCCCGAAGGAGACAATCACCAAAACATCCGCAATTTTATGAAATACGGCTGGGACGGCATCGAATTTGAAGGGATTGCATTGAATTTTAAATAAATTTTAAACGTAAAAACTTTAATCTTTAAACAAAAAACAATGCGTTGGACCCTAAAACCAAAACCTTCCGAAGATAAAATCAAACATTTGGCGCAAGCCCTAAATGTGGAAGATTTTGTGGCTACATTACTAGTACAACGTGGCATTGAAACTTTTGAAGAAGCCAAAGCCTTTTTTCGTCCGTCGCTAGACCATTTACATGATCCGTACTTGATGAAAGATATGGACAAAGCAGTAGAACGCATCGAAAAAGCCATCAAGAACAATGAAAACATACTGGTTTTTGGCGATTACGATGTCGATGGGACAACCGCTGTTTCATTGGTTTCGGCTTATTTAAAATCACATTATCCCAATGTTGCCACTTATATTCCAGACCGTTATTTGGAAGGATACGGCGTTTCATTCAAGGGAATCGATTTTGCTGAGGACAATGATTTTTCATTAATTATTGCGTTGGACTGTGGCATCAAATCGATTGAGCATGTGACCTACGCCAAAGAAAAAAACATCGACTTTATCATTTGTGACCACCACCGCCCGGGAGACTCATTACCTCAAGCGGTTGCCGTACTCGACCCCAAAAGAAACGATTGCACCTATCCTTATGATGAATTGTGCGGTTGCGGCGTGGGCTTTAAATTAATCCAAGCCTTAGGTCAAAATCGAAACGAAACCATCACCGATTTGATACCCTATCTTGATTTGGTTGCGACAGCTATTGCTGCGGATATTGTACCCATCACGGGCGAAAACCGTGTATTGGCGTATTTTGGACTGCAAGTAATCAACGAGAATCCACGCCCTGGAATCAAAGCCTTGGTTCACCAAGTGAAAAAGAAAACATTGGACATTACGGATGTTGTTTTTATTGTTGCCCCCCGAATCAACGCAGCGGGACGCATCAAACATGGCAACCATGCCGTAGAATTACTAACTGAATTTGACTTTGAGCAAGCCCAACAATTTGCTTCTGAAATTGAACAATACAATGCCGACCGCAAAGGACTTGACCAACAAATCACCAAAGAAGCACTGAACCAAATCGTTGCCAATAATGAAGAAGAACGCTTTTCGACTGTGGTTTTTCAAGAAGATTGGCACAAAGGCGTGATTGGAATTGTAGCGTCCCGATTGATAGAAAATTTTTACCGCCCTACTTTGGTTTTTACCAAAAGTGGTGATAAATATGCTGCTTCGGCACGTTCTGTAAAAGGATTTGATGTGTATAACGCACTCGAAGCTTGCTCTGAACATTTGGAGCAATTTGGTGGACACATGTACGCAGCAGGTATGACTTTGAAAGCAGAGAATTACAATCAATTCAAAAACGCTTTTGAAAAACAAGTCCAAGAAACCATCCTACCCGAACAACGCATCCCCGAAATCGAAATCGATGCCGAAATTAATTTTGACCAAATCACACCAAAACTGATTCGAATTTTAAAACAATTTGAACCTTTTGGCCCTCAAAATATGACTCCTGTTTTTTTGACAAAAAATGTAAAAGATACTGGCTACGCCAAAAAAATGGGCAAAGAGGACGAACACCTTCGATTGTTTGTCAAACAAAACAATAGCGAAGGGATAGCTGCCATTGGATTTGGTTTGGGCAAAAAAATGGATTTGGTTACCCATCAAAAAAACTTCGAAGCCGCCTATTGCATTGATGAAAACGAATGGAACGGAACCATCACCACACAATTACGATTAAAAGACATTAAAGCATGAGTTTTGAAAAAATAAAAAAAGACCCTTACGAGGCCTTACGATACAAAGAATTCAATACCTTTTTATTGGTGCGTTTTGCGATGGTATTTGCTTGGTCGATGCAATTTATCGTAATCGAATGGCAGGTGTATAGCATTACCAAAGACCCGCTATCGCTAGGGTTAATTGGACTAATGGAAGTCATTCCCGCGGTGGCTTTAGCCTTATTTGCAGGGCATATTGTGGACCAAAAAGAAAAAAAGAACATGCTCTTGCTGTGCATACTCGCCTTTTCAGTGGTTAGTTTCGGACTATTTTTATTGACTTGGCCAGCGGTAATCTCTGATTTTGAAACCCAAACAATTCTGTACGGAATTTATTTCATGGTCTTTTTGGGTGGCTTGGTTCGTGCATTTATAGGTCCCACCATTTTTTCTCTTTTATCGTTAATCGTTCCAAAAAAAGTATATCCTAATGCGGCTACTTGGAGCAGTTCGGTTTGGCAAATTGGCTCGGTTGTAGGACCTGCAATGGCTGGTTTTTCAATTCATTTGATTGGGGTTCATTGGTCGATGTGTGCCGTTTTTATCTGCTCGATTATTGCCTTGCTTGGTTTGTCCCAAATTGAGAAAAAACCGATTTTGAATCCCAAAATTGGCGAACCCGTGATGCAAAGTTTGGCTGAAGGAATCAAATTTGTCTTCAATAATAAAACTGTTTTAGGAGCAATCACCTTAGATATGGTCGCGGTTCTTTTTGGTGGGGCGGTTGCTTTGTTGCCCGTTTTTGCTCAAGACATCCTAAAAGTAGGCCCTGAAGGCTTTGGTTTCTTAAGAGCCGCTCCGGCAGTAGGGGCTTTTTTGACAATGTTGATTACCGCTTATGTTCCTTTGAATACCAATGCGGGGATTAAATTACTGGCTGCCATCTTTGGTTTTGGAATCTCTATCATTGTATTTGGGCTCTCCACCATTTTTTGGGTATCGTTACTAGCCTTATTTTTAAGCGGGGTATTCGACGGAATCTCAGTGGTGATTCGCCAAACGATTTTGTTCCTAAAAACACCCGACAATATGCGCGGCCGAGTGTCTGCGGTGAATTCAATGTTTGTAGGTTCGTCTAATGAATTGGGTGCTTTTGAAAGTGGACTCACAGCCCGTCTGATGGGAACTGTTCCTGCAGTAGTTTTTGGGGGAAGCATGACCTTATTGGTCGTAATTTTAACTGGTTCACTCTCTCCTACGTTTAGAAAACTTGACCTTAATGACGATATTCATAAAAAAGAAGAAACCGTGTAGGAATTTCCAAAAAATGACTATTATAAAAATCAGTTGAAATCGGTACCTTTGCCACTTTTATACCGCTTGCCTAAAAATTACACCATGAGTTTTAAAACCAAAATCAATATCCTACGCCGAAAAATTACTCACGGCTTGACAAAATATATTGGAACAACCAAAGGAAATCAAAATTTTGACCCCAACTCAAAAGCGGTTTTTAAACACATCTTAATCAATCGTCCCAATCACCGATTGGGCAACCTTTTATTAATCACGCCTTTAGTCCAAGAGATCCACGAGGTTTTTCCTGATTGTAAAATTGATTTGTTTGTCAGAGGCGGTCTTGCTCCCATTATTTTTACAAATTACACAGCGGTGGACCATTACATCATTTTACCTCGAAAACCATTTAATGAACTCGTGAAGTATTTTTTGGTTTGGCTGAAATTAAAGAAAAAAACATACGATTTAGTTATTAACATTGATAAAAATTCGTCTTCTGGGCGCTTATCAACGCAATTTGCGAATGCTAATTTTAAATATTTTGGAGAAGAGAATGAAGGGGTAAAAAACCAGTATTCTGATTACCATCATTTTGCCAAATTTCCCGTTTATGAGTTCAGGAATTATCTGAGCCAGCTAGGGCATCCTAAAAGAAACCAAGCTGTACCTACCCTGAATATCCAACTTACCGAAACAGAACTCGCTAACGCCAAAAAAACACTAGACACTTTGGTTCCTGCTGACCAAAAAACCATTTGTGTTTTTACTTTTGCAACTGGTTCTAAATGCTATCCTCCTTCATGGTGGATTCCTTTTTATGAAAAACTAGTAGCTAGCTTTCCTGACTATAACATTGTAGAAGTATTACCTGTAGAAAATGTGTCTCAAATCGACTTTAAAGCACCTACATTTTACAGCAAAGATGTCCGCGAAATTGCCGCCTTTATAGCCAACACAGCGCTATTTATAGGTGCAGACAGTGGGATTATGCATCTAGCTAGCACGTCGCAAATTCCAGTTTTAGGTTTATTTTCAGTGACCGACGAAAGCAAATACGGCCCTTATGGAAACGGAAGTTGTCCCGTAAACACTACTACTTCAAACACCGAAATGATACTGGCTACTGCCAAAAAAATGCTCGGAACCTAATTTGAAGACAAATATTTTTATTTATATTCATTCTAAATAATATCTTTTTTCTATATTTGTGTCATAGACATTAATATAATGAAAGAGATACAACCTATTTATCAAAACGAACTTGGCGTTTCCTTTTACTGGAAAGAAGAAAATACCTTACAGAGAGATAAAATTCAGCTTGTTTTCAAAGAAACAGGACTGCAACTCAACCCCAAAGAACTTATTGATTTCAAATGCCTGATTGAGGAAAGCATCACACAAAATTATTGTTGTGACGATTGTGAACTTAAAAACAATTGCACTAAATATTTATTAAAAACGCCTTTTAGAGAAGTTGATTTGGCTATGTCCATCAATGAGATGATACAGATGAACAATTTGGTTTCGACCACATTATTCAAAATGGAATTGGATGAATACCTCTGGGGCAGAGGGCGAAATTAAGCACAAGTTGTGCCTTGGTTTAAACAAATTCTTTTAGTTCGAAATTTTCACCATCAAAAACACCATAGGTAAAATACGAAATCCAGTCGCCTAGATTGACATATTTAGCATCAGGCCCAACGGCTTTAATCATGGGTAGGTGACGGTGACCGAAAACGAAATAATGGTAGTGTTTTGTTTCTAGTTTTCGTTTTGCATACAAAATAAGCCATTCTTTGTCTTCGCCTAGGTATTTCACATCTGATTCGCCAGAAATCAGTTTATTTTTGACCGATAAATATTGCGCCAAACGCACACCAATATCAGGATGCAACCAGCCAAAAAGCCATTTAGAAAACGGATGCACAAAAACTTTTTTCATACGCTTGTACCCCAGATCCCCTGGGCCTTTACCATCTCCGTGACCTATTAAAAAAGTTTTACCGCAAAAAGTAAATTCTTTATTATCGTGGTAAACAGGAATATTTAATTCGGTTTCAAAATAGTCTCGCATCCACAAATCATGGTTACCCACAAAAAAATAAATGGGAATGCCACTATCCCGTATTTCAGCTAATTTACCTAATACACGAACAAATCCCTTTGGAACCACGGTTTGGTATTCGAACCAAAAATCAAATAAATCACCTAGTAAAAAAATGGCTTCGGCATCGGATTTTATGGAATCTAGCCAAGCTACAAACTTTTTTTCACGAGGCAAACTCAACTCAGGAGTAGGCGCTCCAAAATGTTGGTCAGAAGCAAAATATATTTTTTTATTATTGGCAAATACCATGCGAGAGCATTGAAGATTAAGAACTATTGATTGTCACTAGCGAACCACTCGGCAAAAGAAGATTCTGTTTCTTGCAATTTCAAAGAAAACAACTCGATGCCTTCTGGCAAACGGCTTTTGATTCTTTCCGAAAAATCAATCACCATGTTTTCACTTGTAGGCTGATAATCTACTAAAATAACATGATGCCCACGTGATTCGAGTTCTTTGGCCAATTCGACATGAGGAGTCGTTTGGTTAAAAACAGTAGCATGATCAAATTGATCTACAATTTCTTCTTTTACAATTTTCTTTAAATCCGAAAAATCAATCACCATCCCGAATTTCACATTAGAACGGTCCGTAATAGGGCGTCCCATTACCGTCACTGACAATTTATAACTATGACCGTGTACATTTTTGCATTTTCCATCGTAACCGTAAAGGGCATGTCCGGTTTCAAAATTAAATTGCTTGGTGATTCTAATGTTGCTCATTTTGGATTTATTTTGTGGGCAAATTTAGTGAATTGTAACGAGAATTGACAACCTTACCCCTCTTAGACAAATCAACTACCCAGAAACACCCCAAAAACACCCCTTGAAAACCATTAGCATTTGAAGCCATAGCGCTATAATTGCAGAGATTGTTTTATCTTTAACAAAAATTACAAGAATGAAAGTTGCACTCGTACAAAGCACATTAAGCTGGGAAAATCCCGAAGAAAACAGAAGCCAATTTACTGCTAAAATAAATGCTCTCGAATCGGATATCGACTTAATTGTTTTACCAGAAATGTTTAGCAGTGGTTTTACGATGAATCCTGCTACAGTAGCCGAAACCATGACTGGCACTACCATACAATGGATGCAACAGCTGGCAAAAACGCGTCAATGTGCGCTCACAGGTAGTCTTGTTATTAAGGAAAATAACCATTTTTACAACCGTCTAGTTTTTGTTTTCCCTTCAGGGGAACTTCAATTTTACGACAAACGTCATTTGTTCACCCTAGCTGGCGAAGAAAAAATTTATACCGCAGGCAAAGAGAAACTCCTTGTCACTTATAAAAACTGGAAAATCTGTCTGTTGGTATGCTATGATTTGCGATTCCCCGTATTTTCTAGAAATGTAGAACAATACGATCTTTTAATTTATGTTGCCAATTGGCCTGAATCTAGGATTTTGGCTTGGGATAGTTTGTTGCGCGCCCGTGCCATTGAAAATATCTGCTACACCCTTGGCGTTAACCGAACCGGAACTGACGATAACGGCATGTTATACAATGGCCATTCCCAACTTATTGGCCCCACAGGCGAATACCTGATTTCTCCTCAGGAGGCAACAGCTGTTTTTACGGCTACCCTTTCTCAGGAAACAATAACCCAAACCCGACAACGTTTTAATTTCTTAAAAGACGCTGATCGTTTTGAAATTCTAGATTAAAAACTACTTTTCTTTTTTACGGGTTTCTTGACTGGTTCGGGAATATAAGGCAAACTCACATCAAAGACTTGTTCCACATCCCAATTGGCACGAACATCAATTTCTTTGGACAAATAAACCACTTCCTCTGAATATTGCTTGGCTAAAAAATTTCCTGTATCATAACGTTTGTTCTTATTGTCATCGTAAATAAGTCTAACACTGTATAAAGCAGGCTCAATCAAATTAAAATCTATAGAAGTCGTTTCTGTGCTATAGGCCGTAGCCTTAACATCTCCATTAGAATTCGTGAGTTCAATAATTACTGGAAAACGCTTCACATTTTGCAATTTAAGAAGTAAGTTGCCAAAATCTTCCGCTTTTCGAGTCGTGAGTTTATAGGATAGACTATCGTTTTTATTGTCCAACAAATCGGTGAAGGCTTCGGGTAAAATAGTGAAATTGTACTTTTCTGAAGGCGTTTTTTTGAAATCAAAAAATATTTTTTGGTTAAACGCATCGTGTTCCATTTGAAAAACAACCTTTTCTTTGGCAGCATTGGTCAAACTTATTTTTGAGGAATCAATTTTTACCAAAGGATTTGATGTTTCAATCACAAACCGCTCATTAAAATTAATATCTCCACTTTGTAACGCCGTGGCTGTTAAAGTATCCTTTTTTTGGTTTTTGATGCGAATGGTGTACTCTTTATTATAATCCTTATGCGTCACTGAAACACGCAAAGAATCTGCCTTAAGTGGTTTGAACCAAATATGCAATGAATCTTTTTTAGGAAACTGCGTAACGATACTTGGTACAATGGTGGCGCCGTTTTTCAAGACAACTTTAGGTTTGGATTTGGTAAAATCTTGCTTTCCATCGTAAGGCAACAGCAATTTGTTTCCCGAAACCTGAGCGGGTTTATACGTTTTAAAAGGCAATACCTCTTTAAACAACTCCAATTCAAAGAGCGTATCATTTGGAATCGTAATGGTTTGTTTTATAAAACCAATTTTTTCTTCCCTAGGATTAAATTTGTTGTTCTTATTCTTATCTTTTATCGCCACCAAAAGGTATTTCCCTGCCTTTAGATTTTCCAAACGGAAGGTTTTAAGGCTATCTAACGTATTGGTAACATAACGCGGTGTTTGATTAAAAACAACCGAATCGTTGAATGTTTCGTTTTTTTCATACAACATAACCGAAACAAAATTATCAGGCACTTTTTCAAAAGCATCTTTTATCGTTCCTCCTAACGATAAAGAATCAATATAAGTCCCCGTTGAAAACACGTATTTGAATTGATTTAACGGATTGCCTTCATTATTATCCGCTATACTTTGTCCAAAGTTGAAACTATACGTTGTATTAGGTTGCAACGTATCGTTTAGCTGGATGGTTATAAATTTACTTGCATTGGTCGGCAAAATAAAGGGCTCATGTTTCATGGGTGGCGAAATGATAAGCTGCTTATTCAAATCCCTTAGTTTGACAAACTCATCAAAATTTAGCTTGATTTCTTTTGCGTTAAATTGGGTCGAAAAATTCTTAGGAAAACTACTTTTTAAAATAGGCGGCAAGGTATCTTTTAACCCGCCCGTGATATTTCCTCTTTTAGCACAACCTATTAGCGACAAAGAAAGTACAATAAAGAAAGTAGTGAAATTGTTTTTGAACATGGGTCATCAAAATTAAAGGATACAAAATAACAATTATATTTACGGTAATTGAAATTTTTATTCTATTTATTACAACTGTTCTATTTAAATTTTTAAATCGAAATAGGACTCGACCTTTTATCCGTAATTTTGTAAGACTACAACGGACCAAACAAAAAAATAAACCATGAACAAGATAGAACATATCGGGATTGCCGTAAAAAACCTAGCCGACTCCCAATTGCTTTTTGAAAAACTATTGGGTGTAGGACCATACAAATCAGAAGAAGTTGCTAGCGAATCTGTAGTGACCGCATTTTTTAAAACGGATAACACCAAAATTGAACTTTTGTCAGCCACAAAGCCCGAAAGTGCAATTGCTCAATTTATTGAAAAAAAAGGCGAAGGCTTACACCATATCGCTTTTGAAGTAGCAGATTTGGAAACCGAAATAGCACGATTAAAAAACGAAGATTTTGTTTTTGTGGACGAAATCCCAAAAAATGGAGCCGACAACAAGCGAATCGTATTCCTACATCCCAAAAACACTCATGGTGTATTAATAGAATTGTGTCAGGAAATCAAATAAAGCAACCCACTACAAGCGAAAACCAACTCTTAATCCATTAATTGCCAAGTGCCTTACCTACCTGATAAAGAAGGGAACTAAAACTAATCAAAAAATATTTGGAGCTAACAAAAAATAGTAGTAATATTGCAGACTCTTAACCGGTCCTATAGCTCAGCTGGTTAGAGCACCTGACTCATAATCAGGTGGTCCCTGGTTCGAGCCCAGGTGGGACCACAGTTCAATATCAAGCCTTTACAGCAATGTAGAGGCTTTTTTGTTGTTAGGGGTTAAAATACCTTATAAAACAAGGATCTACAGATGCAATAGTAAAATCTTAGTTTGCTATTTAAAGTTCGTTATATCTTGAAAAAAGGTGACCCATTCGGTGACCCATTGATTTTTTCTTGGTGACCCATTTTTAAGTCTGAAATGTATGCTAATTAACTTAATAAGGATCAAGTTCAAAAGTTGGGGATTAGGCAAAAAGATTGGATAATCTAAACAGGAAAAAATCAATTTTTCTAACACCTCTAAATTGCGCTCTA
>NZ_BPLU01000034.1 GCF_019656315.1 Flavobacterium sp. UMI-01 | reverse complement strand
GGCCACAGTAGTTGTAATATTAGTAATTGTGTTGATAGTAGGACTGATGTTGTCGGTTACATTGACTGTATAAGCACAGGTGGTAAAATTTCCAGCAGCATCTTCTACTCGATAAGTAACGGTGGTTGTACCTAAATTAAAAGTTCGAGTACCAAGATTATTAATTCCAGTGGTTGGAGAAGTGCCTGTTGTAGCACCAGTTAGCGTCCAAGTTAATTTAGTTACTCCACAGTTATCCGCTGTAGTTGGATTAGGAGTGGCAACACTAGCGGTACAAGTACCAGCACTTACATTTTGAGAAAGGTTAGAAGGGCAACTGATAGTAGGCGCGATATTATCGGTAATAGTAACAGTATAAGAACAGGTCGCAAAATTCCCAGCAGCATCTTCTACTCGGTAGGTTACAGTGGTGGTGCCTAAATT
>NZ_BPLU01000033.1 GCF_019656315.1 Flavobacterium sp. UMI-01 | reverse complement strand
AATTGAAACAAATGCCAAGTATTTCAATCACAAAAGATGGTAAATATGAGGATAAGAATAACGATGGAATTACGAATGTAGGAGATGTAATTGTATATAATTTTGTAGTTCGCAACACAGGAAATGTACCGTTAACGAATGTTACTGTAACGGATAACAATGCTACCGTATCAGGAGGGCCAATTGCTAGTTTAGCTGTTGGCGCGGTTGACAGTACAACTTTTACAGCTGTTCATACCGTTACTCAGGAGGATATCAACAAAGGAATTGTGTACAACTTAGCTACAGCAACAGGAACACCTCCAAAAGGAACTCCAGTTACAGGAACTTCGACAGACCCAACACCTTGTGCAACTTGTCCAAAAGAACCAACTTGTTTGGATTGTACGATGACCGAATTGAAACAAATGCCAAGTATTTCAATCACAAAAGATGGTAAATATGAGGATAAGAATAACGATGGAATTACGAATGTAGGAGATGTAATTGTTTACAATTTTGTAATTCGCAATACAGGAAATGTACCATTAATGAATGTTACTGTAACGGATAACAATGCTACCGTATCAGGAGGGCCAATTGCTAGTTTAACTGTTGGTGCGGTTGACAGTACAACTTTTACAGCTGTTCATACTGTTACTCAAAATGATATTGATGAAGGAATTGTGTACAACTTAGCTACAGCAACAGGAACGCCTCCAAAAGGAACTCCAGTTACAGGAACTTCGACAGACCCAACACCTTGTGCAACCTGTCCAAAAGAACCAACGTGTTTGGATTGTACGATTGTAGAATTAGTGAGAACTCCAGCTATCAGTATTATTAAAACAGGAATTTTTAATGATGAAAATAAAGATGGATTTACACAAGTTGGTGAAACAATTACGTACCAATTTGAAATTAAAAATATTGGTAACGTTGCCTTATTTAATGTTTCGGTAACCGACTTAATGCCTGGATTAGTGCTTTCAGGGAATACGATTCCAGTGTTAAATGTTGGTCAAGTTAACACATCAGCATACACTGCGACTTATGTAATTACAAGGGATGATATAATTGCATTAGCTGTTTCTAATCAAGCTTCGGTAAGAGGTGTTGATGCTAGAGGTGCTTTAGCAACCGATGAATCCACTTATGTTGTTGACCTGCCAATAATTGGAGGTGTTATAGGTTGTGAAGTTATTCCGTTTAAAGCAGTTTCGCCTAACGGAGACGGTGATAATGATGTGTTTTATATTAGTGGATTGGATTGTTATCCTGATAATAACGTTCAAATTTATAACCGTTGGGGAGTACTTGTTTTTGAAAGAGACAATTATAACAATACTGACCGAGCATTTAAAGGAGTTTCAGAGGGTAGAGTTACAGTAAGTCAATCTACTGAATTACCTACAGGGACATATTACTATGTATTCAGATATAAGGATAGTGAAGCTAATCTTCATGAAAAAGCAGGATACTTATATTTAAATAGATAATCAAAATCATAAGAAAAACTCTTTGGATTTTAAATAGAAAAAGATGAGAAATAAATTATCAATACTGGTTTTAATGCTTCTTACAAGCATTAGCTACGCTCAACAGGATTCACAGTTTACGCAATATATGTACAATACTATGGCAGTCAATCCTGCCTATGCTGGAATGAGAGAAAAAATGAGCATTTTTGCATTACACCGCACCCAATGGGTAGGCTTGGAAGGAGCGCCTACTACTAATAATGTATCGTTACATACACCTATCAATGGGGGGAATATGGGGTTTGGTGTTTCTATTCTGAATGATAAAATTGGCCCTTCTGATGAAACGGATATAGGTGTTAATTTCTCTTACAATATTCAAACTTCAGAAAGATACAAATTAGCATTTGGATTAAAAGCTTCGGTCAATCTATTGGATATTGATTTTAATAAATTGACTTATTTGACACCAGATAATAGTTTCGAAGCGAGTATTGATAATAAATTTTCGCCCAACATAGGAGCTGGAATTTACTTTTATTCCGATAACACATATATTGGTTTGTCTATTCCTAATTTTATCGAAACCAAACATTTTGATAGATATGCAGGTAATGGCTCAGTTAGCTATATCGCTAAAGAACGTTTGCATTATTTTTTAACAGCTGGACACGTTTTTGACTTAACTGGTGATATTAAATTTAAGCCAGCCATTTTGACCAAAATGACACAAGGAGCTCCTCTGCAAGTAGATGCATCTCTTAATTTTATGTTTAATGAGAAATTTGTTTTAGGAGCAGCATACCGATGGAGTGCGGCACTTAGTGGTATGGCAGGCTTTCAAATCACTGACGGATGGTTCGTAGGATATAGTTATGATTTTGAAACAACACGTTTGGCTCATTTTAACAAAGGGTCTCATGAGATTTTCTTACGATATGAGTTGTTTAATAAATACGATCGAATTGTTTCTCCTCGATTCTTCTAAAAATTAGTTACATGAAAAATTATATATACATTACTTTTTTATTAGTTGTTTTTACTAAATGTTTTGCTCAGAAAGCTAGTGTCGCAGCTGCAGATAAAAAATACGAACGCTATGCTTATATTGATGCTATCGCTACCTATGAGCGTATTGCTGCAAAAGGATATAAAGATGAAAAGATGTTTCAAAAATTAGGAAACGCTTATTATTTTAATGCCGAATTAGGTAAAGCTGAAAAATGGTACACGGAGTTGTTTGATATGAATAAAGATCAAACCGGTGAGTATTGTTATCGGTATGCCCAATGTTTAAAATCTATTGGGGATTATAAAAAGGCCGATAAGATTTTAGAACTCTATACTAAAAAATCAGGAAACGATCAGAGAGCCAAATTATTTGCGAATGATAAAAACTATTTAGAAGAGATAAAAGAAAATTCGGGTCGTTTTGCTATTGAAGATGCAGGAATCAATTCGGGTTTTTCAGATTATGGTACGACATTTTTGGGTGATAAACTGATTTTTGCTTCTTCTAGAGAAGTAGTGGGAGCGTCTAAAAAGGTGTTTACTTGGACCAATCAAGCGTTTACAAATTTATATGCTTCAAAGGTTAGTCCAGAAGGAAGATTAGAAGAGCCAGTGCTTTTTGATAATAAAATTAACTCAAAATTCCATGAATCAACTCCTGTTTTTACTAGTGACGGGAAAACGATGTATTTCACACGCAACAACTTCATTGATGGCAAAAAAGGGAAAAACAGTGAGCGTGTAACTTTATTAAAAATCTATAAAGCGACATGGGAGGATAACGAATGGAAAAATGTAGTGGAACTACCATTCAATAGCGATGATTATAGTGTTGCACATCCCGCATTGAGTGTTGATGAAAAAGAATTGTATTTTGCCTCCAATATGCCAGGAACACTTGGACAATCGGATTTATTCAAAGTGACTATCAAGAATGATGGAACCTATTCAACTCCTGTTAATTTAGGGGTTGGTATTAATACGGAAGGTAGAGAAACTTTTCCTTTTATTTCAGGTGATAATAAATTGTATTTCTCCTCAGATGGACGTCCAGGGTTAGGAGGATTAGATGTGTATGTGGCTAAAATGGAAGGAGCTAGTTTTGGTAAAGTCGAAAATATCGGTGCGCCAATCAATGGAACACAAGATGATTTTGGTTTTTTTATGGATAGTAAAAGTAAAATAGGTTTTTTTACTTCCAATAGAAGTGGCGGAAAAGGATACGATGATATTTATAAGTTTAGCGAAATCAGATGTAGTCAGGTCTTGGTGGGGGTTATTTCTGATGTAGATACGCAGATGCCTATACCTAATGCCAAAGTGAGCTTATTCGATAGAAACAATCAAATAATTGCAACAACTACGGCTAATGCTTCTGGAGATTATCATTTTGATGTGGAATGTGGAAAAACATATACTGTAAGAGCTGAAAAGCCACGTTATGAGACTAATGAAGCATCAGTAGTGGTTCCAAATGTCAATGGTAAAACCAATCAATCAATTGCTTTGATTAAAGAAGGATGTGAGTTAACGGTTGGGGTTGATTTAGCGAAGTGTTTTGGAATCAAAATGATTTATTTTGATTTGGATAAATCCAATATTCGAAAAGATGCTGTCATCGATTTAGAAAAAATATTAGATGTAATGCAGCAGCATCCACAAATTAAGATTGATATCCGTTCACATACCGATAGCCGACAAACATTCAAATATAATGAGTCATTATCAGACCGTAGAGCAAAATCTACAAGAGCATGGTTAATCAGTAAAGGGATAGATGCTAGCCGATTAACGGCAAAAGGATACGGAGAGTATCAGCTGATTAATAAATGTGCTGATGGTGTAGATTGTACTGAAGAAGAACATCAGTTGAACCGTCGTAGCGAGTTTATAGTGATTTCTATAGACTAAATTCAACCGATATTTAGTATAAAGGTCATCCCCGTAGGGTGGCCTTTTTTTGTTTAAAAAATATAAGGAGTAAGAGAAATGATATGTTTTAGATATTAGGTTTTTTTAAAAACCGAAAAAAAATCGCTCCAATTGGTTGTTTGCTTGATTGTGGTAAAGCCACGGTAAAAAGCAGTTCGATTTAAATCCTCGATTGTAAAAGTATCTTGATTGCTGTAAGGGGCAACCTTGTTCGTTGCGAGGTGTTGTGCTAAGTATTCTTGTTCAAATTGACCAGGGGTAGGAATAAAAAAAGCTTTTTTTTCAAGCTGCGCTAAGTCCATAATTGAGCTATAACCTGAACGACAGAGTACAAGTTCACTCTCATTAATGGCACGTTCCAATTGTGATGAAGACATGTAATTGTAAAAAGTGGTATTTCCTAGTTGTTGTTTAGTTTGTGTAGAGGTGACTAAACCTTGAATGAATAAAATTTTTCCATTGTACTTTTTAATTTCATTCCTTAGTTTGGACTCCAACATACTTCTTTGGGGTTCAGGTCCAGATAAAATAATCAGAAGTTGGTATCGAACAGGATAGTGTTGTTTCTCAAATCGACTGAGAGGGTTTAAGTATTTTATGTTCAATTTTGAGGTAGTATGATGACTCAATTTCCCTGCTAATGTGTGTGTGTCTTCATAATCAGGGACCCAACATTCGTCGTATTTTTTAATAAAATATTGGTGCCATTTAGTGCTAAGCCAAGTGGTATTCCCAGAAAATACATTTAATTGATGGGTCATATAAACACAAGGTTTTGATCGGGTATAACAGCCGAGACGATTGTCCGAAATAACCCCATCAATTTGATAAAGCGGAATCCATTCTTTTATTAACTGGTTTTCTTTGTATATCGCCGCTAGCATTCGAGGCGATTTTTGAATCATCTTCCACTTAAAGTGATTTTTGTTTTGAGGATATTGTATTTGGTAGGAAGGGAGTTCTAGGTGTTGAAGGTTTGGAAATTCTTTTTTTAATAAAGCTAAAGCGACACCGTCAGAGGCAATAAGAGGGGTGTAATGATGTTCCAGTAGTTTTTGTATAATGGGAATGCATCGTGTGGCATGACCAAGTCCCCAATTTAAAATAGCGATTAAAATTGTTTTAGTTTCTTTCTCGGGAGGCATGGATTTTATTTTATCCGAAGATACTAATTGTTCTATAAATAACAATCTGAAAAATGACCTGGTAAACTAAGGGTAAGGGTAAAAATGTTTTACAATGGCACATACTACGCTTTTTAGAAAAAACAACTGCCATTAAAATAGGAGTGGGATGGTATTGTTTTAATCAAAAAAAACAGTGGTATTTAAAAATGTTTTTTTTGATTACAAGTAGGGATGAAAAGTTAGCTGTTCAATCCATAGGGTTTGTTAAATAAATTGATGAGCTCCACAATGTTTTTTATCCTTAGTTTGTTAAAGATTTTATTTTTATGCGTGCTAACGGTCGTAAGTTGGATGTTCAATTTATTAGCGATTTCGATGTTTCCATCTCCTTTGATGAGTAAAGCGGTGATTTCTTTTTCTCTTTTGGATAATTTTTCTAGGGGGTCTGAGGTTTCTTTATTCGCAGTAGTTCGAATTAAATCTGTTAAAATTTTATTAGTTAAATAATTACCAGTTTTTAGAACCAAGTCAACCGCGGTAGTTATTTTTTTCTTATCACTTAGTTTGTTTAGATAACCATTGGCACCAGCTATAATATAAGGGCAGGCATGAGTTTCTTCATTATAAACGGAAAAAATTAAGATTTTCACCTCAGGTTGTATGTTTTTTATTTCTTGAATCATTTCAGTGTTTTTACTTCCGGGGATGTTAATGTCTAAAATGATTAAATCCATTTTTTTTTCTTCCAGTAGTTTTAATGTGCCTTTATAATTTTCGGTGGTTGAAATGTTAAAATTTTTGAACTTTTCCTCTAGTATAATAGAGACACCTGTTCGTACTACTAAATGATCATCTACAATTAATACTTCTTTTTGCATACTTTTATATTTGAATTAGTGGTTCTTTTTAAGTAAGATTTAGTTTAATTGTTACTGTTGTACCTTCATTTTCAATGCTCGAGAAATAAATTTCTCCTTTGAGTATTATAAGTAATTCCAGTACCAGATGTAGCCCTATTCCATAGGTGCTTAATATTAATTTTTCGGAATCCCGATTTTTAAATAAATTGACATAATAATCAATAATATCTTGATTCATACCAATCCCAGTGTCTTGAACCCAATATACAAGCTGTTTGTTTTCTGTTTTTGCACCTATTTGAATCGTGCCGTTATGAGTGTGTTTTACAGCATTATCGAGTAAGTTATGAATTATAATGGAGATAATTCTGATGTTGACAGTGGAATCTAAATTTTCATCAGTTAAATTTATGATATTAGTTTTATTATTTTGAGCAATTTCTTCAAAAAATGTTTTTTTGTTTTCTATTAAGTTATAAACAGAGTAAGGTTTTTGTTCGTAGTTTTTTTCTTCAATATATATTTTGGAGTATTGGATTAAGGTTTTGGTAAAATCATAAAGTTGGGATGATGATTTGTAAATTGAAGTGGCGTATTTATGCGTGGTAGAATCTTTGTTTTTTTTGGTGCTATTGGTCAAATGTTTGGCAATTAACTGGATGTATTTTAAAGGACTCCTGATGTCATGACTAATAGTTCCAATGATTTTTTTATGCTGAATAATTTCAGTAGATAAACTTTCTTTTGTTTTTTCTAGGTCTTTAATTATAACTTGTAATTGTTTTTTTTGAATGCTTAATTTTTGTTTTGAACGAAGCAAGTTCTCAATCATTCTGTTGTAATAAAACGTAATTGTACCCACAATTATTAAAATAAAAAGGGTATTGACTAGAAAAAGATAATTCTTAATACTACGCGTGCCATCACCAAAGGATTGCGAAAAGGCATCTTGGTTAATCGTGATTTTACTATTTAAGATGTTAATGTCTTTAAGGATTTGTAATTTATCTGTGTCTTTCAATAAGTTTTCTTTCTTTTTTTGATAGAGACTTTCACCAATTAGATACAGTTTCCGATTCAATATGTCTCCTTGTTTCCATTCTCTAACCGCTTTTTTAAAAAAAGGAACCGACTGAAAATTTTTATACAACCAAATCATATCCTCTAAATCATCTTCATCATTAAGTCCAGCTTTAAAACCTGCTCTTACAATAGAATCATCAAGACCTTTATCCAAAGCGATACGTGCTGTTTCATCCCCTTGTGGAATACTCAAGTTTTTTTTGAAGTTTATCCAATAGATTTCATCTGATGTGAATAAATACGAAATTAAATTACGAGTCGCTTTATTGTGCCCTTTAGAATAATGTGATTCACCATTGATATAAGCTCGTGTTGCTGATAAGGTTTTGATGGTGTAATAATTTACTATTATCAATAATGAGCTTGATATAAACAAGGTTACTGCTATTGATTTATAGTGTATGGTTTTGAAATTGGTATAGCTTGATGTCGTTTTTTTATTTCTCAATGTAAATAGATGTAGATAATGTATGTTTTTTTGATTAGAAAAACACCAGTTTAGAACAAAATGTTTTAAAATTTGGGAATTAACCAAATATAACAAACAATTTCCTCATAAATATGTAAGAATTAGTCCATTTTGTACTCCATTTTATTTTATTTCTTTATCGGTTAATCTTTATTGTATTGTAGGTTTTTGTTTATGGTTTTGTTTAGGAGAATCCTTAATGGATAGGCTAATTTTGTGAATAGTTCATGATTATTTACTGAAGTTCGTTATTCTCTAGCCTTTATTTGACTATTTGAAAAAGGAAAACGAACGTGAAGTTATCATTTAAAGCTTTGAATTATGAGAAAAAATTACGTTCTATTAAAAAATGAAAATAGAAATCCTCTAGGGACATTAACAAAAAAACTAAGTAACTTATTATTGGTTTTCGGGATTGTTTTATTGTCGTTGGATTCCTATAGTCAATGCAACTCTGAAATTCCCACGCCTTTTATTACTTCTAATTTTGACGGTTTAAGTGTAAGTACTTCAGAGTCAGGTGTATGTACTTCATTATTAGGGTGCGGCATTTCTAATGGTTCCAATTTAATTGACAATTCACTTTCAAATTATGCAACAGTTGATTTTGGAATTAGCGTAGGAGCTACACAGCGTTTAAAAGTTACTGATGCAAATACCGTTTATACAGCGGGTTCATTTGCAGGATTTAGAATAGGTCCTAGTGGCGGATTGCTTTCGTTAAGTTTATTAAATGGAGTCACCATTCGAACATTCCAAGCAGGGGTTGTCAAAGAAACATTTTCAGGGAGTTCGTTATTAAGTTTAAGTTTGTTATCGAGTCCGGGAGATTATATAGTAGGTTTCAACACCTCTACTTCATTTGATGCCATCGAAATTGTATTTAACGGAGCAGTTAATTTATTGAATTCTGTTCGAGTTTATCACGCAGTTTTAAGGGAATATTGTGTGGGTCTCCCTTTAGATTGTAATGCGCAAACAACAATGAACTTGCCTACTTATCCTGTAATTATCAATCAAGCAAATACGGGTATTTCAGGAATTGGAGTAGGAAGTGTAGAGAATACCGAAAATGCCATTAGCTCTTCTTCAAGCGATTATGCAACTATTAATTTGACAGTAGGAATATTGGCTTCGGGGAGTTTAGCCATAAAAGATCAAATAACCGATTATCCGGCTGGAACCTATGCAGGTTTTGAGGTTGAGAATACTAATTTAGTAAGTGTTTCGGCTCTAGGAAATGTTGTGGTTTCGACCTATAGAAATGGAATTTACCAAGAAGAATTCTCAGGTAGTAATTTGCTCGTGAATGGGGCGGTTTTAAATAGTAGTGGTCGTTATAAACTGGGTTTTGTAACGACCAAAGGCTTTGACGAGGTGAAGTTATCATTGAATCAAACACTAGGGTTAAACTTAGGAACAACTAGAGTGTATGGGGCTGTTTTTCAAAAATTTTGCGCTGGACCTGATTTAACCTGTAATACAAAAACGGCAGTTTCCGCACCTGAATATCCTGTATATGTGAATGGGGAGCATACAGGTATTGGTGGTTTAGCCTGTGTATTGTGTACCATTTCTAATCAAGATAATTTAGTGGATCAAGATGCTAACAATTTTGCTGAAGTGAATTTGTCAGTAGGTGTAGGTACTAATGGTAGTCTCTCTGTAAAAGACCAAATAACCGATTATCCAGCAGGAACTTTTGCGGGTTATAGTATTGAAGCGCCTTCTTTATTAAATGTGAATGCATTTGATGCCATAACAATAAGAACCTATCTTAATGGAAGTTTACAAGAAACAAAAACAGGTAATGGAGCTTTAGTTTCAGTAGGAACAAATTTATTGGTAGGAACTAGTAAGCAAACGGTTGGTTTTGTTAGTACGATGCCGTTTGATGAAGTACAAATAACTTTAGAAAACTTAGTTTCGGTTAATTTGGGTACGGTAAAAGTTTATAATGCCGTTTTCCAAAAATTATGTGACCCTATCGTAGAATGTAATAAAACGTATGAGTGGTCTAATCCAGCATTTCCAGTAGTAGTAAATGGGGATAATACGGGTATAGACAATTTAGCGTGTGTGGCTTGTGCTGTAAATAATACCGACAATTTGATTACAGCTAGTACTACTGATTTTGCTCAAATAAGTTTAACAGCGGGTGTGTTAGCCACGGGTTCTGTAGCTGTAAAAGACCAATTGTTTACTTATCCACAAGGTACTTTTGCTGGTTTTAGAATAAGAGACTTAAATACGTTAATTCAATTAAATTTATTTCAATCTTTAACGGTTGCAACTTACAATAATGGTGTATTGCAAGAAGCTAAATCAGCAGGTGATTTAATCAACTTGACACTGTTGGGAGATCCAATTTTAGGTTCTGGACCTGGTGTGTATAATGTAGGTTTTAGTGCGAGTCTTCCGTTTGACGAAATAAAATTGACTGTTGGTTCAATCGCTAGTGTTATTAATACAATCAATGTATATGGTGCTTTCGTTAATACTTCAAATAGCGATGGTGGTAGTTTACTTTGTAACTCTTCTTCAATTACGGTTGAAAAAGAGGGTATTTATGTAGATGATAATGGAGATGGTATTGTAAATGTAGGGGATAAAATTGAATATACTTTCGATATAAAAAATACAGGATTTGAAACCTTAACAGCAATTTCGTTAACGGATAATAATGCGACTGTTTCAGGAAGCCCAATAACATCCTTGGATGCAGGAGCAAACGACACTGGTACTTATACCGCTTCGTACAATATTACGCAAGCAGATATTGATGCAGGAGTAGTATATAATTTAGCAACAGTAACCGCTTCAACTCCTTTTGGGACTACCGTTACAGCAAATTCAACGGATCCCACACCTTGTGCAACTTGTCCAGTCAATCCAAGCTGTTTGACTTGTACAGCCACAGTGCTGACTCAGTCTCCTGAACTATCCTTTGTAAAAACAGGGGTATATAATGGAGATCCTTTGAAGGCACAGGTAGGGGATAACATCACCTATACCTTTACGGTAACTAATACGGGTAATGTTACGGTAAGTAATATCGCAATCAGTGATGCCAAATTAGGTCTTACAAATTTAGCTTTGACACCAAGTACATTGGCACCAAATGCAG
>NZ_BPLU01000032.1 GCF_019656315.1 Flavobacterium sp. UMI-01 | reverse complement strand
AATTGAAACAAATGCCAAGTATTTCAATCACAAAAGATGGTAAATATGAGGATAAGAATAACGATGGAATTACGAATGTAGGAGATGTAATTGTTTACAATTTTGTAGTTCGCAATACAGGAAATGTACCATTAACAAATGTTACTGTAACGGATAACAATGCTACGGTATCAGGAGGACCAATTGCTAGTTTAGCTGTTGGTGCGGTTGACAGTACAACTTTTACAGCTGTTCATACCGTTACTCAGGAGGATATTAACAAAGGAATTGTGTACAACTTAGCTACAGCAACAGGAACACCTCCACAAGGACCACCAGTTACAGGAACTTCGACAGACCCAACACCTTGTGCAACTTGTCCAAAAGAGCCAACTTGTTTGGATTGTACGATGACCGAATTGAAACAAATGCCAAGTATTTCAATCACAAAAGATGGTAAATATGAGGATAAGAATAACGATG
>NZ_BPLU01000031.1 GCF_019656315.1 Flavobacterium sp. UMI-01 | reverse complement strand
TTGTCCCGTCCTGAAATAACGATACACAAAAAAAAACATCGTTATGAAAGAAATCTCTAGTTATGTAAAGCGAACTCAAAAAGACTATTCAATGTCTTTTAAACTTCAGGTTGTTCAAGAAATAGAACAAGGAAAACTATCCACTTATTCAGCTTGTCTAAACTATGGTATACAATCACGTTCGACGGTTGTTCAATGGCTACGAAAATTTGGTAACTTTGATTGGGAAACCCAAACCCCTTCCAATATGCCAAAATCACCTGAACAAAAAATAATGGAACTTGAAGCTCAGGTCAAGTTATTAGAAAAACAAAAGGCTCTTTTGGAACGACAAGCTTATGTCGCAGACAAAAAAGCGATCTTGTTTGATATGATGATAGATCTAGCCGAGAAAGAATATCACATCGATATACGAAAAAACTCTCCACCCGAACAATCGACTACTTCAGAAAAAAAGAACAAAAAACAGTAGCGTTTACCTGTTATTTGTTCGGGATAGACAGACAGGTTTATTATCGAAAAATTAGAAGAAGAGCATCCAAACAAAGCAAAGCCAAAGAA
>NZ_BPLU01000030.1 GCF_019656315.1 Flavobacterium sp. UMI-01 | reverse complement strand
GGTGCATTATTAGTTACCGAAATTACCCCGCAATTATCAGCTGTTGTTGGAGTTCCAAGACTTACCCCTGTAGCAGTACAACCCGAATTAGTAGTAGCACTTACATTGGCAGGAGCTGTGATAGTTGGATTAACATTGTCGGTTACTGTTACGGTTTGAGTTGCAGTAGCGGAATTTCCAGCAGCATCCGTTACGGTCCAAGTTACGGTTGTATTTCCTAAAGGGAAAACACTAGGTGCATTATTAGTTACCGAAATTACCCCGCAATTATCAGCTGTTGTTGGAGTTCCAAGACTTACCCCTGTAGCAGTACAACCCGAATTAGTAG
>NZ_BPLU01000029.1 GCF_019656315.1 Flavobacterium sp. UMI-01 | reverse complement strand
CTAAAACAATATCCTAATATGAAACTTGATATTCGTTCGCATACCGATAGTAGAGCTTCTTTCAAATACAATGAAGCTTTGTCCGACAGAAGAGCCAAATCTACCATCGCTTGGTTAGTTGACAATGGAGTAAACCCAAATAGACTAACCGGGAAAGGATACGGCGAATACCAACTAGTAAACCGTTGTACTGACGGTGTAAAATGTACCGAAGAAGAACACCAACAAAATAGACGTTCGGAATTTATTATTACTGATTTGTAA
>NZ_BPLU01000028.1 GCF_019656315.1 Flavobacterium sp. UMI-01 | reverse complement strand
CGGTTAATTCACTTTCAACAGCCCCAACAAGTATTTCTGGGACAACAACTATTTGTAACGGCAATTCTACTACCTTAACTTTAAATGGTGGTTCGGCTGGTACGGGAGCTAATGCAAGATGGTACTCTGGCTCGTGTGGCGGAACTCTTGTTGGAACTGGAAGTAGCATAACTGTTTCTCCAACTACTAACACCACTTATTTTGTAAGAT
>NZ_BPLU01000026.1:25750-137654 GCF_019656315.1 Flavobacterium sp. UMI-01 | reverse complement strand
CTCATCCGCAAATAAAGTTCCTTGCCCCTGAAAAAGGGGCACCACTTTATTTGCTCCTTGCGGTGCTTGGGGGTGTTTGATTGCCGATTTCCAATTCACGCTCCCAAAAAAAGGAAAACAAGAACATCCGTTTCCAAAAAAAAAATAAATAAAAAGAAAGTAAAGGTCTGCTACGGTTTCAAATAGTAAAGTTCAAGCCCTACGGGTTTTTGAAAAAATCTCCACCTTCACTTCTCCGATTCACCATCCGACTTCAAAGTACGTTTCGACTCTACAAAACCACTTAGGTAGTATTTTTTCAAAAAAACTTGACTTCATTTGAAACCTTCACAGAAAGGATGACTTTCTTTTTTTTCTTTTTTCTTTTAAAATAGATTTATGGAATGAAGTAGAAAATAAAATTGTAAAAAATAGAATCCATTTAATTAAATTAGTAATCTATAAACCTAAAAAAAATAAAATGGGAAAATTTGTAATTAATAAAAGAACTAATGGTGAATTTCAGTTTAATTTAAAAGCTAATAATGGTCAAACAATTCTTAGCAGTGAAGGTTATTCAACAAAAAGTAATTGCGAAAATGGCATCGAATCTGTAAAACGCAATTCTCAAGACGATACTAAGTTTGAACGAAAAACTTCTACAAATGGAAAACAGTATTTCAATCTTAAAGCTACAAATGGACAAATTATAGGAACTAGTGAAATGTATGAAAGTATAGTAGCACGTGATAATGGAATTGCATCGGTAAAAAGTAATGCTCCAGATGCTACCATTGAAGATACGACTAATTAAAGTATTATTTAAAAAAACAAAAAAGCCTGATCTCACGATCAGGCTTTAGTATTGCTTCGGAAAAGGTTACCAATCAAAACCGAAACTATTTTTTGGATTTTATCATCCTTTTTAAAAGGAGCGACACGATAAAACTGACGGTGGCTCCTATGACTGCTAAGATAATGGTTTTTAAAATATCTTCAGATAAAATATTGGGCATAATACTCAAAAAAGTCCCTGAAACAGTCCCAATCGGAAGGCTGTTATTCGTTTCCATCACGGGCTAAGTTTTCGTTGTCTTTTTGCAATTGCTTTAAAATCGCATCGTCCGTTTCAGCCTCTTGATCAACTGTAATTTGGCTAATCGCCGAAATCACTCCACCTGCAACCACCAAATAACCCGCTGCACTTACGACAACTGCAGGCAATGCCACTGGCGCGGCTACAATCGTACCACTGATGGCCAATAAAGCCAATCCAATACTTCGTAAGACTTTAAAAAACTTCGGTGTAGGCGCTTTTGCTCTTTCTACTAAATTCATAATATTGCTTATTTATTCAATCCTTTACATCCTCATTAGAATGCTAAAGATTAAGATTCAACAATTAGTTCAACACGCTCACTACTGTCAAGAGCTTTGTAAACCCTGTCTTTTAATTTCGTAAACGCGATTCTAGACATCAATCCCAATCCTGGACCAGATAGTTTTGTGACCGGAGCGATACAACCATTTAATTCTCTCATAGCATTATTGGCGGGATGGAACAAAATATAGCTTCTATTTTGTACATCCATAATTTCCAAATGCCATTTGAATTTTTGACTGTAACGCTTTCTAATAAAATACTTCCCTTCCGGAATACAGGAAACTCGCTTTTCATTATTCTTCCAAGGCAATTCAATAGTATTACAAATTAATTTACCCTCACATTCGAGTTTCCCATTAGTTCCTTCAGGGAAATAAGTTCTAGTTAAAAACAAAACCATTTTTTAACCTTCTTTGTTAGATTAAGCTTGCGGAAGTCCATTAGACACCACCATCAACTTTAATAAGTGACAGCGGGTTATAAGAACCATTTTTCAACGAATACATGCTACCGTTTACTTCTTGATAGAACTCAAGACCTAAAGCCAAAAATAAAGGTTTAGTACTGTTAGGAGTAACGGTGTTTACTTGGTTAATCACAGCAGTAGCCGTAGCGTCCCAAGGTAAAATTGCAGTTTCGGAATGTTCCTCAACAAAAGTTTCGTTTTCAAAATCTACTTCAACACCTGCCGAAATGATTTTAAAGTGAGTAGTTCCTCTAGGAGCAGCAATCATATTCGATGGAATAAATGAAGGAATATCTACAGACACTTCACCTGTTACTCTGTCGATAGCTCCAGTATAAGGAGCATACAAACTAGTTCCTAATTTTCCACGAATATTGAATTCGAATCCAGCCAGTAATTCTGCCTCACCATCAATGACATTTCTTAATCCACGTTCATTAGTAGCATCAGCCTGAATCACCTTAACCATGGATTGCGTCAAACGACTCACCATACGACTATCAGCCGAATTCAAAAGCAACACACGTAAAGCCGTTCTTAAAACCTTACCCGCCTTCCCAGCTCTTCCAAACTCAGAACCATTTTCACGCGTTCTTTGAAAAGCTGGATCGTTTTTGATTCTATCAGCATCGATGCCCCCTTTCTCACGAGCTAAATGCCCATCTTTCGTTTTGTAAAAGGTAATATCCCCGATAGTACCTTTCAATTTAATTATGCCTTTTTGTCTTGCCATAAATCCTAAAATTTAGATTATTACTTACTCTAAATCATCATCCTGTTGCAACATTTCTGAATTGATTTCAAAGCAAATTTTAGGAGAATTAAGCACAAAAAAAAGGTTGCTCTGTCCCATGTGTCACTTTGTGACACAAATGGCAGAATACAACTTAGATGACTTCCTTTGTACGAAAAGAATTATTCGCTAAATTTATCTATATAAACCCAAAAGGGTATTTCAAGTATAGTATAGCCCAATCAAAGCCATAGATAGAGTATGAGAACTGAGACAAAAAGATTGTGTATTTATCCAAAGGATATACAGCGTATTACAGGTAAAAGTTATCGCCAAAGTATTAGATTGCTTCAAAAGATTAGAAAAGACCTTAATAAGCAAGAAAATGAATTTGTAAGTATTGTTGAGTTTTGCACATACACAAGCTTAATTCATGAACAGGTTATGCCTTTAATAATTGACTAAAAATAGCCTTAACTTATCCGTTTTTTGAACTAGTATTTAATGAGAATTTTGTATTTTAGTACTGTAAAATTTGTCACAATAAAGCATGCTTTTTTGAGGTTCAAAATCGAGACCCTAGAATTTTATTAGATAAAATCCCTTGTAAACAAAGGGATTTCTAACAGAGTACAAATCCCATCCTCTCTGCTGATTTAAATTCCAAAAGGTATCAAAACCTCGAAAACTATAGTGTTTTCGAGGTTTTTTGTTTTCGATAACTTAATTTTTGAAAAATATAGTCAAAAACTTCAGAAATGATTATGATTGTTTTGGAGAATTTTGATTAGTCGATACGAATAACTACTACTAAACAATATTGCGGTTAACTATTTTGCTTCCGAAATCGAAAAAGCCTACGGCAATCGAGTACGCTCTAGGTTAAGACAAATGTTTAACCTTATTGCCTTCGATTCAAATGCAAAGGACAAACGATGAAGTTGAACATTCATGAACTCGAAAAAAAGCGAATATAAAACAATGAATAAATGTTCAACCTTTTTGTCTTTTATTCTAAATATTTCCTGTTTAATTCTGTTAAGGTACTTATAATTGAATTTTGTAGAGGTATTATTTAAATTTATTTGTAATTAAATACTTTAAAATGACAAAGTATAACAATTATATGAGGGTTCAATTATCATTTATTGTTGCTGTGTAATAAAATTAAAGTTTTTGGTAACAAATACGAAGATGTTAGTAACGATATTATATGCAATTGCTCTAAAATTGAAAGTTAAGAAAATCTTAAATTAATAAGTTTGGGTTATTAATTAAACCAATAAAATTTAAGAAATTATGAAAAAAAAATTACTAATGCTTATGTTGGTTAGTGTTCCAACATTATTTTTTGCGCAAAGAACAAAGGTTGCATTTTTAAGTAATGCAGTTACTATTAATGCTATTACTGAACCTGATACAAAAGCGGCAGGTTTGTATGTCGAGTCGTTTTATGGTACTGACTTTAAATATCTCAATGCGGCAACAATGGTAAGTTCTGATTTAAATGATGTTGCTGTAGTGTTTTTTTATTATGACAATACAGGTAGCTATGATTTGCCTGGAGGAAATTTGAGCCCCACTGTAATTTCAAATTTAACAACATTTGTTCAATCAGGTGGGAGTATGCTTTTGGCTGGGTTTGGGACAAGAATTATAGATGACCTTGGAAGAATTCCTTATGAACCAGGTATTGCTGGGAATGGCGCAGGAGGGAGTAATCCTGATTATTGGGGAATTAATAATGTAGAAGGAATGCCTAATGGAAACATGTCAACTCATGCAGTGTATGCAGGAGTTACCACTACCAATCAATCTAATAATGCGGGTGGAACTTATGGATATAATTTTGTACCTCTAATTAATAATGGATACAAAGAAGACCATAATTCGATGTGGGATTTAGGTGCAATTCCTGGATTGACACAACCACACGCAAGTGTTGCAAGGGGTGCAGAATTCCAAACATTAACAAACTCAGTTATTTTAGGGTCATGGCAACATGTAACAGATATGTGCTGTGTTTCTGCTATCGAATTTTTGCCTACAGGAACTTATACTGGTCGAATAATAGCATATGGGCCTGCAGCATACGAATGGGAAATGAATGATTCTCGAACAAACACATTTAATAACAATGTGAAGCTAATTACAACTAATGCATTAACGTATTTAAAAAATTATTCTGTAACTCTTGATACTGAGAGTTTCGAAAACCTAAATCAGGTCTCTCTTTCTCCTAATCCAACTGCTGATTTTGTAATGGTAAATTCAACTAATGGAATTCAGAAAATTTCGATATATAATGCAAATGGTCAAAATGTAAAAGCAGTTTTAGACGAAAATAGGCTAGATGTTAGAAATTTATCAAGTGGAATCTATATTGTTACACTTACTGATAACAATAATGTTGTATATCAATTGAAATTTATAAAGCAATAATTGAAAATTAAGAGAACTACTCCATTTTAAATACTAAATAAAGAGGGGGGAGCCTTAAATAAGGCTCTCCTTTTATTTAATTGTTTTTGAGGTCTTAGTTGGGATTTTTTAGTTGTTTATTTTATGCCAAATACCACATTAACTAAAAACGACTCGAAGGGTGTAGTTCTTAAAAATGTATTACACTCTAAGGGTTGATTACAACTATAAAACATCTTCGCTAGTTTTTAAATTTCAATGTTTACAATTTAGTTTTAAAATATAAATCCTCAAATATTAATAATAAATCAGAGCTTATGCCCTAGCTTTTATTTATTATGATTAACCTACAAAATAAAAAAATAAAATATGAAAAAATATATATTTAAAAATAGAATACAAATGTGTATAATGCTTTTGCCATTATATGTGTTGGCCATTCATCAAGAAAAAATAAATCCTAATGATACTCTGAACACTTTAAAAAGTTCTTCTGTCTTGAAATTAAATGGTAAAACAAGTAAAACTACAACAACAACTTTAATTAATACAGGAGAAGTACTTTATATTAAGTATGATGAAACGACAGGAACAAATACAACCACAAACCAAGTAAATTCTCAAGTTTTATCTATTTCAAATACTTTTAATAAACCAGATAGAATAAAAGGAGTTGATGGAAATGCATTAAGAACTGATGGTTTTTCTACTTGGATTGATACACCATTTTCTGCATCATTTAGTAGTGAGATGACAGTGCAAACATGGATAGCCATTGAAAGTTGGCCTCAAGATAATGAAACTATATCTTTGACACCTTCTTCAATTATACATCAAGCTAATGGTTTTAATATTGGTATTGATAGCTATGGAAGATGGTGGTTCGAATTAGGAGGACAAAAAGCAACCGCTTCGGGATTATTTCCAATGTATAAATGGGTTTTAGTCACTGGAGTGATAAGTTCGAATACGATGAAACTTTATCTCAATGGTATAGAAGTTGGTTCAACTGCATTTTCAGGCAGTATTAACAGTACAGGGAATTTACGAATTGGGAAGGCTAAATCGGTTGTGACGCAAGGGATTTTTCAGTTAAATCATATGAATGCTTCGTACGATGAAACGAAAATTTATACGAGTGCGTTAACACCTACGGATATTTTAAACGAATACAATTCTAAAGTGGGTGTTTTGCCTGTAGGTTTGGAAACAGTTGTGGTTCCTGAAACACGATTTGCAACGGATAAACATAGACCTATTTTTCATGGAATGCCACCAGCAAACTGGACAAATGAACCACATGGAATGGTTAAATTTAATAACAAATATCATATTTTCTATCAACGTACTCCAAATGGACCTTTTAAAACACAAATGCATTGGGGACATATGATAAGTGATGATATGGTGTTTTGGAAACACGATCAAGATGCACTTTGGCCTACTTTTGATGATAATTATGACAGAAAAGGAATTTGGTCTGGTGATGTAGTGGTTGAGGGTTCAACAGCTCATGCTTTTTATACTTCTGTCAATTATTCAGGTGATTATGATCCAGGAATTGGTCATGCGTCTAGTTCGGATGCAAATTTGACTAATTGGACAAAGCTTGGAGGGCTAATAAAGAAATCAACGGTAGGAGTTGATGATTTTAGAGACCCCTATTTATGGAAAGAAGGTAACGATTGGCATATGATAATTGGAGCAAGTATTGGTGGAAGAGGTGGATTAGCTCATTTTACATCTAGCGACTTAAACAATTGGGGTAAAATTGGAAATATTCAAAGTGGTTTAAACGCTTCAGGACAAATATGGGAAATGCCAGTTATGGAATCAATTGGTAATGGGAAACATGTATTAATTGTAAATGGTATAGGTGGTGTTAACCCTGTGAGAGCTCAATATTGGATTGGTACATGGAACGGAACTAATTTTACACCAACACAAGCTCAGGCTAAAAATTTAGATATTATTCATGGGCATTTATCCCCTGCGGTTGCAAGAAATTCAAACGGAAATCCAGTAGGAATTGGTATTGTTGACGAAAGAATTTCATCTGAAGGACAATTAGAAAAAGGATGGTGTCATACCTATAGTTTGCCACGTGAGTGGTATTTGATGGCAGATGGTAAAACCTTAGGGCAAAGACCAGAACCTGCAGCACTTGGATTACGTGAAATAGGAACTCAAACTGTATTTAATAGAACGGTTAATGGTACAGCGTTGTTTAAAGCTACTACATCAAACTCGTATGAATTAACAACAACAATTAGTGGTAATGCCACTAAAGTAGGAGTTAATGTATGTGTTGGTGGTGGTCAATCTGCCAAAATATATTATCAAAATGGAAAAATATTCATTGAGAAAAATGGAGTAGGAGGTTTTGAGAACAACACCTATTCAGGAGATTATGATGTAGCAGCATTTGGAGTGCCAAATAAAATTCAAGTATTTGTTGATCATTCTGTAATTGATGTTTTCATAAATGACGCTTGTACCTTTTCAAATCGATTATATCCTAATGATTCGGCTATTGGTATTGAGTTTGTTTCTGAAGGTGGAACATCAACATTTGATGGAGAATATTGGGAATTGAAAAAATCAGTGGGTTATGAGGCTTTTGCGCCTGCAATTCCAGTTACAAGTTTAACAATGAATGATGATGGAAAAATTGATGAAGGAAAAGAATCTGGGGAGGAAATTACAGTAAAAGTGAATAATAATACTTTCGCAGCTACCCTTACACCAAGTAATTGGACGGTTACAAATTTACCTAGTGGCGTTACGTATTCGCTGTTAAGAGTAAATGATACTACTGTAAAACTTGTTTTAGGAGGAGCAGGGAGTTATGATAACGATATTACTAATTTGAAAGTTTCAATTTCAAAAGATGAATTTACAAATAGCGAAACAGTGTTAACTGATTCAGTTTCTGTAAATTCAGGCGTAACATTCATTGCTTATAAATCGCCTGTGTTGAATCTTAATTTTGAGACTGGAGATTTAACAGGTTGGAATGTGATTTCAGGAGTTAATAATGTTGATTTTAAAATTGTAGAAGGGACTACATTCTGGGGAGGTAATTATTATAATGAAGGAACATTTCATTTTAATTCTTTTCTAGGAACTGAATTTGGAGGTCATGGTGATGCAGCTATTTCTAAAATAAGAAGTAATCCGTTCATTCTTGGAGGAGATGGAAAAATCAAATTATTAGTTTCAGGCGGAGGTTCCAATGGGGACTTGAATAATAATTATGTAGCCTTAATTCGAAAATCAGATAATCAATTAATAACGAAAGTAACTGGTCCAGGTGGAGAAACTAGCTGGCCAAATAGACCTGATTGGATTTTTCCTTCGGATCCTAATAAAAAATATTTGTCTTCTTATATAGAAAGAGAAATGATAGGTACTCCAGGTGTGGAATATTATATTGAAGTCGTAGATAGCAATACAGGTCCTTGGGGATTTACAGGAGTAGATGATATAAGAATTCCATTGCCAGATAATAATCTGTCTGTTATAGATAAATCTAAAGAAAATGATTTAGGTATAAAATTGTTTCCTATACCTACACATGATTACCTATATATTGAAACCGAAACCCCTTATTTATTGCAATTATTTTCGATTTCGGGTCTAAAAATATTTGAGAAACAAATGAAAAACAGATATGAAAAGATTGATGTGAGTAATTTTTTCTCTGGGATTTATTTTCTAAAATTCTCAAATAAAATCAATTCAGAGGTTAGAAAAGTTGTTATTAAATAATTACTTTTTTAAATTACAAATTGGCTATTTCTATTTTATAGAGATAGCCATTTTTGGGTTATTTACAAATAGTAAAACTTGAATTATTCGTTTAGCAAGTTTTAGGTTATTAAGTTGCAACAATTTTATTTTAAACTGCTTTTCAATATATTTACATTAGATTCATTTTTTAAGTTATTCAGCAATTTAATAAAGCTAATCGTTATTTTTTATATTCACTTGTTTTTTTAATAGAAATCACTATGCTAAGAAAACTTAGTTATATCATTCTAATTAGTTGTCTGCTTTTATTTTCTTCATGTAATTCTAATGATAAAGAATTACGTACTATTTCAATTGGATTTTCACAAAGTATAGGTGAAGATGATAGTTGGAGAAAATCTATGGATAATACAATGAAGGTTGAGGCGTCACTTCATCCAGAAGTAGATTTAACTATTTACAATGCCAATTCTAACACAAAAAAACAAATTGCGGATATTGAAAAAATGATTAAAAACCAAATGGATGTTATTATTGTAGCTCCGTATGGTTCTGATTCTATAGTGCCAGTAATCGAAAAGGCAAGTAGAAACGGGATTCCTGTAATTATAGTTGACAGAAAGGTTAATACGTCTAATTATAGTACCTATTTGGGGGCGGATAATATTGAAGTAGGTCGAATTGCAGGAAAATATATTGTATCTAGATCTAATGCAAAAGCAAACATCGTTGAGATTAAAGCCACAACAGAGATTTCTCCAAGTATAGAAAGAAGTTTAGGATTTAAGCAAATTGTGAGCCAATTTCCAAATATTAAAACCAAAAGTATCACAGCATTGGATTTAGAATCAATTAATAATGATTTTATTAAGGTTCTGGATAGTATGCCAAAAATAGACTATGTTTTTGCTTTTAATGATATTATTGCTTTACAAGCATGGGAGGTAGCAAAACGAAAAGGAAGGGAGAAAAACATCAAATTCATTGGGATAGACGGACTGAATGATTCCAATGGAGGAATACAAGCTGTTAAAGATGGGAAATTAACTGCAACCATTTTATACCCTACAGGGGGTAGTGAGGCTATTAGACTTGCAATTAAGCTTGCGAATAATGAAATAATACCTAAGAATAATATTCTCAATACTATTTTGATTGATTCATTAAATGCTGATATAATGAGTAATCAGTTTGATAAAGTAACGCAACAACAAGCAAGTATTGAATCACAGCAAAATGTTATTAAGGAACAAGAAGAAAAGTACATTACTTTATATAATTTAATAAAACTTCTAAGTCTTTTTTTAGTAATTATTTTTTGTTTGGCAGTTTTTAGTGTTTATTCTATTATAACTATTAGAAATAAAAAAAGACTTTTAGAAATTACTAATTATAAAATCACAAGTCAAAAAAATGAGATTGAAAAATTTGTTGAAAAACTCAAAGAAAGCAACGAATCTAAAATTAACTTTTTTACGGGTATATCTCATGAATTTAAAACTCCTTTGACATTGATTTTAAGTTCAGTAGAATCTTTGCATGATGAATTTAAGGATAAAAGTAATAATGTTAAGAAAGATTTGGACATTATGTATAATAATTCGATGAGATTACTTCGATTAATTAATCAACTATTGGATTTTAGAAAAGTAGAGGACAAAAAATTCACCCTTAAATTATCTAAAAATAATTTGTGGAAATTCTCCTTAAACATGTTTAAAGAGTTTAAAAGAGAAGCTAAAAAGAGAAATATTAGTTATACTATTGAAACAGAAAATGAAGAAATTGAAGTATATTTTGATATTAATTTAATGGATAAAGTGTACTACAATTTATTGTCAAATTGTTTTAAGTTCACACCTGACGGTGGAAAAATAGAAATTAAAATTATTCAAAATAGTAAAAAAGGGTATGTCCAAATTAGTTTTAAAGATTCTGGAATTGGTATTCCTGAAAATGAAATTGTAAAAATTTTTACTCCTTTTTTTCAAGGGTCTAATAATTATAGAAACGGTTCGGGAATTGGTTTGAATTTATCTAAAAATTTTATTGATTTACATCAAGGCATAATAGAAGTAAAATCTGTTAATGGTACAGAATTTTCGGTTTATTTAAAATTGGGAGAAGATCATCTGGATAAAGCAGAGATAATCAATGACAATTATTCTTTTTTAACTGATGGGAATGAATATGAATATTTAGAAAATGAATTTTCACCAAATAATGAGTCATTAATTGTAGAGAACAAACAATCAATTTTAGTTGTTGAAGATAATATTGATTTGTTAGACTTTATGTATTCCAAATTAAATACTGAATATATTGTTATAAGATGTAATGGAGAGAAAGCTATTGAAAAAGCCCTTGAGGTAATGCCTGACATTGTAGTTTGTGACTTAAACCTCCCCGAGAAAAACGGTTTTGAAATTTGTGATGTTTTAAAAAAGAATATGATAACATCTCATATTCCTGTGATTATTTTAACAGCTATGGATGATAATAATACTTATTTAAAATCCTTAGAAGTGGGAGCCGATTTGTTTTTGACTAAACCATTTAACTTAAAGGTGTTAAAGCAATCTATAAAAGGTTTATTGTTCAATAGAGAAAAATTACGATATTATTACACTAAGAATATTGACAAAATAGAAAGCGATAGTCTTAGTTTGATTGAGAAAGAATTTTTGAATAAAATTAATGCAATTTTAGAGGATAATATTGATAACTCATCATTTTCTGTTGAAGAGCTAGCAAACAATTTAAATATTTCAAGAGTACAGTTATATAGAAAAGTAAAGGGAGTTTTAGGTATTGGTGTTGGTGATTATGTCAATAATTTTAGATTAGATAAAGCTCAAATTTTACTAACAACAACATCTCTAAATATTTCTGAAATTGCCTATTCATGTGGGTTTGCATCTCCTAATTATTTCTCCACTAGTTTTAAAGCTAAATTTGGAATTTCTCCTAAAGACTATAGAAATAATTAATTTTCTTTTTTGATAATGTAACATTTTTATAGGTATTGCACTTTTATAGTATGTTTTTCTTGGCTTGATAAGACTGATAATGAGCTAGTTTACTTGTTTTATGGGTGTTGGTCTTTTTTTGAAACTAATTTTAAATCCTGTAACAATACTGAATTAGTTTTTTGTAATACTCGAGTAATTTTATATCAAATTAATGTGAAAATGAAAAAGTATACTTCAATTATGATGATAGTACTATTCATTTTTGGATGTAAATCTAAAAATGACCCGAGTACTGATCCGAATCCGAATCCGAACCCGAATCAAAATCAAACAACAGAGCTATTGTTGTTCAATTTTAACGAGTCTTCAGGACAAACAAGTGCTGAATCTAAAACGAGTGCAAGTTTTAATATAAATGGCCCATCTGGAAGTGCTGAAAGAATTAGTGGTGTAGAAGGAAATGCATTGCGGGTAAATGGTTTTTATGGTTGGGCATCGGGTAGTGCTAGTATAACATATCCTTCTTCAAGTGTTTGCGTTTCAGGTTGGGTTGCTCCTTCCTCTTTTCCTGTTCAACGTAAAGATTTAGATCCAATTACTGAAAACACTAATGCTTCTATATTTACTAATGTGAATACTTCTACAAACGCTGGTGTTGCACTTGGTATTGACCAGTACGGAAGAGTTATTGGACAATTTAAAGTAGGAACTGAAGTGGTTAAAATAGTTTCAGAAGAGCAGGTTAAGTTAAAAAAATGGAGTTTTATTGCTTTGAATATTAATGCTATTCAAGGAACAGCTGCTTTGTTTTTAGATGGAGTCCAGATTACAAACGTTTCATTTGCAGTAGGAACGCTTCTGTGGGATAATAATGCAACAATTTTTATAGGTAAAGAATCAAAAACCAAAACTATAGCTGGTTTTGATACTAATGGATTAAATGGAGCGATAGACAAAGTCTCTTTATGGAGTAAGAGTTTGACTAATACTGAAATTTTAGCAGAATTCAACAAAGTAAATCCGTCTATTCCAAATCTCAAAATACCGGTCGAACAACGATTCGCTAATGATATCCATAGACCTAAATACCATTTAATGCCATCTGCATCTTGGACAAATGAGCCACATGGATTATTATATATTGATAATAAATATCATTTGTTTAGTCAAAGAAATTTTAATGGGCCTTATTTAGAACATATCAATTGGGGACATTATGTTAGTAACAACTTAGTAAGTTGGGATGAAAAAACACAAGTTTTATGGCCACAACCAGGCTTTGATGAAGTGGGTATATGGTCGGGTCATGTGGTTATAAAGGAAGGACAACCTTATATTTTTTACACAGGTGTAAATAAAGTCAGAGCAGCGATAGGTTTAGCAACTTCAACCGCTCCTTACGATACTTGGACAAAAAATGCAACTCCAATTATACCCAATGTACCCACCACAATTGCGAATGCTGATTTTAGGGATCCTTTTGTTTTTCAACATAATTTAGATTGGTATATGATGGTAGGAACGGGGCTTAGAACTGGTACAGCAAGAGGAGGATTGTTTTTATTTAAATCCACTTCATCAGACTTTAAACAATGGTCTGCGCAAGGAACGATGTTAGAGGGGAACCCAAATGTTGACGGAACAGGTGATTTTTGGGAAATGCCTGTATATTATAATTTTGGCTCTAAAGCTATTCTATTAATCAATAAATTACCTAATGCAAATGCTTTGTACTGGACAGGAAGTTTTAATGGAACACAGTTTGTTAGGGATAATGCAGTTCCTGAACGTTTGGATGTAATTAATCAATTGTTATCTCCTTCTATTCATCCAGATGCAAATGGTAACCTAACGGCAATTGGAATAATTCCTGACGGTGTAACTTCAGCTAAACATAAAGAGCAAGGTTGGGCACATGTTTTTAGTTTGCCCAGAGTTTGGACATTGGTAAATAACAAAATTAAGCAAGTTCCACATCCTAATTTATTGAGTTTAAGAGGTAGTCAGACAACTTTTACAAATGTTAGTTTTGGACAAAATAGTTCGAATGTATTAAATGGAGCTTCTGGTTCGCAATATGAAATTGTAGCTGATATTGATCCTGGAACGGCTACTAAAGTTGGTTTTTCACTTAATAAAAATGCAGGAACAGGTGAAAAAACACTGATTTATTATGATTTTTCATCAAGTAGTTTTGTTGTTGACCGTAGCTCATCCTCTATTCTTTCAGGTGTTCCACTTAGTAATCAATCTACTAATTATGTTTTACCTGCAGGAAATATCAAGTGGAGAATATTTGTAGATGCTTCGGTTATTGAAGTTTTTATAAATGACGAATTGGCTTTTGCAACTCGTTCTTTTCCTTCAACAACCAATAATTTAATCGATTTATATGCACAAGGGGGTATTGCTACCGCTACTGATTTGAAAATTTATAATATTCAAGGTGGTGGAGTAACTTCTACGGCTAAAGTTGAGCCCAACTCTTTAAAAGAAATTCTTCATCCTGTTGTTTTTCCCAATCCCTCCAAAAACGACTTTAATATCTTGTTTGATTCCATAACTGAATCAAGTTTTATTAATGCTTATGTTTTTGATATTAATGGTTTTCCCATAAAAAGAATTCAAACTCAATTAAGTTTAGATAATCCAATTATAAAATGGGACGGTATAATGGATAATGGTAATCAGGCAATGACTGGAGTTTATATTATAAAAGGATTTGTGAATAAAGAATTATTTGATGCAAAAATTATAGTAAACTAAAGCATACTAAAGATGACATAAGAAATATTAGTCTTTTTTTAAAATGGATTATAGATGCCAATTTGAGAGGTATCTATAATCCATTTTTTTATGATTCTTGTTATAGGATGAAATTTTAAAACCAACAATAATAAACCCAAAATCAGCATTAAGATTTTATTGATTTTTTCACGCGACATTTCTGCCGATTTTTTGTTACAAAACAATTAAAAAACCTGTGTAAATCTCTTTAATCTGTGTTATTAATCAGGCAAGAGTTTATAAATATTAGGGGGTGTTATAATCAAGACCTCTATCAAAAAAAAACTTGCAGGAATCATGAAGTCTATAAATTGATTGATTTTTAATGAGCCAATAATCATGTTTTGGTAACAAATAAGCAGTATAGTCGATAATTCAAATCTCATCTAGGTCAAAATTACTATTCTAGTTTATTTTAAGACAATTATTCAATAGAAATAAAGATAATAGGTTCTTTATATACCAATGTTTTGTTTAAAAAATAATAAAGTACATATTTAATTATTTCAATTTTTATGAATATTATTTTTTTTCTAAATAGGCTTGTTTCAATAATAGAGTTTTATGTTACATTTTTGAAATTTTAATTATATAACTTTAAAGGAAATACTTGTAATCGCTTGTAAACAAAGGGATTTTAAAGATGTAACCAATTTGGAGATAATAGATACATTACGAAAATGTTGTCCAAATGTTAAATGATAAATTTGGATATAATTAAAAACACACAATCTGATGAATAATAAAATAGTAAGATGGTCAGTCATTGCTTCTTTTGCAGGTTTCCTTTTTGGTTTTGATACCGTAGTAATTTCAGGAGCAGATAAAGCATTACAATTATTATGGAACTCGAGTGATATTTTTCATGGTTCAGTAGTTATGGCGATGGCACTTTGGGGAACCGTTATAGGTGCAATATTTGGTGGAATACCAACAAATAAAATAGGTAGAAAAAAGACTTTACTAATTATAGGTGTTTTATTTTCTTTATCAGCTGCGGGAACAGCACTTTCTAACGATCCTTATGTGTTTGCATTTTTTAGGTTTATAGGAGGGTTAGGAATTGGAGCTTCAACCATAGCTGCACCAGCGTATATTTCTGAAATTGCTCCTGCAAAGGATAGAGGTAGATTAGTTGGTTTGTATCAGTTTAATATTGTTTTAGGAATTCTTTCTGCCTTTTTGTCTAATTATCTTTTGAGTGATGTTGGGGAGAATGCTTGGAGATGGATGTTAGGAGTTCAGGTTTTTCCGTCTATAATTTATTCTTTAATGGCATTTAGTTTGCCTGAAAGTCCAAGATGGCTCTATTCTAAAAATAGAATAGATGAAGCAAAAAGTATTTTTGAAAAAATTGGTTCAAAAGAAGATGTCAAATCTATTTTAGATGATTTATTAAAAAATAGCACTAGTACTCCTCTAAATGAGAACATCTTTATGAAAAAATACCGTTTCCAACTTATTTTAGTATTCTTGATTGCAGCTTTTAACCAATTATCTGGAATTAACGCTTTTTTATATTATGCTCCAAGAATATTTGAAGAGGCTGGTTTAGGAGCAAAGACAGCTTTGTTAAGTAGTATTGGAATTGGTTTTATCAATTTAATTTTCACATTAATTGGAGTGTATTTAATAGACCGATTAGGAAGACGTAAATTGATGATTTTCGGTTCTATTGGTTATATTTTTTCTCTTTCATTAGTTGCAGCGTCGTTTTACTTAAGCTGGACTGGATTGGCGGTACCGATTTTTCTGTTTGTGTTTATTGCAGCACATGCAATTGGACAAGGGGCTGTAATTTGGGTATTTATTTCTGAAATTTTCCCAAATCATTTACGCGCTTCAGGGCAATCTTTTGGTAGTTCGGTTCATTGGGTTTTAGCGGCTATTATTCCATCGTTAGTACCAATATTCTTTACTCTTTATGGCGTAGGAAATGTATTTGCTTTTTTTGCTTTAATGATGGTTTTCCAGTTACTATTTGTCATGTTCATGATGCCAGAAACTAAAGGAATCTCTTTAGAAGAGGTTAGCATGGGATTAACTAACGAAGAGGAAACAAGTAGGATTATTAATCAATAAGTAGTATGGGCAATATATCAAAAATCGGTTTTTTAAAAGGGGTATTATTTATTGTGATAATAATTACAATGAATAGTTGTAGTTCATCAATGACAGGTATTGATAAAGGGATATCTAACGAAGAATTATATAGACCTAATTTTCATTTCACTCCTAAGTCTGGATGGATGAATGACCCCAATGGGATGTTTTTTTATAAAGGATTATATCATCTATATTTTCAATATTACCCTGATGATACGGTTTGGGGGCCAATGCACTGGGGACATGCAACAAGCAAGGATATGATTACTTGGAATGAAGAAAAAATTGCGTTATATCCTGATGAAATGGGATATATTTTTTCAGGTAGTGCAGTTGTTGATGTGAATAATACTTCTGGTTTTGGAAGTTTAAACAACCCTCCTATTGTAGCGATGTTTACCTACCATGATCCTGTCAAAGAAAAAACAGGGGCAATAGATTATCAATCGCAGGCAATCGCATATTCGTTAGATGAGGGAATGACATGGACTAAATACAAGAATAATCCAGTGATTAAAAACCCTAATATCAAAGATTTTAGAGATCCAAAAATGACTTGGGATGCTATCCATAATCAGTGGATAATGGTTTTAGCTGCGGATGTGGAAACAAAAATATATCGCTCTTCAAATTTAATTGATTGGGAATTGGCTTCTGCTTTTGGTAAGAATTTGGGTGTGCATGGAGCACCTTGGGAATGCCCTGATTTTTTCCCTATTAAAGTAGAAGGTTCAAACGAAACCAAATGGGTGCTTTTACAAAGTATTAATCCTGGAGGGCCAAATGGCGGATCGGCTACTCAATATTTTGTTGGTGATTTTGATGGTAAAACATTTTCAATAGAGGAAACATTTAATCAGGATTTAAATAAATATGGAGCTTTATGGGTGGATTACGGTAAGGATAATTATGCAGGAGTTACCTGGTCCAATATTCCTGATGCTGATGGTCGTAAATTGTTTATAGGTTGGATGTCTAATTGGGAATATGCTAATAAAGTACCTACAAAAAATTGGAGAAGTGCTACCACCATTGCTAGAGAAATAAAACTTATTAATACCAATGGTCATTATCGAATTGTTTCAGCACCAGTTAAGGAATTGGATAAATACGTTTCCAAAACCATTAAAAAAGACACTATCAAAATTGATAAAACAACCGTGATAATTGATGAAACTTCAGCAGATATGTCAAGATTAGATATTCGGTTTACCATGAATGGATTGAAGAAAGAAAATTATGATTTTATCCTTTCAAATAAAGAGAAAAATGCTATCCACTTTGGAATTAATAAAAAAGATAAGTTTTTCTATATAGATAGAAAAAATGCAGGTCAAACTTCATTTTCTAATGATTTTGCAAAGAAAATATCTGTAGCACCTATAACAGCAGATTTTGATTCAATAGATGTGAGAGTATTAATTGATAAAACATCAATAGAAGTATTTTACGATAACGGAAAAACCGTAATGACCGAAATATTTTTTTCAGATAAACCAATGGATTCTTTTTCGATAGTTAAAGCAAATTCTGATTTTGAACTTAAAAATGTGTCAATAAACCAATTAAAATCTAAATGATTTAATGACAACGAGAACTGATAAATTAAAAACAATTAATCTAACTAACAACCAAATATTAAATTTATGAAAATCAAGTATTTTAAAAATAAGAAAAACATTTTTTCAATCTGTTTGTTTTTCTTAGTGTTTTTTGCTTCAGGGCAACAAACACTGATTAATGGAACCGTATTGGACGATGGAGGGCAACCTTTACCAGGAGCTAGTATCCTTATTCAAGGAACAACGACTGGAACAACTACAGATTTTGATGGTAAATTTCAAATAAAATCGAGTCAAGGTGATGTTTTAGTGGTAACTTATATTGGTTATGAGGATTATAATCTCAAAATAACCTCTCAAAAAACATATAAAATTAAATTAAAATCAACTACGAACACTCTTGGTGAAGTAATTGTAGTAGGATATACTAAAGAGAAAAAATCAGATTTGGCTGGAGCTATTTCGGTGGTTAAAGTATCAGAAGTTGCTCAAGAGTCAAGTCCTAATATTTTGACTGCCTTACAAGGACGTGTGGCTGGTTTACAAGTAAATTCAGGAGGAACGCCAGGAGGAAATGATTCACAAATTACAATCAGAGGTTTAACGACCGTAAATAGTGGTTCAGCTCCACTTTGGGTAATTGATGGCGTACAAACGACAAATCCTTCTTCTTTAAATGCAGAAGAGATTGAATCTATTCAAGTGTTGAAAGATGGTGCTTCAACAGCCATTTACGGAACATCCGCTGCTAATGGAGTTATTGTAGTAACCACTAAAAAAGGTAAAAAAGGTGTTTCTGAATTTAGTTTTCAATCCGAAGTAACTGTAAATAGGCTTAGAGATAAAATAAATGTTCTCAATTCTCAACAATGGGCAGATGTAGAATACAAAGCTCAATTAGGTGCTGGAATTGCATCACCAACTCATCCTTTCTTAATTAATAATGGTAGTGGATTTACAATCCCGCAATATCTAGATCAAGGACAATTACAAACAGCAGCAAACACAAATTGGGTTGATGTGATAACGAATGACTCTTTTTCTACTAATACCGATTTTGGTTATAGAAAAGGAACTGAAAACTTCAGTTTATATACACAGTTAAGTTATTCTGAAGACAATGGTATTCAGCGTTATACAAATTATGATCGTTTTAATGCAAGATTGAATGCTTCTTATAAATTTTTAAAAGATAGAGTAACAATTGGAGAGAATTTCTTGTATTCTAAATATAATGAAGTAAAAGCTAACGAATTTGAAAATGCAATACTTCAAAATCCAATGCTTCCAGTTTATTCTAATTTGGGTGATTATGCGACTATTATTACGGGAGGATTACAAGATAAGCCTAATTCACTAGCAAATTTATGGAGTAATAGAAAGAACAAACAAATGAGTCAAAGGATTTTAGGGAATGTGTATGCGGATGTTAAAATCACTAATGACTTAATATTCAATACAACCTTAAATTTTGATTACGGTACTTTTAAATTTAAAACGGCTACTGAGGCCTTCAATACTAATGGGGTGATTCCATCAGTTTTTAATAACATTATAACTGATGATATAGATAATGATTATTTGGCTACCATTTTTACCAACTCTTTAAAATACGATAAGAGTTTCGGTAAGCATCGCTTTGCTGTTTTTGCAGGGATTGAAAATACAGCGAGAGAAGATAACTCTCTTAATAATCAAATTAATGGTGTGAATATTTCGAATCCTTCTGGATATGTTGTCAACGATAATGCACAATTTAAAACATTAGTTGGAAAAGTAGAAGCTTTCAAAATTTCTCAATTTGGTTCATTAAAGTATGTTTATGATGACCGTTATATTGTTTCAGGAAGCGTAAGAAGAGACGGCTCTTCTAGATTTGGTTCGAATAACAAGTATGCTATTTTCCCAGCAGCTTCTATAGCCTGGAATGCAAGTAATGAAAACTTTTTGAAAGACAATAAAGCTGTTTCTAATTTTAAGGTAAGAGCTTCATGGGGAGTTAATGGTAATGACCAAATTGGGGATTACTCTTTTTTATCCAGTTTTGTTGATAAATCAGTTGGAAATGTAGTGGAGTTTTCAGACTATAATATTGATGGGAGTGGTATTGGTGCAGCTGGAGGAGTCTTGCAATTAAGACAAGCTAATCCTAATCTAAAATGGGAATCAACAGAACAATACAATGTAGGTTTTGATTTAGGTTTTTTTAATAACCGTTTGTCTTTACAATCTGATTTCTTTATCAAAACAACAAATGATTTGATTTTAAGACCAATTGCTTTGTCAATCAATGGAGAAAGTCAGCCTCCATTAATTAATGCAGGTTCTGTAAGCAACAAAGGTATTGAGGCGGTATTGAGTTACAAAAGCAATTCTACTAGAGAATTTAAATACGGAGCCGATTTCAATTTTTCTACTTATAAAAATAATGTAGAAAGTTTAGATACAGATTCTAACTTCTTGTTAAATGGGGTCTCTATCACCCAAAAAGGATCACCAATTGCTTCCTTTTATGGATTAATTGCTGACGGTATTTTTAGAACTCCAGAAGAAGTTGCTGTACATGCTGATCAGCCGGGAAAAGACTTGGGTAGAATTCGTTACAGAGATGTTAATCTTGATGGTAAAATTGACCAAAATGATAGAACAATCATAGGTAACCCACATCCAGATTTTATTTACGGCATCAACTTATATTCTTCTTATAAAGGGTTTGATTTTAACTTGTATTTTGACGGAAAACAAGGAAATGACTTGTATAACGCTCAACGTGCAATAGGAGACTTTGATTATTTTAGTTTCAATCACGGAACGAATACTTTGGATGCATGGACTCCTAGTAATGCTAATTCAAATATTCCAGCTTTATCTACTTTAAATAGTAATAATGAATTGCAAGCCTCTAGTTATTTTGTTGAAGATGGTTCTTATGTAAGATTGAAAACGATAACAGTTGGGTACAATTTCAATACTGATTTTTCAAAAAAGATAGGAATGAATAAGTTACGATTCTATTTGGTAGGACAAAATTTATTTTCAATAACCTCATTTACGGGCTTTGATTATGAAGTTTCTGGATTAAGTGCTGGAGGAATAGGTGTGGCTGGTTATGGAATCCCTCATAAAAAATCAATAACCTTTGGAATTAATGCAAATTTTTAAAATAGTAAACATGAAAACGAAATTTAAAATAATATTTACTGTATTGATTAGCATGCAATTGCTTTCATGTGTAGATGATAGTGATTTAGATGTAAAAGAAAATAATGTTTTATCAGCTGAAAACATTAATCCTGAACAATTAGTAATTGCGGCTTATAGTGCCCTTGATTACAGATATAACACTGGAGAATTTAGAGACCTTTGGCCTTTCGACCATGCACCATCTAATTGGGCAACAAGTGATATACGTTGTGGAGATGCTTATAAAGGTGGTGGTGGTACTGGTGATAATCCAGGCGGCGGAATGCACCAGTTAGAAACACACGATTTATTCCCTTCTAGTGAAAATGCTTATAATGTATGGAGAGCTATTTATTTTGGAATTAAAAGGGTGGATTCAGCTTTAAGAACTATAACCGCTACTGATGAGGCTTCATTTCCTAATAAAAATATTAGAATTGGAGAATTAAAAGTACTAAGAGCTCATTTTTATTTTGAAGCGATTAAAAACTTTGGCTCTATTGTTTGGTACGATGAAAATACACCTATTGATCAAATTAATAAAATCCCGAATTCTTTTGATGCTAGTTTTATGTGGTCAAAAGTAGAGGGAGATTTAAATGCTGCTATAGCTCTTTTGCCAGATACTCAAGAGGATTTAGGGAGAGTAAATAAAGTGGTGGCTTATGCTTTTTTATGTAAAGCACAAGTTTTTCAGAAAAAATGGCCTGAAGCCGTTATTAGTGCTAATTATGTTATTGGCAAACAATATGGCTTAGTAACCGATATAGAAAAATTATACTCCATACCAGGTTATGCAAATCGTGAAAATATTTTTGCTGTACAATATTCAATTAATGATGGGTCTCAATATGGAAATTTAAATTTTGGAAACTTATTGAATGCTCCTGATAGTCCTGGAGATGATGTTAATAATCCGTATCTAAATGGGGATGACTTTGATAAGCCTTCTCAGAATTTAGTTAATGCTTATAAAGTAGGTCCTGATGGTTTACCATTATTTGATACTTTTAATAATTCAAATGTGACTTCAACAGATTTAGTTGACCCAAGACTAGATCATGCAATAGGTAGAACAGGTATTACTTGGAAGGATTGGACGGCAAGACCTCAACAATTAGATTGGAATAGAGATCCAGCTACCTATGGAAATTTTCTAGTAAAGAAAAATGTCATCTCTCCAAAATCAAGTGGGTTAGCTTCTAATCCAACAGGCTTTCCATGGGCTTTAGGTAATTTAGACTTTCCTATTATTAAATATAGTGATTTACTATTATGGAAGGCAGAAGCTTTAATAGAATCGGGTTCTGATATTTCAGGCGGAATAGCTCTTATAAACGAAATTAGAAATAGAGCAAAACTTTCACCTTATGTAAAGGATTTTAATAATCCTAATGTAAATGCAGCTAATTATTTAATCAATCTTTATCCGTTGAATTTGTCTCAAGATGTTGCCAGAAAAGCACTTAGGATGGAAAGAAGATTAGAGTTGGCTAATGAAGGTCATGGTTTTTATGATTTAGTGCGTTGGGGAATTGCTGAACAATATGTTAGTAATTATATCCAAGTTGAAAAAACACGTCGATCCTATTTACAATCAGCTTCTTTACAGGCACATGAACAATATTTACCAATACCACAAATCGAAATCGATGCAAGTTCTAATGTGTACAAACAAAGAATTGGATACTAACTATAAAACTAACTAAAAATTAAAAATATGAAAACAATTCAAAATCACCTGTCTATTTTTAAAATAGCAATAGCATTTATGATGCTTGTGTTCGCAGTTATTTCTTGTGAAAAAGATGATAATTTCTCAGATAGTGTTCCCGATTATACGGAATCTATAATACAATCTTTTAAGGTAGGTACTAAGTATGCTGAGATAAACCATACTATTGGTACCATTACAATGACCTTGCCTTCTGGAACAGATTTAAAAAATGTTCCTGTTGAAATAAGACTTCCAGAATCAGCTACGGTAACACCTGCTTCGGGAACAACTATTGATTTTAGTAATGGACCTGTAACCTTCGAAGTGGTTTCAACAAATGGAGCTCATAGAACTTATACCGCTAATATTGGAGCTTATGGTAATCCCAAAATGCTTTCATTCTCCATTGGTGATAAGATGGGAGTGATTGACGAAGTAAATAAAACTATTAAAGTTGAGATTGGTAGCCAAGATGGTGATTTGAGTAATTTAGCTCCTACATTCGAAATTGCTGAAGGAACAACTGTTGATTTTGCTTCTGGTGTAGCAAGAAATTTCACTTCAGCGAAGGTTTATACCATATTATCAAATAATGGTTATACCGCAAAACAATATACGGTTACAGTTACTCAAATTCAAGCACCTCGTATTGATGCATTCACAATTAATGGTGTAACTGGAATTATTGACAACAGTTCTAATTCGATTCTTGTAATATTACCTTCAGGAACTAATAAGTCAAGTTTATCTCCTGTGATTACTTTGCCAGCGGAGCAAACAGTCACTCCGTCTTCAGGAACAACTCAAAATTTCTTAAATGGAGCGGTAACTTTTACAGTGAAAAATAAAGAAAATTTAACAAAAGCATATAGTGTAACTGTAGAAACAATTACTCCTACAAAGTATGCTTTCCTAGGTCTTGAAAATGATATTAATTCATTGATCGATGATGATGCAAAAGCTGCTGCAACTTGGATGCAGGCAACTTATGGAGCAAATTTTAAATATATCAAAATTGCAGATGTTTCAGCTCAAAATATTGCAGATGTAAAAGTAGCAATGTTGTATTATTTAACTCCAAAAGAAAATCAAGGGTTCTCAGCTACAGCTACAAATGTTTCTACCATGTTGCCAGTAGGTTTAAGAGCAGGTGGTTCACAAGCACAGGTACTTAAGTCGTGGGCTAAAGCAGGAGGTGATATGCTTATTGCTGGTGACCCTAGTCCATTTATCTTTTCATTAGGAAGAGTTCCTGCTAATTTTGGTGCAGCACGAGCTCCAGGGAATTATGTGTTCTCTGAATTTGGCTGTGCTACCGAAACAGGATGTTACGATACAGGTAAACCATCAGATGATATTTGGGGATTAGGAATGAGAGATACTAACAATTCTGGAAACAGACGTACACATGCTATTTTTAATGGATTGACTTTTGAAGGAGGCCTAGGAAATGAGTATTTGCCATTGCAAAATAGTGCAAATAGAGAAGTACGTTTAATCTGGTGGCAACATTTTGATGGTATTTTGAATCCAAGTTGTTGTGGTTCTGATGCAGCAACGAAATTCGAAAAAACCTTGACGGCTGTCAAATTTGGAACTCTGAGACATATTGGTGATGCTTTTGGTTATGGAGCAGTAGAATTCAAAAGAACAGATTTAACGAATGATGCTTCTTTCGATACTCAAATCCCAACGGATTTCAAAGGACATATTTTTACAATTTCAAATACAATTGTAGGGTACGAATGGAATTCTAATGGAACTACTAATGATTATCAAAATAATATTAAAACGTTCACAAAGAACATCATTGATTATCTATATAGTATAAACAATGACTAGTTAATTAAAAGAAAATAATATGAAAAATATATTTATAAATAAATTATATCTAAAGTATGTATTGTTGCTAGTAATAGCAACAATAACATACTCATGCGAAGAGCGTCTAAATCATGATGATGACTTACCAAACACACTAAATATAATTGAGTCAATTAAAATTGGACAAACGAGTGCAACAATAGATAATTTATCAGGTGTTGTTGATTTTGTACTGCCATCTGATGTTAATTTGTCATCCGTTGTTTTAGAAATAAGAAGTCCTCAAGGGGTAGAAATTTCTCCAGCAAATGGGACTATGGTCGATTTAACAACACCTCTGGAAATCACTGCGAAATCAGGTGGAAAAACAAGGAAATATATCGTAAACGCACGTTTGTTGCCAAGTCAAATAGCATTTGTTAATGAAGCATTGACCATGGATGCAATTAGTGATGATGATGTAAAAGCAGCTGCACAATGGACAAAAGATACTTATGGTGATAAGTTTGTTTATATTCCATTTTCTAATTTGACAATAGAAGCATTGAAGTCTGTAAACGTAGTATTCTTTTTCTATGACAATACAGGAAGTTCAAATTTACCTCAAGCAAGTTTAGATAAAAAGAATGTATTAATTCAATATGTTGTTGAAGGCGGAAAAATGCTTTTGGGAGGTATGGCAACTAGTTATGCTGAAGTAGTTGGAAGAGATAAAAGTGGGTTATTGACGATTAAAAGTAGTAGCGCTGGAGGAATCAATAATGATGTATGGTCTATTGATGGCGGTGTTAATTTTCAAATTGATCAAAGAAGTAGTCCAATATACAATTTTACGACTATAATTTCATCCGATGTAAATGGATACTTCCCAGTTATCAATGGAGGATTCAAAGAAGATCACAATACCATGTGGGATTTAGGGCCTTTATTAGCTCCAGGACATCAATTAGGACAATTTGCAGAGTTTCAACGATTATATGGAGCTAAGGTTTTAGCAACTTGGAGTGGTGTTACAGATGAAGCAGTTGCTGGAATTGTTGAATTTACTCCAACTTCTGTTTATGCAGGGACTATCATCGGAATTGGATTTGGAGGAATGGAATGGGCAATGAATGATGGAAGAACAAATGTGTATGCTTTTAATATAAAAGGGATTTACAGAAATGCAATAGATTATTTAGGTACAAAATAGTTAATTTGGTTATTTGGTAATTGTGCCATTAAAAGGGAGGGATTCCTCCCTTTTTTTACTTTAAAGTTATGAAAAATAAGAAAGAATTAAAAGCAGTTTGCTTTGGGGAAGTATTATGGGATGTTTTTCCAACTCATAAAAAAATTGGCGGAGCTCCTTTGAATGTTGCACTTCGTATGAATTCATTTGGGATTCAAACAACGATGATAAGTCGCGTAGGATTAGATGAAAATGGTTCCGATATCAAAGAGTTTATCGAGAGTCATCAAAGTACTACACAATATATTCAAGAAGGAGCCGATTACAAGACAGGAGTGGTTAATGTTATGATTAACGAAAAAGGTAACGCTTCTTATGATATTTTATACCCTTCAGCTTGGGATAAAATTCAACTGACTGATGAAATGAAACAGTTAGTTTCAGCAGCTGATGCATTTGTTTTTGGCAGTTTAATTTGTAGAGACGAACTATCCAGAACAACTTTGTTGGCTTTGTTAGAAGTAGCAAAATATAAAGTGTTAGATGCTAATCTTCGCGCGCCTTATTATACTACTGAGGTACTAATTGAGCTAATGTCAAAAGCTGATTTTATTAAGCTGAATGATGAAGAACTAAGAGAAATAAGTCGTGAGTTGAATTCCCCATATAATTCTTTCGAACAAAACATTAAGTTTATTGCTAAGAAAACAAAGGCAAAACACATATGTGTAACCAAAGGAGAATTTGGAGCGGTGCTGTATTATGATGGGAAGTTCTTTTATAATAGCGGTTACTTTATAAAAGTAGTTGATACCGTAGGGGCTGGGGATTCTTTTTTAGCGTCATTAACAATGAAATTACTAAAAGGGAAATCACCTCAAAAAGCATTAAATTATGCATGTGCAGTAGGCGCTTTAGTTGCAGGTCAGGAAGGAGCTAATCCTAAGATAAGTGACACAGAGATTAGAAAGTTTATGATGATTGAAGAAAAGACTAAAAGTGACTAATAATATTTATTCTGCTAATCCTAAATTTGGATAGTTTGTTCGACTGTTTTACAAATATACAAGTGAGTAATCTGTAGAAATTGAATTCAATCTGAAAAAAAGTAAGACAAAACCCCTAAAAAACGTATGTTTTTAGGGGTTTTTTTATCTTCATTTCTTATTATAAATAATTTAAAAAATTGATTTTGAAAAAAAATAAATCAAAAGTTGGATCATGAATGGAAAAAACTATTCTAAATGTTGCTCGAAGGATGTATTTTATCAAAAAACAAACGATAAACAACGATGGGAATCAGGCAATAAACCTGATGAGAAATAGTTATATTTGTCTTTATTAATCTGATTTTTTAAAATGCGTCAACTTCTTTGTATTATAGCTGTAGTCTCCTTTTTTAATGTAGTAGCACAAGAAGAATTAAAAAGTCTGCCGGCTCCTATGGTAGCGGTAGATTCTTTGTATAGAGAAGATCAGTTTTATTTTGGGTTTACTTTTAACAACCTCAAGAACAAACCTGCTGATTTGACCCAAAACAAATTTTCAACTGGATTTTCAGCTGGATTTTTAAGAGACATGCCCGTAAATAAAAAAAGAAACGTTGCTCTTGCTACTGGAATAGGGTTTACCTATAATAATTTTATTCAAAATTTGGATATTGAACAAAACGGTCAGGAGATTAGTTATGCACTTTTTGCCTCCACCTCGGATTATAGTAAGAATCGATTTTCTCAATTATTGGTTGATGTTCCCTTAGAATTTCGTTGGCGAACTTCTACTTATGAATCCTATAAATTTTGGCGTATTTATGGCGGTGTCAAGTTCAGTTATCTGATATATGACCGTTACATCTCCGAAAGTGCTGATGGAAGAACCATTATTACTCGTAATAAAGATTTTGAAACCTTGCAGTACGGAATTTATGCCGCAACGGGTTACAATACCTTCAATGTGTATGTGTATTACGGGTTGAATGGGATTTTTAAATCAGCCAAAGTCAACAATCAAAACATTGATATGAATGCATTTAATGTAGGGGTTATTTTTTATATTTTATAGCCACAAATACATTAACATCATTTGAGGAATACTTCCTAAAAGAAAACCAATGGTTAATTCTTTTGGTGTATGAGCTCTCATTTCTAATCGGGACGAAGCTACTGCTGCATTCATAAAAAGTAAAAAGGTAATCCAAACAGTGTTTTGGGTTTGGAAATGCCTACTTAAACCAAAAACAAACATTGTCAAAGCGCTTATTCCCATCATGTGAAGACTGACTTTAGTTTTTGCGAATAACAATAATAATGCAATTAGCGTACTAAGTAAGGCGCCCAGAAAGAAAAAATGAAATTCAGGATACTGCTCAATGGTAATCCCTTTTTTTACTAAAAGAATAATTAAAAAACACTGAATGACTAAGGGCATTTTGCGTTCCCCTATTTTAGGCGCCATAGCTGAACTGATTTTTCCAATAGATCGTAATAAATAAAAAACCAATAAAGGAATCAAAATTGTTACCACTACAACTTGAAGGAAAATTATTGTTTTTTCTTTGGTTACAGCATACGAATGATTGGCAAAAACATAAAAAAAAGTAGCGTATAATGGGATGAATAAAGGGTGGAAAATATAAGAAAAGGAGATGAGGAATTTTTTCAAAATAATGGTATAGAGGTTAGTTAAACAAATATAATAAAATTGTCAGGCTTTATGTAACGCTCGAAAAGGTTTTAACCCTAGGCTAGAAAATAGTACGACTCATAGGTACAAATGACTAAGAAATGTTATTTTTGAGGAAGATTATAATATCCATGAGTATTCCATTAAAAAATTGTGTTTCCGTTTTGTCGGCAAAATGCCACGGTGATTGTTCATCGGGTCATATTGAACATGTTTCCATAGACAGTCGTTCCTCTCATAACGGAGCGACTACGTTGTTTTTTGCCTTGATTGGGCCCAATAATAATGGGCATCAATATATTGCAGAACTAATCGAAGAAGGGGTTGCTGCCTTTGTGGTGTCGTATATTCCCGAAGGATTAGAGGATAAAGCTACTTACTTGGTGGTAGATAATACGTTGGTGGCCTTACAGAAATTTGCTATTTATTACCGCAGTTTATTCGATTTTCCTGTTATCGGGATTACGGGTAGTAATGGCAAAACCATTGTCAAAGAATGGCTCAATTTTTTGTTGAGTCCTGATTTTAATATTATCCGAAGTCCAAAAAGTTTTAATTCGCAAGTAGGAGTTCCCTTGTCGGTTATAGCAATAAATGAAAAACACAACTTAGGGATTTTTGAAGCTGGTATTTCTACCGTTGCCGAGATGGAAAAGTTGGAACCTATCGTAAAGCCTACTATAGGAGTTTTAACCAATATTGGGACTTCACACGATGAAGGTTTTGCCAATACAACACAAAAAATTACCGAAAAATTAAAACTTTTTTCTCATGTGGAAGTTTTGGTTTATCAAAAAGACGAGCGAGTAACTCCTGTTATTCCAGTGGGGATAACTACCTTTAGTTGGAGTTTTACAGATAAAACTGCTGATGTCTTTGTCTCACACACCAAAAACGCAAATCATAAAACCACCATTTCCTACCAATACAAAAACCATTCACACTCAATTGAAATTCCCTTTGAGGATAGAGCCTCTATTGAAAATGCTATTTCATGTTTGTTGGTCTTGTTGTATTTAAATTATGACAACGAAACTATTGCTTCCCGGATGAGCATGTTGTATCCAGTGCAAATGCGATTGGAAGTGAAAAACGGAATCAATAATTGCAATCTGATTGATGACAGTTATAGTTCTGATTTTCAGTCTTTGAAAATTGCCTTGGATTTTTTAGAAAGCCAAAACAAGTTCCAGAAGAAAACCTTAATCCTTTCCGATATTTTTCAGAGTGGGCTTTCGGATGAAGAGTTATACGGTCGCGTAGCCAAATTAGTGGTGGCCAATAATATTCAGCGAGTAATAGGTATTGGAGAAACGATTGTCAAATTTAAAACCCTTTTTACCAATTGTATAGCTTATCCTCATACCGCTGATTTCTTAGCTGATTTTGAAAATTTAGAATTTTCCAATGAAACGATTCTGGTCAAAGGTGCACGTTCTTTTGAATTTGAAGAAATAGTGGCGGTCTTAGAGCAAAAAAAGCATGAAACGGTACTGGAAATCAACCTCAATGCACTAAGTTATAATCTGAATTTCTTTAAAGCCAAATTACAACCTCAGGTCAAAATCATGGTAATGGTCAAAGCATTTGGGTACGGTAATGGCGGATTAGAAATTGCTAGTTTATTGGAGCATCACCAGGTGGATTATTTAGGGGTGGCATTTGCTGACGAAGGAATTTCATTAAAAAATGATGGAATTCGTTTGCCTATAATGGTTCTAAATCCTGAAAGCACAAGTTTTTCATCGATTATTCAGTATCAATTAGAACCTGAAATTTATACGCTCAGAGGCTTGCATAATTTTTTAAAAATAGCAGAACATAAAAACTTACAACATTTTCCTTTTCATATCAAAATAGATACGGGTATGCATCGTTTGGGGTTTGAACGAAATCAGTTGCCTGAACTGATTCAAACCTTAAAAGGGAATACTCGTGTTCAGGTAAAAAGTATTTTGTCTCATATGGCTACCAGTGATGATGGGGCGCATTATGCATTTGCCAAACAACAGATTCAACTTTTTGATGAATTGTCTTCGCAAATTATGACCGAATTGCAAATTAACCCGATACGACATATTTTGAACACCTCGGGGATTAGTAATTTTCCTGAAGCCCAGTTCAATATGGTGCGTTTAGGGATTGGATTGTATGGCGTTTCCAATGATGCAGAAGAACAAAAATTTTTGGAGAATGTAGGAACACTCAAATCGGTTATTTCTCAAATACGTACTATTCCTGCTGGAGATAGTGTCGGCTACGGTAGGCGTTTTATGGCACAAAAAGAGACTAAGGTGGCCACCATACCCATTGGTTATGCTGATGGAATATCGAGAGCTTGGGGCAATGGAGTAGGTTATGTGACTATTAAAAATAAAAAAGCCACCATTTTAGGAAGTGTGTGTATGGATATGTTGATGGTAGATGTAACCGAAATTGATTGTGTAGAGGGTGACGATGTTATTATTTTTGGAGAAAGTCCTACGGTAGTCGAAATGGCGCTGGCCTTAAAAACGATTCCTTATGAGATATTGACAAGCATTTCACAACGAGTGAAGCGTGTTTTCTACAGGTAAGACGGATTTTTTGAGATGAAAATAGCATTGATGCAAAAAAATAATTATTTTAGTGTTTACGTTTAACAAAAAAAGGATAACTATGGGATTTTTTAGTGATTTTAAAGCCTCTCTAATGAAAGGTGATGTATTAAGTTTAGCAACTGCTGTGGTAATTGGTGGTGCTTTTGGTAAGATTGTCAGTTCAGCGGTTGATGATGTCATCATGCCTATCGTGGGGTTGCTAACAGGAGGTATTGATTTTACTACGAAATTTATTTCGTTGGATGGGAATAGTTATCCTGATTTAGCCGCAGCCAAAGCAGCTGGGGCAGCCGTAATTACGTATGGTAATTTAGTGCAAGCAACGATTAATTTTGTAATTATTTCGTTCTTTATTTTTGTGGTGCTTAGAGCTGCTGAAAGAGCTAAGAAGAAAGAAGAAGTTGTTGCTCCAGCACCACCTGCAGGACCAACACAAGAAGAATTATTAATCCAAATTAGAGATTTATTGAAGAAATAATTTCCGCTACATTATATATTCTGTAACCAACTTGAATGCAATTCAGGTATAAACCGTCTTGTAACTGAGGCGGTTTTTCTTTTTGGAAACTTTTTAATAATTACAAAATGTTATATATTTAACAGTTTGTTATTTTTTGTTAGTCTCCTTGTTTTGAAATAGATATTACTTACTTTTGCAGTTCAAAAAAATAAAAATTTAATTATAATTAAAAATATACAATGAGAATAGCAGTAGTAGGAGCTACCGGAATGGTGGGCGAGATCATGTTAAAAGTTTTAGCTGAAAGAAATTTTCCAGTAACAGAATTGATTCCTGTGGCTTCAGAGAAATCTGTGGGTAAAGAAATTGAATTCAAAGGAGCAAAATACAAAGTGGTTGGTTTACAAACAGCTGTTGATATGAAGGCGGATATCGCTTTGTTCTCAGCAGGTGGAGGAACGTCATTAGAGTGGGCTCCTAAATTTGCTGAAGCAGGAACTACGGTTATCGACAATTCTTCAGCTTGGAGAATGGACCCTACTAAAAAATTAGTGGTTCCTGAAATCAACGCATCTGAATTGACTGCAGCAGATAAAATCATTGCTAACCCAAATTGCTCTACTATCCAAATGGTATTGGCTTTGGCTCCATTGCATAAAAAATACAATATCAAACGTGTGATTGTTTCTACTTACCAGTCGATTACAGGAACAGGAGTAAAAGCAGTACAACAGTTCGAAAATGAAGTAGCTGGTGTAAAAGGGGATATGGTGTACAAATACGAAATCAACCGCAACTGTATTCCTCAGTGTGATGTTTTTGAAGATAACGGATACACTAAAGAAGAGATGAAATTGGTAAAAGAAACCAAAAAAATCTTAGGTGATGATAGCGTAAAAGTAACGGCTACTGCTGTACGTGTACCAGTTGTTGGTGGACACAGTGAGGCTGTAAATATTGAGTTTTCAAATGATTTTGATGTAAATGAAGTACGTACTATTTTAAGTCAAACTGACGGTGTGGTAGTACAAGATAACTTGGATACCTTCACTTACCCAATGCCAAAATACGCTGAAGGTAAAAACGAAGTTTTCGTAGGACGTATTCGTCGTGACGAAAGCCAAGACAATACTTTAAACATGTGGATTGTAGCGGATAACTTGAGAAAAGGAGCGGCTACAAACACGATTCAAATCGCTGAGTATTTAATCGCAGCTAAATTAGTGTAAGCTATTTTAAACATAGTTTTTAAAACAGATATACCTTATAAGTTTTAGAAAACAGAAATTTTGAACCATTAAGGGATTAAGAAAAGTTAAGTGCAGTGCTTAATAAACTTAATTTCTTAATGGTTTTTTATTTTTTGTAAAAACTTATATGACTTATATGTTTAATCAATTTTCCCTCAAAGCATATCTTAATTGTTCTTAACCCGTTGGGTGAAATTAAGTTAATGGTTAATTTTATACCTATTGTCACATTAAGCTTGTCGAAATGTATCCTATATGAGGTCTTCGACCCTTCGATTAGCTCAGAGCAGGCTCAACTCAGACTGACATGTTAGGTATAAATAACGTTAGATTTAAATTAGAATTGCCATTTTTAAATGAATCTGATTAATTTCACCCAACGGGTTGTTCTTATATGTCTTATATGGTTTAAAAAAAATAGATGTTAACCCCAACAAGGTGAAAATTCTTTTTTGTTTTCCTACCTTTGCACCGCATGAAAAAGAAATCCATCATCATCGCTTTTTCTCTTGGATTGACCGTGTTGTTGTCAATACTGGTGCAATCATTTCATGCCTATGTGCATCATTCCGAGCAGGAAGTACAAGCATATTGTCATCATGAAAATGACGGTAATAAAGGCCAATTTACCCACCATCATTACAAGGCTGAACCCTGTAAAGTGTGTCATTTTTCCTTCGGCCAGTATGTAGTGACTGCGATTGCGCACTATCATTTTTACATTGACTATACCTTAATTCCATTTTTTTCGATACTTATCGAAAAAGTAATTTCTTTCCCAGGGAGTTTGTATTCCCTTCGTGGTCCCCCTATTTACAGTATTTTTTAAAAACTACCCATGTTGCACTCAGATGTTAAGTTCTACTTCATTTCTGTGTTCGGCTGTTGATGCTGTTTCGGAAAAATTTCCGATTAGCAAGTATTTTTATTATAAACGAAAAGGCTTGTAGGCCTTTCTAATGTACTGTAAAAAATGAAAAAATATATGGTGGTCCTGTTTTTAGGGCTAAGTGCTTTTTTGCAAGCTCAACAACGATTGTCTGGTACGGTAACCAACAATCAAAAACAACCTCTTGCGGGTGTTTCAGTGTACATATCCGAATTACACAAAGGAACAACTACTAATGAAAACGGATTGTTTTCCTTTTCAAATTTACCAAAAGGCGATATAAAAATACGTTTTGTTCTAGTAGGTTTTGGCACCCAAAACAAAACGGTGAAACTTGTCAATAATGAAGAAAATATTCAGGTGGTCATGGACGAAGCCTTATTCGAAATGGATGAGGTGATTGTGTCCACTGCTTTTAATAAGATGCAGTCTCAAAACGTAATGAAAGTTTCCCACGAAAGTATTCAGTCCTTACAAACAAAAGGAACGGCAACTTTAATCGAAGGCTTGGCTACCATTCCTGGAGTTTCGCAAGTATCCACGGGAACGGGTATTGGAAAGCCAGTTATTCGAGGCTTGAGTGGCAATCGTGTGTTAGTGTATTCTCAAGGTGTTCGCATCGAAAATCAGCAATTTGGGGACGAACACGGATTGGGTCTCAATGATGCTGGGGTAGAAAGTGTGGAGGTTATCAAAGGGCCAGCTTCATTGTTGTACGGTTCAGATGCACTGGGAGGGGTATTGTATTTTAACCCTGAAAAATTTGCTGATGCACATGCATTCAAAACTAATTTCAGCCAAAAACTATTCTCGAATACTTTAGGTTCAAGTACTTCGCTGGGTATCAATACCGCGACGGAAAATTGGAAATTTTTAGCCAGAGGGAGTTATGCCACGCATTCGGATTACAGCATTCCTGACGGAGATCGTGTGACCAATACACGCTTTAATGAAACTGATTTTAAAACGGGAATTGGGTACAGCAATTCAAATTTCTCTACTGTGTTGAGGTACAATTTTAACCGTCTTGATTTAGGATTACCTGAGGAAATAGGGGAGCAAACGAAAACAAAAACTACGGATTATCCGCGCCAAGGTGTCGATAATCATTTGTTGAGTTTGAACTCAGTGGTTTATTTAGGGAATTCCAAACTAGATGTTGATTTGGGTTACATTGGCAATGACCGAAATGAATTTGAAGACAGTCCAGAAGCTATTTTACAAATGAAATTGAAGACGTTTAATTACAATGCCAAATACCATTTGCCTAAAATCGGGAATATGGAATCGATTTTTGGGATTCAAGGAATGTATCAAACCAATGCTAATTTTGGAGAAGAACTCCTGATTCCAGATGCTAAGACTAATGATTTTGGGGTGTTTGGAACGGCTAATTACCAATGGAAGTCAAATGTGATTCAGGGAGGTTTGCGTTTTGACAACCGAAAAATTACGACAGAAGAACATGGGGAAGAAGGGGAAGAAGGCTATTTTAAAGCTATCGATCAATCTTTTGATAGTTTCAATGCTTCTTTGGGCTACAAAACAGATGTAACATCCAATTTGATTTTGAGATTAAATTTGGCCTCAGGTTTTAGAGCGCCAAATTTGGCCGAATTGACTTCTAATGGAGTGCATGAAGGGACAAATCGGTACGAAATAGGGAATGCCAATTTGAAAAATGAGCAAAACGTTCAAACCGATTTGAACTTAGAATACAAAAATACCCATTTTGAATTTTTTGTCAACGGTTTCTACAATCATATCAATAATTACATTTTTACAGCGCCAACTGGTGCGGTACAAGAAGACAATGCGGTGTTTGAATACGTTCAGGAAGATGCTAAATTATATGGTGGAGAGATTGGGATTCACTTGCATCCACACCCTTTGGACTGGTTGCATTTGGAGTCTAGTTTTGAAACAGTAACAGGAAAAAAACAATCTCAAGGAACTGGAGATGATTATTTGCCTTTGATTCCAGCGAACAATTGGAATAATACCATTCGAACCGAATTTAAAATTGGCGATTGGTTGCGTGAAGGATTTGCTGCATTGAGTTGGAACGCGACGTTTACTCAAAATAACGTAAGTGGTTTTGAAACCCGAACAGGTGGGTATAGTTTAGTGAATTTTGGTTTCGGTGGAAAAATCACGTTGGGTAAAACGGTATTCAACCTTAATTTGAACGGAAATAATCTTCTCAATAAAACCTATATCGCCCATCTTTCTCGTTTAAAAACCGATGGAATTGCTAATATGGGAAGAAACATCGTTCTGGGGCTAAACTTTGAGTTGTAATTTATTTGAAATATAAAAGTCATTTGAGTTTTTTGTTTTTTAAACACTATAAGAAATACAAGGGCATTTAAGTTTTGGGTTTATTTTTAAAACATATAAATAATAGCAACCCGTTGGGTGAAATGAATTTAATAGTTCATTAAACCTACTTGTCACATTGAGCTTATCGAAATGTAACCTATTATGAGGTATTCGACCCTTTGATAAGCTCAGGGCAGGCTCAGATTAGACGGATATGTTAAGTATAAATAACTTTAGATTTAAATTCGAATTGCCATTTTTAAATGAATCTGATTAATTTCATCCAACGGATTTAAGAAATGTAAGTACATATAAGCTTTGACTTATTTTAAAAAATAAGTTATATGAGTTTTTGAACCATTAAGGGATTAAGGAAAGTTAAGTGTAAAAACTTAATAAACTTGATTTCTCAATGGTTTTTTATTTAAAAATTAAAAAAATCTGCGCTTATCTGCCTAATCTGCGTGCTTATTATTTTACTGCAAAGGCACACGGTTTTTTAGCCAAATATAAAATCTGTTTTTTATCTGTTTAGGTATTAGTCAATCCGTTTTATCAATGTACTATTTTCCACTAAGCAATTATTTTTTTTATTTCTCTAATTTCTAAAATCCGTGTTCCAAAAAAAAGAATTGCACCATTCGTAAATGAATAAAGATTCTGTTTTTCTTATTTTTGTTTAGCCTACAATCCAACTCATGAAAAAAATTATTCTATTAATGACAACAATCACTACTTTGGGACAAAACAACTTCCAATACCCAAAAACCCAAAAAGGAACCGTAATCGACACCTATTTTGATACTTCAGTCCCAGACCCTTACCGTTGGCTCGAAGACGACCGTTCGCCTGAAACTACTGCCTGGGTAAAAGCGCAAAACGAACTCATTTTGGACTATTTGCAAAAAATCCCGTTTCGAGATAAAATTAAAACCCGCATGGAGGCTTTGTGGAATTATGAAAAAGAAAGTGCGCCTTTCAAAGAAGGTGATTTTGTGTACTATTTTAGAAATAATGGACTCCAAAATCAATCGGTCTTATGGCGAAAAAAAGAGAATGGACAAGAAGAAATTTTCCTAGACCCCAATACTTTTTCTACAGACGGTTCCACTTCTTTGGGGGAAATTAGTTTTTCCAAAGACGGTTCACTGCTTGCCTATTCCATTTCGGAGGGAGGAAGCGACTGGCGCAAAGTGATAATTATCAATGCCATTACCAAACAATCAATAGACGAAACCTTGATTGATGTGAAGTTTAGTGGGCTTTCATGGGTAGGCAACAAGGGGTTTTATTATTCCAGTTATGAAAAACCAAACGGAAGCGAATTATCGGCCAAAACCGACCAACATAAACTGTATTTTCATGCTATTGGAACAAAACAAAAAGAAGATAAGGTCATCTTTGGCGAAAGCCAAAAACGCCGCTATGTAGGAGGTAATGTGACCGAAGACGACCACTATTTGGTAATCACAGCAGCGAATGCTACTTACGGAAACGAACTCTATATTCTGGATTTGACACAAAAAGACAGCGCGATTATAACGCTCGTTGGTAATTTTGAAAATGATGTGAATGTCATCGATAATCAAGGCGATACGCTATTTTTAGAAACCGATTGGCAAGCGCCCAATAAACGTATTCTAAGTGTCTCAATGAAAAATCCAAGTCGGAAAAACTGGAAAGTGGTTATCCCAGAAACCGAAAATGTATTGAACATTGGCACAGGAGGGGGATATTTTTTTGCACACTATATGAAAGATGCGGTTTCAGTAGTAGAACAGTACAACACCCAAGGAACGAAAATACGAACAATAGCCTTACCTGATTTAGGTACTGCCTCTGGGTTTTCGGCTAAGAAAAAAGAAAAAGAGCTGTATTACACCTTTACCAATTATACAACAGCACCTACGATTTATAAATTGGATGTTGAGATAGGCAATTCGAAGCTGTACAGAAAATCAAAGGCTAAATTCAAATCCGAGGACTACGAAACCCATCAGGTGTTTTATACCTCCAAGGACGGAACCAAAATCCCGATGATGATAACCCATAAAAAAGGAATGGCACTCAACGGGAAAAACCCGACTATTCTATACGGCTATGGTGGTTTCAATATCAGTTTGACGCCTAATTTTAGCATCCCTAATGCGGTTTGGATGGAAAACGGAGGCGTTTATGCCGTCGCTAATTTGAGAGGAGGAGGCGAGTACGGCAAAAAATGGCATGAAGCCGGAACCCAACTCCAAAAACAAAACGTCTTTGATGATTTTATTGCTGCTGCCCAGTATTTGATAGACCAAAAATACACGACTTCGGACTATTTAGCGATAAAAGGCGGTTCCAATGGAGGCTTGTTAGTAGGTGCGGTAATGACCCAACGACCCAATCTTGCAAAGGTAGCTTTACCAGCCGTGGGAGTGCTCGACATGTTGCGCTACCATACGTTTACAGCAGGTGCAGGCTGGGCCTACGATTATGGTACCGCCCAAGACAGCAAAACCATGTTTGAGTACCTCAAAGGCTATTCGCCTGTACACAACGTCCAGAATGGCGTGGCCTATCCAGCGACTTTAATAACCACAGGCGACCACGATGACAGAGTCGTTCCGGCTCACAGTTTTAAATTTGCCGCCACCCTACAAGAAAAAAATACAGGACCTAACCCCATGTTCATCCGCATTGATGTCAAAGCAGGCCACGGAGCAGGAAAATCACTAAAAGCGACCATCGAGGAAAATGTCGATGTGCAAGCGTTTACTCTCTATAACATGGGAATCACACCGTCAAATTAACCAAATACGAATAAGAATGTATCCTGAATTTATTTCAGGAGCATAACCACTCATTTCACAACCCCGTCTCGTCCTGCTGTCCGCTGTATCCACGCCAAAAAAAGGCGTGGGATGCCGCTCCCATCAGGGCTATCGAGAAAATCCCTTTTTCATAATAATTATCAAACCGTTAATCGTTGAGATTGCTTTCAGCCAGTTCGGCTAAAGCCTCAAGTGACGGTTTTTTTTGTGTTTAAATCTCACGCTTTAAAGGTAGGGTAATACTTATTATTCCAATATGGAATACTGGTATTAATGTAAGAATATTGTATTGTGGAATATTGAAAATAAATTCTATGAATGAAAAAAAAATTAATAAGCATATTTCACATAAGCTAGTAAAAGCTCGTGAAGAAATGGGTTATACACAAATAAAAGTGCAACAAGATAAAATTATCAATCAAAGCAATTTGTCTAAGATTGAAAATGGTGTTAAGAGCATCAGCGCAGCAAAACTTTTTGTTTTAGCAAACTATTATAAAAAACCAATAGAGTACTTTTTTGAGAATGAAAAATAAAGAATTAAATTTTATTGATTTGTTTGCAGGTGCATCTGGTATGTCTGAGGGGTTTATTAAAGAAGGCTTCAATCCCATATGTCATATAGAAATGAATCCGGAAGCATGTATGACAATAAAGACAAGATCAGCTTATCATTATTTAAAAGGAAAAGGTAGTCTTGAAAGTTATTATAAATACATTAAAGGAGAGATTCCGCAGAGTGAATTATACAAAGAAATTCCAGATTGGATTCTTAGTTCTGTTTTAAATGTTGAAATTAATGATGATACTATTTCTGAACTTTTTAAAACAATTAAAAAATCAGGAAAAAAGATTGATGTAATAATTGGCGGTCCTCCATGTCAAGCATATTCACTTCTTGGAAGACATCAAGAGAATATTGAAAATGATCCTAGGAATAAATTATATATTCAATATGGGAGGTTTTTAAAGGAATTCAAGCCAAAAGCGTTTGTGTTCGAAAATGTACCCGGATTGTTGAGTGCAAATAAAGGTCAACATTTTAAAAATCTTAAGGCTTATTTCAGACGTATTGGTTATGAAGTATATCATGAAACTTTGAGTGCGGATGATTTTGGTGTATTACAAGCTCGAAAAAGAATCATTATTGTAGGTTGGAAAAAAGAAAAAGATTTTGGGTTTCCAGAATTTCAAAAAATTTTAAAGAAGTACACAGTAAATGATGCGTTTGAAGATTTACCAATGTTAAAGCCTGGTGAAGGTTCAAAAATCGCAAAATATACTGAGAAAAAAAATGAATATTTGGAGAAATTTGAATTACGAAATGGTGTCGATTTTGTGACTCAGCATATTTCGAGACCTCATAATTTAAGAGATTTAGAAATATATAAAACTGCAATTGATAAATGGAATAAAGGGAAAGAAAGATTAAAATATCCAGATTTGCCAGACCACCTCAAAACACATAAAAATGAAACATCTTTTACTGACCGCTACAAAGTAGTTGACGGTAATGGGGTTTCACATACAGTTGTAGCGCACATTGCAAAGGATGGGCATTATTATATACATCCAGATGAAAAACAATGTCGCTCTATTTCGGTAAGAGAAGCTGCAAGACTACAATCATTTCCTGATGATTTTTTCTTTGAAGGTTCACGCTCAGCTGCGTTTAAGCAAATTGGAAATGCTGTACCACCTTTAATGGCAAGTTCAATTGCTAAAAAGATTAAAGAAATGATATAGCATTTTTTCTTGAATTACATTATTAATAAATACCACAATTAAAATGATAATTAATCAACGGGGATGTGAAGTAAAGTTACATCTGTATTAACTATGTGAGTATGCATGAATTCAAGGCTGAAAATGCCAAACCTAATCCAAAATCTACAATTAACTCTTATCGTAGTTTTGGATACAATCTTTCAACAGCAATTGCCGATATAATCGATAATAGTATTTCAGCAAAAGCAGATATTATTATGGTTGATTATATATGGAAAGGGAAGAACTCAGTCATTTCAATTCTAGATAATGGCGAAGGAATGAATTTAGAGGACTTAATTATTGCCATGACTCCAGGTAGTAAAGATCCAGAAGCATTACGTGATGAAAAGGATCTGGGAAGATTTGGAATGGGTTTAAAAACAGCTTCCTTTTCTCAATGTAAACGACTAACTGTTGTCACAAAAAAAAGAGGGTTTTCTACAATAAAGCGTTGCTGGGATATAGATTTTATAAACCAAGAAGAAGAATGGACTTTGCTAGACTATGTTTCAGATCAATCTTATATTGATAAAGTAAATAGTCTAAATAATGGGAGCTTAATTATTTGGGAATCTTTAGATAGAATTGTAGGTGATTCCGAAATTGAAAATGAAGCAGTTAATAAAGCTTTTTATCAAGAGATGGCAAATGTTAGAGATCATTTGAGTTTAGTTTTTCATCGTTTTATTGAAAGTAAAAAAATCAAACTTTTTATAAATACTTATGAGATTGATCCATGGAATCCATTTCTTTTAAATCTTACTCCTAAGCCTGAAATGGGGCAATTAGAGGTACTTATAAATAATGTAGAAGTGACTTACTTTATTTTACCTCACATGTCGAAAATTAGCAATGAAGATTATGAAAAATCAGGTGGACCATTAGGATGGTATCAACAACAAGGTTTTTATATCTATCGGGGAGATAGATTGCTTGTTTCGGGTGACTGGTTAGGTATCGAAAAAAAGAGAGAATATTCAAAATTAGCTAGAATTGCAATCAACTTTCCTAATGCTAACGATTTTGATTGGAATCTTGATATAAAAAAATCAACTGCCACACCACCAATAGAGATAAGGAAAGAATTAGCTAGAATTGCTAAAATGGCAGTTATGAAATCGGCTAAAATATATAATTGGAGAGGGCAAAAAACGGTTTCCTCTGATTTTAACAGGCAGTCTTTTGAGAGTTTGTGGAAAGATGAAACAAACAGAGAAGGGATAAAAAAATATAAAATAAATAAGAAGCATCCAATTATAAAACAATTGCTTGATTCTGAAAAAGAAAACAAACTTTTTTCAAAAGCTTTAAAACTTATTGAAGAAAATATTCCGTTAGAACTAATTTTATACAATCAAAATGAGGATCCATCTTTTCATGAGCTAGAAAACATTCCTGAAATTCCTAGTGATGATTTAATTCAGTTAGCAGTAGAGTTATATAAAATTTATACCATCCAAGGGGTGCCAGAAAATTTAGCAAAACAGCAAATAATGAATTCTACACCATTCAATCTTTTTCCATTAATTAATGACTATCTAATATGAACGATTTAAATCAAACTGCTAAATTGGTCTGTTATGCATTTCTAAATATGTTATCTAAAGAAGAAATGACTGATGACGTTATTCTTAAAATAATAAAAGAAAAAATTGTTTCTGCACCAGAGTTTAATGCTGTTGATTTAAAAGAATTATTTGAAGTAATTAGATCTGAATGTGGTATTGGAAAAGGAGAAATAACAGTAATGTCTGATGATATTGATCCTTGGTTGAGTGAAGAAAAAAGCAATATAAATTTTGAATTATGGAATAGATATAAAATGTTTATGTCTCAAAATGATCCATCATTTCCCGTGAATGATTTAGATGATTTTACAGATAAAATTTTAGATAAATGTGTAAATCCAAAAGATAAAAAATCTTGGGATAGACGAGGAATGGTTGTCGGACACGTTCAATCTGGGAAAACATCCAATTACGTTGGACTAATAAACAAAGCAACAGACGCAGGTTATAAAGTAATTATTGTTATTGCTGGAACAATAAGTTCATTAAGAAGGCAAACTCAAGAAAGAATTGATGCAGGATTTATCGGAAGAAGTAGTTCTGCTTTTATCCTAGAAAATGAAAACAGACTTATAGGTGTTGGAAAATTAAAAGTAGAAACTGATATATATTCTCTTACTTCTTCATATTATAAAAGTGGAGATGAAGGTGATTTTAGCCAATCTGTTGCTAATCGCTTAAATATTCCTATTGGGAAAAATCCTGTTGTTTTTGTTATAAAAAAAAATAAAAGTATCCTTGAAAATTTAATCGATTGGTTTTCAAAAAATGAAAACATTCAAACCATAAATGGTACACCGAAATTGTTTGATGTTCCTGCTTTGATAATTGATGATGAAGCGGATGCAGCTTCGGTAAACACAGCAAAAGACATCAATGACGTTAAGACAATTAATAAATTGATTAGAACTTTACTTAATATTTTTAATCAAAATACATTTATTGGTTACACAGCAACTCCTTATGCCAACTTATTTATTTCACAAGATCACAATGAAGATTTAACGACAATTGTAAAAAATAAAGAATATAAAATTGGTGAAGATTTATTCCCGAGAGATTTTATAATCAACATAAAAGCTCCTACTAATTATGTTGGTGCGGCAAAAATATTTGGTTTTGAAAATCCAAATGGAACAGAAAATGAACCGTTAGACATTTTTCGAGCAATTGATGATTTCGATCCTCCTTTTTTTAAAACAATTAATAAATTTAACAAAGAAGACTTACCAGAATATTTGCCTAAAAGTTTAGAGAAAGCTATAAAATCATTCATTCTGACTTGTGCAATCAGAAGAGTTCGAGGTCACGAAAAGAAACATAATTCTATGTTGATTCATGTTGCTTTATTGGTAAAATGGATAGATAGAGTTGCTTATTTAGTTAATGATAAAATCCGAGAATATAAAAATGCAATCGATGGTAATGATGAATCTTTATTGATTGATTTGGAGCATTTGTATGAATCCGATTTTTTACCAACAACAGGAAATGTTTTAGAAAATTTAGATTATACAGACATACGAATCAAAGCTCATTCTTGGGAAGTAGTAAAAAAAGAATTGAAAAAGGCGGCTTCTAAAATTCAAGTCCGTTCTGTACATGGAACTCGTTCTACCACCAATTTAGAGTATCACAATATTGAAGAAATTGATTATAGTAGATACGATAATGGTTTATCTGTTATTGCAGTAGGAGGAAGCAGATTATCGAGAGGAATTACTTTGGAAGGATTATCTATAAGTTATTATTTAAGAACTACAAAAATGTATGATTCACTGATGCAAATGGGGCGTTGGTTTGGTTACCGTCCGGGTTATGTTGATTTATGTAGACTTTATACAACAGAACAAATTTTTGAATGGTTCAATCATATCACAATGGCAACAGAAGAAATGCGTGATGATTTTGATGAAATGACAGCAGCTTTGCAAAAACCAAAGGATTTCAAGCTCAAAGTAAGAAATCATCATGGGTTATTAACAATAACAAGTTTAGCTAAATTAAATTTTTCTGAAAAAATTGAAATTTCCTTTTCTGGTACAAATCCGCAAACCTATCAATTATTGAAAACGAAATCAGCAATTGAAAATAATTTTAATGCTTTAAAATCATTAATTTCATCATGTGGTTTTCCACATAAAGAAAATAGAATCGAAACAAATAAAGGAAACATAAGATATTTATTTTATCCTAAACAAAACATTGATGCAATTTGTGATTTTATTGATGCATATAAAATTGAACAGCCAAGTATAAAAAATTCAACTTTAAGCGATTATATAAAAAAACAAGAAAAAAACGGAAAGATAAATGAATGGAGTATTTGTATTGTTTCAAACACTGATCAAAAAGTATTTATTAATCGTTATGAAGAAAACCCAGACAATTCTAGAATACCTAGAGATGATTTAAAAAGTTATAATTTGGTTTATAATGAAGAATCAATAACTCTTGGGTGCAGCATTCGTAATCAACCAAAAAACACAAGAGGAAGCGAATTCTATTTGATTGCTAAAAATCAAATTGATGACTTAAAGGATAGACAAGTAGATTTATTAATAAAAAGCAATACTTCTAGTAAAGAAATTAAAAAACAAAGAGCAAAAGAAAAGAAAGGTTTATTATTAATTTACGCCTTAGATGAACGTGGAACACCAAATGTAAAAAATGATAAACCAATCATTGGATATAGCCTTCATTTTCCTATAATTGAGAATGAACAAAAAGTATCATATACTGCCACAATAAATAACGGTTTTGAAGATGAAATTCAAGAAGATGATGATTTAATTAACGAAGATGAATAATCATGGTTAGAATTAAATCTATATGGGAAAGTCATGTTCCTACTGACGAAATTATTATAAAGACACGTCTTGAACATGTAAAACCTTTCATATGTTTTGCCGCAACAAATCATTTGACTGGAAATCATTTGTACATATTCGAAGCGTCAAAAAATGCTAAAATCCCTGAATTTAAGAATTTTAAATTTAAAGGATTATTTATTGAAATATTTGAATTTGAAGAATCAAAAGAATTACATATTTATCTTTTAGACAATCAGCTTAAAGAAATTTTTAGCTTGTTTATAGAAAATATTGTTGAGGAAATTTCTAAAAGTGTTACAGAAAATGAAGCGTTAATTGAAACTTCTAATGTTATTTTAAAATGGAAAAAACTTTTTGATAAGATAAATTTTCAAGGTCTCACTGTTGAAAAACAAAAGGGATTAATTGGAGAATTGCTGTTTTTTAATTCATTATTAGATGAAGAATATTCGATTGATAAGCTATTAGAAAGTTGGACAGGTCCAGATTTTAACGATAAAGACTTTCGTTTTGGTTCATTTGGTATTGAAGTAAAGTTGACTTCATCAAAAGTTCCAAAAGTTAAAATTTCAAGCGAAAGGCAATTAGATAATGAAAATTTAACTAAACTATATTTAGTATTATATGTAGTTGAAGAAGTTAAAGATAAAGGGTTTTCATTAAATTCTATCATTGAACAAATCAGAACGAAGATTAATAACAATCAAAACGCCTTAAAGTTTTTCAACGAAAGACTTTTATTGGTTGGTTATTTTGTTGAAGATTTTGAAAATTACAATCGTCAATATGCTTTTAGAAAAAGAAATTTTTATGAAGTTTCTAATGATTTTCCAAAACTAGTAACCTCAGATTTGCCAATTGGTTTATTTGATACAAAATACAACATTGAATTATCAGCTATAGAACAATTTTTAGTTAATAATGAATCAATTCTTGAATTAATAAAATAATGGAAAGAGGATTAAAAAATTATATTGAAGCTATTCAGTCAGATGTAGCAGCATTGGTATATTCAGATGGTGAAGGAGCAAGTTTTGAAGATAAATTTACAGAATATTGTATTGAGATACTTGATAGTATTGGTAAGTCAGAAGGTGCTAGGGTATTGTCTTATATTAATCCAGATTCTCAAGGAAGAATTGATTGGAAAATAAATGGATATTGTCTAAAAGATGAGTTTAAAGATGATTCCAATAAAGTTTATTTTGAAACCTTAGATTTATTCATAACCTATTATAATCATAATTCATATGATTATAATATTCAAAAAATTGATTTTGATAAAAGTATTAACCAAATTAAAAAATTTATAAATGCGGCTCTCAAAGGTCATATAGACTATGTAGATCCAGCTCAAACAGAACTAAATCAACTTTTAAAAATTATAGTTAAACAAAAAACAAACTTCGACAGAATAAATATTTTTTTCTTGATAAACGGTAATTCAAATTATGAATTAGAAAAAGTTTCAATAAAAGGATATGAAGATTTAGATGTATTTATCCATGTTTGGGATATTCCAAGGTTTTATAAATTAAGTGAATCATCAAGTAATAGAGAGCCAATAGAAATTGATTTTAAAACCTTAATTTCTAATGGTCAACATGGAATTCAATGTTTAAAAATGCCTGACATCAATGAGTTGTATGAATGCTATTTAGCAATTCTTCCTGGCGAAGTTCTAGCAAAACTGTACAAAGAATATTCAAATGAATTATTAGAAAGTAATGTTAGGGCATTCTTAGGTCAAACAGGTAAATTCAACAAAGGTATTAGAGATACAATAAGAGAAAAACCTCAAATGTTTTTACCATATAATAATGGTATAACTGCGACCGCTGAAAATGTAGAGACAATAATAAATGAAAATCAGCTTTACTTAACTAAACTATTAGATTTTCAGATTGTAAATGGAGGTCAAACAACAGCATCATTATTCCATACTCAAAAGAAGTTTAAAGATACCGATTTAAGTAATGTTTTTGTTCAAATGAAATTAACTGTTATTAAAGATGTAGAACAAAAAAACATTGAAGTTCCAAATATTGCTAGGTATGCAAATAGTCAAAACAAAGTATCCGAATTAGATTTATCTTCTAACAACCCCTATTTTGTTCAAATTGAATCGTTATCTAGAAAAAAATATGTTATTGATCCAGACAATAGAAATAAATCAACTTTGTGGTATTTTGAGCGTGTTAATGGTCAATATAAGGAGTCTTTGAACAAATTAGCCACTCCAGTTCAACAAAGAAAATTCAAAGAACAAAACCCGACCAATCAGAAATTTGTTAAATCTGAAATAGCTAAATATATAAATCTTTGGGAATTAGAGCCTCATTATGTTTCACAAGGAGCACAGAAAAATTTTATTCATTACACAAAAAAAATTAATGAATTAGTAAAGAAAAACAAATTTCCTGGAGAGAATTTTTATAAAAAGTTAATAGCTAATGCAATTCTTTTTAAAACGGTTGATAAACTTTTTGGTAGAAAAAATATTGATGCAATTGGAGATACCAATTTAAAATCGTTCACAGTTGCTTATACAGTATCTTATTTTCACTTTTTAACCGAAAATAGGCTTGATTTGTGGAAAATTTATGAAGAGCAAAGAATAGACACAAGACTAAGTAATGAACTGCAAAAATTAATAGTTTTTGTTTATCAGCATATGGTTAGTTCTTCAAATAACTCACTTATCTCCGAATATGCAAAAAGAGAATCAAGTTGGAAGTTATTAAAGGAAGAAAGTTATAAAATCGATTTTACACAATATTCTGATTGCTTCATAACAAGCGATTTAGTTTTAGCAAGAGAAATTGAAACAGAAGAAGTTGGTAACAAATCGGAAAATAATTTGATGAGTATCAATACTATTTTAAGCTTTGGGAATAAATTTTGGGATGGTGTTTCTAAATGGTCTATTAACATTGAGGAATTAAAAGATTTTACAACTGATACTTGGGAAATAGCTAATAAAATAAAAAAAGCAAAAAATCTTAATAGCAGAGATATTTCAATTGGAAAAAAAATTCTTTCACACATCGAAGAAAATAATGTAAACATTGATATAATTAAATCATTATCGAACGAAATTGAAGTTGCTGTTGTCGATGTTAAAGCAATATATGATAGATTAAAGTTAATTTCAAAAAGTGATTGGTCTAAAATATTTGATCTCGGTGAACAAACTAAAATATTTGACAACCTTGAACTTTTAAATTTAAAATCAGTACAAAAATCTATTTCAAAAAATGAAATTATAAAAGAAGTTAATATAATAAACGCACTAAAATCATTAAAGAAATTAAAGAAATATGGATTGGAATTTTAATTCTATAATATCTATAATATTAATCCATCCCCAACCATTCCTCACTACCACTTTTATAATCACCATAACGCAACTAGTCTTGGAATACGGGCTTGTCAGCTGATGGCTTGTTGAGGGAATTACAACCTCGATTACGGATTGTTTTTGCCATAAAAAAGCCCCAAATAGTGATCCACTACTTGGGGCTACTGTATTGATTCGAAATTTTTAAGGTCTAATTTCGTTGTTTTGAATCAAATCAAGATACAAGTTGATTTTGTCTTTTAATTCTTTTCTAGCGCTGATAAAGTCTAGGAAACCGTGTTCTAATAAAAACTCAGCGGTTTGAAATCCTTCTGGTAAGTCTTTACCTGTGGTGTCTCTTACCACACGTGGGCCCGCAAAACCAATTAAGGCGCCTGGCTCAGCGATATTGATATCTCCTAACATGGCGTAAGAAGCAGTAGTTCCACCAGTGGTTGGGTCTGTACATAAAGAAATGTAAGGCAATTTAGCATCGGCTAATTGTGCTAATTTAACAGATGTTTTGGCCAATTGCATTAACGAATAGGCGGCTTCCATCATACGCGCTCCTCCTGATTTTGAAATCATCAAGAAAGGCAAACGGTGTTTGATTGCATAATCAATTCCTCGAGCAATTTTTTCCCCTACAACAGCTCCCATAGAGCCACCAATAAAGGCAAAATCCATACAACAGATGACCAAATCTTTTCCTTTTGATTTTCCTACACCTGTGCGTACAGCATCTTTAAGTTTGGTTTTTTCAGTAACTTGTTTTAGACGGTCAGAATACTTCTTTGTGTCCACAAAATTTAAGGTGTCCTTTGAAGTTAAGTCTTTGTCCAATTCAATAAACTCATTATTGTCAAACAAGATTTCAAAATAAGTGGCACTACCTATTCTCACATGGAAACCATCTTCTGGACTTACAAATAAATTGCGTTCTAGTTCGTCTGCATCAATGATTTTTCCAGTAGGAGATTTGTACCATAGCCCTTTTGGAACATCCATTTTGTCTTGGGTAGCAGTAGTGATTCCTTTTTCTTGTCGTTTAAACCAAGCCATAATTTCGAATTTTGAATTTTGATAATTAGGATTTTGGAATTAGGAGTTAAAAATCTTCAATTCCAAAATCCTTAATCCTAAATTTATAAAGTATTTACGTTGTTTAAGTCAGCAAATGCTTGTTCTAATCTTGTGTTGAATGTTACTTCACTCTCACGTACCCATTTTCTTGGGTCGTAGTATTTTTTGTTAGGCACATCGTCACCCTCTGGGTTACCAATTTGAGTTCTCAAATACTCAATATTTTTGGTCATATAATCACGAATACCTTCTGTGTAAGCAAATTGCAAGTCAGTATCAATGTTCATTTTGATAACACCATATCCAATTGCTTCTCTGATTTCTTCAATTGTAGAACCTGAACCACCGTGGAAAACAAAATCAATTGGGTTTGCCTCTGTGTTGTATTTCGCTTGAATGTATTCTTGAGAATTTTTAAGGATTTTTGGTGTCAATTTTACGTTACCTGGTTTGTACACCCCGTGTACGTTTCCAAAAGCTGCTGCTACTGTAAATTTAGGACTTACTTTTGATAATTCCTCGTAAGCATAAGCTACTTCTTCTGGTTGTGTATATAATTTAGAGCTATCCACATCTGAATTGTCCACTCCGTCTTCTTCACCACCCGTGATTCCCAATTCAATTTCTAATGTCATCCCCATTTTGCTCATACGAGCTAGGTATTCTTTACAGATTTCGATGTTTTCTTCGATTGGCTCTTCTGATAAATCAATCATGTGTGAGCTAAATAAGGGTTTTCCTGTAGCAGCAAAATGTGCTTCAGAAGCATCCAATAACCCGTCAATCCAAGGCAATAATTTTTTTGCACAGTGGTCTGTATGTAAAATTACAGTAGCACCATACGCCTCAGCAAGTGTGTGGATGTGTTTTGCACCAGCAATTGCACCAGCAATTGCCGCTTTTTCACCTGCGTTTGATAATCCTTTACCTGCATTGAATTGTGCACCTCCGTTAGAGAATTGAATGATAACAGGAGCATTTAATTTTGCTGCTGTTTCAAGTACTCCGTTGATTGTGCTTGAACCAGTTACGTTTACTGCTGGAAGAGCAAATCCTTTTTCTTTTGCATAGTTGAAAATTTCTTGAACTTGATCTCCTGTAGCTACGCCTGGTTTAATGTTGTGTGCCATTTTAATTGTTTTTAGTTATTCCTAGTTTTTAGTTTTTAGTCAGCAAAAATAAGAATTAAATAGGATTAGAACGGGTAATTTATACCAAAATTTAATACCGACTTCGAAAAAGTAAGTTCTTTAAACCATTTTTCCCCTATTTCCTTAGCCGGATTATAGGTTTTAAATCCAAAATCAAAACGCACAATAAAGAAGTTTAAATCGTATCGTAGTCCAATTCCTGTTCCTAATGCCATGTCTTTTAAGTTATTCCAGTTTTTAAAAATGTATTTTTCGTCTTTTTCACGGTCTAAGACATTCCAAATGTTTCCTGCATCAGCAAATAATGCCCCTTTTAGGTCGCCTAAAATTTTGAATCGGAATTCGGCACTCAGCGCAATTTTCATGTTGGCCTCATTAAAATCATTTGTAGCACCACTGCTCCCTGGTCCTAAGCTATAAGGTTGCCAAGCTCTGTTGTCATTGGAACCTCCCGCAAAATAACTTCGGGAAAAAGGAATGTAGTCGGCATTGCCAAAAGGAATGGCGATTCCAAAGAAACTTCGCACTGCCAAAACCTTTTCCTTGGTTAAATCCCAATGCTTGATGTAGTCAAATTCGGTTTTTATGTATTCAGAATATTCAAGGTTGAAGATTTCATAATTGCCATTGGAATTATAAGGAAGTTTGGCCGCTCTTGAAATGACCGATAATAAAGAACCCGCCGATTCAATTTTAGTTTTAAACAAATAAAAGGTATTGTCCTGAAGGTCTGTTTTGGTTGTTTTTGAAAAGGTAAAACTGGTAGAAAGTACAAAGTCATTTTCAGTAAGTCGCACTCTTCTTTCTTCAATACTTTTCACGCTTTTGTAATCTTCGTCTGTTTCTGTGAGCGCAGTAGTTCCGGCTAAGACATCGGAGGTAAAGCCCGCTGTTCCTTCTTCAATCTTTAAATCGCCTGCCTCATTTACGTAGGCTGTATTGTTGTTGTAGGTTTTTGCAATGTTGTTCAATGCATTATAGGACGAACTATATACGTTGAAATAATTTTCGGTGTTTAAATTCCGAATAAACTGAGCGTTGAATAAATCAAAACGGGCCGTGTTGTTTCTTTTTGGAGTCCAATTATAGGTAAAAGCTCCAGTAAAATTTTCTTTGTCTAGTCCAATGTTTTTTTGTCTTGAAAATCCCGTTGCAATTAAGGTGGAAGGAATCATGCTTTTAGGAATGATTTTTTCAGTACCAAAAGGCAAAAAGATACGAGGGAAATTCAATTTTAAATCAAGACCATACTCGGATACATTGAAAAATTGATTGTTGGGGTTTGCTAAATCCTTAGAAGAACCTATGTTGCCTCTGGCAGAAATTTCTAATGTTTCGGCTCCTTTAAAAATGTTGCGTATCGATAATGAGGGACTAAAGGCGATTCCAATATCCTGAATGTTGGAGTGGGTGACATCAAATGAAGCGCCAAAACTGTATTTTTTTCTGGGAGTTAAATAAATTTTTGCAATCAAGGAGCTAAAGGTGGTGTCTCTTCGGTCAATTTCATACTGAATAATTGGGTAATTAAAGACTTTTAAGTTGCTCAAATAGCGAGTCGTTAATACCGTCTTGTAATCGGCAAAATAGCCACCTTTGTTGATAAAGATAGCATCTGTAATGGCGTAGGGCTTGTATTTTAATTTTTCGTGAGTGTAAATATTGAAGTTTTTATAACTCGTACTGTCTTTAATAGGTAAGTTGTTATTGTTTGCAGTATAATCTGGATAGATATTCACATCGCTGATTTTGAATCTTTTGAAAGGCTCGGTCTTGGTAGAGTCTTGGTCTTGATACGAATAGTTGTTGATGATAAGGTTTACATTGGCCTTATCGCCTTTTTGAATGGTATCAATGTCAAAATTGATGTAAGTGGGTTGGAAATGATATATTCCGTTGTTTCTAAAAAGTGTGGCAAGGCGGTTTTTTTCGTCTTCAAAATTTTCAGTTCTAAATTGTTTGCCTGATTTTAAAAAACTAAGATTTTTAGATGCATGATAAAGCGAATCCAATACGGGTGTCGAAATGCTAGCTTTTATGGTGTCCAAAACATAGGGATTGCCTGTGAAGATGTCGTAACGGATTTGACCTCTTTTTTGGGTTAAAGTGTCGAGTTGGTAATCGGCTTTTATTTTAAAAAAACCATTGTTGAAATAATAGGATTTGAGTCTCGCAACCGACTTTTGTGATTTGATGGTATCAATAATTACAGGAGGTTCCCCTGTTTTTTTTAAGAAATCATGAATGCCGTGGTACCAAAAAGAAGTGCCTAATCGGTTGACTTGTTTGGCTGAAAGCCATTTTGATTTGCGCTCGTATTTTTTAGGATTGGCAATGAATTTAGCTTGGTAAGTCGAGTCGGGATTTAGGTTGGCTAAATTGTATAAGTTCAATCGCAACCGATAGCCTAATAAGGTTCCATTGGGTTTTTGATAGAGCTGATTGGTTACATCTTCCTCGGTGGTACGTTTGCCATTTACTATAATTTTGTTTTTTGTAAGTAGGTGCTTCCCCTCCGGAACTCGTTTTTCGGCATTACAAGCGGCTATAATTATCCCAATTAGAATAATAAGTGATATTTTTGTTGAAATTTTTTTCAAGTGTCCTAAAATATTTAATTCAAAAGTACATATTTTTATGGTTAGTAAAAACCAAATAAAACTTATAACTAGTTTACAACAAAAAAAGTATAGAGCAGCCCATCAAATGTTTTTTGCCGAAGGCGCAAAAGGAGTTCAAGAATTGCTTAGCTCTAATTTTGAATTGGTTCACTTGTACACGACCCGAAATGATTTTGACGGGATTCACTCTTCCAAAAAAACACTAATACAAGAAGTCGATTTGAAGAAAATTTCGGCTTTGGTCACTCCTAATAGCTGTTTGGCTGTGTTCAAAATTCCTCAAGAAAAAGACATCGATGATACTGGTTTGGTTCTGGCTTTGGATGCCGTGAGAGATCCTGGTAATATGGGGACAATCTTGCGTTTGTGTGATTGGTTTGGCGTGAAACAATTGTTGTGTTCATATGAAACAGTTGACATTTATAATCCAAAGGTGGTTCAAGCTACAATGGGGTCAATAGGAAGGGTAAATGTGAATTATATTGACTTAGAAAAGTATTTGTTACAAACGCCAAAAGCTGTTTTTGGAACGTTTATGGATGGGGATACTATTTATAAAGAACCATTGCCTGCGGATGGAATTGTAGTGATGGGAAATGAAGCGAACGGAATTTCGAAGGCCATTGAAAAAGCTGTAACCCAAAGACTAACTATACCTCGTTTTGGGGACTTACAGATGACTGAAAGTTTAAATGTGGCAACAGCTACAGCCATCGTGTTGAGTGAATTTAGAAGGGCGGGGCTTTAATGGAACGTAAAGTTAATTAAAATGGCTCTGTTTTTCATCGAATCGATATTTCCTGTCCAAGGGCTGTTGGGGTCGTTGTCTCTTATTAAATCGTCAGTAATTCCAAAAAGTCCTCTGATAGACGGTGAAAAAATAAAGTATTCTGAAAAAATATCGATACCAAAACCAATTTCGTAGTTAGAAGACCATGGTTTTACTCTAAATTTTTGCTCGTAATTGTCGTCTTTGGATTTTGAATTTCCAGATAAGTTTAACGTTGATGAAATTCCTCCTACTAAGAAGGGACGAATATTTCCTGTACGAAGAGAAGAAAATTTTAAGAGCAAAGGGAAGTGAATATACGTACTGCTTACCTCTCGTAATCGGTCTGCTTGATTCGTGAATCCAGGAAAACTCAAGTCTCTTTTGGCATAATACAAACCGGGTTCAAAACGCAAATTGATGTATTCTTGTAATTTAACATCAGCAACTACTCCCACATTAAAACCAGTCGATTTTTTTACTTCAATATCAGTGGGTTGCAGGTCTTTGTAATCGAATTTAAAGTCAAAACTATTAAACCCAAGGTAGTACCCAAAATACAACCGTTGTTTTTGGAAGTTTTCTAAATGAATAATGGGGTCTTTCCCAAAAATCCGCATTCCTGATTGTGTCATTCCTTTGAACGATATCAAGAATAATAGCAGAGAGAATGCCGTTTTTTTCATAAGAATGCTAGAATATATACAAGATTATTTTTTGGAAGCCACATAAATAGTCGCTACTCCAAGGGTTTGAGGCATAGCCTTCACGTCTATAAACCCAATTTTTCTCAAAATATTGTTCAAGGCCTCACCATAAGGGAATTTTGAAGCAGATTCCGATAAGTATCCATAAGCAACATTGTCTTTTGAGAACAATTTTCCAATAAGAGGTAAAATGTTTTTAGTATAAAAATGATATCCTTGTTTGTAAGGTGTTTTCTCAGGGACCGAAGTTTCTAAAATTACAAATACCCCATTAGGTTTTAAAACACGTAGTATTTCGCTTAAACCTTTTTCTAAATTTTCAAAATTACGAACTCCAAAAGCTACTGTGATGGCGTCAAAAAAGTTGTCTTGAAAAGGGATGTTTTCTGAATCGCCCAAGACCATTTCAATTGTCTTGGAAAGTTTTTTAGCAGCAATTTTCTTTTCACCTACTTCTAGCATTCCTGCAGAGATATCTAAGCCAACGATTTTTTCGGCCTTGGTTTGAGATAATAAAATAGCTAAGTCTCCTGTTCCAGTTGCGATATCAAGTATGGTTTTTGGCTTTGCTTTCGATACAATAGCCAAAACTTTTTTGCGCCATTTTACATCAATTCCAAATGAGATTACGCGGTTCAGGTTGTCGTAATTTCCTGAGATGGTATCAAACATTTTTGCGACTTGTTCTTTTTTACTTAATGTGGAGTCCTTATATGGAGTGATGTTTTTTGACATTGTAACTTTATTTTTCCACAAATATAATACAATCTCTTTGGAACTGGATTGCGTGTCTATAATTTGGGGGATAATTGCCTCCTTATTGATGGGTACGAAAAGAGAAATCAAATTTCGTTTTCGAAAAGAGAAACTCTTGAAAATCAAAACATTCGACTTTTTTAATTGTACCTTTTTTTATATAAAATATTTAAATGTCTGATTTTTAGCAACTTGTGTTTTTGCTAAAACCTAAAATATCACTAAAAGTGGGTATTGTGTAGCAGCGGTATATTGCCGAATTTTACTTTATAAATAGTAAATATTTATTTTCAATGATAGTTAAAGGACTAACAAGTCAAATCAAGTGGTTAATTTTTGCGCTAATTATATCATTTGTGCTTGTGGTTAGTTTTGACGGTGCTGTTTTATTAAACAGTAATTTGTTATTAACGCAAAATACGTTCTTAGGATTAAATTTGTTTTTGGAAATTTTAATTTTCTTTGTCTTTAGTACCTTCGTGGTATTTGGTATTAAAGGCTACTTTGAGATGTACTCTCAAAAAACATCAAATGTCATTATCTTCGTCACTGGAGCTATGTTGACCTTTGTAATTTTTATATTAAGTTGTCAAATTCTGCTACAGGAATAGACAGTAAAGTCCTTATCGTTGAAAAAATAGAGCACCTCAGTTTTACTGAGGTGTTTCTATTTTAGCATAAGTCTCAAAACTGAAATCAAAAAGATGTTTCTCGTCTTTGGGATGAAATTCAGAGGTTGTAAGTTGCCATTGAGTCGAGTCTATTTCAGGGAAAAATGCATCTGCTTCAAAAGTATGGTGTACTCTGGTGAGTTCTATTTTATCTGAATAGGGTAGTGCTAATTTGTAAATTTCGCCACCACCTATGATAAAGCTGTCTTCTTCTTTTGGACACGCTGCTAGTGCTTCTTGGAGGCTGTTTACTACGAGGCAACCTTCGGGTTTGTAATCCTTTTGCCTGCTGATAACGATGTGGGTTCGGTTAGGGAGTGGTTTTGGGAAACTTTCAAATGTTTTTCGTCCCATAATAATATGATGACCTGTCGTGATGGATTTAAAACGTTTGAAATCATTGGGTAAATGCCATAATAGGGCGTTGTCTTTCCCTAAAGCGTTATTTTCTGCCGCAGCAGCAATCATTATTATCATGAGGTGTTATTTTGTAGAGGAATGATCTTCGTCTATTTTTGTTTTTAATTCAGCTATTTTTTTCGCTTGCGAGGCGACCAATCTGTCAATTTGTTCTCTTTCCCAATTTTTATTCATGAATCGGTCTGTAATGTACACTTTTACAAAGTGAAGAATAAAAATAAATGCCCACACAGCAAAACCTACAATAAGCCAATTTGGGTTGATGTTAATGGTAATGATTTGGGTTAATAAAAAGATAAAAAGAGAGGCAGTAACTAAAAGGACAAAATGAAAATAAAGTCTCTTTTTTTGTTTAATTCTTCGTCGAGCATACTCGTATAATTCATGTTGTTCTCTTTCCATAGGTAAAAAATTAAAACATAAAGATAAAATTTAATTTGTAAAATTATGCTTTTGGAAGTTTATTAATCAAATATAAAACGACTTCTTTTTTAACATGTTAAATTTAATACTACTAAAATTACGGAATGTATTAAAAATTAACAAGTTAAATGGTATTATGGTAAAACTTTCTTTGGGTGTTAAAAATTCAATATATTTTGTTTTCTTTGTTTCATAATATTAAAAATGAAATAGTTATGTCAATAAAAAAACAATTTATAAAGTCAAAACCTGTTTGTAAAGTAACCTTTTCTATCGAAGCAAAAGATGCTATTAATGCCTCTGTTGTTGGTGATTTTAACAATTGGAGTATCGAAGAAGGTGCGATGAGTAAATTAAAAAACGGAACTTTTAAAGGTGTTTTTGAATTACCAAAAGATGCTTCTTATGAGTTTAAATATGTAGTTGATGGTACGTACATCAACGATACAGAAGCAGATTCATACAAGTGGAATGAGTTTGCAGGTACAGAAAATGGAGTTGTTGCTGTTTAATTAAACAGCAACACTTCCTTTAATACTGTCATGAGGTTCGTAGCCTACCAAAGTGAAATCCTCGTAATCAAAATCAAATAAGTCTTTTATCTCAGGATTGAGTATCATTTTAGGTAAGGCTCTGGGTTCTCTAGATAATTGCAATTCCAATTGTTCAAAGTGGTTGTTGTAGATGTGGGCATCTCCAAAAGTATGTATAAATTCGCCTAGACCAAGGTTACAAACTTGTGCAATCATCATGGTAAGTAAGGCGTATGAAGCGATATTGAACGGAACACCCAGGAAAATGTCGGCGCTACGCTGGTAGAGTTGACAGGATAGTTTGCCATCAGCTACGTAGAATTGGAAAAAAGCATGGCAAGGAGGTAAGGCAGCCTTGTTATTTGCAACATTTTCAGCAAATGATTTAGAAGTATCAGGAAGAACGGATGGGTTCCAAGCGGATACAATCATTCTACGGCTGTTCGGGTTGGTTTTAAGTTCGTGGATAAGGTCTTTTATTTGGTCTATTTCTTCGCTATTCCAATTGCGCCATTGATGTCCGTAAACAGGGCCTAAATCTCCATTTTCATCAGCCCAAGCATCCCATATTTTTACCCCATTTTTTTGGAGGTAAGCAATATTAGTATCTCCTTTTAAGAACCAAAGCAATTCGTAAATGATAGATTTTAGATGTAATTTTTTGGTCGTGACCATCGGAAAACCTTCGTTTAAATCAAAACGCATTTGGTAGCCAAATACACTTTTGGTTCCAGTTCCAGTGCGGTCCCCTTTTTGGTTACCGTTTTTCATTACATGTTCTACTAAATCTAAATATTGCTTCATTTCTTGGGCTCTTTATTGTCTTGTTTAGTCCGTTATTAAGATTCTCTTTTGGAGATTTCGTCTCTTATTTTTGCCGCTTTTTCGTAATCTTCATGACTTACAGCTTGCTCAAGGAGTTCTGTTAATTCTTGAAGGCTGTGTTTGATATAAGGACGTCCTGCGTTTTGAGCTTCATCTTCATTGCCAAATGTTTCTGGATTGGCAAGAATATCATCCATTTCTTGTGAATCTTTATCGGTTTCTTGTGTGCTGGTTTTTAGGTAAATGCCGGCTTTATCAAGAATGTTTTTGTAAGTAAATATAGGGGCGTTAAAACGTAAAGCCAAGGCTATGGCATCCGAAGTTCTTGCGTCAATGATTTCTTCTATTTTATCTCTTTCGCAAATGATACTAGAATAAAAAACACCATCGACTAATTTGTGAATGATGACTTGTTTTACGACAATATCAAAACGTTCCGCAAAATTTTTGAATAAGTCATGGGTCAAAGGTCGAGGAGGTTTGATTTCTTTTTCTAAAGCAATTGCAATAGACTGTGCCTCAAATGCGCCTATGACTATGGGTAGTTTTCTTTCGCCATCAACCTCATTCAAAATTAAAGCATACGCTCCGTTTTGAGTTTGACTGTAGGATATGCCTTTTATAGATAGTTTGACTAAACTCATGTTAATTTTAGGTTTTAGATTTTAGATGCTAAAATCAAAGAATAATTTTGAAACCAGTTTGTCTTTCTGTAATATACAAATAAGTAAAATGATTAGCCTACAAAGAAACAAAATCTTTTTGTAGCTTCAAAAGTAAACCAGTCTATAAAATTAAAAAAAATATAGCTTTAAAGTTAAAAAAAAGAGTTGCTATAAGTGGATTATAACAACTCTTTTTGGATATAATAAGGTATTGAAATAAAGGCTTATTGCTGTCCTTTAAAGGCTTTTAGTTTTTCAATCAACTGAGGGACTACTTCAAAAGCATCTCCTACAACACCGTAATCTGCAACTTTAAAGAAAGGCGCTTCAGGGTCAGTATTGATGACTACTTTTACTTTGGAAGAGTTGATTCCTGCAATGTGCTGAATCGCTCCAGAAATTCCTATGGCAATATATAAATTGGCTGCAACTGGTTTTCCTGTTTGTCCTACGTGTTCACCGTGGGGTCTCCATCCTAAGTCGGAAACAGGTTTAGAACAAGCGGTAGCAGCGCCAAGTACAGCTGCTAGATCTTCAATTAATCCCCAATTTTCAGGTCCTTTTAAACCACGGCCACCTGAAACTACGATATCAGCATCTGCTATTGATACTTTGCCTGAGGCTTTTTCTGTAGCTTCTATTTTGATATTAAAATCGGCATCGTTCAAACTAGGAGTGAAATCTTCTTCTGTAGGTGTTGAGGTACTTTCGATTATGCCAAAAGAATTTTTGGCTAAACTTAGTACTTTGATATCAGTATTAATTTCAGTGATGTTGAATGCTTTGTTAGAAAAGGCATTGCGTTTTACTTGAAAAGGAGCAGTGCTTAAAGGTAGGGCTACAACATTTGAAGTATAACCTGCTTCCAGCCCTACTGCTACTAAGGGAGCAAGATAGCTGCTGTCAGTAGTTGATGAAAGTAAAACGATTTTTGAACCTTCACTTTGAGCTACTTGTTTGATTGTATCAGCATAGGCTTTTGCGTTAAAAGCAGTTAATTTTGAGTCATTGACCTTTACGACTTTATCTACTCCGTATTGTGATAATTCAGTGTTGTCTGAGGTGTTGAAAGTTAAGGCAGTTACCGTTGTTCCTGTTGATTCGGCAACTTTTTTGGCATAGGAAGCTAGTTCTAGTGCAACTTTTTTGAATTTTCCTTCTGCTGATTCTGCGTATATTAATATGGACATAATAAGTTTTGGATTTTGAATTTTTAGATTTAGGATTTAATCAGGGATTGGATAAAGATTTTTACAAAACTAAATCCAGAATCCTTAAATTTTTAAATTACTTTGGCTTCGTTGTGTAGCAAGTTTATCAATTCGTCTAAGTTGTCTGCTGAAACTAATTTCACAGCTGATTTTGGAGCTGGTTTTTCAAATTTAACCGCTTTGGTTTGAGTAGGAGCTTCAGTTGGTTCTACCACGGTAAGTGGTTTTGTTCTAGCCGTCATGATTCCTCTCATGTTAGGGATGCGCAAGTCTTTTTCTTCTACCAATCCTTTTTGCCCGCCAATGATTAACGGTAAGCTGGTATTAATGGTTTCTTTTCCACCGTCAATTTCGCGAACGGCTTGTACATTAGAGCCGTCAACGGTGATAGCAGTACAAGCATTGATGAAGTTGGAATTAGTTAATGCAGCAATCATTCCAGGAACCATTCCGCCGTTATAATCTAAAGATTCTTTACCTGCAATGACTAAATCGTATCCGCCATTTTTAATAACTTCGGCCAATTGTTTGGCAACAAAAAAACCATCCGTAGGAGTGGCATTTACCCTTATGGCATCATTTGCACCTATTGCCAATGCTTTTCTTAGGGTAGGTTCTGTTTCTGGTCCTCCTACATTGACTACTGTAACCGTTGCTCCTTGTTTTTCTTGAAACCAAATGGCACGTGTTAAGCCAAATTCATCATTGGGATTGATAACAAATTGCACTCCATTTGTATCAAATTCTGAATCGTTGTTAGCGAAGTTAATTTTTGATGTGGTGTCAGGTACATGACTGATGCAAACTAATATCTTCATATTGCTGGTATTTGTTGTTTTATGTGAAACTATCTAAGTTGATGATTGAATTTAGTGGTCAAAGCTGTTGTGGCAGTATGTTTTGAAATAAATTCAATTACAAATTTAGAATAAAAAATGAAATAATTTACTATGCACGCATAATAAATGCGATTTAAAAATGGATTAAGAGGGTGAGGTGATGCGTATTTTGAGCTATGTTTTTTATCAAGATATAACAAATAACTGGAATTTACGCATCATTATTTTAATGGAAATGATGTGTTAAATGATTTTAAATATTTATTTTTGCTTTTCGAAAAATATACACATACAAGATATAATATGAGAACGATACAATTTAGAGAGGCTATTTGTGAAGCAATGAGTGAAGAAATGCGTCGCGATGAGTCTGTGTACTTAATGGGAGAGGAAGTTGCCGAATATAATGGTGCTTACAAAGCTTCTAAAGGTATGCTTGCAGAATTTGGAGAGAAAAGAGTTATTGATACTCCAATTGCAGAGTTAGGTTTTACAGGTATTGCAGTAGGTTCAGCAATGAACGGTTGTCGTCCAATTGTAGAATATATGACTTTCAACTTCTGTTTAGTAGGTATAGATCAGATTATAAATAATGCAGCTAAAATGCGTCAAATGACAGGTGGGCAATTTAATGTACCTATCGTTTTTCGTGGTCCAACAGCTTCTGCAGGACAATTAGGAGCTACGCATTCTCAAGCGTTAGAAAATTGGTTTGCAAATACTCCAGGGTTAAAAGTGGTAGTTCCTTCTACACCTTATGACGCTAAAGGGCTTTTAAAAGCATCTATTCGAGATAATGACCCGGTTATTTTCATGGAGTCTGAGCAAATGTATGGTGATAAAGGTGAGGTGCCTGAAGGAGAATATGTAATTCCAATTGGTGTAGCCGATGTGAAACGTGAAGGAACGGATGTAACTATCGTTTCATTTGGAAAAATCATTAAAGAAGCTTTCATTGCTGCAGATCAATTGGCTAAAGAAGGAATTTCTTGTGAGATTATTGATTTAAGAACGGTACGTCCATTAGATATTGATGCTGTTTTAAATTCTGTTAAGAAAACTAATAGATTGGTAATTCTTGAAGAGGCTTGGCCATTTGCTAGTGTTTCTTCTGAAATTACGTATTTAGTTCAAGAGCGTGCTTTTGATTATTTAGACGCGCCAATTCAACGTATTACTACAGCTGATACTCCAGCGCCTTATTCTCCTGTATTGCTAGAAGAGTGGTTGCCTAATGCAGCTGATGTTGTAAAAGCAGTTAAAAAGGTAACAAATAAATAATAATAGTACGTAATAATACTATAGAGACTTCATCATGCGTTTGTATGGTGAAGTTTTTTTTTAAATCATCATTATGAAGAATAAGTTCTGGTTTTTACTATTAGTGCTTTGTGGATTAACTTGCAGTTTGAATGCACAAACTAAGGTGAGTGGAATTGTTTATGATAAAACCAATCAGCCTGTCCCTTTTGCTAATATCGTATTTAAAGATTCAAATATAGGTACCATGTCCAATGAGGATGGTCGTTTTTATCTAGAGTCACCAGTAACTTACAATGCGATTGTTGTCACTTCTGTAGGGTATTCAGATAGGGTAGTGGTGCTTCCTAAAGCGATTAATTATGATTTTAAAGTAGTGGTTAGCGCTGCCGAAAATCTTAAAGAAGTTTTAATCTATACGGGAAAAACGTCCAAGAAGGACAATCCTGCTTTGGATATTCTTAGAAAAATTTGGGAAAGAAAGCGTAAAAATGGTTTGGCTCAATTTGATTATTATCAAATGGAGAAGTATGAAAAAGTGGAATTTGATATGAATACCATCGATAGTGCTTTTATGAAAAGAAAGTTTTTTAAAGGCATGGAATTTATCTTTAATCATGTTGATACCTCCAAAGTAACTGGAAAAACCTATTTGCCTGTATTTATTAATGAATCCTTGTATGAGGTTTACGGAAATAATAAACTTAAAAAAGTAAAAGAAAAATTAAAGGCAAATAAAAATTCGGGGTTTAGTGACAACCAACAAATTTTATCTTTTGTAAATGATTTGTATTCTGATTACGATATCTACAACAACCATTTGACTTTTTTTGACAAAAGTTTTACTAGTCCGCTCTCTAAAACAGGAATTGATGTCTATAATTATGTTTTGAGAGATAGTGCTTATATAGATAAAAAATGGTGTTTTAATATTTTGTTCTATCCTCGCCGTAAAAACGAGTTAACGTTCAAAGGTGATTTTTGGGTAAGTGATACCACATTTGCTATCAAAAAAATTAATATGGCAGTGACCAAAAGTGCGAATATTAACTGGGTAAAAGACATTTATATCGAACAAGAATTTGAGGTGCAAAACGATTCCATCTTTTTGTTGACTCGTGACTATATGATGTCTGATTTTGCTTTGAATAAAAAAGAAGAATCCAAAGGAATGTATGGAAAAAGAACTACCTTATATCAAAACCATCAATTTAATATAGAAAAACCTAATAGCCTCTATAAGGATGAGGTGAATTATATTGATAATGATGTTTACAACAAATCCGAAGCGTATTGGAAAGAAAATCGTTTTGAGAATTTAAATAAGGATGAAAAAGGCATTTATAAGATGCTAGACACACTTCAAACCGTCAAGAAATTTCAACGATTGTATGATTTGGTTTCGATATTAGGAAGTGGATATATTCAATTTGGAAATTTTGACTATGGGCCTATATTTTCCACATTTGGATTTAATGATGTCGAAGGAATTCGTGTGCGAGTAGGAGGGCGAACGTATTTTGGCCCCAATGATGCTTGGAGGTTGCAAGGGTACACGGCTTATGGTTTTGATGATGACAAATTTAAATATGGTGTGTCTGGAAAATGGATGGTGGATAAGAAAAAAAGAATTATTCTGTCAGGCGGCAATCGACGTGATGTGGAACAAATTGGAGCAAGTTTGACCAGTACAAATGATGTTTTGGGAAGAAGTTTTGCTTCGTCATCGTTGTTTAATACCAGTTCTAACGGTAAATTGACAAATATTAATTTAACCAATGTGGCTGTCGAAATAGAACCTGTCAAGAATTTGACTTTTCAAACAGGATTTTCTTATCGTACGTTAGCTTCTGCTTCACCTACTTTTAGCTTGGATTATTTTACAGATGCAAGTCAAACGACAACTCAAAGTGAAGTGAAACAATCAGAGGTGAATCTACAAATAGAGTTTACACCCAATCGTAAAACGGTAGGTTATGGAGTGGAAAGAAGTGTTGTAGATAGTCCGTATAGTCGTTTTTTTGTGAATTACAATCACGGGTTTAAGGGAATGTTAGACAGCGATTTTGATTACGACAAAATACAGTTGTATTATAAACAACCCATTATAATTGGTCCCTTAGGGAGAACCAATATCATACTTGAGATTGGAAAGACTTTTGGTCAAATTCCTTTAGGATTAATGAATGTTATTCCTGGTAACCAAAGTTATTTTACAATTGAGAATACCTTTAATAATTTGAATTTTTACGAATTCGTAACTGACCAATATGCTACCATACAATGGAATCATAATTTTGGAGGACGTCTATTTGGTCGTATTCCTTTTATGAGAAAGTTAAATTGGAGAGAAATTGTAGGTGTGAAAACCGTATATGGTTCGATTACTGAGGAAAATAAAGCCATAAATGCTTCTGGGTTGACTTATATAGCTCCTGAAAATGGCTACTGGGAGTACAGTGCAGGTATTGGTAACATTTTTAAGGTGTTCCGAATTGATTTTACATGGCGAGGAAATTACTTAAATACGCCTGAAGCTCAAAAGTTTTCAGTAAAAGGTTCGTTTGGGTTTTATTTTTAATTTAATTGACGTTCTGAGGGGATAAGAAGGAAGTGTTTTTGAACATAACTCATTCAGATACTACTGTTTTAAAAGGATATAATACTTGTATTAAAAATCTTTTTAATTACTTTTGCAATCGCATAAAAGAACTTAAGAAAATATAACAATGACTGCAGACAAAATAACCACTTTCGATGTGTTAATCGAAATTCCAAGAGGAAGTAGAAATAAATACGAATATGATTTCGAGTTGAAAAGAATGCGTTTTGATAGAATGTTGTTCTCTTCGATGATGTATCCAGCTGATTATGGTTTTATACCTGAAACTTTGGCACTTGATGGAGACCCATTAGATGTATTGGTTTTGGTTAACGAGCCTACTTTTCCAGGTTGTGTTATGGAAGTGAAACCAATCGGTGTTTTCCACATGGCTGATGATAAAGGACCAGATGAAAAAGTAATTTGTGTACCGGTTTCTGACCCAATTTGGAATTCATTAGAAAACCTTTCTGATATCAATCCTCACTTGGTTAAAGAAATTGAACATTTCTTCCAAGTGTACAAAGATTTAGAAAACAAAAAAGTTGATGTTGAAGGTTGGGGAGATGTCAACGAAGCATTTGCTATCATCAAAGAATGCCAAGAGCGTTTCAACAAGATTGAAAACAAACCAGAGGGATTATTTTCTTTAAAATTGTAAATTTCTCTTTAAACTATAAATAAAAAAGCAATATTCTTAATAGAGTATTGCTTTTTTTGTTAAATTCGTTCGGAACACAATTTAGTATTAACAATTAACCGAACCAATTTATGAATGCATTTATGATTTATTTGCCAATACTGATGGCAATAATAGGGCTCTTATTTATGGCAATAAAAAGAGCATGGGTATTAAAGCAAGATGCCGGAGATGGTAAAATGGCAGCTATTTCAGAATACATTTACGAAGGTGCCCTTGCTTTTCTTAAAGCTGAATACCGATTGCTGACCTTTTTTGTTATTATCGCTAGTGTTGTTTTAGCGGGAATCACTTTTTTACCAGGTGTAAAAACCCATATCTTAATTGTAATCGCTTTTGTTTTTGGTGCTTTTTTTTCAGCACTTGCTGGAAATATGGGGATGAAAATTGCAACCAAGACCAATGTACGTACAACTCAAGCGGCACGTACTAGTTTGCCCAAAGCCTTAAGTGTGTCTTTTGGTGGAGGAACCGTTATGGGATTAGGAGTTGCAGGGCTTGCTGTGCTGGGACTGACAGGTTTTTTTATTTTTTTCTTTCAAATTTTTATGAATGGAACTTGGTCCAATACTGACGATATGACTGTGGTTTTGGAGACTTTAGCTGGATTTTCATTAGGTGCGGAGTCTATTGCTTTATTTGCTCGTGTAGGTGGCGGAATTTATACTAAAGCGGCAGATGTAGGTGCCGATTTAGTTGGTAAAGTCGAAGCGGGTATTCCTGAAGACGATCCTCGTAATCCTGCTACAATTGCGGATAATGTGGGAGACAATGTTGGTGATGTAGCTGGTATGGGAGCCGATTTGTTTGGGTCTTATGTGGCGACAGTTTTAGCGGCAATGGTCTTAGGGAATTATGTTATAAAAGATATGGGTGGCAGTATTCAAGATGATTTTGGTGGAATTGGGCCTATTTTACTACCGATGACGATAGCGGGATTTGGAATTTTGTTTTCGATTGTAGGAACGCTTTTAGTGAAAATTTCCTCAGACGATGCCAAAGAGGCTCAAGTACAGAAAGCATTAAATGTTGGGAATTGGGTAGCAATTGCTTTAACCGCGATTTCGTGTTATTTTTTAGTCAATTTGATGTTGCCAGCACAATTGCAAATGGACTTTTTTGGTGAAGGTGTTAAAGTAATTTCTTCTAGCAGTGTTTTTTATGCAACTTTGATTGGCCTTTTTGTTGGGGGCGCTATTTCCTCGGTTACCGAATATTATACAGGTTTAGGAACAAAACCCGTGATGGCTATCGTTCAAAAATCAAGTACCGGAGCTGGAACCAATGTAATTGCAGGTTTGGCTACAGGGATGATTTCTACATTTCCAACCCTATTGTTGTTTGCGGGTGCTATTTGGGCTACCTATGCTTTGGCAGGATTTTATGGGGTAGCTTTGGCTGCTTCTGCGATGATGGCGACGACTGCTATGCAATTGGCAATTGATGCCTTTGGTCCTATTTCTGATAATGCAGGTGGAATTGCAGAAATGAGTGAATTGCCAAAAGAAGTTCGTACGCGTACTGATATTTTAGATTCAGTAGGGAATACAACAGCGGCTACGGGTAAAGGATTTGCGATTGCCTCTGCGGCGCTCACTTCATTAGCCTTGTTTGCCGCCTATGTAACTTTTACTGGAATTGACGGTATCAATATTTTTAAAGCGCCTGTATTGGCTATGTTATTTGTAGGCGGAATGATTCCTGTGGTTTTTTCTGCTTTAGCAATGAATTCTGTAGGGAAAGCTGCTATGGACATGGTTTATGAGGTTCGCCGTCAGTTTAAAGAAATTCCTGGAATTATGGAAGGAACAGGTAAGCCTGAGTACGCTAAATGTGTCGATATCTCGACTAAGGCGGCTTTGCGTGAAATGATGTTGCCAGGTGCATTAACTATTGGATTTCCAATTGCCATTTTGATTTTAGGCAAACTAGTATATGGTGATAATAACCAATTAATTGCAGAAATGGTAGGAGGATACATGGCTGGAGTAACTGTTTCAGGTGTGTTGTGGGCTGTTTTTCAAAATAATGCTGGTGGTGCATGGGACAATGTTAAAAAATCTTTTGAGGCAGGTGTGATGATTAATGGCGAAATGACTTATAAAGGTTCTGATGCTCATAAAGCAGCAGTTACAGGTGATACTGTGGGGGATCCTTTTAAAGATACTTCTGGGCCTTCGATGAATATTTTGATAAAATTGACTTGTTTGATAGGTTTGGTGATGGCGCCTATATTAGGAAATGGTTCGCATACTATACCCGCTGATTTAACGTCTTGTTGTAGGGGTGTCCATGCTTGTGCCTCAATGTCAAAAGAGGAGTGTTTGGCAAAAGGATGTGCCAATACTAATTGCAATCACCATCAACCTTTGGCTTCCTGTTGTTCCGCAAATGGTAAATGTACTGCAATGTCGAAAGAAGAATGTGTAACTAATGGATGTAATAATAAAAATTGCGAACATAACGCGATAAAAAAAGGTTGTGATATGTCTAAATGTGAAACAATGACCAAAGAAGAATGTGCAAAGATGTGTGATGACAAAGGGTGTACGCCAGAACAAAAACAAATTTGTTTGTCTCATTTTGATAAAGATGGCAAATTTATCAAACATGCGAATAAATCTTGTTGTAAAAAATAAAAATAGCATGAGCTCTATTTTTAAAACCTCACAATCGTGAGGTTTTTTGGTTATAACTGGTATTTTTTCTTCAATCCTTCTATTATTCATCGATTTGGTGTTAAGATGTTGTGTATTTATTTTTTTATAGTATGTTTGTAATAACTAATTGGTTAACCAAAATGGGTAGCCAAAAAATCAACTAACTTAACCAATAATTGTAATGATTAAAAAAATGATTTTTTTACAGTCTTTAAGACAGGCTGTTTGTTTAGCTGCATTAGTGACCACTGTATCGTGTTCTAATGAAAGTGATGTGAATCCAGTAACCACGGCAACAGATGATTCTATCGAAAAGGCGACAGGCTTGACATCTAAAACTTATGTAGCGCCAAGTTCCAGTAGTGCTTTTTCGAGTGCTTTGGTAAAATGTAAATTGCAAAGTGATTATTTGAGTGCTGATGTAACTGATTTATCAGCGTATGCTTCCTATTTTTTCTATTTGAGTAGTGGTAAAATGGTCCTCTATAATAATGGGGGGAGCAGTACTAGAACCGAGCTAAGAAGAACTGATAATTTTGATAAAACTTCCACAAGAAAAATGACCATCAGTGCTAATTTGGTGAGTCAGCCATCAGGAGAAGTTACTATAGCGCAATTGCACAATCAAAATGCGGCATTGCCAGTTTTGAGGATTTCAGTTAGCGGGAATACTTTATATTATAAAGTGAATAAGGAGCCTGTTAAAGGAACTTCATTGACTAATAATGGCGCTTTTACAACTACTTTGCCTTCAAGTAAGCTGTTAGAAATTACGTTAGAACTTACGGGGAACAAATATATTAGTGCGACGGTAAATGGAGAAAAACGTACTTTTAAAATCGAAGATGCTTGGGGTACGTCTTATAATAATGCGTATTATTTTAAAACTGGAGTTTATTGTCAGTCTGAAGGAACCGCTAAACTTACCTACAATAGCCTAACTTGGGAATAAGAATACCGATTCAAGTGAATCCAATTAATGCCTCGTACACACGAGGCATTTTTATTTTTAAAAAGTGTTACGAGTTAAAAAGCACCACTACCCCAATCGCCGCCAAAATCCATACTAGCCAAATCAATTAAGGCAACAATAAAAAAAACGGCTCCTACCGTGCCTATTACAATGGCAATATTGCCAATTGTTGAAGCGGTTTTATCATGAACACGGATGCTTTTGATTTCATTTTCGATTAAAAGTACTTTGCTTTCCCCTTTGTTAGTTTTTACAATTCCATAATAATTTCCCTCAAGTAATAAGATTTGAGAATATTTGTTTTTAACATTTGCTGTGGTTGTGATTACTGCTTTGCCATTGGAGTTCATTGCGTCATTCAAACTTACAGGTGTTTTTTTATAAACGGTGCAACTTTGAAATACGATTACAATTGTCAATAAAAGACAAATGAGTTGTTGTTGGTGTTTTTTGCCCTTCATGATATCAGATTTTTTGTGAATAATGGTATTCTCAAATGGTAAATCTGTGGGCAGATAAGCTATATAAAGGTAATAAAAAATGCCTCAAGATTGAGAGGCATTGGTGTAGTTATATATGTAAATATTAAAATAATCCGTTCAATTCGGCGTCAATTTTGGTGATGATGTTTCCAAGGTCTTCAGGGTTGTCCACAAAATTGATTTTGTCCACATCAATGATGAGTAATTTACCCCTGTCATAGGTATGAATCCAAGCTTCGTAACGTTCGTTTAAACGACTCAAATAATCAATAGAAATGGAGGTTTCATATTCGCGTCCTCTTTTGTGGATTTGACCTACTAAGTTAGGAATGGAACTTCGTAAATAAATCAATAAGTCAGGAGCTTTAACCGTAGATTCCATTAATTCAAATAAAGAAGAATAATTGTCAAAGTCACGATGCGTCATCAATCCCATAGCAAATAAATTGGGAGCAAAAATATGTGCGTCTTCGTAAATTGTACGATCTTGAATCACTTTTTTTCCGCTTTCGCGAATTTGTTTGACTTGGCGAAATCGACTATTCAAGAAATAAATTTGCAAATTAAAAGACCAACGTTCCATTTGATGGTAAAAATCGTCTAGGTAAGGATTGTCAACTACATCTTCGTAATGAGGTTCCCATTTGAAATGTTTGGATAATAATTGAGTTAGCGTTGTTTTTCCTGAGCCTATATTTCCTGCTACTGCTATGTGCATTACGGTGTTATGATTTTATAATTTGTAATTCCTTTTGTTGTAAAAATAGATAAAATTTGGTCTTTGTAATAGCATTTTTCAAAGGTTTTTTCTAAAATTTCGATTTCATATTTTTCATGAACTGCACTATTGACCAGAAACAATTTGTAGTCTTTGGTATAAAGATATTGTTCGGTATTGATAAAGGTAATCCAATCAAAATCAGTTGGGATTTCCAAATTTGAAATTTTTCCATAAATAGAACACACGAAAGCATTTTTTTTGTCGTCTATCCAATAGAAATGATTAAAGTCTGTTTGATAAAACAATAGTGGAGCTGTTAGGGGTGTGGAGATGGTACGATAGGTATCCTTCAAATAATCATAAAATCCTATTTGTTGATTTAGGCGGTTGTAAAGCCATAATTTGTTCTGAGCGGCATTGCCAGCAGCGGAAACAATAATGGGATTAGGATTTTCAGAAAAATTGATTTTTTGTGTTTCATTCAATTGGTTGTCCAAAAGAATAACGGTGTTGAAATTATCATAAAAAAGAACAATTTGAAGCGGGTTGTTAAGGTCAATTTTGGTCATGGAACCTAGGGAAATGTTTTTGTATTCCCAATGTTCTAGACCTTTAATTTTATAAAGAACGCCATTGTTAGTAAAATAATGGTACCCATAAGGGTCTCTGCCTACAAACTCTTTGTCGTGAGTAGCCACTACATTGATTTTGATAGCCAGAATTTTTTTGTCTTGGGCGATTATTTTTAGCGATATTAAAAATAAGAATACAAAAAGGATCTTTTTCATAAGGCTGCAAATTACAAAAAAGGGTACATAAGAAATAGTAAATAAGGATAGAAATAAATGAAAAATAAAATAAATAACTTCAAGATGAATAACAAGATTTTAGTAATAGCTTTTGCTTGGATAACTTTTTTTAATGTCCAAGCTCAAGAGTTTCAGGGAATGGCCGTGTACCAATCAAAAACCAGTTCGGCTGAGTTTAAGGAAAGAATGATGGGCAACAGAGAGGTTACTCCTGAGATGCAAAAAAGAATGGAAGAACGAATGAAATCTTTATTTGAGAAAACATTTATTCTTCATTTTGACAAAACCGCTTCCATTTATAAAGAAGAAGAAAAATTAGAAACTCCCGGACAAAACAGTAGTGGAGGAATGCGTTTTATGGGTTCATTAATGGGAAGTGGTGGTACGTACTACAAAAATGTGAAACAAAAAAGCTATACCATCGATAAGGAATTTATGGGGAAACAATTCTTGGTTAAGGATTCGTTGCCTAAACTACAATGGAAAATGGAAGGGCAAAGCCGTGTTATTGGTGGGTATAATTGTTTTAAAGCTACTGCCGTAATTACGGTTTCTGAACCTGATTTTAATGCATTAAGACCTAAATCAGACGAAGAGAAAAAGAAAGCGGAAGAAGAAGCTAAAAATAAAAAAACAAACTTGTTAGATAATTTAATTGTACCAACAGAAAAAGTGATTACCGCTTGGTACACACCAGAAATCCCGGTGAATCAAGGGCCTGACAAATATTGGGGGTTGCCAGGTTTGATTTTAGAAATTAATGATGGTAAGACGGTGATTTTGTGTTCTAAAATTGTATTGAATCCCAAAGAAAAAACAACCATCAAAGCTCCCACAACAGGAAAAGTTATTTCTCAAAAAGAGTATGACGAAACAGTTGTTAAAAAAACCAAAGAGTTTATGGAATCCAATCAGCGTCCCGGCGGTGGCGGAGGAAGAGGTCCTGGAGGTTCACGACGTTAATCTGAAAATAAGTTCATTAGACAACACATTACTTAAAATTTAAACTTATGAAAAAAACACTTTGGGTGGTTTTATTGTTATGCTCTTTGAGTGCTATGGCGCAATCTATTAGGATGGAAGGTATTATTAAAGATGGGGGTGGGCAACCACTTGAAATGGCTAACATAATGGCTGTGAATCACAATACCAATGCGATGGATTCCTATGCCATTACTAATGAAAAAGGAAAATATAGTCTTTCTTTAAATAAAAATACTTCGTATAGCATCAATGTGAGCTATTTGGGGATGAAAAGTAAAATAATCGAAATTGTTACAGCTGACGAAAATATTATTCGAAACATCGAATTGGAGCCTGGAGGAATTGAACTCGAAGGTGTTGAGATTGTCCGTGAAATGCCTGTTTCGATCAAAGGAGATACGATTGTTTATAATGCGGATTCCTTTAAATCAGGGACTGAACGCAAGCTAGAAGATGTTTTGAAAAAATTACCAGGCGTTGAGGTAAACGAAGATGGTGAAGTTGAGGTAGAAGGTAAAAAAGTGTCTAAATTAATGGTCGAAGGAAAGGACTTTTTTGATGGTGACACCAAATTAGGAGTCAAAAATATCCCAGCTGATGCGATTGATAAAATACAGGTACTTCGAAATTTTAGTGAAGTAGGCGCGCTCAAAGGTGTTGAAAATAATCAGGATAACATTGCCATGAATATCAAGCTAAAATCGGGAAAGAAGAACTTTTGGTTTGGAGATTTGACTGCTGGAATAGGTGTGGGACATGAGGAAGATCGGTATTTGATTAACCCTAAATTGTTTTATTACAATCCAAAATATAGTGTAAATGTAATTACTAATTTTAATAACATTGGTGAATTACCCCTTACCACTCAAGATTATTTTAAGATGACTGGAGGGTTTAGAGGCGTATCCCGAAAAGGTGGAAGTAGTTTTGATGTGTCCTCGAATGATTTAGGAATTTCTACCATACGTAACAATAGAGCCAAAGAAATCGATACTAAATTTGGTGCGACTAATTTTTCATATAGCGTCAACAAAGCATGGAATTTAAGTGGTTTCGGGATTGTTTCTTCCTCTGGAACCGAAATGGAAACCAAATCACAAATGACTATTTTAAGGTCTGGCGACCAACAAAAAAGTGAACAAACTTCAGTCCAAAAAAGTAATTTTGGAATGGTGAAGTTAAGTTCCAGCTACAAGCCTAATACGAAATTGCAATTTGATTATGATGTTTTAGGAAAATTTTCAAAACAAGATGAAGTTGCTTCTCTTTTTAGAGAATCCATTGTAAATTCAGTTTCCACAGATGAGGATATTTATACGGGTAAAAAGCAAGACCCTACCTCGTTCAATCAAAATTTGAATTTGTATTATACCTTAAACGATAAAAATATTTTTGCTTTTGAAGCACAACATCTTTATCAAGATGAAAATCCTTTTTATAATGCCAATTTACAAACACAACCTTTTGATTTGATAGGGTATGCTTCGGGGCAAAATCGAAATGATTTAAATCAGGACCGATTCGTGAAAACCAATAAAATTGATGCCAAAATAGATTATTACTATATGTTAACGCCTAAAAGCAATGTCAATTTGACCTTAGGTGAAACCTATTCGTATCAAAATTTTAATTCACGTATTTTTCAAATATTAGACAATCAAACGATTAACGATTTGGATGCCTCTCAAAATAACAATCGTGTGAATTATGCTTTTAATGACGTGTATTTGGGGTTGCATTATAAAATCTTAACAGGGAAGTTTACTTTTAATCCAGGGGTGAGTTTGCATTATTATGATATGAATAACCAACAATCAGGTACTGCTTTTCAACAAAATTTTTACAGAGTGTTGCCAGATGTTTTTGCTCTGTACCAAATTAAAAAGTCTGAAAGCTTAACCTACAATTATTCCTTAACTAATAATTTTACAGATATTAATAAGTTGGTTGAAGGGTATGTTTTTTCTAATTACAACAGTCTTACTAGAGGAGATCGTACGTTAGAAAATGCGACTTCACAGGTTCACTCGTTACGTTATTTTAAATACAACATGTATAATTTGGAAAATATTTTTGCTAATGCTTCTTATACTAAAAAAGTAGATGCTGTAAAAAATCGCTCTGTTTTTTCAGGAGTAAATCAAGAATCAATGCCTTATAATTCGGATTTAGCCGATGAAACGTTTTCTGCTTCAGGGAATTACGGTCGTTCATTTTTGAAAAATTACAAAGCCAGTGCTGGTGCTAGTGTAAACTGGTCTAAGTTTAATAACTTTCAAAATAACACACCTACTACAACCGAAAGCATTACACAAAGGTATTCTGTCAAAGCATCAACCAATTATAAAAATTTACCCAACTTAGAATTGGGTTATAATTATACGGTAAATGAATATAACGGAACCACTTTTTATACGGATAGACCTTCAGTTAAGTTAGATTACTATTTTCTTAAAGCGTTTTCTTTTGTGTCTGAATATGAATTTTATAATTATAGAAATGATTCTGGAACCATTAAAAATGAATACGATTTCTTGAGTGCCAGTTTGATTTATCAAAAGAAAAATGCCAAAATGGAATACAAATTATCGGCTACTAATATTTTGAACACTACTTCGCTTAATGATGATAGTTTTACTGAATTTGCTACTAGAACGTCACAATACACGGTTCAACCGCGTTATATTATTTTTTCTATGAAGTATAATTTGTAGTTAATCTGCCTAAAAGGTTTATAAAAACAACTATTGTTCTACAATGAATAATAGTTGTTTTTTGCTTTCTAGTTGGTTTTAATTTTTAATAAAATATCAATAGCGTATTCCGTTACGACTTTTTTGTTTTTTATGATCTCACCACTTGCTGATTTGTAGGTCAATAACAAATTATATTTGTCAGTTTCTATTTTTTGGTTGATTATTTCTAATCCGTTGTTTTTGTTGAATTTAGGATTTGTATTGATGAAATTAAAAATATGAAGAGGGATTTTATCGGTATTTACAATCAAATCAATACCATATTGAGTCTTTTCGCTAGAAATAGAGAAAGGTTTGGCATTAAGTGAAATGCAATTTTTGCAATCTAAGTTCTGATATTGATCTATAGAAAAACTCAAATCATAGCCTTGAATGTTTTCAATCGGTTTCGAGCCATTGTTGTAGTAAGAATAATAAAAATTCTTATCAGCTCTGTTTTCAGATTCATATTGACTTCGATATTGGTATCCTAATGTTTTCATGATGTCATATTCACTTACCTGTTTGTCTTTTTTTATTAAAGGAATTAACTCTTTAGCTGAAGGGATTAAGATCTCAATTTCATAGTTGTCATTTAGAAATTTAATAATACTACTCAAATCTTGTTCTTCTTTAAAGCTAAGTTTTTCTTTTTTAGTTAACATATAAGTTTCAAATCTGTTCAACTGACTTCTTTTGGAAACTGCATCTGCACTTTGAGGCCCCATAATGGTAAGCGCTGCAATGATGGACATGCTTATTGGGATGAATTGAATTTGGGGATTTTTTCTAAAAATAAAGTAAGCTGTTAGTAAACTAAGCCATAATGCTAATGCAAAAACATAATACCTTTCATGGGTAAATCCATATAGGTTGATACGATATAAGATAGCCCAAAACAATAGTCCTAGCAAAGGTACTAGTAGAAAGTAAAACCATTTGTGAAATGTGGCAATCCAAACGTTTTCAGCTTCATTGGCAATGGGATGGATTAGTAATAAAGATAAAATGCCAAAAATAGCAAATACCAAAATCAAGTTCGAAACCCATCCGATGGGTAAGGAAAGCGTGATAATAATTTTTAATTCATACGAAAGTAAAATAATAAGGTAAATGCTAATTAGAGGTACAAGCACATACTGCGTGAATTTTTTTAATCCCATGGGATAATTTAAGACCAAAGATGTTTTAGCTTCATTGATTTCGGGTACACCTGCTAAGAAAAACAAAGTGTTGAAAATCCCTGAAATAATAAAAAATAAATGCAAATAAATTTTATCGTAAAATTCAATCTCAAACAATAAATGCATCGCTAGCAAAGCAAAGGACAATCCAGCGAAAATAACTAGACTGTATAATCCAGCAGTTAATATTCGTAGGAAGAGTTGTTTGTTGAATTCCCAAAAGGAATCTGGACTGTATTTTTTATGAATAAAAGCCGCAAATGAAACCAAGAGGTGCAAGGCCAAGTTTAAAGCTAAAAACTGAAAAATTTCATTTTGTTTTAGTGGTTCTGAAAAATTAAAAACAAATAAGACTACGATTCCTCCAAGTATAAGACTCCATCCAAAACGAAAAATATTGTTTTTTAACTCTTTTGAAAAATACAAACTAAGGGCTAAAAATAATACCAGTCCTAATGAGCAACACAATAAAATTTTTGTGTAAACAGAGTTCATAGGGCTGTTGTATGTTTCCTCTGATAGCCTAATGGCTATAATGGTTCCTAAAACTGCAGTGAGAGTTTCTAATGGAAATCGGATAATGGTATTTTGAGTGGTGTCAATAATTTTTTGGAAGGAAGGAAAACGGACCATAGTTTTATTTTTTTACTAAGTAACAAAAAAAAATGATAGTTTGTCCTACAAAAAAAACGGCTACCTTTTTAGATAGCCGTTTTTTTAATGTATAGTTTGCGTTATTGAATTACAATCCAAAAGCTGCTTTTACTTGGTCAACAAAATCTAATTTTTCCCAAGTAAACAATTCAACAGTTACCGTTTTAGATTCGCCACCAGGAGCTGAGAATGTTTTGGTAACAGTTTCAGGCGTACGTCCCATGTGTCCGTAAGCGGCTGTTTCGCTGTAAATTGGGTTTCTTAATTTTAAACGTTGTTCAATAAAGTAAGGACGCATGTCAAAGATAGCTTCAACTTTTTTAGCGATTTCACCATCCGTTAAGTTTACTTTTGATTTGCCATACGTATTAATGAAAATTCCCATTGGTTGTGCAACCCCAATAGCATAAGATACTTGAACTAAAATTTCGTCAGCAACTCCTGCAGCTACTAAGTTTTTAGCAATATGACGAGTTGCATAAGCAGCACTTCTATCTACTTTAGATGGGTCTTTTCCAGAGAAAGCACCACCACCGTGAGCTCCTTTACCACCGTAAGTGTCCACGATGATTTTTCTACCAGTTAAACCAGTATCTCCGTGAGGACCTCCAATTACAAATTTACCAGTTGGGTTAATGTGGTATTGGATTTTATCGTTAAACAAATGGGCATGTTTTGGGTTTTTAGCAATGATTCTTGGAATCAAAATCTCAACAATGTCTTTTTTGATTTTAGCAAGCATGGCTTCCTCAGTGTCAAAATCGTCGTGTTGTGTAGAAATTACAATGGCATCAATGCGAACGGGTACATTGTCATCACTATATTCTAAAGTTACTTGAGATTTAGCGTCAGGACGCAAATACGTAATTTCGTTGTTTTCACGTCTTAGTGCAGCTAATTCTTGTAGCAATTTGTGAGACAAATCAAGTGCCAATGGCATATAATTGTCAGTTTCATTTGTAGCATACCCAAACATCATTCCTTGGTCACCTGCACCTTGTTCTTCGGGTTTTGAACGATCAACCCCTTGATTAATATCTGCTGATTGCTCGTGAATGGCTGATAAGATACCGCAGGAATTGGCTTCAAACATATATTCACTCTTGGTGTAACCAATTTTACGAATTACGTCGCGTGTAATTTGTTGAACGTCTAGATAAGTATCTGATTTAACTTCACCCGCCAAAATTACTTGACCTGTAGTTACTAATGTTTCACAAGCTACTTTTGAATTAGCATCAAACGCTAAAAAGTTGTCAATTAATGCGTCTGAAATTTGGTCTGCAATCTTATCTGGATGTCCTTCGCTCACAGATTCTGACGTAAATAAATAAGCCATAATAAAATTAATTTTATAATTAAGCGAGAAAAAAAGGATTGCAAAAAAGGACTAAAGAAGCGTTTCTGCTTTAGCATTTTTTTCTACCAAAAAGAATTTGGTACCCATAATCAACTAGGTTCATTATGAAGAGGTTGCAATCAGTTCAAATTTTTCCTCTTTGTATTTTGAGGTGCAAAGGTATGAAACCATTTTGAATTGTAAATTAATCTTAACCAAATTTTTAATTTTATTATCCCCTTTGAAAAAATGCCGTTTTAGACCCAAAGTGATATGTTAATTATTGTGTAATGTTTTGGATTTGCGAAAAATAGTTTGCAAATTTGGTTACCAAAAAATAAAAAAATGAATTTTTCAAGAGCAATAAAGTGCATGTCAAAACAGATTTTTTTCTGCGGGTAACCTATTGCTTAGATACAACATAAAATTGAGCAAGACCTCCCGAGCAATTGGGAGGTTTTTTTTGAAATAACAATCATTAATAAATATCAAACATGAGCACATTTAATTTTGAAACCAATGCCCTGCACGCAGGACACGACGTAACCCAACACGCAGGAACCAGAGCGGTGCCTATTTACCAAACGTCTTCGTATGTGTTTAACAACTCGGAACATGCGGCAAACTTATTTTCGCTGGCTGAAATGGGATATATTTACACGAGATTAAACAATCCAACCAATGATATTTTGGAGCAACGTTTAGCGGCTCTCGAAGGTGGTATTGCGGCTGTTGTAACCGCTTCAGGGACTGCTGCTATCGCAACGGCTTTGTTGACCATGTTAAAAACAGGTGATCATATTGTAGCTTCTAGTAGTTTGTATGGAGGGACTTTTAATTTATTAAGTTCTACATTGCCTAGGTTAGGAATCACCACTACGTTTGTTGATCCTTCGGATGCGGCAAATTTCGCCAATGCAGCTAAGGATAATACCAAAGTGATTTTTGTTGAAAGTTTAGGAAATCCAAAATTGGATGTATTAGATTTGAAAGCCATCTCAGCTGTGGCTCAAGATTTAAAAGTGCCTTTTGTGGTTGATAATACTGTGGCTTCTCCTTATTTGTTGAATCCTATTGCACATGGGGCCAATATCGTTATCCATTCGTTAACAAAATATATTGCGGGTAACGGTACCTCATTAGGAGGTGCGATTATTGATGCTGGTACTTTTGATTGGAGTAGCGGGCGTTTCCCGGAATTTACTGAGCCTAATCCAAGTTATCATGGCTTAGTATATCACGATGCTTTAGGGGCGGCAGCCTTTATCGCTAAGGTGAGAATTGAAGGTTTACGCGATTATGGTGCGGCTTTGAGTCCGTTTAATGCGTTCCAAATTATCCAAGGATTAGAAACGTTGGCTGTTCGTGTTCAAAAACATAGTGAAAACGGTTTGGCTTTAGCGCAATGGTTAGAATCACAAGACCAAGTGGCTTGGGTAAACTATCCTGGATTACCATCGAGTAAGTATTATGATTTAGCACAGCGTTATTTGCCAAAAGGACAAAACGGTTTGGTTACTTTTGGGTTAAAAGGAGGTTTTGATGCCGCTAAAAAAGTAGCCGATGAAACCAAGTTGTTTTCGTTATTAGCCAATATTGGAGATACTAAGTCATTGATTATTCATCCAGCAAGTACCACCCATCAACAATTGTCGGATGAGCAACAATTAGCTTCAGGAGTTTCTAAGGATTTGATTCGTCTGTCTGTAGGGTTGGAAGCTATTGAAGATTTAAAGGCTGATTTAAAAGCTGTTTTTGATACGTTATCATAAACGTATCTTAAGATTGCCTTAATGTTGAATTGGGATTTTCGATCTATTTTTGAATTGTCAAATCAAGGGAGTGGAATAGAGAAGTTTTAAAAGGAACTTGAAGAAAAAGCTCTTGTTTGATTTGTTTTTTTGAAAGAGACTAGAATTTTTTGTTGAAAATCATAATTTACTGTTAATTAGAAATTTTGACTCAAAATTTTATTGAAATAAAAGCAATCATAAAGAAATTTTTATATCTTTGTGGCTCAAAATAATCAGGAAATGAATTTTATTATTTGTAAAAAATCTATGGTACAATTTAAAGAAATCGGCAGGAGTGCGATAGCTTAATTTTTTATATTCAAATAATACAAAAATATAGCGAAAGCCTCCTGAAATTTTCAGGAGGCTTTTTTGTTAAAAAAACAAATAATATTAATTCAAGTTGTAAGAAATGATGGTTACCAACTATACTAAACAGATGAAGCATTTTTCGGTTGTTGTGTTTTTTACACACAAGCTAGTCTGTTGATATCCAAAAGAAAAAATTATATTTATATAAAAACCCTTTTGGTAATCTGAATCCAAAAGGGTTTTTTTTACGTAGATGGTGATTGAAAGCAAACAAAATAACAAACAAATAAAAATTAAGTATAAACAAGTAACAACAAAAATTATGAAAACAAGAAGAATCATTACAGGAGCAATCAATTTATTAAGGGGCAGGCGAGGAGACCGTCCAGGAAATAGAACAGCAGATGAGTTGACAAATACCAGATTCGGTATTACAACTGATGCGAAAATGAAAAAACAAAAAAGTGTGGTAAACACCCTGTTATTAATGTATTCAAAAGAAAATGAAACACTATTTATTTAAAAAGTTTTTTGAAATCATAGAAGGTAACGCAAGTCATTGTTGAATAATTTTTGTTCAGTTGATACTTGCGTTTTTCTTTGCTCTTGATTTAGGCTATAAATCTGAGTGAGCAAAATTTGTTTGTTTAAAAAATTAATGGTTTCTTTGCATCTTAAATGTTCATAAACGTACTGAAATGTTATAAAGAAAGGACGAGGGATTAGACCCGATGATGCCTTAGCAACCCTTCGATTCATCGAAGAAGGTGCTGCATTCTACCTTAAACTGAATTTAGATTGGTTTTAAGGAAAGATAACAACGCTAAATCTTCTAGTTTATGTAACTCACACTTTATAATATTTCCAATACGAATCCACAATAATACAAGATTTGAAATTGGAAAATAAACCAACCAGCATTACGATACATAATTTCACTACCGAGAGTGGTGCAAATTACCCTTTGATTCATTTGTCATTTCAAGTTTTTGGACAAGAATTGCATACTGCGCCTATTGTTTTAATAAATCATGCCTTGACAGGTAATTCCAATATAATTGGAGCGAACGGTTGGTGGAATGATTTAGTAGGTGACCATAAAACAATTGATACTACTAAATATTCTATTTTAGCATTTAATGTCCCTGGAAATGGATATGATGGAGAGTTGATTGAGAATTACCTTGACTTTAATGCCAGAGATGTGGCTCGATTATTTATTCAAGGAATTGAGGAATTGAAGATTGAAAAATTATTTGCTATCGTAGGAGGTTCTGTAGGAGGTGGTATTGCTTGGGAAATGTTAATATTAGCGCCAAAAATAACCCAGCATTTGGTGCCGATTGCAACGGATTGGAAATCGACCGACTGGTTGATTGCCAATTGTTTTTTGCAAGAGCAAATTTTGAATAATTCTTCGAAACCCATTGAGGATGCTCGTATTCATGCCATGTTGTGTTACCGCACTCCGGAATCTTTTAAAGTGAAATTTCAACGAACCACTAACGAAGAGTTAGCGATATTTAATATCGAAAGTTGGTTGCAACATCACGGCAATAAATTGCAAAAGCGATTTCAGTTGAGTTCCTATAAAATGATGAATCAATTACTGAAAACCATTGATGTTACTAGAGGAAGAGGTAATTTTGATAGTTTAGTCAATAAAATTGAAGCTCATATCCACATCGTCGGAATCAATTCGGATTTGTTTTTTACGGCCAAAGAGAATAAAGAAACCTATGAAGAATTAGTTAAACATCACGTAAAAGCTAGTTACAGTGAGATAATTTCAGTACATGGTCACGATGCTTTTTTAATAGAATACGAACAATTAAATAATTTGCTAGCGCCAATTTTTAATTAAAAAAATAGAGATAGAAATGAAGATATTAAAGTTTGGAGGTAAATCCTTGTCTAACGGAGACGGATTAAACAAAGTAGTTTCAATCATTGAAGACAAAGTAAATAAAGGCGAAGAAATTGCAGTTGTAGTTTCAGCACGTGGCAATGCAACCGATGATTTAGAAGCAATATTGGGTGTTGCTGCTGTTAATGGCGATTATAAAACACTATTAGAAAAATTTAAGGCCTACCAACAGTCCACTTATACTGATGTAGATTTGGCTGCGGAGTTTACCATCTTAGAAAAACTTTATGAAGGAGTGAGCTTAATTGGGGATTATAGTGCCAAAATTAAAGATCAGATTTTTTCACAAGGCGAATTGCTTTCGGCTAAATTGCTGACTGCTATTTTGGTAAAAAAAGGCATTACGGCTCAATTTACAGATGCTAGAAATTTGTTGAAAACAGATTCTAAATTTGGTGATGCACAGCCCTTAGACCAACTTTCAAAGAAAAACGTGGTTCAATATTTCAAAGAGCACAAAGGAATTGTAAATATTATCACAGGTTTTATTGGTTCGAATAGTAAAAATGAAACCACAACTTTAGGAAGAAACGGGAGTAATTATACAGCCTCTTTATTGGCGAATTATCTCAACGCAACTGAGCTTCAAAATTACACCCATGTGGATGGTATTTATACCGCTAATCCTGATTTGGTTTCGGATGCTAAAAAAATTGATCACTTGACTTTTAATGAGGCGAATGAGTTGGCAAACTTTGGAGCGACCATTTTACATGCCAAAACTATAATTCCGTTATTGGAAAAAAATATTCCGCTACGTATTTTAAATACGTTTAATCACGAAAATAATGGCACATTAATCACCTCTAATCCAAGTAAGGAAGGAATTAAAACGCTTTCTGTTTTAGAAAATGTAGCTTTGGTCAACTTAGAAGGTCGTGGGCTGCTTGGAAAAACAGGAGTTGATGCACGTATTTTTAGGGTTATGGGAGACAATGATATCAGTGTGAGTATCATTTCGCAAGGTTCTTCAGAAAGAGGAATCGGACTGGTAGTTGCTGCTGATAAAGCTACTAAGGCGATGATTGAATTAGAGAAAGAATTTGAAAATGATTTTTATTCGAAAGATGTTAATAAAATCTCTGTGACGGATGATGTTTCGGTGATTTCGATTATTGGACAGGATTTGAGTACTTTTCATCAGCCCTATACAGCTTTGATTCGCAACAAAATTGTACCTATTTTGTTTAACAATACCGTTACGGGCAAGAACGTGAGTTTGGTCGTTCAAAAATCTGAATTGACTAAGGCGCTCAATGTTATTCATGGAGAGATTTTTGGGGTGTCTAAGAAAATCAATATCGCCATTTTTGGTCACGGACTAGTGGGAGGTACTTTGATTAATCAAATCCTAGAATCAGCCGATGCAATCGAAAAAAGAAAGGGTGTGAAGTTGAATATTTTTGCCATTGCAAATTCCAGCAGTGTGCTGTTGAATAAAAATGGGATTTCGCCTAACTGGAAAAATGAAATTCAAAACAACGGAGTGATTTATACCATGAAGGACATTATCGCTTACGCAAATGAACATCATTTGGCCAACTTAATTGCTGTGGACAATACAGCAAGTGCTGCTTTTGTTGAAAATTACATCACACTAGCCGAAAACGGTTTTGACTTGATTTCGTCGAACAAAGTAGCGAATACTTTGAGTTACGATTTTTATAAAGAATTGCGTGCGACTTTAGAGAAAAATCAAAAAAATTACCTGTACGAAACTAATGTAGGTGCAGGGTTGCCATTGATTGATACTATCAAATTGTTGCATCTTTCTGGTGAAAATATCACTAAAATTAAAGGAGTATTCTCAGGAACATTGAGTTATTTGTTCAATAATTTCTCTGCTAAAGATGTACCATTTAGCGACATTTTGAAAGAAGCTATTGATAATGGCTATACGGAACCAGACCCAAGAGAGGATTTATGCGGAAATGATGTGGGTAGAAAGTTATTGATTTTGGCGAGAGAATTGGATTTGCAAAATGAGTTTGAGGAAGTTCAAATTCAGAATTTAATTCCAGAACATTTACGCGAAGGAAGTGTGGCTGATTTCTTGACCAAATTGAAAGAGTTTGACCCAATTTACAACAAAATAAAATCAGAACAACAGCCGAATCACGTCTTGCGTTATATAGGCGAACTCTCAGGGGATTTGCAAAATGACAAAGGAAATCTAGAAGTGAAACTGGTTTCGGTACCAATGGATACTGCCTTAGGTGGATTGAAAGGCTCGGATTCGTTCTTCGAAATTTATACCGAATCTTATGGAGACCGTCCAATTGTAATTCAAGGAGCAGGAGCAGGTTCAGCGGTTACGGCCAGAGGTGTTTTTGGAGATATTTTGAGAATATCGGATAAAGGATAATTTTGTAGTGTTCAGTGTTCAGGAAGAATTTTTTTTAGTATTCAGTTTTTGAGCATTTAGTATAAAAAAATAAATAAAAAACCATCAAATCAGCGTTTGAAATCCGTTTCATCCGCGTCCATAAATAAGAATATTATGAAAATAACATTAAACAGAGTAAACGAAAACTTCCATTTCGAATTAAAAAACGAAAGAGGACATATAGTAAATGTAGATGCGCGTCCTGATTTTGGAGGAAATGATATGGGGCCAAGCCCAATGGAATTGGTATTGATGGGTGTGGCTGGATGCAGTGGAATTGATATGATTTCGATTCTAAAAAAACAACGTCAGGAAATTACCTCTTTCAAAGCGGAAGTCGAAGGAGTAAGAGAGCAAGTAGGTGATGCTAAACCTTTCAAGAATATTTATGTTGTCTTTTCTTTGGTAGGAAATATCAAAGAAGACAAAGCGGCCAAAGCGGCACAATTGTCTTTTGAAAAATACTGCTCGGTTTCCAAAACGGTTGAACCTACAGCGACCATTCACTACAAAGTGATTTTGAATGGTGTTGAGTTAGCGAAATAGTTAATAGTTATAAGTCATTAGTATAAACTGAAAAAATAGTTGAAGTAAAGTGTTTGCGATTTGAACAATCTTAAACATTTAAACTTTAAACTCTAAACTAAAAATAAAATGAACGAACAAGAATTTGGTTTTGAAACCCAAGCCATACGTAATCATATAGAAAAATCACAATTTCAAGAACACTCAAGTCCTTTGTATTTGTCTTCTAGTTTTGTGTTTGAAGATGCTGAGGATATGAGAGCTTCCTTTACAGAAGAAAAAGTACGTAATATTTACAGTCGTTTTTCTAACCCAAACACAACTGAGTTTGTAGATAAGGTTTGTGCTATGGAAGGCGCTGAGGCTGGTTATGCTTTTGCAACGGGAATGGCAGCGATTTATTCCTCTTTTGCAGCTTTGTTAAATTCAGGTGACCACATTGTATCGGCTGGGAGTGTTTTTGGTTCTACGCATGCGTTGTTTATGACCTATTTTCCAAAATGGAATATTACGACTTCTTATTTTGATATCAATCAGCCGGAAACCATTGAGAGTTTAATTCAGCCTACTACTAAAATTTTGTACGCTGAAACGCCAACAAATCCTGGTGTTGATGTAGTAGATTTGGAATTATTGGGAGCAATTGCTAAAAAGCACAATTTGATTTTAATCATTGATAATTGTTTTGCTACTCCTTATATCCAACAACCTATCAAATACGGGGCGCATATTGTGATTCATTCGGCGACTAAATTGATGGATGGTCAAGGGCGTGTGTTGGGCGGAGTAGCTGTGGGTAATGCCGATTTGATTCGTCAAATCTATCTTTTCTCCCGAAATACTGGGCCTGCTATGTCACCATTTAATGCATGGGTATTGTCCAAAAGTTTGGAGACCCTATCCCTTCGTGTGGAAAGACATTGTGAAAATGCAATGAAAGTAGCTGAGTTTTTAGAAAGTCACCCTAAAGTAAACAGTGTGAAATACCCTTTCTTGAAATCGCATCCTAAATATGAAATCGCCAAAAAGCAAATGCTTTTAGGAGGAAATATTATTGCCTTTGAAATCAAAGGTGGTTTAGAAGCGGGTAGAACTTTTTTGGATAAAATCAAATTGTGTTCGCTATCGGCCAATATTGGTGATGCCAAAACCATTGTAACACATCCAGCATCAACAACGCATAGTAAGTTATCTGCCGAAGAGAAATTAGCGGTTGGAATTACCGAAGGTTTGGTGCGTGTTTCTGTAGGTTTAGAAACCGTAAAAGATGTAATTGCTGATTTGGAGCAAGCGCTTTCTTAATGATTAAAGATTGAAGACTAACGATTTTTGATTGCAGATTTTCTGTAAATCAAAAATCGTTTTTTTTTTATTCATATTTTTTTATCATATTTGATTTTAATTATTCTACTATGATTAAAATTGTTGGTTCAATTAGTACTTTACTTTTATTTTTGTCAACTGTATATTGTGAAAGTAACAAAGATGAATTTGAATTAGAAAAAGCGGTTTTAACTCAAATTTTGCCGAGTTTAGTTGACTCTATTTGTGTAGATAGTAGGATGGTGGAACCTTCTCCAATGTTAGGTGAATTTGTTACTGATAAAAAAGGAGATGTTTTTTTGGATTCTACTAAAATAACAGAAGAGCAAGAAATTAGGTATAAAAAATGGGAAACAAGGAGAGAAGTTGCAAAAAAAGATACTTCTGAAATAATTTTAGCCTTCAATCCTTGGATTAAAAACGATTTTAATCCTTATTTTGACAAAAAGTTATTAGAGGAATTTCCAATTTCAGAATTTTCAGTCAAAGGTAAAGATACCTTAAGGCAATTTCTGTTTGATTATAGTAAAATCAAGCTAAATAATAAATTTAAATTAAAAAATATTTCAGAATTTTCTAATACAGACAATCATCCTTATCTTCTATTTGAACGAAATTATAACTTTGTGTTTTCTGGGATTTTTACTATTTCTAGAATTCAATTTGATAAAGAAAAAACGAAAGGTTTATTTAAAGCTAGTTTTAGTTATTGTGGAAGATGTGGACGAGGTTACAATGTCTATGTAAAAGAAATAAATGGTGTTTGGGAAATTGATAAAATTGAAGATACATGGATATCTTAAATGCTAATTTCCAAATAAAAAATCCTTAATTCAAAATGTTATCTAAAAAAACAAAATACGGAATCAAAGCTTTGACCTTTTTGGCACGCCAAGAAGATCAGACACCTGTGGCTATTGCTGATATAGCAAAGTCTGAAAACATTTCGATTAAGTTTTTAGAAAGTATATTATTGTTGTTGCGTCATTCTGGATTTTTGGGTGCCAAAAAAGGAAAAGGTGGCGGTTATTATTTAATCAAAGAACCTAAGGATATTAACATGGCTAAGGTATATCGCATTCTTGAAGGGCCAATTGCCTTATTGCCATGTGCCAGTCATAATTTTTATGAGCCTTGCGATGATTGCACAGATGAAGCCAGTTGTGCGGTTCGAAAATTGATGACTGAAGTACGTGATAATACTTTGATGATTTTAGAAAATAATAGTTTAGCTGATATTGCTTTTTAAAAGTTTTAGTCCCAAATAAAAAACGACCCTTTCCACTGTACATTTGGAAAGGGTCGTTTTTGTTTGTTTTGCTAAATTGTAACAAATTTATATATTTAAAAAATTAATTTGTATCCCACAAAAAACAACATGATGGCGATAGCATTTCTTAAATACAAATCAGGAATTTTACCGCTTAACATACTTCCTATGAAAATACCAGGTAAAGAACCCATTAACAATTGTCCTAATAGCAAATAATCGATATTTCCCATTGTGGCGTGTCCAAGACCTGCTACCAAGGTCAAGGGTACAGCGTGAGCAATTTCGGTGCCTACTAATTTGGGAGTGGGTAAAAGAGGGTAAAGGAAAAATAACGTTACTGTTCCTAATGCACCAGCACCAATCGAAGTTAAAGTTACTGTTGCACCAAGCATTACGCCTATCGCAATAGTTAACATATTTTGCGTGTTACTTTCCTTGTGGAATTTATCACCAGAGTGTTTTTTAGAGAAGTCCATGATTTTCTTTTTGAAAAGCACTGCTACTGATGTGAACAGCAAAGCCCAACCTAAGCTGTATTTTATAACAGCATTCACGGCCGAAATATCGGTTTTGATGCTATCTAAAATCCATAATGTGATTAGCGCCGCAGGAATGCTTCCTAAGGAAAGCCATCCTGTAATTTTCCAATTGATGTTTTTCTTTTTATGATGTACAAATATACCGGCCATTTTAGTATATGCCGCATATAATAAATCAGTACCTACAGCTGTGGTGGGAGGAATTCCAAACCACAATAAAATAGGGGTCATTAAGGAACCACCACCTACACCTGTTAATCCTACTACAAATCCTACTGCTAAACCAGCAATAACTAATCCTAATTGAAAGTCCATATTGATATATTTTTTGGCAAATCTAATAACTATTTTATAATAATCCTATAGGTAAAGTAGAGTTTAAAAAATAAATTAAAAAAATTAATGTATCTTTGCGCAGAATTTGAGGTTTTGCAAGGGTTGAGCAGCTATGTTAAAGTTGAGTTTTACTTGAAATTGGTGTTTCGAGAAGTGGTATTAAGCTTAAGTTCGGATTTTCAATACATTAGAATCTAGGGTGATTAAAAAAAATGAATATAATGTTTTGTTATTTGGAAATAAGTAGTAATTTTGCGGAGTAATCTACTAAACCGATAGGGTAATAGATTTTATAGAAAAAGAAAACAAATGAGTACAACAATAGTGAATGCATTAATTGAAAAAACAAAAGACTTTTCCATTGAAGAGGCTTTTGTTTTTTTAGCAAATGAATATAAAGATAAAGTGGTTTTTTCCACTTCTTTTGGGCAGGAAGATCAGGTGATTACTGACCTAATTGAAAAAAGTGGTGCTCCAGTGACAATTTTTACTTTAGATACAGGTCGTTTGTTTCAAGAGACTTATGATGTTTTTCATAGAACTCAAAAGAAATACAAAACACCAATTAAAGTATATTTTCCGGAAGCGAAAGCAGTAGAGGAATTATTAGAGAAGAAGGGGCCAAATAGCTTTTACGAATCAGTTGAGAATAGAAAAGAATGTTGTTTTATTCGTAAAGTAGTACCGCTTAAGAAAGCTTTGGCGGGAAATGAAGTATGGATTACAGGTTTGCGGGCAGAGCAGTCGGAGAACAGAAGTGATTTACATTTATTTGAATACGATGCTAATTTCCAAATCATTAAATTCAATCCTTTGTTAAAATGGTCATTAGAAGAGGTTCAAAAATACATTGACGATAATAATGTGCCACAAAACAGCTTGCATAAAAAAGGATTTGTAAGTATAGGTTGTGCCCCATGTACAAGAGCGATTCTTCCTGGAGAAGATATCAGAGCAGGAAGATGGTCGTGGGAATCAAGTCATAAAGAATGTGGTTTGCACGGAAAATAAAAGTATATCGGTTAGTTGTTTAATCGGTTAGTTGAAAAATAGAAGAGATACATAGAAAATAGAAAATGTTAAGAGGTTATAGAAAAGGAGTAACAACCTTAAACTTTAAACCTTAAACTTTTAAACAAAAAAAAGAATGAGTTCAGTTTTAAAAACAAATGCTTTAGAAAGCGAAGCGATTTACATATTTAGAGAAGTGATTTCTCAATTTGAAAAGCCAGTGTTGCTTTTTTCAGGAGGAAAAGATTCGATTACTTTGGTGCGATTAGCACAAAAGGCTTTTTTTCCAGCCAAAATTCCTTTTCCGTTATTACACGTAGATACGGGGCATAATTTTCCTGAAACTATTGAGTTTAGAGATAAATTGGTAAAAGAATTAGGATTGGAGCTTATAGTACGTAATGTGCAAGATGCTATCGATCAAGGGAAAGTTGTTGAGGAGACAGGAAAATATGCAAGTAGAAATAGTTTGCAAACCACCACTTTATTAGATGCTATCGAAGAATTTAAATTTGATGCTTGTATTGGTGGTGCGCGTCGTGATGAAGAAAAAGCAAGAGCTAAAGAACGTATTTTCTCTGTTCGTGATGATTTTGGCCAATGGGATGAAAAAAATCAACGTCCTGAGCTGTTTGATTTATTGAATGGAAAAATTGAGATGGGACAAAACGTACGTGTATTTCCTATTTCAAACTGGACTGAATTAGACGTTTGGAGTTATATAGAACAAGAACAAATTGAAATCCCTTCGATTTATTTTTCACACAAACGTAAGGTGTTTTTGAGAGATGGGATGATTTGGTCACATTCTCCACACGTATATCAAGAAGAAGACGAAATTGTTGAAGAAAGAATTGTACGTTTTAGAACGGTAGGAGATATGAGCTGTACAGCGGCTGTTGATTCCTATGCAGCAACAATTGCAGAAGTAGTTGGTGAAATTAGAGCTTCCACTATTTCAGAAAGAGGTGCCAGAATCGACGACAAACGTTCGGAGGCAGCGATGGAAAAAAGAAAACAACAAGGATACTTTTAGAATCCCCACCCCAGCCCTCCCCGATGGGGAGGGAGGTATTGGAGATTAAATATGAAGGTAACAAATAAAGATATATAACAAGTAAAACAATAGTCTCGGCTCCCTCCCCTTTGGGGAGGGTCGGGGAGGGGAAAAAGATATGGAAGTTTTAAAAATAGCAACAGCAGGAAGTGTAGATGATGGGAAGAGTACATTAATCGGGAGATTATTATACGATACACAGTCTTTAACGACTGATAAATTAGAAGCAATTGAAAGAAGCAGTAAATTAAAAGGGTACGATTATTTAGATTTCTCTTTGGCTACTGACGGATTGGTTGCGGAGAGAGAGCAAGGAATCACCATTGATGTGGCTCACATTTATTTCTCAACTGCTAAAAAGAGTTATATTATTGCCGATACGCCAGGTCACGTAGAATATACGCGTAACATGGTAACGGGAGCTTCGACTTCGCAAGTATCGATTATTTTGATTGATGCTCGTAAAGGGGTAATCGAGCAAACCTACCGTCACTTTTTTATCAATAATTTATTGAGAGTAAAAGAAGTGATTGTAGCGGTTAACAAAATGGATTTAGTTGATTACTCTGAAGAGGTTTTCAATAAAATTAAAGCCGATTTTGAAGAATTGAATGCAAAAAGTACTTTCAAAGAACAAAACGTAAGTTACATTCCGTTAAGTGCTTTGACAGGAGATAATGTGGTTGAATCTTTAGGAGGAATGCCTTGGTACCAAGGACAAACTATCTTAGAGCATTTGGAAGCTTTAGAGCCAACAGACGTTTACGAAAAAGGACAAACTCGTTTCCCTGTGCAAACGGTAATTCGTCCTAAAACGGAGCAGTACCATGATTTTAGAGGGTATGCGGGAAAATTATATGGCAATAATATCAAAGTAGGGGACGCGGTAACTGTATTGCCATCTTTAACACAATCTAAGGTGTCTAAAATTCACTTTTTTGACCAACAATTCGATGAGGCCACAGCAGGTTCTTCGATTACAATTGAGTTAGAAAATGACATCAATGTTACGAGAGGTGATATGATTGTGAAATCAGGCGAATTGCCAAGAATTGAAAAAGATATTACAACAACGATCTGTTGGATGGATAGCAAAAAATTAGTTGCTGGAACCAAATATTTAGTTCAACATAATACCAATAGAGTGTTAGCAAAGGTGGATAGTGTTCGTAATGTGATTGCTACAGATTATTCAGGAACAACACAAGCTTCTGAATTGTCTTTGAATGAAATAGGAGAGGTATCTATCAAGTTAAGCAAACCTTTGTATTTTGATTCTTATAACGAGAACAAAGCTAATGGTGCTTTTATTTTAATCGATACTTCAACTAATACAACAGCAGGAGTAGGATTTATAAAGTAATCCCCACCCCACACCTCTCCAAAGGGTAGTGAGCTAGGATAAAAAAGTAGAATAAAATAAGATTTAATATTCCCAATTTCGGCTCCCCCTCCTTCGGAGGGGGTTGGGGGAGGAAAAAAACAAAGAAATGGAAAGTTTTAGAACAGAAATAGAAAATCCGATTGTCCAAAAAGAGATTATCGATTTAGAAAAGAAAATACATTTATTCCGTGGAGGAAAAATTGATGACGAGCGTTTTCGTAGTCTTCGTTTGGCACGTGGTATTTACGGTCAACGTCAGGAAGGCGTACAAATGATACGTATCAAATTGCCTTATGGAAAAGTGACGAGCGAGCAATTAAAAAGAATCACCGACGTTTCTGAGGAATATTCTACAGGACGTTTACATATCACAACCCGTCAAGATATCCAAATTCACTATGTGAGCTTAGACAGAACACCTGAACTTTGGGCGGATTTGGCTAAAGACGATATCACTCTTAGAGAAGCTTGTGGAAACACCGTACGTAATATTACTGCAAGTGAGTTAGCGGGAGTGGATGTAGATGAACCATTTGATGTCACTCCGTATGCACACGGGTTGTTCCAATATTTATTGCGTAACCCAATCTGTCAAGAAATGGGACGTAAATTCAAAATTTCGTTCTCATCTTCTGAGAAAGATACAGCTTTGAGTTATTTACACGATTTAGGATTCATTCCTAAAATTGTACATGGGCAAAAAGGATTCAAAGTAATGCTGGGTGGTGGATTAGGTTCTCAGCCTTCTCACGCTGAATTGCTTTCTGAGTTTGTACCAGTAAACCAAATTATTCCAACTGCCGAAGGAGTGATTCGTATTTTTGACCGTTATGGAGAAAGAGCAAAACGTCTAAAAGCACGTTTGAAGTTCTTAATCAAAGATTTAGGTCGTGATGAATTCTTGCGTTTGGTAGAAGAAGAGAAAAAAGCCTTGCCTTTCCACTCTTACGAAATAGATACAACAGCTTTTGAAGGGCCTATTACAGAGCCTTTATTAGAAGTGCCAACAGTTACTATTGATGATGTTGAAGCTTATGAAGCTTGGAAAAAATCTAATGTCATACCTCAAAAACAAGCAGGATATGTAGCGATTGGTGTAAAAGTACTTTTGGGTGATTTTTATATTGACAAAGCGAGATTGTTGGCAGATTTGATTAAAAATTACGGAGCCAATGAATTGCGTTTTTCATTACGTCAAAACATTGTGATTCGTAACATCAAAGAAGAAAACTTGCCATTCTTCTACCAAGAGTTAGCTAAACTTGATATGGTTCAATTAGGATACAATTCTATTGGAGACATTACCGCTTGTCCAGGTACAGATACTTGTAACTTAGGTATCGCAAGTAGTACAGGTATTGCTGATGAATTAGAAAGAGTATTAAAAACAGAATACCCTCAATATCTAAACAATCAAGAAATTGCTATCAAAATTAGTGGTTGTATGAATGCTTGTGGGCAACACAATATGGCTGAAATTGGTTTCCAAGGGATGTCAATCAATTCTGGAAAATTAGTAGCGCCAGCCTTGCAAGTATTATTGGGTGGTGGAAATTTAGAAAACGGAAACGGTCGTTTTGCTGATAAAGTAATCAAAATCCCTAGCCGTCGTGGACCTGAAGCCTTGCGTTTGATCTTAAATGATTTTGAAGCCAATGCTAACGGTGCTAAATTCTTAGACTATTATGATGCTAAAGGAGAAAAGTATTTCTACGAATTCTTAAAACCATTGGCAGATGTAACCAACCTTACAGAAGAAGATTTTGTGGATTGGGGTAATGCTGATAACTATGTAAAAGCAGTAGGTGTTGGAGAATGTGCCGGTGTAGTAATCGACTTAGTGGCGACTTTATTATTCGAAGCTAAGGAAAAAATTACTTCGGCTGAGGAAGTATTCCAAGAGCAAAAATGGGCGGATGCTATTTACTTAGCCTATGCAGGTTTTGTAAATGGTGCGAAAGCGTTGTTGTTGGCTGAAAAACAAAAAACAAATACACATGCGGGAATCATCGACGCATTCGATACTGTATTTGTAGAAACAAATAAAATTGAATTGGGAACTTCATTCAAAGAGTTAGTGTACCAAATCAATAAAAACGAACCAACAGAAGCGTTCGCTAAACAATACATCCAAGAAGCAATTGCGTTTTTTGAAAAGTTAGAAGCGTATAGAGCTCAGGATATTGCTCAAGCATAAAAATAGAATATAAAATTAACAAGATACAATGACTGATAAAGACCAAAGTTCACAGCCTTTAGCTCCCAACGAAGAGCGTAACCCATTGTATCCTGTTTTTTTAAAATTGCATAATCTCAGCGTTTTGATTGTTGGAGGTGGGAATGTGGGACTTGAAAAACTCTCATTTTTATTGAAATCCAGTCCTAACGCGAATGTAGAGGTGGTTGCTCCACGTTTTATTCCTGAATTAGTCACTCTTGCGGAGGCACATTCCTCTGTAAAATTGACCAAAAAACGATTCAAGAAAAAAATGTTAAAAAGACGACACATGGTCATTGCTTGTACAGATGATTTGAAAGTCAACAAAAGAGTATATGAGTTGTCTCGAAAAAGGTATCTGATTTGTAATATTGCTGACACACCCGATTTATGTGATTATTACTTAGGCGGAATTGTAACCAAAGGTAATGTCAAAATTGCCATTTCGACCAACGGAAAATCACCTACAACGGCCAAGCGATTGCGAGAGTTTTTTGAAGAAGTAATTCCAGAAGATATCAATCAAATGGTGCAAAACCTAAACGATTATCGCAACACACTCAAAGGTGACTTTGAAGAGAAAGTACAAAAGATGAATGAGATTACAGCTTCGCTTAAGAATAAAGAAAATAGAGAATAGAGTTCCGTAGGAACGAACCATATTGTAGCAACGGTTTTTTCTGTTGATTATAGAATAATTAATTAAGAGTAAATATAACATAAGAAACTCCGTCTAGTCTCCCCCTCTTTCGGAGGGGGTCGGGTGGAGGATAAAAAAGTAGTAAAATGATTGAAACAGATATCCTTATTATAGGAGCCGGTCCAACTGGTTTATTTGCCGTTTTTGAAGCAGGATTATTGAAATTAAAATGTCATATCCTAGATGCGTTACCACAACCGGGTGGTCAATTAGCCGAATTGTATCCTAAAAAACCAATCTACGATATCCCAGGTTTCCCTGAAGTATTAGCAGGAGATTTAGTGGATAATTTGATGGAGCAAATCAAACAATTTGAGCCAGGTTTTACTCTTGGAGAGCGTGCTGAAACAATCGAAAAACAAGAAGACGGTAGCTTTATTGTAACGTCTAATGAAGGAACTGAATTCCATGCCAAAGTAATTGCTATTGCTGGTGGATTAGGAAGTTTTGAGCCTAGAAAACCATTAATCGAGGACATCGAGTTTTATGAAAATAAAGGAGTGAAATACTTTATCAAAAACCCAGAAGAATTCAGAGACAAACGTGTGGTTATCGCAGGTGGTGGAGATTCTGCTTTGGATTGGAGTATCTTCTTGGCTGATGTTGCTTCTGAGGTAACATTAGTACACCGTCGTAACGAATTCCGTGGTGCTTTGGATTCTGTTGAAAAAGTACAGGAATTAAAAGACGCTGGAAAAATCCACATGATTACTCCTGCTGAGGTAGTTGGAATTAAAGGAGCAGAGCACGTGGAGTCTATCGATTTGGACGAAAACGGAGCACACCGTAACATTCCTTGTGACTATTTCATTCCACTTTTCGGATTGACACCTAAATTAGGTCCTATCGGAAACTGGGGTCTTGAAATCGAGAAAAACGCAATTAAAGTAAACAATGCTTTAGACTATCAAACTAATATTCCTGGAATCTTCGCAATCGGAGATATCAATACATACCCAGGTAAATTGAAGTTAATTCTTTGTGGTTTCCACGAAGCTACTTTGATGTGCCAAGCGGCTTACCAAATCATCAACCCAGGAAAACGTTATGTGTTGAAATACACAACTGTATCAGGAGTTGACGGTTTCGATGGTACTCGTAAAGAAGCACCAAAAGCAGTCGTAAAAGCGATAAACTAAGGTAGCTAAGATACTAAGTTACTAAGGCTCTAAGTTTTTGCTTAGAGCCTTTTTTTAATTAACTTCTAACTTAGAGTCTTAGAAACTGAGCAACTTAAAAAAACTTGCAAGTGGTAAGGCTATTGCTTTACTTTGCATTTCCTAAAAACGAAAGATAAGGAGCACAGCATTAGGCATTTTTAGGGAAGTCTGTTCCCGCTTTTCGCTGCAATCTTTTTATTTTATACATCGAGAAGCTCAGTATGACAAAATAAAAAGGATTTCCGTTACAACCTGTCCGCCGTCAGGCTGGTCGGGGCTAAAGAGCCACGAAAGTGCTTTTTAGGAAAATTACAAAAAAGAAAACCTCTTTGCGCCCTAGTGTCTTAGCGGTAAAAACAAAATAGAATATAAAAAAAGCTTTCACGCCTTAGCGTCTTAGCGGTAAATAGAAACTTATGCCAAGCATTCAAGAAGAAATCAAAAAAAGAATCCTCGTTCTCGATGGTGCCATGGGAACCATGTTGCAACGCTACAATTTTTCCGAAGAAGATTTTAGAGGCGAACGCTTCAAAGATTTTCCCCATTCTTTAAAAGGGAACAACGATTTATTGTCGTTAACACAACCCAAAGCGATTGCTGAGGTTCACGCTGCGTATTTTGAAGCAGGAGCAGATATTGTAGAAACCAATACCTTCTCAGGAACCACTATCGGTATGGCGGATTACCACATGGAAGATTTGGTGTATGAGTTGAATTACGAGTCGGCTAAAATTGCCCGTCAAGTAGCTGACGAATTCACCGCCAAAAATCCAGACAAACCTCGTTTTGTTGCCGGTTCAATAGGGCCAACAAACAGAACAGCAAGTATGTCACCTGATGTAAACGACCCAGGATATAGAGCGGTAACTTTTGATGATTTGCGCATTGCTTACAAACAACAGGTGGAAGCCTTGATGGATGGTGGAAGTGATTTATTATTGGTAGAAACTATTTTTGATACGCTAAATGCTAAAGCCGCACTTTTTGCTATCGAAGAAGTAAAAGAAGAGCGCGGAATTGATATTCCAATCATGGTTTCAGGAACGATTACCGATGCTTCAGGGAGAACACTTTCGGGACAAACGGTAGAGGCTTTCTTGATTTCAATATCGCATATTCCGTTGTTGAGTGTAGGATTCAATTGTGCCTTAGGAGCCGATTTGTTGAAACCGTATTTACAGAATTTGTCTCAAAATACATCTTTCAATGTTTCCGCACATCCCAACGCAGGATTGCCAAACGCCTTTGGAGAATACGACGAAACACCAGAGCAAATGCAAGCTTTTATCAAAGAATATTTAGATGATAATTTGGTAAACATTATTGGTGGATGTTGTGGTACCACTCCGGATCATATCCGTTTGATTGCTGAGGCTGCTGCGCAGTATAAGCCTAGGGTTTCGGAGGCGAGTTTGTAAATTCTACGTTAGCAATAGATAAAGTCACAAAGGGTAATTTTTTTTAAGTTCAAATAAAATTTAAAGTTGTGTAAATATGGAAAAAGTATTAATAATACTACTTCTACTTTGTTCAGTAAGTAGTTTTTCTCAGTTTACAAGTAGAAATGATTTACAAACTAGAATATCAGAATCATTAAACGAATCATTGATAAGTAAGCTTTCTAATCCGTATTACTCAAAAAAAGATTTTGTTTTATCAGATTCAATTGAAAGACATACATTTAAGACTTTGTCAAAACCTGATGTAAATAGTGAACTGTCACTTTTTTTTAAAGAAAATTTAAATTCTCAAGATTTAGAAAGAATTGATTATGATAAAATTAAATCTTTATATGATTTTAAGGCTAATCCATATAAATTAGATGTTTATGATTACACAATAAGATTTTTTTTTGATGTTGATAAAAAAGGTAAACCTTATAATTTTAAAGTTAGTACAGGTGATAATGTATTAAATAAGCTTGTCAAGGAAATATTTAAGAAATTTCCTTTAGAAAAACTTAAATTGACTGAAGAAAATAAGTTAGGATTAAATAGTATTCAATTATTTGAGAAAGTAAAAAGGAAAACAATTATAAAAGCTAGTACAAACGTTATTTTAGATATAAGTCCAACTACTGAAAATTGTGAAGTACTTGAGACAGGTATGAGTAGGTCAAGTTGCTTTTATAACGAATTTCGAGAATATATTTTGAATAATATTTCGTTATCACAAAAGATGAATGAAGTTAAAATTGAATCTAGATTTTCTGTTGATTCTAATGGTAAAATATACAATGTAAATTGTATTGCACCAAAAAAGGTAATTAAGAATGAAATTGATAGAGTTGTAAAATCTTTTAATAAAAAAATAATACCAGCAAGGAGGAATAATATTCCTATAGATTTTTTTTACAATACTACTTATATAATTACCAGTAATAAATAAAAGGAAATCTTTTAGCTAGCGCGAGCATCCCGCTCGTGCCTGCAAAGAATGATTAGCGTTTCTTTTAATATTAATAATAGGAATGTGTACGAGCGTGACGCTCGCACTAGCGAATAAAAAAAATAAAGTTCCGTAGGAACGATACATTTTGTAGCAACGGGTTTTAACCCGTTGGACAGATTAGATTAGAACAAAGCGAAATATAGAAAAGTAATTTATGGATAAAATTAAACAAAAAGTAATATTGAATGCCAATGGAGCAAATATTGCTGTTTTGCATTTTGGAGATGATAATGATTATCTTTCATTGACCGATATTGCTAAGTTTAAAAATCCAGATGATGCTTTTATTGTTGTTAACAATTGGCTAAGGAGTAAGGATACAATCCTTTTTATAGGTCTTTGGGAACAATTAAATAATCCTAATTTTAAACCTATCGAATTCGATAGGTTTAAAAACGAAGCGGGAACAAATGCATTTACTTTGTCACCTCAAAAATGGATAAGCACGACAGATGCTATTGGGATAGTATCAAAGTCGGGGAGATATGGTGGGACTTTTGCTCACAAGGATATCGCTTTTGAGTTTGCTTCTTGGGTATCGGCAGAGTTTAAATTGTATATAATTAAAGATTATCAAAGGCTTAAGGGAGATGAAAATAGTAGGTTATCTTTAAGTTGGAATTTGAGTAGAGAGTTATCTAAGATAAATTATCGAATTCATACAGATGCAATAAAAGAAAATATAATTCCATCTGATATTAGTAAAAAACTCAAAGGCATTGTTTATGCAAGTGAAGCTGATGTGTTGAATGTAGCCTTGTTTGGTATTACAGCCAAAGATTGGAGAAAACAGAATCCTGATAGTAAAGGAAATATTCGTGATGAGGCAAGCTATCATCAGTTGATTGTTTTGGTAAATATGGAAAGTATGAATGCAGAGTTAATCAAATTAGGATTGTCTCAAAACGAACGAGCATTAAGATTAAATAAAATGGGGATTGAACAAATGACTTCGCTTTTGAAAATAGAACAAAAGAAGTTGATGTAATGCACAATGCCCGCGTGAGGGATAGTAGCGGCATCCTTTTATGAAGTCCCGACACTTCGGGACGGAATAAAAGATAAAGCGAATAGCCCGACCCGACCTTTTTTGGGAGGGACACGCCGAAAAAATAAGAATAGAATAATACTTAGGACCTAAGTACAGAACCATCGGGACAGAACCTTAGTGACTCAAAATAAAAAAAATGGCAGCAGTAGAACCAAGAAGAAATTTAGTTTTATCGGGATTAGAACCTTTGATTATTACGCCGGATAGTGTTTTTGTGAACGTCGGAGAGCGTACGAACGTAACGGGTTCTAGAAAATTCCTTCGATTGATTAAGGAAGAGAAATACGATGAAGCGCTAGATATCGCCAGACAGCAGGTAGAAGGGGGAGCGCAAATCATTGATATCAACATGGATGAGGGAATGCTTGATGGTGAATATGCGATGGTGAAATTCCTGAACTTAATCGCTGCGGAGCCTGATATCGCTCGTGTGCCTATTATGATTGACAGTTCGAAATGGCATATTATCGAAGCTGGACTGAAAGTGGTGCAAGGGAAATGTGTGGTGAACTCGATTTCGTTGAAAGAAGGCGAGGAACAGTTTATTCATCATGCCAAACTCATCAAGCGTTATGGTGCAGCGGTAATCGTTATGGCTTTTGACGAAGTAGGTCAGGCGGATAATTACGAGCGCAGAGTGGAGATTTGTCAGCGTTCCTATGATATTTTGGTGAACAAAGTAGGTTTCCCACCTCAGGATATTATTTTCGATTTGAATATTTTTCCAGTAGCAACAGGTATGGAAGAACACCGCCTGAATGCCTTGGATTTTTTTAGAGGGACACGTTGGGTTCGCGAAAATTTACCACACGCACACATTAGTGGTGGGGTGAGTAATGTGTCGTTTTCGTTTAGAGGAAATGATGTTGTTCGTGAGGCGATGCACTCGGTTTTCTTGTATCATGCCATCAAAGAGGGTATGACGATGGGAATCGTAAACCCGGAGATGTTGACCATTTATGACGATATTCCGAAGGATTTATTGGAACATGTTGAGGATGTGATTTTGGACCGACGTGACGATGCTACAGAGCGTTTGTTGGATTTTGCTGAAAGTGTAAAAGGTACAGGAACGAAAGCTACTGAAGCGGAGGCACAAGAATGGCGCTCGGGAACGGTACAAGAACGCATCACCCATTCGTTAGTAAAAGGAATTGATGCTTTTATTGAAACGGATGTTGAAGAAGCTCGTTTGGCCGCTACAAAGCCGATTGAAGTAATCGAAATCAATCTGATGGCGGGAATGAATGTCGTAGGAGATTTGTTTGGTTCCGGAAAAATGTTTTTGCCACAGGTGGTGAAATCGGCACGTGTGATGAAAAAAGCCGTGGCGTATTTGTTGCCTTTTATTGAAGCTTCGAAACAAGCGGGAGACAAAGAAGGGAATGGTAAAATTTTATTGGCAACTGTAAAAGGAGACGTTCATGATATTGGTAAAAATATTGTGGGTGTAGTGCTAGCTTGTAATAATTACGAAATTATCGACCTTGGTGTGATGGTGCCACCAGAAAAAATTATCGCGGCAGCCATCGAACATGAAGTAGATATTATAGGTTTGAGCGGTTTGATAACACCATCGCTAGACGAAATGGTATTTTTGGCCAAGGAATTAGATAAGAGAAACATAAAAATTCCAGTAATGATTGGTGGAGCAACCACTTCGCGTGCCCACACGGCCGTGAAAATTGCTCCTCAATATAAGGCTACAGCGGTACATGTAAACGATGCTTCGCGAGCGGTGACAGTAGCAGGTAATTTATTGGATCAAAATAAAGAAGAATATGCTAAGGCTATTCGTGAAGAATACGATGCCTTGCGAGAAGGTTATTTGAACCGTTCTAGAGATAAAAATTTCTTGACGATTGAAGAAGCACGTAAAAATAAATTGCAACTGGACTGGGGACAATATACTCCCGTGCAGCCTAAACAAATTGGAGCGCAGGTTATAGAAGTCTATTTGGATGTTTTAGTACCTTATATCGATTGGACGCCGTTTTTTCAAACATGGGAATTACACGGAAAATATCCCGCTATTTTAACAGATGAGGTGGTAGGAGAACAAGCTACAGCGGTGTTCAAAGATGCTCAGGCAATGCTAGAGGTGATTTTGAAAGAAAAGAAATTACAAGCCAAAGGAATTTACGGGATTTTCCCTGCCAATCAGGTAAATGATGATGATATTCAATTGTATGATGCCAACGGAAAAGAGATAGAAAAGTTCTTAACGCTACGTCAGCAATCACAAAAAACTAAGGGAGCACCAAATATTGCCTTGGCTGATTTTATTGCGCCAAAAGACAATGGAGTAACTGATTACATGGGAGCTTTCTGTGTGACAACCGGTTTTGGTGTCGATGAATGGGCTGATGAATACCGTGATAATCTAGACGATTACAATTCGATTATGGTCAAAGCTTTGGCGGATCGTTTTGCGGAAGCCTTTGCTGAATATTTACATGAGCGTGTGCGTAAAGAATTTTGGGGCTATGATGCTGATGAGTCTTTATCAAATGAAGAATTAATTAAGGAAAAATACAAAGGAATTCGTCCTGCGCCAGGGTATCCAGCTTGTCCAGATCACTTAGAAAAACCAACGATTTGGAAATTACTCAATGTAGAAGAAGCTATTGGGGTAAAATTGACGGATAGTATGGCGATGTGGCCTGCTTCGTCAGTGTCTGGGTATTATTTTGGAAATCCTGAAAGTAAGTACTTTGGACTAGGAAAAATAAAAGACGATCAAGTAATTGATTATGCCAAACGTAGAAGTATCTCGACTGATTTGGCTATGAAATGGCTAAGTCCTAATATTGCAGATTAATCCCCACCCAGCCTCCCGCCGCTGCGGGGAGGAGCCGATGTGGAAAAAAATATTGTTCAATTAAATAACACCCAGTCTCCCCTTCTTCGGAGGGGTCGGGGGAGGAAAAATGAAGGTAACACAACATATAGAAAATGCCAAAGGGAAACCTTTGTTCTCATTCGAGATTGTTCCACCACAGAAAGGAACAAACATCAATGATTTGTATTCCAATATAGATCCGTTGATGGAATTCAAACCGCCGTTTATTGATGTAACTACTTCGAGAGAAGAATTTGTATATATTGAAAAAAACGGACTCTTTGAGCGTCGTATTACCCGTATGCGTCCAGGAACTGTTGGGATTTGCGCTTCTATCCAACACAAATATGGAGTAGATGCTATTCCACACGTTTTGTGCGGTGGATTCACCAAAGAAGAAACAGAATACCTGTTGGTAGATTGTCATTATCTTGGAATTGATAATCTGGTAGCCTTGCGTGGTGATCCAATGAAAGGCGAAAAATATTTTGAGCCTACTGTAGGAGGAAACGCTTATGCAGTGGATTTGGTAAAACAAATCAAAGCCATGAACAACGGAAAGTTTTTGCATGATACCTTGCCTATGGCTAGTGCACCTGATTTTTGCGTAGGGGTGGCAGGTTATCCTGAAAAACATATCGAAGCACCAAGTTTGGAAGCCGATTTGAAACGCTTAAAAGAAAAAGTAGATGCAGGTGCTGATTACATTGTAACACAAATGTTTTTTGATAACCAACGTTATTTTAGATTTGTTGAAGCGGCTCGAAATATGGGGATAACTGTGCCGATTATTCCAGGTATCAAACCCGTAGCTGTGAAACGCCATTTGCAGTTGTTGCCACAGGTTTTTTGGTTAGACATGCCTGAAAGTTTAATTAGTGCCATTGAAAACGCCAAAGACAATGCGGCTGTTCGTCAAATAGGAGTTGAGTTTGCTATTCAGCAATCCAAGGAATTGATTGAGTTTGGTGTGCCTTGTGTACATTATTATTCCATGGGAAAATCGGATAATATTTATAATATCGCTAAGGAAGTTTTTTAGTTTTTTTCTATTATAGCTACAAAAAATCCCGTTTAAATTTAAACGGGATTTTTTTAATTAACTGAAATTGGTAAACTTATAATACTTCTTACTATTAGCCCTTTTTGTTGTCCCGGAATCCATTTTGGGCCTTGTTTTAAAACTCGAATCGCCTCTTTTCCAGTTTCAAATCCTAAATCTCGTAAAACTTTTATATCAGTAAGAGTTCCGTCTATTTCAACGACAAAAGTTACATACACTTTTCCTCGAACATTGTTTGCGTCAGGTGGTATGTTGTAGTTTTTTTTTATGTATTTGTCGAATTCTTTTTGACCCCCAGGGAATTCCGGTTTTATGGTTATCACAGCCCCAGTATAAATAGAATTCTGATTGGGGTGTATTGTTTTTTCTTGTCCGAAGCTTAATTGTATTGAAAAAAACAAAACAGTTAAAAATAATAAGTTTTTCATTTTAATTTAGTTTTTTGAGTTAAATGGTTTGTAAATGTATTCTTTATTTTTGATTTTTTATTGTGTTAATTGAAATTGTCAGTGATTTTTATTTCTTGTAATTAGCAATTAAATTATGTTAATGGATTGATACCGAATTTCTTATTAATGCATTGAATTTCCTAGGGATTTTTTGTGACTTCAAACTAGTACATTCAACATCCATTAGTTTATGGACTTACATATGAAATTTTTATTAAATTTACTCTAAAAATATTTCTATCTGCCATTAGATTACGATAATTATTTGCGACCTAAACGCCTATATCTTTACTTTTTTTAACCATCATTTTTAGATGAATTTGGCTTGAATTTTGACACAACAATTGTCTAATTGATTAAATTTTAACTCAAAAAATTAAATTAATTATTTTGAAAAATTATCTTGCTTTCTTATTGGGTTGCATTTTTTTTTCAAATCAAATCCATTCGCAATTTTGCACAGGATCACTTGGTGATCCCGTTTTAAGTATCGATTTTGGGTCTGGGATAGGTCGTGGCTCTGCATTAGGTTCTTCAGTTACACTGTATAACTATTCTTCTTCGGGTAAATTGGACGAGGGATTTTATACTATTTCTAATGAAACTACCGGTTTGAGGGATAATGCTTGGCATGCTACCACTGATCACACAGGCAACGCAAATGGCTATATGATGATTGTTAATGCATCTTTATTGCCTACAGAAGGGATTTTTTACACTAATATAGTAAATGATCTTTGTCCAGGTACTACTTATGAATTTTCTGCTTGGTTAATGAATTTGATGACTTTTACTTCCGTAAATCCAAATGTTATTTTTAGGGTGAGTACCATTTCAGGAGTTGAATTGGGAACCTATAATACGGGGCAAATACCGGTAACTTCTAGTGCAACATGGAAAAAATTTGGTTTTTATTTCTCAACAGGTACAGAATCTTCAGTCGTAATTACAATTTTAAATAATGCTATTGGGGCAATTCCAGGTAATGATTTAGCCTTAGATGATATTAAATTTAGGGCGTGTGGTGCTACGGTACTATCTTCAATTAAAGATGAATCGGGCACAAGTTTAGAAGTTTGTGAAGGCGAGGCTAAGGAAATTACTGTTTTAGGAGCTGTGACTTCCTCTTCTTATTCGACAATAGGGTATCAATGGCAGTCTAGTGTTGACAATGGATTGAATTGGGAGGATATTGGAGGTGCGACTTCCTCTAGTTATTCATTTACTACAGATGAATCAGGTCTATACAAATATCGATTAGCGGCTGCGGAGAGTAGTAACATTAAATCTGTCAATTGTCGGGTATATTCAAATGAAATTACTATTGCTGTAAAAGCCAATCCTACGGTTGCAACATTTCAAATAGAGCAACCTACTTGTACAATCCCTACTGGAACGATTACTATTACATCACCTCTTAATGGGAGCTATAGTATAGATGGGGTTAATTTTCAAACGTCACCCATTTTTTCAGGGTTGTCTGCAGGAGATTATTCTGTAACCACCAAGAACGGTACATGTGTAGGTACTGTTAATACAGCAAAAATTAATTCGTTTTCCACTTCAAGTACGACACCAACTGTAATGGTGGAGCAGCCTGTAATCTGTAGTGATCCGTTCGGAACTATTACAGTTACGAGTTTAGATTTTGAATATAGTTTTGATAATGGCCAAACATGGCAAAGTAGTGCTATAAAATCGGGTTTAAATAGAGGGACTTATTATGTAAAAAGCCGAAACAGTACTAATTGTATTACGCAAGCTGCTACTGTCACTATAATTGCACCACCTGGTTATCCACCAACTCCAACAGTTATAGTCAAAGAACCAGATTGCGTTTTAGGAACTGGTTCTATTACAATCACTGATACGGCAGCAGCCTATAGTTTTGATGGAGGAAATACTTGGGGAAGTTCAAACACAATTGGTAATTTGCCTCCAGGAGTCTATAATGTTTTGATTAAAAATAATCTAGGATGTGTTTCCATTGCAGGTAATGATGTGTATATATATAACTATGTTAATAATGAGCCTTTACCCACGGTGGTTTCTCCGATGAGCTATTGTAAACAAGAAAAAAAAACGCTTGCAGATGTTCCAATTGCAGGGAAGAACATAAAATGGTATGAGAGTTTAACTTCAAATACTGAATTATCCAATACTACTTTACTAACGAGTCAAACCTATTATGCAACTCAAACGATAACTGTTTGCGAGAGCTTTAGAATTCCTGTTGTAATCTTCATTCAAGATACTCCAACGCCTAATGGTGTTGCAATTCAAAATTTTTGTACGACACAAAAACCAACTATTGCTACTTTAACTGCTTCGGGTTCGAATATAAAATGGTATTCTAATGCTACAAATGGAGCTAGTTTGACCAGTACTACAGCATTGGTTGATGGTACTACTTATTATGCTTCACAAACGGTTAATGGTTGTGAAAGCAGTATTAGGTTTGCAGTTTCGGTGGGTATAAGTAGACCTAATTTAATTGTTCAAGATGTTTCGGATTTTTATTGTGATCATAATAATGACGGTGTTGAAAAGATAGATTTATCAATTTATAAAACGGCAATTACTTCAGATGCTACAACAACCATTCGGTTTTATAATTCCTTTTCGGGTGCAGATAGTCAAGTTGCTTCAAGTGAAATTGTTTTAGCAAATGCATATAATTTAGCTAGGGGTCTTACAACTCTTTATGCCAGAATTGATTCGAATGATAAATGCCATCAAGTGGTAAAAGTTGCTTTAACATTGTTTTCGACACCTGAAATCACAATAGATGATACTTTACGACTTTGTGAAAATTCTAGTATTGAGGTTGATGCTGGTACTGGTTTTGATAGTTATTTGTGGTCAACATCAGAAACAACTCAAGCTATAACAATTAGAAGTGTGGGTGATTATTCAGTAACTGTAACAAAGAATAATGGTGTAATAGTGTGTTCAACTACCAAAAAAATAAAGGTTACATTGTCTAATGGTGCCATGATTAGTTCAGTAGAAACTAATGATTTGACTGACAGTAGCAATTCAGTTACAATAAATTTGACCGCTTCAAGTACTGGGGATTATGAATATTCGATTGACGGACTCACCTATCAGGACAGTAACGAACTAAAAGGATTATCAAGTGGTACATACACGGTTTATATACAAGATAAGAATGGTTGTGGAATTATAACTCAGGAAATTTTGCTGTTGAACTATCCTAAATTTTTCACACCAAATGGAGATGGATATAATGATCAGTGGTCAATTCCTCTAGCAGAGAATGAACCGGGGCTAATACTTAGAATATTTGATCGGTATGGTAAATTGTTAAAAGAACTACGAAATGCTCAAAGCTGGGACGGTACTTGCAATGGTTACCAGTTGCCTGCTGATGATTATTGGTTTGTACTGACAAGAGAAAACGGTAAAATATATAAAGGTCATTTTGCTATTGAGAGATAGTCATAGAAAAGATCTTTTCATAATAGAACAATGCTTTTAACGGTAAATGCTATTTTAATTCAAAAGTTTAAATTGGTTTTACGTTTATTTTGAAGGAAATTTCGTTTTCGAATTCAATTTGTTTTTTCGGATTAGTAATTTGTTTCTTTAAATCCTATGATGTCAATTTTATAAAATTGTAAATTCTGTAAACAATTTTTCAAAAACAATCTCAACTCATGCGTAGTCAATTCTTTCTAACATGATTTCAAATAGTATCATTATTGCCTTTTATTTTTTGTTGGCGTCAAGCTTGAAAACAAGTCAATAATTAATCACTTATCTAGTAATTTCCCTAAAAATAGCTTCCAGATTTTTATTTTTCTGGTTCAATTGCAAGGTTTTCAAACCATTTTCGTTAGCAAAGTCAAAAACTGCTGGACGCATGTCTTTGTCAGATTGAAAAGTCAGTTCCCAAGTCATGTCGTGGGTGTTTTTATAGGAAACTAGGTTTTCTATTTTAGCAATGACTTGTTCTTCAGTTTTATAATCAAATTCGACTTCGATGATTTGTTGCTTGTCTTCGGATATAAGGTGGTCTAATTTTTTGTCGGCTACGATTTTTCCTTTGTCAATAATAATGACACGGTCACAAATCGCTTCAACCTCTTGCATGATATGTGTCGAAAGGAAAACGGTTTTGTCTTTCCCTACATTTTTTATCACATTGCGTATCTCCATCAATTGGTTAGGGTCAAGACCTGTGGTAGGTTCATCTAATATCAAAACATCGGGATTGTGCAACAAGGCGTTAGCTAAGCCTACACGTTGACGATATCCTTTAGAGAGTTGGCCTATTTTTTTATGGCTTTCAGGACTTAAACCAGTTAACTGAATAACTTCTTCGATTCGGGATTTAGGAACCTTGTAAACATCAGCGTTAAATTCTAGGTATTCTCGAACGTATAAATCTAAATAGAGCGGATTGTGTTCTGGTAAATAACCAATGGATAATTGGACTGCTTTAGCATTGGCAACAACATCCTGTCCGTTAACTAGTGCAGAGCCTTCGTCAGCAGTGATGTATGTGGTCAAAATTTTCATTAAAGTTGATTTTCCTGCGCCATTTGGGCCTAGGAAACCCACAATTTCTCCTTTATTTACTGAAAAAGAAATAGAATCTAATGCTTTTTGAGTGGCGTAACTTTTAGATATATTTTTGACTTCGATTGACATAATTGCTAGTTTGGTTAGTGCAAAAGTAAATAGAAAATCGATGGGTTTATGAATTGATAACGTCCTTTTTGATAAGATATTAAAATTAACGAGTTTGCACTTCTACCGACGGTTTGTTTGACTTTCAAATAGGTGGTAAATAGGTTTGTGTTTTTTTATACAAATAGTTTTAATTTTTTTTGTATGGTTTTAAAATAAGTTTTACATTTGCATCTCAAAATTAAAAACAAAGCATTTAAGATGTCTAATAACCGATTTTATTTTAGCAACACTTTTTTCTTCTTTAGCGGGAAGTAGGGTTGTGCTATGGTTATTTGAAAAGAATTAAAACAAATAAAACTAATATACAATCCTGATGAAAATCAGGATTTTTTTTTGAGTTTATGGAGGCAAAAATTGCAATACAAGGGATTAAGGGTTCGTTTCATCATCAGGTAGTTAGAGAATACTATACTGATGAAGTAGCTATAGACGAATGTTTGTCTTTTGAAGAGTTGGTGGATAGTTTGTTGTCTGGAAAATCAACTCAAGCGGTAATGGCTATTGAGAATTCTATTGCGGGGCCTATTATTCCTAATTATGCTTTGATTGATAAAAATAATTTGCACATCATAGGAGAGCATTATTTGAATATTCATCAAAATTTGATGGCTTTACCAGGGCAAACTATCGAGGCGATTCAAGAAGTTTATTCTCATCCAATGGCTTTATTGCAATGTATGGATTTTTTGAAAACCTACCCGCACATAAAAATTGTAGAAGATAAAGATACAGCTGAAACGGCACGCCGAATCCAAGAAAAACAATTAACAGGAATAGCAGCGATAGGGAGTACAGTAGCAGCAGAAATGTACGGATTGGAAATATTGGCTCCTGAAATTCAAACGATTAAAAACAACATGACTCGTTTTGTGATTATCAACAAAGAAAATTCTTTTGTACCACAAAACGAAATCAACAGAGCGTCTATCAAGTTTGAATTGGATCATAAAAGAGGAAGTTTGGCAGCGGTATTAAATGTGATGAGTGATTGTAAAATGAATTTGACCAAAATTCAGTCGTTGCCCAAAATTGAAACCCCTTGGAAATATTCCTTTTTTGTAGATGTGACTTTTGAAAATTATGCAGATTTTGCCAAAGCCAAATCTTTAATTGCCATCATGGCGGAATATTTTAAAGTTTTAGGAGAATATAAAAATACAAAACCGTTATCGGTTGAAAATAAAGCGGTTTAAGGCCATAAAGAAATTATAAACAGTAATGATTACACTAGCAAAACGTCTAAATACAGTTGAAGAATATTATTTCTCGTCAAAATTAAGAGAGGTAAGGCAGTTGGTGTCCGAAGGGAAACCCGTTATCAATATGGGTATTGGTAGTCCCGATTTGAGTCCGTCACAAGCTGTGATTGATGCTGTTCAGTTGGCAATTCAAGATGAAAATGCGCATGGCTATCAGAGTTATCAGGGATTACCTGAGCTACGTGAAGGTATGGCTGCATTTTATAAAAACAATTTTGGAGTTGAATTGAATCCTGCTACTGAGATATTGCCTTTAATGGGTTCCAAAGAAGGTATCATGCACATTTCGATGGCTTTTTTAAATGAAGGAGATGAGGTGTTGATTCCTAATCCAGGATATCCTACCTATACTTCGGTGACAAATTTAGTAGGAGCTGTTCCTGTATATTACGATTTAAAAGAATCAAATAATTGGGAGCCAGATTTTGAAGCTTTAGAAAAATTAGATTTATCAAAAGTAAAAATCATGTGGATAGGCTATCCACACATGCCTACAGGAGCCAGAGGAAGCCTTGCTTTGTTTGAAAGATTGATTGGATTTGCTAAAAAATACAATATCTTATTGGTGAATGATAATCCGTATAGTTTTGTTTTGAATGATAATCCAATGAGTTTGTTGCAAATTGAAGGTGCAAAAGAGGTGGCTTTAGAATTGAATTCTTTGAGTAAGACCTTCAACATGGCAGGATGGCGAGTAGGAATGGTGTTAGGAAATGCTGACTGTATTGATGCTGTTTTGAAAGTAAAGAGCAATATGGATAGTGGAATGTTCTTTGGAATCCAAAAAGGAGCTATTGAAGCTTTAAAAAGCGACAAGTCTTGGTTTGATTCGATGAATGTTATTTATAAAAGGCGTAGGATATTAATTGAACAATTGGCAGAAAAGTTAAATTGTAACGTATATGCACAAGGAGTTGGAATGTTCGTTTGGGCAAAATTACCAGAAGGGATTGTTTCAGCAGAAGCGTTTATAGATCAAATATTGTATGAAAAATCGATTTTCATAACACCGGGAACTATTTTTGGAAGTAATGGAGAGGGGTATATCCGATTTGCCTTGTGTGTAAAAGAAGAAAAAATTCAAGAGGCTATCGATAGATTTTAGATTTTAAATAAAAATAATGTGCCAAAAAGCAACGTTCGGATGAGAAAATTACTGGACAAGCTGAACTAAAGTGCTAAATAAAATTTCAAGTTAATAATTGAAATTTATAATATTAAAATTTCATGAATGTATATGTGATAGGAATAGGGTTGATAGGAGGGTCAATGGTTTTAGACATGAAAACGTTGTATCCTACGGCAACTATTTTTGGGATTGATACAAATGAGGCTCACGTAGCTGAGGCAATTGCTCTTGGTGTAGTGGATCAGGCAGCGCAATTAGAGCAAATTGTAAATGCTGATTTTGTGATTGTATCGGTTCCAGTGGATGTATGTTTGACTTTATTGCCTCAGGTATTGGATTTAATAAGCGAAAACACCATTGTTTTTGATGTGGGGTCAACAAAAAATCCGATTTGTGAAGCAGTTACGAGTCACCCTAAGAGACGTAATTTTATTGCTGCACATCCTATTGCAGGTACTGAGTTTTCGGGGCCTTCAGCGGCAATCAAAGGTTTGTTTCAAGGGAAAACAAATATTATTTGTGAGGTCGAAAAAACGACTTTCAAATTACAAGAAAAGGCATTGGATTTGTTTCGAGCGATGGGAATGCGCATTCGATACATGGATCCAAAATCACATGACAAACATATTGCTTA
>NZ_BPLU01000026.1:0-25566 GCF_019656315.1 Flavobacterium sp. UMI-01 | reverse complement strand
AGTACGATTAGCAAAAAGTTCGCCAGCCATGTGGACGCCTATTTTTAAACAAAATAAAACGCAGGTAATTGAAACATTAGAAGAGTATATTTCTAATTTGACTCAGTTTAAGGAGTTGTTACAAAATGAAGATTACCAGGCGATACACGATGAGATGCAAAGTGTCAATAAAATTAAAGATATCCTTAACGGATTAAAGAAATAAAGAAACCCAATAATTATTAAAAGATAAAAACAAGTAAAAATGGAAAATAGTAAAGAAATGAGAAATTGGTTGGAAGCATTCAAATTGGATCATCCATTTGTGATTGCGGGACCATGTAGTGCTGAAACTGAGGAGCAAGTGTTGAAAATTGCACACGAATTGAAAGATTCTGATGTAAGTGTTTTTAGAGCAGGTATCTGGAAACCTAGAACACGTCCAGGAGGATTTGAAGGTGTTGGTGAAATTGGATTGAAATGGTTGCAAAAAGCAAAAGCTGAAACAGGATTGTTGATGGGAACTGAAGTGGCTACAGCAGCACACTGTAAGTTAGCTTTAGAGCATGATATCGACGTATTATGGGTAGGTGCTCGTACAACAGCTAATCCATTTGCGGTTCAAGAAATTGCGGATACGTTGAAAGGTACTGATAAAATCGTTTTAATCAAAAACCCAGTAAACCCAGATATGGCTTTATGGTTAGGTGGTGTAGAGCGTTTGTACATGGCTGGTATCAAAAACTTAGGAGTTATTCATAGAGGTTTTTCTACATACCAAAAAACAAAATACAGAAACATTCCAGAATGGCAAATTGCGATTGAATTGCAAAATAAATTCCCTGATTTACCATTAATCATTGACCCATCTCACATCACTGGAAACCGTGAAATGATTCTTGAAGTAACTCAAGAAGCTTTGGATTTGAACTATGATGGTATGATCATTGAAACACATATTGATCCAGATAACGCATGGTCTGATGCTGCGCAACAAGTAACTCCTGATACTTTGAAACAAATTTTCAAAGATTTGAAAGTGAGAAAAGTAAGTGGTGATAGCGATTTTGAGAACAAAATGACCAAATTAAGAGCTAATATTGATGTGTTAGATCAAAATCTTTTGGATTTGTTAGGAAAACGTATGGCAGTTGCTGACGAAATTGGTCAAGTGAAAAAAGACAACAACGTAGCGGTTTTGCAAAATTCTCGTTGGAACGAAATCCAAGCTAAGATGGTTGCTGAAGGTGCTAAAAAAGGATTATCTGAAGAATTTATTACTAAATTATTCAAATCTATTCACCAAGAAAGTATTGAACACCAAGAAAAAATTATCAACGGATAATTTTTTCACAATTGTATAATTAATCCCTTTGCCTTTTTTAGACAAAGGGATTTTTTTATACACTTGAAACCCGAAACAAAAAATTTCAAACCTGAAACAAAAAAATTACCTTTGCTCTATGACAGGAATCGTTTATAAATCAACAGGCAGCTGGTATATTGTAAAATCAGAACAAGGCCATTTTGTGGAATGTAGGATTAAAGGAAAGTTTAGGATGAAGGGCATTAAAAGCACTAATCCTATTGCTGTGGGTGACCTTGTTGATTATGAATTGGAAGAATCCAATGCACTGGTTACTGGAGTGATTAATAAGATTCATGACCGTAAGAATTATATTGTCCGTAAATCAGTTAATCTTTCGAAACAAACCCATATTATTGCCTCTAATATTGATATTGTTTTTTTATTAGTAACTATCAATAATCCGCCTACTACAACCAGTTTTATAGATCGTTTTCTTGTGACAGCAGAGGCTTACGGAATTGAAGCTGTTTTAGTATTCAATAAGATTGATACTTTTGATGAGGCATCTCTTGACGAGCAGCTTTTTATGCAATATGTTTATGAAAATATTGGTTACCAATGTTTACGAGTGTCAGCTCTTGATCATAAAGGATTGGATACACTTAAGGCATTGATGAAAGATAAAGTAAGCATGTTTTCAGGGCATTCTGGAGTAGGGAAATCAACTCTAGTTAATGCTATAGAACCATCACTTAATCTAAAAACCAAACAGATTTCGGATTCCCATGCCCAAGGTCAGCATACGACCACTTTTGCCGAAATGTTTGATTTGTCTTTTGGAGCCAAAATTATTGATACTCCAGGCATACGTGGCTTTGGAGTAGTGGATATGGAAAAATCGGAGATAAGTGACTATTTTCCTGAGTTTTTCAAATTAAAAGGGAATTGTAAATTCAATAATTGTCTTCATAAAGAAGAACCAAAATGTGCTGTGAAAGAGGCCTTGGAAAAAGAAGAAATCTCTTGGTCGCGTTACAACAGTTATCTCAAAATTTTAGAAGGTGACGAAGAGCATTACCGCACCGATATTTATGATGAGGAACGTAAAAATAATGATAAATCAAGAGGGTAATGAGAGTGCTTTTACAAAGAGTATCTTATGCATCGGTTGTTGTAGAGGAGCAATTAGTTGCGGTTATTCAAAAAGGATTGTTGGTATTGGTAGGAGTAGAAGATGCTGATACATCTGACGATATTGACTGGTTGGTTGCTAAAATTGTAAAACTTCGCATTTTTGGTGATACTAATGGTGTAATGAATTGTTCCGTTCAAGATGTCGATGGAGAGTTGCTAGTGGTAAGTCAGTTTACGCTACATGCTGCAACCAAAAAAGGCAATAGACCTTCTTATATAAGGGCTTCAAAACCAGATTATGCAATTCCTATGTACAATGAATTTGTGCATAAGCTAGAGTATGAATTGGGTAAAAAAGTACAAACTGGAATTTTTGGTGCCGATATGAAAGTTAGCTTAACTAACGATGGTCCAGTTACCATTATGATAGACAGTAAGAACAAGGAATAAATAGCATTAAAGCAAAAGAGTTTTTTTAAAGAGAATGTTGTTTTTTTGTTACATTTGATAAAACGCTTGGAATCTTGGCAAAAATAAATCATCATAATTATTTGGATGTTGTTGATAGTGTATGGACCTCTGCAAAGGAAAAAGGCATCATGCACCTCAATTCTCAAGAACAAAGTTTTAATGGGCAAAAATTCACGATAAAAGGAAGGGAACTTATTAATTTTGGAACTTGTGGGTATTTGGGTTTGGAAGTTCATCCAGACTTAATTGCTTCATCAATGGAGTTAACTAAGAAATTTGGAACTCAATTATCCATGTCCCGAGCTTACATTCGTCCTAGGTATATTCAGGAATTGGAGGAGCTGATGTCTGAGCTTTTTGATGGGCATCAGGTAATCTGTTATACTTCGACTTCAAATGCACATATCTCAGTTATTGCCACCATTATCAAACCTGATGATTTAATTGTTTTAGACCAACAGGTACATTTTAGTGTGCAGTTTCCTTGTAAAAATACTAAGTTACAAGGTACTGAAGTGAAAATGGTAAAGCATTCCAATTATGAAATGTTGGATGAAATCATCCGTGAAAATTATAATAAATACAATCGAATCTGGTATATGGCGGATGGTGTTTATTCGATGCATGGAGATTTACCGGATACTGTCTTTTTAAAAAAAATGTTGGATAAATACCCAAAATTGCATTTGTATTTTGATGACGCACATGGAATGAGTTGGGATGGGAAAAATGGTGCAGGTTATGTGTATAATAAATTAGGGGTTAGTGAACGCATCGTTATCATTTCGACTTTAGCTAAAGGGTTTGGCTGTGTGGGTGGAACGGCCATATTTGCTGATGCCGAAATGTACCGAAGAACTGCAATTTTTGGAGGGCCATTAAGTTATTCACATCCTTTGTCACCAGCCAATGCAGGGGCAGCCATAGCATCAGCAAAAATACATTTGTCTCAAACTATATATACGTATCAAGCTGAATTAAAAGAATTGATACACTATATGAATACAAAATTAGAAGAAAAGAAATTAACAAACATCTCGTCTTCAGATTCGCCTATTTATTTCATCGGTAGTGGGTTGAATAAAGTTACACGCAATTTTGTGCATCGTATGTTAGAAGAAGGTATCTACGTAAATACGGCTACTTTCCCTGTGGTTCCTAATGATAAATCAGGTTTGCGTTTTACCTTAACTAGGCATAATACTAAAGCAGATATAGATTTGTTTACTGATTTGATGGCTTATCATTTACCGAAAGCAATTGAAGAAGAAGGAGATTGTGTGGAGAGAGTTTATAAAGATTTCGGTTTTAATTTTACACAACCAGCTAGTACCTCTTGGGGTGCATCAGTTATTGAAAAGAGTTTATATATCTATGAATATACGACTATAAATGCAATTGGTAAGAAGGAGTGGGATGATATGTTTAAAGACAGGGGGAATATATCATACTCGGGGATGCAATGTATGGAAGAAATTTTTTCTAATAATGACCGCCCAGAAGAAAATTGGAGTTTCCATTATCTTTTTGTAAAAGATAAGTATGGTGTAATAGTTTTGGCTACATTTTTTACTGGAGCCATTTATAAAGATGATATTCTTGCTCCTGAACAAGTTTCCAAAAAAATTGAAGAAGTACGTAAAACAGAGCCTTATTATTTGTGTTCCAAAACCTTGTCCATGGGGTCACTATTTTGTGAAGGTGATTTTTTGTATTTGGATTTGAAACATCCAGAGCGGAAAAAAGCCATCCAGCATTTGTTTGATTTTGTTGCCAAAGTTAAAAAGGATATCCAAGCGACAACGGTTATTTTTAGGGATTTTGAAGAAGGAAATGTATTAAATGCTATTTTAGAAAATGAAGGATATTCTAAAATAAGAATGCCTAATACTAATATTGTTGAAAACCCAAAATGGGAATCCGTAGAAGATTTGATGGGATTGATTCCGTCTAAAAAGAGGCGTGACAATATTAAGCAATTTGCAGTACGTTATTTAGATCGCTTTGATGTTACCATAAAAAATCAACTCTCCGATGATGAATCAAATCGGTATTATGATTTGTTCATGAATGTAAAAAATGCGAATTATTCGTTTAATTTTTTTCAATATCCTAGGAAGTTGCCCCAAGTGCTTTCTAAATATAAAGAATGGGAGTTTGTAGAAATAAGTCTTAAAGAAAATAGTCAAGTCGTAGCAGTAATATTTGGTTATGTAGGGGAGGATCATTATTGTCCATTGATAGTTGGGTTAGATTATACTTATATTAATTCACATCACATTTATAAGCAAGCGATGTTTCAAATGGTAAAAAGAGGTAACGACTTAAATAAGAAAATAACCTATTTAGGATTGACTGCTGATTTTGAAAAACAAAAATATTTGGCAAAAACAATCCCAACTTGGGGATATCTTAAAGTAGATGAAACCTATAATTTAGAGTTGATTGAGTCGTATTCCAATATATAGTAATATAGAAAATAATTAAGGTATGAAAGAATTAGAAAATGATTTTATAAAATTTTGGATAAAAGATGATATTCTGTATTCTCAATTTAAAAAACCTACCGTAGGTAATATCGAAACTATTAAAGGTATAATTGACTTACGTAATGAAATTTCCGAGGGTAAGAAACAATATTGGTGTTATGATTTTAACGGAATAAAATCTTATGATAAAGAAGCTAGGGATTATGCGGACCAATATGGGCAAGATTATTTACATGCATGTGCAGTTGTACTTAATTCTCATATAACTAAGTTTATTCTAAATACCTTTATGGTACTTAAAAATCCAAATGTTCCTTTAAGAGGATTTGTAAACAAAGAAGATGCCGTAAACTGGTTGAATGGCTTAAAAAAGGAAGAGGATAATAGGATTGTATAACAAAAATACTAAAATAAATGGTGTAGAGATGCGTTTTATTAGCTGTCAAATGATGCACTATTTTGGTTTTACAAAAGTTGATTTGTGTTTTTGTAAAAAAAATAATAAAAAAATATTTTAAAATTTTTTTATGTCAGAAAAAAACGATGTAAATTACCTTCCAATACGAATAAAACTAAAAAGTAATAATGTCTAAACTAGAGGAAATATTAACCTTAGTACGTTCTATAAGTGCAGATGAATTTCAGAAGCAACTAACCTATGGGAATAGTTTAGATGATGTTCATAAAGAATTGGTTTTTTTAGCTGAAAAAATTAAATCGAAAAAGAAACGTACGGAGCTAATCATTGAGCATATTTCTAAATGTTATGCCGGTGATTTTTTTAATTTTTTGCCGATATCTGATGCTCAGGATGAATTAGATGTTTTTTGCATGGGTTTTAATACTTATATTGAAGAGCTCAAGGCGGTAATGGTATCTAAAAATCTATTAGAAACTATTAATCAAAAACTAATAACCGAGAAAGAGCATTCAGAAAAATTAGCCTTGGCCAAAGAAGAGTTTCTCTCGAATATGAGTCATGAAATTCGTACGCCACTTAATGGTATTTTAGGTTTTACTGATTTGTTGCTGAACAATCCATCGTTAAATTCAGAAGGTAAAAATCAGTTGGAATATATCAAGTTGTCAGGAGGGATTTTAAAAGTAATTGTCAATGATATATTGGATTTAGCTAAAATAGAATCAGGTGAAATCACATTAGTAGTAAAGCCATTTAGTATTTTTAAACTTATTCAATTGATTCAGGATACTTTTTCGGTTAAAATGGCGAAAAAGAACATTAGTTTTAAAATTTCAATTGACAAAGATGTACCTGAAATTCTCTATGGCGATTCTGTTCGATTGTCTCAGATATTATTTAATTTAATAAATAATGCGGTTAAATTCACCCCTAATCACGGAAAGGTAAAATTGAGTATCAAGTTAGAAGACGAAGAAGACCAATGGTATTCGATTAAGATAATGGTTAAAGATACAGGAATTGGTATTCCCCAAGATAAATTGGAGGCTATTTTTGATCCTTTCATGCAATTGGATAGCGTCAACCAAGCTAAACAAGAAGGAGCGGGCTTAGGATTGGCAATAAGTAAAAAAATTGTGGAACAAATGAATGGTGAAATTCAAGTCGAAAGTGAATTGGAGATAGGAACCAAATTCACTTTGCTTGTGCCTTTTGTCAAAAACAATCATGATTTATGGGATGCAGATTTAGATTTTTATGAAAATGACTTAAATATAAAAGCATCACGAAAAAGAAAAATCAAAGTATTACTGGCTGAGGATAATCGTATTAATCAACTTTTAGCACAACAAGTAATGTCAAAATTTGGTTTTGAATGCGAGACCGTTGCGAATGGGAAATTAGCAGTTGAAGCCGTTAATACAGATGATTTTGATGTGATATTGATGGACTTAATGATGCCAGTGATGGATGGGTATGAGGCAACAACAAGGATTAGAGCGTTGGAAGACGAACGAAAAAAAAACATCCCTATTATAGCCTTAACTGCTGTTGCGACTGGATCAGTAGTAGAGGTGTGTCAATCGTTAGGGATGAATAAGTATATTGCCAAACCCTTTAATCCTGAAGAATTACGAGATACGATTTTGGCTTTGGTAGCTGAGAAAAGATAAATAGCATACGTATAAACAATAAATAAAATGAATTTAAAAAACGCGCAACTTGATGTTGATACTTGGATAAAAGAACATGGTGTTCGTTATTTTAACGAATTAACCAATATGGCGCAACTTACAGAAGAAGTAGGGGAAGTAGCCCGAATAATAGCCCGTCGTTATGGGGAGCAATCAGAAAAAGAAAGTGATAAAAATAAAGATTTAGGCGAGGAATTAGCTGATGTTGTTTTTGTTGTATTGTGTTTAGCCAATCAAACAGGTATCGATTTACAAGCGTCATTTGATAAAAAGATGGCTCTTAAATCGGAAAGAGACAAAGACCGCCACAAGAATAATGAAAAATTAAAATAATTATGAGGTATGGATTATGAATTGTGAGAGAGGAGTAGTAAATTGCGCCCCAAAAATATTTCTTTCGATTGTTTAGGTCAAGTTGATGCAAAACTCCTAACAAACATCCTAAAACATAACACACAACGCATAACTTCCACGATGAATTTACTGTTACAAACTTCACACGCTAATTTACAAGCAACTATTGCTGTAACTGGTTCTAAAAGCGAAACCAATAGGTTATTATTATTACAAGCGCTATATCCTACAATTACTTTAGCAAATACTTCGAATTCTGATGATAGCGAAGTAATGGAAAAAGCATTAAAAGGCAATGATGCAATTGTAGATATTCATCATGCAGGAACAGCCATGCGTTTTTTGACTGCCTTTTTTGCTGTAAATGAAGGTCGAGAAGTGGTTTTGACGGGTTCGCAGCGTATGCAAGAAAGACCGATTAAGGTGTTGGTGGATGCGTTAAAGCAATTAGGAGCTGTTATTACGTATGAAAAAGAAGAAGGCTATCCCCCCATTCGAATTAAGGGACAAAAAATTACTGCGTCAAAAGTAGATATACCCGCAAATGTAAGTAGTCAATATATTTCGGCTCTTTCATTAGTAGCCCCAAAACTTGAAAATGGAATCGAATTGAATTTGGTAGGTGAAATTACTTCCGTACCTTACATCAAGATGACTTTGGCTTTGCTAAATGATTTAAATATTACTACTAGTTTTGAAGGCAATACCATTCGGGTTTCACCTAAAAAAGAGGTGGTTTCTAAAGAGATGGTAGTGGAATCAGATTGGAGTTCGGCTTCTTATTTTTTTAGTTTAGCCGCTTTGTCAGAGACAGCCACTATCAAAATTTCGAGTTATAAAGAGAATAGTTTACAAGGTGATTCCGCTTTGATACAATTGTATGAGCAAATGGGGGTTCAATCCAAATTTGAGAATAATACCTTGGTGTTAGCTAAGCAAGACAATTACACGCCTGTTGATGTGACTTTTGACTTAAATAATACACCTGATATTGCTCAGACTATCGTAGTAACCTGTTTAGGATTAGGGATAGGATGCCATTTGACAGGCTTGCATACCTTGAAAATTAAAGAAACCGATCGTTTAGAAGCATTGCGTATTGAGTTGACAAAATTAGGAGCGAATATTTCGGTTACTAATGATTCATTAACCTTAGTTGCTTCTCATCAAATCAATCCTAATGTAAAAATTGCAACTTATAACGACCACCGTATGGCTATGGCATTTGCTCCATTAGCGTTAAAAGTTCCTATTATCATTGAAAATGCCGAAGTGGTTTCTAAATCATATCCTGATTTTTGGGAAGATATGAAAAAACTAGGCTTTCAAGAAACTGAACTAGTTTAATTTTTAACTGTTTAGATAGTCGTTTTTGTTGGGGTTGCAGTTGATTAACTGTTGATTACTAAAAATAAGTGCTAAAACACTTGACAACGCCTATCTCACGATAGTATATTTGCAAACCGATTATAATTCTAAGAATCAAAACTTATAATTTATAATTTATAACTCATAACTTTTTATAATGAAATTATCTCATTTCAATTTTGATTTACCCAAAGAACTTTTAGCCGAATTTCCAGCAGAAAATAGAGACGAAGCACGTCTGATGGTTATTGATCGTAAAAAACAAACTATTGAACATAGAATGTTTAAAGATGTTATCGATTATTTTGATGATGGTGATGTTATGATTCTTAACAATACCAAAGTTTTTCCAGCTCGATTGTATGGTAATAAAGAAAAAACAGGTGCTAGAATCGAAGTTTTTTTATTAAGAGAATTAAATGCTGAACAACGTCTTTGGGATGTTTTAGTAGATCCGGCTCGTAAAATCCGTATTGGTAACAAATTGTATTTTGGTGATGATGATTCATTAGTAGCCGAAGTAATTGATAATACCACTTCACGCGGGCGAACATTACGTTTTCTATATGATGGATCTTATGAAGAGTTTAGAAACAAATTGACGGAACTAGGAGAAACTCCAATACCAAAATATATTAATAGAGAGGTAACTCCAGAAGATGCAGATCGTTACCAAACAATTTATGCTAAAGAAGAAGGAGCAGTTGCAGCACCTACTGCAGGTTTGCACTTTTCTAAGCATTTGTTGAAACGTTTAGAAATTAAAGGAGTAAATTTTGCTGAGGTAACATTACACGTAGGTTTAGGTACTTTTAATCCTGTTGAAGTCGAAGATTTATCTAAGCACAAAATGGATTCAGAGGAATTGAAAATCACTCAGGAAGCTTGTGATATTGTAAATGCCGCCAAAGCTAAAAAGAAACGCATTTGTGCAGTAGGAACTACGTCAATGCGTGCTATTGAAAGTTCGGTTTCTTCACAAGACACTTTAAATCCGTACGATGGTTGGACTAATAAATTTATTTTTCCTCCACATGATTTTAGTATCGCAACTTGTATGATTACAAATTTTCATACTCCAAAATCAACATTGTTGATGATGATTTCCGCTTTTTGTGGTCATGATTTAATGCGTAAAGCTTATGATGAGGCCATCAAAGAAAAATATAAATTCTATTCTTATGGAGATGCAATGTTAATTCTCTAATCTAACACATATAAGGTTAATTCACTAAATCTCGTCAGTATCGGCGAGATTTTTTTTTTGAATTCATTTTTGAAGAATGAATTTTAATCCAAATTACGCAGTTGACTTAGTAGGGAAACAAAATTTTTCAATGAATTCAGGGCTCACGGAAATATTTGAACAAGGAATAGTGAATTATGTGCTTAGCCAGTTTGAGCAAAGCTCTCGAGTCAATGATCAAAAATTGATTAAGTGCTTGAATTGGAAAAAAAATAAAGTGGAGTGGATTTGTACTGTATAATTTGGGTTTAAAAAATTGCATTCGGAATTTATTTTAGGATTTTGTTGTTTTTTTGAAACATAGATTATTGCTGATTTGTTTCAAAAAGAATTTGATGCAATTTGAATAAGCCTGTTGTATTCATTGAAAATACAACTAGGGACGTATTTATGGTGAGGGCTCTATATTTTTTTCTATTTTTACTTAACAAATTAATGATCATGATTTTTCAAAATACAATCAACTTTGCCAAACAATTAGATCTTCAAGATGTTCTTCGTAAGTATAAAGAAGAATTTATTTTTCCAACCGTTAAGGGCAAGGAAGTAATCTATTTTACTGGAAATTCTTTGGGTTTGCAACCTAAAAGAACTAAATCTTATGTGGATGAAGTTATGAAGGATTGGGCTGAATTAGCAGTAGAAGGACATTTTTACGCGCAAAAACCATGGTGGGATTATCAAGAACGGTTTGCGACTCCCTTAAGTAAAATTGTAGGTGGTTTGCCTAATGAAGTTACCGTAATGAATACTTTGACGGTTAATCTTCATTTGTTGATGGTATCTTTTTATCGTCCTACTATTAGTCGTTATAAGATAATTTGTGAGGAAAAAGCGTTTCCTTCGGATCAGTATATGTTACAAAGTCAAGTTCGATTTCATGGGTACGAGCCGAATGAGGCAATAGTGGAAATCAAAAGACGTGAGGGTGAACACAATATTCGTACAGAAGATATAATTGCAAAAATCAATGAAATAGGGGGTGAGCTAGCGTTGGTGTTAATAGGTGGAGTGAATTATTATACAGGGCAGGTGTTTGATATGAAAACTATTACTGCCGTAGGTCATCAAGTGGGGGCTATCGTAGGATGGGATTTGGCACATGCAGTAGGAAATATAAAATTAGAACTTCATAATTGGAATGTTGATTTTGCAGCGTGGTGTAGTTATAAATATATGAATTCGGGACCAGGGAATGCCTCAGGTTGTTTTGTTCACGAAAAACATCATGCCAATAAAGAATTACCACGATTTGCGGGATGGTGGGGACATAATAAAGAGCGCCGTTTCAAAATGGAGTCTGAGTTTGACCCTGTCCAAGGAGCGGATGGATGGCAGGTAAGCAATCTTCCGGTGCTTACTTTAGCGCCATATCTAGCTTCGGTAGAGATGTTTGACGAGGTAGGTATGGAAGTTTTGATTAATAAAAGGGATCGAATAACTGCCTATCTGGAGTTTGTGCTCGCTGAAATAGGCAAAGAAGTTTCGGGGAGTTTTGAAATTATCACACCAATTTCTCCTGAAGAAAGGGCGTGCCAATTGTCAGTTTTCTTACATGGAGAAGGGCGTGAATTGTTTGAATACTTAATAGAAAATGGTGTGATAGTGGATTGGCGTGAGCCTAACGTCATTCGATTAGCGCCAGTACCTTTTTATTGTTCGTTTGAAGATATCTATCATTTTGGACAGATTTTAAAAAAAGGAATTTTAAAAAAAGCCCACTGATAGATGAGAATTATATAAAGTTATTCCAGAATTTTATAAAGTAGAAAAGAATTAACTGTTGTTACTTTGTATATTAACTTTAAAAAATAATAGTTATGAAAGTTTTATATGTATTGGTAATCACAATGTCGTTATTTTTTGGTTCTTGTAAACAAAAAACCGACAGTATGGGCACAACAAATGCGGATGATGTTTCTCAACAAACGATTGATTCTATGAAAGTAGTGATGGAGAAACAAAGAATAATCGATTCGATGAAAATTGAAATGGAGAAGCAAAAGCCAGAAAAAGAAGTTATTGTAACTCAATCGACTACAACAACTACGCCGACACATACCACTACAACCGAAAAGAAAGGCTGGAGTTCAACAGCTAAAGGAGCTGTAATCGGTGCTGGTGTTGGTGCGGCTACAGGAGCAATTATTAGTAAGAAAAAGGGAGAAGGAGCCATTATTGGTGGTTTAGCTGGTGCTGGTGTTGGTGCTGGTACAGGTGCAATAATTGATGGAAAGAAGAAATAAAGGGACGAAATTAGTTTTACTCATATATTTGTACAAATAATAAAGCGTAAGGGTTGTCATGTATAATTGGCAATATCTTACGCTTTCTTTTAGGGTTATAAATTAAATTAGTAATTTTGCCTAACTTTCATATTAAATTAATGCAAACTCCTAAAAAAATAGCCATAGTAGGTTCAGGATTAGTCGGCTCCCTATTGGCTATATATTTACGAAAAGCAGGTCATTCTGTTCATATTTACGATAGGAGTCCTGATATCAGACAAATAGAATTTTCAGGTCGCTCGATTAATTTGGCTATGTCTAACCGCGGTTGGAAAGCATTAGATATTGTTGGGATAGGTGATGCTGTGCGAGCTATTGCCTTGCCAATGGATAAACGAGCTATACATTTGGTTGATAAACTCAATTTTCAACATTACGGACACGAAGGCGAAGCTATTTATTCTATTTCAAGAGGAATTTTAAATAGAAAAATGATTGACCTAGCTGAGGAAGCGGGTGCTGAGTTTTTCTTTGAACAAAAAATTTGGGATATCACGCTCAAAGAGGCAACACTCCATGTTGGAGAGACTGAAAGGGGTGTTTGGGATGAATTGCCTTATGATATCGTTTTTGGTGCAGATGGAGCTTTTTCAAGGATACGTCACCGTATGCAACGTCAAAGTATGTTTAATTATTCTCAGGAGTTTTTAAAATTAGGTTATAAAGAGCTAAATATCCCTGCTAATGCAGATGGTTCACATAAATTAGATCCACAATCATTTCATATTTGGCCAAGAGGGGATTATATGCTTATAGCCTTGCCTAATTTAGACGGCAGTTTTACTTGTACTTTATTTATGCCTTTTGAAGGTGAAAATTCTTTTGAATTGTTGAAAGATAAAAAAGATGTAGAGCAGTTTTTTATTACAAATTTTCCGGATTCAATAGAAGTTATTCCTAAGCTCACCGAAGATTTTTTTAAGAATCCTACCAGTACGTTGGTTACAATGAAATGTTTCCCTTGGACTTATGAGGATAAAGTTGCCTTAATAGGGGATGCATGTCATGCGATAGTACCTTTCTACGGACAGGGTATGAATGCAGGATTTGAAGATATATCGGTTTTGTTTGAAATAATGAAACAGTATGGTGATGATTGGGAAACTATTTTTTCAGAATATCAAAAAAATCGTAAGCCGGATGCTGATGCCATTGCAGAACTATCCTATCGCAATTTTATTGAGATGAGTACTAAAACGGCAGACGAAAAATTTCTTTTGCAGAAAAAAATTGAAAAAAGATTCTCAGACAAATATCCAGATAAATGGGTACCTCTTTATAGTAGAGTGACATTTAGTGATCGGCCTTACTCTGAAGCTTTGGCTATAGGAGACAAACAAGATGAGATAATGAAACAAATTTTAGAGATACAAGATATTGAAAGATGTTGGGATAGTGAGTTTGTCGAAAAGAAGATGTTGTCACTATTGCAATAGAATCGCTTACTATTGATAAAACCCAATCGCATCGAGTGTGCGATTGGGTTTTTTTATTAGCTCCATGTTCTATTTTCGCAATACTTTTGAAAGGACACCAAATACGCCTCTAATGAAAGTGGCGCTTGTTAAAACTTTGATAACTGATTTTTCAATTGTACCAGAAGTAGAGGGTGTGGTTTTGGATGTTGTTTTTTTAGAATTACTAGCAGCTTCTTTTTGAGCAATTTCTGCTTGTTCTATGGAGCTTATTTTTTTATTTAGCAGTTCATAAGCGCTTTCTCTATCAATGAGTTCACTGTATTTTTTTACCAATTTTGATTTGTTGTTGATTTCTTGAATTTCTGTTTCGGTCAAAATATCCATTCGGCTCATTGGAGCTCGTAGCATTGTGGCTACTAAAGGAGTTGGAATCCCTTTTTCGTTAAGTGCAGTAATTAAAGCTTCGCCTATTCCTAAACTAGTCAAGACTTCGCTAGTATTATAGTATGATGATATTGGATAATTGTCAGCGGTTTGTTTGATGGCTTTCCGGTCATTAGCTGTAAACGCCCTAAGTGCATGTTGGATTTTTAACCCTAGCTGAGCCAATATTCCACTTGGGACATCCATGGGATTTTGAGTAATAAAGTAGATGCCAATACCTTTGGATCGTATTAATTTGACAATGGTTTCAATTTGTTCGAGTAATGCATTGCTGGCTTCTTTAAAAATAAGATGTGCTTCGTCAATAAAAATAACTAACTCAGGTCTGCCTGTGTCTCCTTGTTCGGGTATTTGTTGGTATATTTCAGCCAGTAAACTCAGCATAAATGTAGAAAACAATTTAGGTTTGTCTTGTATGTCAGTTAGTCGAATAATATTAATGTATCCTTTGCCACTCTCATCAATGCGCATCAAATCGTCGATTTCAAATGATTTTTCTCCAAAAAACAGATCGGCATCTTGTTGCTCCAGTTCGATAATTTTCCGTAATATCGTTCCAGTTGTTGAAGTTGATATTTTACCATACTCTTTGGTGATCTCTTCTTTTCCTTCTTCGGTGATATAATTCAGGACTTTTTTTATGTCTTTCAAATCTAGCAAGGGCATTTTGTTGTCGTCACAATATTTAAAAATGATTGCAATTACTCCAGCTTGCGTGTCGTTTAAATCTAATATTCTAGAAAAAAGCACTGGACCAAATTCAGAGATGGTCGCTCTTAGTCTTACTCCGTTTTGTTTGGATAGGGTCAATAATTCCACTGGAAATTTGGAAACAGTGTAAGGAAGATTGATTTTGGTGTGTCTTTCAGTAATAAAAGTTTTTTCTTCTCCTTCTTTTGCAATGCCGCTAAAATCACCTTTGATGTCCATCATTAATACAGGGATGCCAGCTTCGGATAGTTGTTCAGAAAGAACTTGAATAGTTTTGGTTTTACCTGTTCCAGTAGCGCCAGCAATTAATCCATGTCGGTTGAGTGTTTTTAATGGGATTTTGACAAAAGTATCAGGAACGGGTTCATTGTCGAGTATTCCGCCGCCAATTATGATACTGTCGCCTTTGCAAAAATAGCCTTCATTTATATGTTTTGAGAATTCCTCAGTCTTATTCATAACTTTAATTTAATGTTGATTTAACATAGGGTTTGAGTTTTCTAAAAATAGTATTTTTTAATGCTTACTGCAATATTTATTGGTTTTTATTGTTAATAATAAAATATTAGGTTAAAAATGGAGAAGAAGTATTTTTTATGAATTATATTGAATAATGAAACAATTAATGCTGTTTACTTTATTTTCTTGTCGGATAAGTGAGAATTATGATAAAAAAGGGCTTTAAAAAAACAAATGCATTTTTTTTGAGGGTAAAAAATGTTGATTTAAACAAAAAAAAGTTTTTTTATTTGAACGAAACGTATAAATTTGCTTCACGACAAGTTAATTACAACTAAAATAAATTATTTAAAACATTAAAATTAAAAAAAAATGGCAAACGTTAAAGTTAAAAAGGAAAGCACTTCAAAAGGAGGAGGAATGGTTTCAGGAATCATCATCGCATCATGTATTTTTGTTGGATGGATTATTTGGAATTTTATTATGGGTAATGGAGCGAACTTTGAAGGTGGTGTAAATACAGGTCACCCGCTACCAGGAAACTACTTAGCAATGGTATATAAAGGAGGTCCAATTGTACCAGTTTTGATGGGATTATTGTTAATGACGATTGTGTTTTCATTTGAAAGATATTTTGTGATTACTAAAGCTGCTGGAAAAGGAAATTTAGATAAATTTATGGATGCAGTTCAAAAAAGCATCAAAGCAGGAAATATCGATGAGGCAATTGCTAGCTGTGACAAACAACAAGGTTCAGTTGCTAACGCTATCAAATCGGCATTAGTTAAGTATCAAGATGTGAAAAAAGAAGGGTTTAACAGTGAGGAAGCTTCTGAAACAATCCACAAAGAAATCGAAGAAGCTACATCATTAGAGATGCCAATGTTAGAGAAAAACATGACTATCATCTCTTCTTTAGTATCTTTGGGAACATTAGCTGGTCTTTTAGGAACAGTAACAGGTATGATTAAAGCATTTGGTGCTTTGGCTTCTGCTGGTACACCTGACCAAGCTGCACTTGCAAACGGTATCTCTGAAGCACTTATTAATACTGCTACAGGTATCTCTACTTCTGTATTGGCAATTATCTCTTATAATTTCTTTACTTCTAAAATTGATGATTTGACTTACTCTATTGATGAGGCAGGTACTACAATCGTAAATACCTACAGACACTTCAGAGGAAGTTTGAAACAATAATTAATTTTTTGATGTAGGAATACATTAAAATAAACAAAAAAGAAATTATGGCTAAAAAAATGTCAAAAAAATCAACATCAATCGACATGACTGCCATGTGTGATGTTGCATTCCTTTTGCTTACATTCTTTATTTTGACTGCTACAGCAAAAGTGCCTGAAGCATTGCCTGTAGATACTCCAAGTTCAACAGTTCAAACTAAGCTGCCTGAAACTGATTTGGCTACATTGTCAATAGGTGGGAATAAAAAAGTGTTCTTTGATTTGAAAGGTAGAGAAGTTCGTGTAAGAACATTAGAATTAATGGGACAAAAGTACAACGTTGAGTTTTCAGAAGATGAAAAAACTAAATTTGCTTTGATGGATGGATTTGGGGTTCCAATCTTGAATTTGAAACAAATTATTGCAATGAAAGCATCTGATAGGAATAAAGCGGGACAACCAGGTATTCCTTTGGATTCTTTGGATAATCAATTAAAAGAATGGGTTTACAATGCTCGTATTGCGAACATTGAAGTAAATGATAAAGAATTGCAAATAGCAATTAAGGGTGATGCAAAAGAGCAATATCCAATTATTAGAAAAGTAATGGATTTATTGCAAGACCAAAATATCAATACCTTTAGTTTGGTTACTGGTCTGAGAGGAAAAGATTTTTAATTAAAAAAGATACACTAAAATGGCTGAATTAAATACCGGCGACAGTGGTGGTGGCAAAGGCAGTGGTAAAGTAAGAAGTAAAAAGCAAAACTCTAAAGTAGATTTAACTGCTATGGTGGATTTAGCTTTCTTGCTAATCACATTCTTTATGTTGACTACTACGTTGTCTAAACCTCAATCGATGAGCTTGGGGTTGCCAGATAAAGATCCTAAAGAAGACACTAAGGATATGAAGGTCGATGAAAATCGTACTATGACAGTTATGTTAGGTGAAAATGACAAGCTAGTTTTTTATATGGGATTATTAAATAATCCAATTGCTGGTCCTAAAGATATCGCTTATGGTAAAGATGGAATTCGTAAAGAGTTGATTAAGAGAAAAAAAGAGGTTTTGGCTTATTCAACCGCAAAAGGAAAACCAGATCAAGGTATGATTGTAATTATCAAACCTAGTAAAAAAAGTAATTACAAAAATGTAATTGATATTTTGGACGAGATGGCTATTTCTGATATTCCTACTTATACTATCGTTAATGATTTTACGCCTGAGGAAACAAAATTGTTAGAAGGTAAAAAAGAGTAATCTGATTTTCCTAATAACCTAATATTTAAGAAAAATGAAATTAGATATATTAAAAAACCATTGGCTTGAAATCGTTTTTGAAGGACGAAACAAAAGTTATGGGGCTTATGTCTTAAGAAAAGAAAATTCTAAGACAACAGTGAAAGCATTGATTATAGGTGCTGTGATATTTTCTTTTGCTGTGAGTATTCCATTGCTTTTGAGTTTGTTGCCTGAAAAACAAGAGGAAGATTTAGATAGAGATATTAAAATCATGGCAGTAAAATTGCCTCCTAAGCCAAAAGAAGAGATTAAGAAGTTTACTCCACCGCCTCCACCACCTCCACCAAAAGTGGATCAAGTGAAATTTGTTAAGCCAGTTGTGGCCAAAGCAGAAGAGGTGACCGAGGAACCTCCTAAGATTGTTGAAATCAAAGAAAAGAAAATCGGTAGCGAGAACCTAAAAGGTGATCCAGATGCCGAGTTAACTGTAGCTCCCGTTTATGGAAACGGTCCTAAAGTTGCTCAAGTAGTAGAAGAAGATACTCAAATTTATAATACTGCAGGTATCGAAGTAAAACCTGAATTTCCAGGTGGAATGGATAAGTTTTATGCTTATGTAGGTAAAAACTATAGGGCTCCTGAAGAAGAAGGTCTTAAAGGTAAAGTTTATGTAACTTTTGTTGTGGAAAAAGATGGTTCTTTAACTGATATTAAAGTTTTAAGAGATATCGGATACGGAACAGGTGCAGAAGCAATAAGAGTTTTGAAAAAATCTCCAAGATGGAATCCAGGAGTACAAAATGGAAAACCAGTAAGGGTATTGTATTCTTTGCCAATTACCATTCAATCAGCTGAGTGATGTTGAATAAATTTTATAGAAATTTTCAGAAGAAATCGCTCAAAGAGCGATTTCTTCTTTTTATAGGAATTTTGTTTTTCTTGCTCTATTTTGTATTGGGATTATTTGTTATATTTATGAAGAATTTTCCAATCAATATGAATATGACGGCAAGAATTGCATTTGGAGGATTATTAATAGGGTATGCTTTAATTCGTTTTCTGCGAATAGTTAATGATGATAATTAGTAATATGAAATTAACGTTAAAATTTTCGACTGTATTAGTATTTCTGTTTATTGCTTCGTTTTTTTGTTGTAAAAATAATAGTGATAAGGAAACAATCTTAAAAGGAGGTACTACTATACTTGTAGATGAGACTTTAAAACCAATTATTGAAGATCAAATTACTGTTTTTGAAAGCGATTACAATGCAAAAATAGTACTCGATGCAAGATCAGAAAAAGAGGTGTCTCTTGCTTTTGTTAAAGATACTTCTCGTATTATTGTGCTTTCTAGGGAATTAAATGAAGACGAGAAGAAATATTTTAAGAACTTAAATATCACTCCTAAAACGACTAAGATAGGTACCGATGCTGTGGCTTTTATTATGAATAAAAATAGTAACGATACCTTAATTGCCCTTGACGAAGTGGTGCAATTTATGAAAGGTTCTTTTTCTTCTAAAATTAAAGGTTTAGTGTTTGATAATCTTAATTCCAGTACAGTTAGGTTGATGACCGAAATAGCAGGAGTTTCTTCTATTCCAGATAAAGGAGTTTTTTCTTTTAAGAACAATGAAGAAGTTTTGAAATTTGTTTCCGAAAATGAAGGGATGATTGGAGTGGTAGGGCTTAATTGGTTGTATCAACCATCAACTGCTATCGTAGAATATCTTAAAGATATAAATGTATTAAGTGTTAAAGGTATTGGGGAAAAAGAGTATTTTGCACCTACACAAAACAATATTGCCGAAGGGAAATACCCTTTGGCACGTGATTTGTTCATAATTAACTGTCAAGGTTATTCAGGTTTAGGAATGGGGTTTGCTTCGTTTGTAGCTGGAGAAAGAGGACAAAGAATTATTTTAAAATCTGGTTTGTTACCTGTAAGGGTTCCAAGTAGAAAAATTTTAATTAGGAACAATGATAAAAAGTGATAATGAAAATGGATAAATTAATAAATGTTAAAATGAGAAAAATTAAATTTTTAAGTATAGCCTTTTTGGCTTCGGTATCAATAAGCCAAGCTCAAGATATAAGTCAAGCTAAAAAAGCCATTGATGCTGAGCAATATGAAAATGCTAAAGTAACTTTAAAATCAATTGTAAAATCTAATCCTTCTGAAGGAGAAGCTTTTTTTCTGTTAGGGAATGTATATTTATTTCAAAATATTGCTGACTCAGCGAAGATTGCTTATAATGATGGTTTGAAAGCTAAAGATCAAGCGCATTATAATTACATTGGTTTAGGACAAATTAGTCTTAACGAAAACAATTTGGCTGAAGCTAATGCTAAGTTTGAATTGGCTAAAAAAGAAATGAGAAAGAAAGATTTTCAGGAGTATGTATATATAGCTCGTGCTTATATGAATGCTGATAATCCCAATTATAAAAATGCATTAGCTACTTTGGATTTAGCTAAAGAAAGAAATGCTCAAGAGCCTCAAGTGCTTTTAGCAATGGGGGATGCTTATTACGGTGACAAGAATCAAAATGATGCTTACCGTTGTTATAGAGATGCTTTTCAGGCTGATAATACATTAATCCGTGCGAAAATGCAATTAGGGGTATTGTTAAAAGGTGCTAAAGCATATACAGAAGCCGTTGCAGCTTATGATGATGTTATTGCCATTAGTCCTAATTATGGTCCAGTTTATCGTGAATTAGCTGAAACCTATTATTTATGGGGTAACAATCAACCAGCTAAATATGATCAATACATCCAAAAAGCACTTTCGTATTATGAAAAATACATGAGTTTGACGGATTATTCATTAGCTTCTCGTATGCGTCATGCTGACTTCCTTATTCTTGCTAAGGATTACAAAGCTTTAGAAATTGAGGCAAACAAGATGAAACAATTAGATAAAGTTAATCCAAGAATCTTAAGATATTTAGGTTATTCTGCTTATGAAAATGGTAACATCGATTCTGCAATTGAGTCTTTAAATACATTTATCAACACTGGTTCTAACAAGATCATTGCACAAGATTACATGTATTTAGGATTGGCTAAATTGAAAAAAGCATCAAAAGCTGATGATACATTAGATTTGCCTGTTTTTAATGAAGCGGTTGCTCTTATCAAAAAAGCAGTGGAAATGGAACCAAGTCTTGCAACTGATATTGGAGATATGGGTAAAAAATTATATGAGCAAAAAATGTTTAAAGAAGCATCTGCTATCTTTGAAATTGCAACTATGAATAAAGAATCTAAAAATTATTTATTGGATAATTTTTATTTAGGAAACTCTATTTATTTTGACAATACAAGAAGTGGTGCTGTAAAAGATACTATTGCATTGCAAAAAGCCGATGTGGCTTTTGGTAACGTAATCGAAGCGTCACCTGCAACTCAAGATGTTTATATTTACCGCGCAAGAACACAATCGTTATTAGATAATGATGAGTTGATGATTAAATATTACCAACAATATATTGATATCGTAACTCAAAAAGGTGCTGAAGAATTGGCTAAATCATCAGTGAAATCAAAATTAATTGAGGCTTATAATACGATGGCTGCTGGTTATGCTAATACAGATAAAGCAAAAGCACTAGAGTATTTTAATAAAACATTGGCGCTCGATCCTACAAATGCATATGCAACTCAATCGATAAATGCTTTGAAATAATTAAGTCTTACAATAAACTATAACCGGTAATCTTGATTGCCGGTTTTTTTGTATTATACGTTTTCAATTTTAGTAATGTGAGTCAAGTTCTTTTTTATAGCTATCTTTGCCGTTCAAATTATTATAATGTTATCAAGAGAGATTCAATTAGAAGTTAATAAAGGGGCTATGCTTCCTTTGATGGAGGAATTTTATACCATTCAAGGTGAAGGTTATCATACAGGAACTGCGGCTTATTTTATTAGAATAGGTGGTTGTGACGTTGGTTGTCATTGGTGTGATGTCAAAGAGAGTTGGAATGCTGAACTTCATCCGCCTACAACTGTAGAAACCATTGTTGAGAATGCTAGTAAATATTCTGAAACTGTTGTGGTGACAGGAGGAGAGCCTTTAACTTGGGATATGAGTTTGTTGACTCAAAAACTTAAAAATAAAGGAAGAAAAATCCATATTGAAACTTCGGGTGCTTTTCCTTTGTCGGGTGTGTGGGATTGGATTTGTCTTTCTCCAAAAAAAAATAAATTACCGACCGAAACGGTGTATGCCGCTGCACATGAATTAAAAGTTATTATTCATAACAAGCACGATTTTATTTTTGCTGAAGAACAAGCAGAATTGGTGAATAACAAGGCAATTTTGTTTTTGCAGCCAGAATGGAGTAAAAAAGAAGAGATGACACCGTTGATTGTAGATTATGTAATGAATAACCCAAAATGGAGGGTTTCGCTACAAACACATAAGTATTTGAATATCCCGTAAAAATTATAAAAGCCAAACAAAAAAATGTTTGGCTTTTATGCTAATATAGTCTGGCAAGATAATCAAAATGCTCGCCCTCTAAAATTAGTTCGGACTGTAATCCATTTGCGTAAGCAGCATTTTGCAGAGTGTTATAGTCTAAGTACAACCAATCTAAAGGAAGCTCTTTTTGACCTTTGTAAGTGATTTCAAAAATAAGTTCTCCATAATATCCATTGGCTGGAACTTCATAGGCGCCATCTTCATCTTCGTCAAACATATAAATAATGTCTGAGCTGTCGATTAGTATTTGACCATCGGGCCTTAATAATGATTTTAGCTTGTTAAGGAATTCAGGTAATTTTTTTAGTTTTCCACATATTCCTGTACCATTCATAAGTAGTATGATGGTGTCGAACTTGTCATTGCCTAAAGTCATGAAATCTTGAACGAAAGCTTTTTTAAGTCCTCGAAGTTTGCAAGTTTCAATTGCTTTTTTTGAAATATCGATGGATGTTACGTCGAGTCCAAGTTGATTTTGTAAATACAAACTATGACTTCCCGCGCCACAACCAATATCGAGTACTTTTCCCTTAGCCAGTTGCAATGCTTTTTGTTCAATTTTTGGCATTTCAGCAAAGTTCCTAAAAAGATAAGCAACACTCATTTCGTCTTCTTCTGATATCGAAGTAGAGGTGATTAAATCTTTGGGATTATTATTGGTTTGAAAATCAAATATGGCTTGTCCAAAAAGGTCTTTCATTATTTTAATTATTAAATTTTAAAGTTCAGCTTTAAAAGTTGCTTAACTTTGTATCGAAATAAAAAACTTCAGTATTGAAACCACAATTAAACGAGCTTCAAAAGTTAGCCAAAGATAAACATATAGAAAATAAAAAGTATTTTGATAAGCTTAAAAAGAAAGTTCCAAAGAATTTGGATTATGTAATGCAGGATTTACATGATACGGAATTCAAGAAAACTAATTGTTTGGATTGTGCTAACTGTTGCAAAACTACTGGGCCTTTGTTTACTCCTGCTGATATTGAACGAATCGCCAAATATTTGAAACAAAAACCCCAGCAATTTATAGAAAAATATTTGCGAATTGATGAGGAACAGGATTATGTGCTGCAATCTGTTCCCTGTGTATTTTTGGATCATGAAAATTCTTGTATAATTTATGATGTCAGGCCTAAAGCATGTAGGGAGTTTCCTCATACAGATAGAAAAAAGTTTTACCAAATTGCGAATCTAACTTTAAAAAATATTCCAATCTGTCCTGCCACGTATAATATAGTTGAAGAATTGAAAAAAAAGTTACCACTTTGATTAAATAAGAAAGTTGATTTCTTATGTATATTTGCTTTTGTATAAAAATAACACCTCCAATTTGAATTTAGAATATTTTATAGCCAAGAGATTAGTTACTTCTAAGGATAATAAAAGCAGTATTTCGGCTCCCATTATTCGAATCGCAATTGCGGCTATTGCAATCGGAATGGTCATGATGATAGTTTCTGTTGCGACAGGTGTTGGGTTACAACAAAAAATTAGAGAAAAAGTTTCAGCATTTAATGGTCATATTTTAATTTCAAATTTTGATAGTAACGAGTCCGATACAAATTTGACCCCCGTTTCTACGAAGCAAGATTTCTACCCAAAATTTAATAGTGTTGAAGGAGTTCAGCATGTTCAAGCTGTAGCTAGTAAGGCTGGGATTATAAGAACTGAAACTGCATTTGAAGGGATTGTGTATAAAGGAGTGGGTAAGGATTATGATTGGGTGTATATTAAAGAGTATTTGGTCGAAGGACGATTGCCTGACTATTCGAATAGATTGAATGAAGAGGTGGTTATTTCTCAATTTTTAGCAAAGAGACTCCAATTTAAACTAGGTGACTCTTTCAATACTTTTTTTATGAAAGAAGGACAAAATAAAATGCCTAATAGTCGCCGTTTTAAAATTGTAGGTATTTTTAATTCTGGTTTTCAAGAGTTTGATGCAACATATGTTTTGGGAGATATTAGGCATATTCAGCGTATTAATAAATGGAACGTTGATCAAGTAGGTGCCTTTGAGGTTTTTGTAAAGGATTTTAATGATATTGAACGGATAGGGGAGCAGGTATATCAGCATATAGGTTCAACTTTGAATTCAAAAACAATAATTGAGAAGTATAGTTATATTTTTGAATGGTTGCGTTTGTTTGATTTTAATATAATAGTGATACTTGTGGTAATGATTCTAGTCGCAACTATTAATATGGTGGTTGCTTTATTAGTTCTCATTTTGGAACGAACACAAATGATTGGGATATTAAAGTCAATTGGGGCTAGTAATTGGAGTGTCCGAAAAGTTTTTTTATATAATGCTACCTATTTAATATTTCGTGGTCTTTTTTGGGGGAATGTGATTGGTGTGCTTGTACTTTTAGTGCAACAGTATTTTGGCGTTATAAAACTCAATCCTGAAAATTATTATGTTAATGAGGCGCCTGTATACCTTAGTTTTGGGTATATTTTGATTTTAAATCTTCTTACTATAGGTGTTTGCGTGTTGGTTTTATTAATCCCTTCTTATATAATTACTAAAATTTCTCCCGTGAAGGCTATTCGATATGAATAGATTTGAATTTGTATGTTTCGTTGATTACTAAATCTTTCTTTTTTATTGAATCAGTATTATCTTTTTTCTAGAGTTTTAATCGGTATAAACCATCAAAAACTATTACTTGGCTGTGTAGATTTCGCTTTTATATCGTCCAAACTCCTACAATTTTAAAAAAGACAAAAATGTAAGAAACGTATTTTCAGGTTGTTAAAATAAATATGGAAATAAAAATAGCAAAAGGTATTGTAAAAACGAATAAAGGTGTTACTTTTGCACCCGCAATCAGCAAGACGTTCACTGATATACTGGCAA
>NZ_BPLU01000025.1 GCF_019656315.1 Flavobacterium sp. UMI-01 | reverse complement strand
AAATCCATAGCTTCGGTAATATACTTATGCCCGATTATTATCCATGCTCGTCCGCTCGACTAGTGAGCTGTTACGCACTCTTTAAATGAATGGCTGCTTCCAAGCCAACATCCTAGCTGTCTGGGCAGACAAACCGCGTTCTTTCAACTTAGTATATATTTGGGGACCTTAGCTGATGGTCTGGGTTCTTTCCCTCTCGGACTTGGACCTTAGCACCCAAGCCCTCACTGCTGGTAAACATTATATAGCATTCGGAGTTTGTCAGGAATTGGTAGGCGGTGAAGCCCCCGCATCCAATCAGTAGCTCTACCTCTATATAACTTATAACCAGCGCTGCACCTAAATGCATTTCGGGGAGTACGAGCTATTTCCGAGTTTGATTGGCCTTTCACCCCTACCCACAGATCATCCCAAGACTTTTCAACGTCAACGGGTTCGGTCCTCCACTTTGGGTTAACAAAGCTTCAACCTGTCCATGGGTAGATCACACGGTTTCGCGTCTAACACTACTGACTAAAGCGCCCTATTCAGACTCGCTTTCGCTACGGATCCATACCTGAAGTACTTATCCTTGCCAGCAACGTTAACTCGTAGGCTCATTATGCAAAAGGCACGCCGTCACCCCACAAAAGGGCTCCGACCGCTTGTAAGCGTATGGTTTCAGGATCTATTTCACTCCGTTATTCACGGTTCTTTTCACCTTTCCCTCACGGTACTGGTTCACTATCGGTCTCTCAGGAGTATTTAGCCTTAGCGGATGGTCCCGCCAAATTCAGACAGGGTTTCACGTGCCCCGCCCTACTCAGGATACCACTATCTATTATACTTGTTACCCATACGGGGCTATCACCCTCTATGGCACTACTTTCCAGTAGCTTCTGGTTCCTTGTACATAAAATGTCGTGGTCCTACAACCCCAACATTGCCGTAACAACATTGGTTTGGGCTAATCCGCGTTCGCTCGCCACTACTTACGGAATCACTTTTGTTTTCTTCTCCTCCGCCTACTTAGATGTTTCAGTTCAGCGGGTTTGCCCACCTATCGGTGTACTATGTCTTCAACATAGTGGGTTGCCCCATTCGGATATCTACGGATCAATTTGTGTGTGCCAATCCCCGCAGCTTTTCGCAGCTTATCACGTCCTTCTTCGCCTCTGAGAGCCTAGGCATCCCCCATACGCCCTTATTTTGCTTATTGTACTTTTACCAGTATTCAGTATTCAGCTTTTTTAGTATTCAGAAATCCAAACACTTAAATTCTGTAAACTGAACACTAATATTGTGTTCTTTCTACTTATTTTTTACTTTTCTTATCTCAATATGTCAATGAACTTTAATCCCCCTCCAACTCCCCCGAAGGGGGAGAGCCGATTGCTCTGGATTCCTCCCCTTTGGGGAGGTTAGGAGGGGATTTTGTGGAGAATATCGGAGTCGAACCGATGACCTCCTGCGTGCAAGGCAGGCGCTCTAGCCAGCTGAGCTAATCCCCCATTTCTTAGTTGTCAGTTAACAGGATTCAGTTAACAGTTTTTTGAAACGGTTCACTTTTAGTGTAACTCAACCTCTAAAATTTCCTCTTAAGTCTAAAATAGTAGTCCCGGGCAGACTCGAACTGCCGACCCCTACATTATCAGTGTAGTACTCTAACCAGCTGAGCTACGAGACTCTGTTTTTTACTTAATTCTTTTTTTCAATTTCTTTAAATTAACAGCAAGAGTAATAAATTCTCAATATTCTAAATCCAAATAGATTCTTCGTCTTTTTCCCTAGCGTGCTAAAAGCTAACACTAAGGCTCTAGAAAGGAGGTGTTCCAGCCGCACCTTCCGGTACGGCTACCTTGTTACGACTTAGCCCTAGTTACCAGTTTTACCCTAGGCAGCTCCTTGCGGTCACCGACTTCAGGCACCCCCAGCTTCCATGGCTTGACGGGCGGTGTGTACAAGGCCCGGGAACGTATTCACCGGATCATGGCTGATATCCGATTACTAGCGATTCCAGCTTCACGGAGTCGAGTTGCAGACTCCGATCCGAACTGAGAACGGTTTTATAGATTCGCACCTGGTCGCCCAGTGGCTGCTCTCTGTACCGTCCATTGTAGCACGTGTGTAGCCCAAGGCGTAAGGGCCGTGATGATTTGACGTCATCCCCACCTTCCTCACAGTTTACACTGGCAGTCTTGTTAGAGTTCCCGACTTGACTCGCTGGCAACTAACAACAGGGGTTGCGCTCGTTATAGGACTTAACCTGACACCTCACGGCACGAGCTGACGACAACCATGCAGCACCTTGTAAATTGTCTTGCGAAAAGTCTGTTTCCAAACCGGTCAATCTACATTTAAGCCTTGGTAAGGTTCCTCGCGTATCATCGAATTAAACCACATGCTCCACCGCTTGTGCGGGCCCCCGTCAATTCCTTTGAGTTTCAAACTTGCGTTCGTACTCCCCAGGTGGGATACTTATCACTTTCGCTTAGCCACTGAAGTTGCCCCCAACAGCTAGTATCCATCGTTTACGGCGTGGACTACCAGGGTATCTAATCCTGTTCGCTACCCACGCTTTCGTCCATCAGCGTCAATCAATTAGTAGTAACCTGCCTTCGCAATTGGTATTCCATGTAATCTCTAAGCATTTCACCGCTACACTACATATTCTAGTTACTTCCTAATAATTCAAGTTTAGCAGTATCAATGGCCGTTCCACCGTTGAGCGATGGGCTTTCACCACTGACTTACTAAACCGCCTACGGACCCTTTAAACCCAATGATTCCGGATAACGCTTGGATCCTCCGTATTACCGCGGCTGCTGGCACGGAGTTAGCCGATCCTTATTCTTACGATACCGTCAAGTCCCGACACGTCGGGATGTTTCTTCTCGTACAAAAGCAGTTTACAATCCATAGGACCGTCATCCTGCACGCGGCATGGCTGGTTCAGACTTGCGTCCATTGACCAATATTCCTCACTGCTGCCTCCCGTAGGAGTCTGGTCCGTGTCTCAGTACCAGTGTGGGGGATCTCCCTCTCAGGACCCCTACCCATCGCGGTCTTGGTAAGCCGTTACCTTACCAACTAACTAATGGGACGCATGCTCATCTTTCACCGTTGTGACTTTAATAGTGGTTTCATGCGAAACTGCTATACTATGAGGTATTAATCCAAATTTCTCTGGGCTATCCCTCTGTGAAAGGTAGATTGCATACGCGTTACGCACCCGTGCGCCGGTCTCTAGGTCCGAAAACCTATACCCCTCGACTTGCATGTGTTAAGCCTGCCGCTAGCGTTCATCCTGAGCCAGGATCAAACTCTTCATCGTATATTGTTTGAGAATAAATTCTCTAATTAATTATCGACTCAGTCTCTAGTGGTTCTTCTCGAATCTCTCGATTCTATTACTCTTATTCTTTTGTCCCGATAAATCGGGACGGCTGTCAATTCAATATGTCTAGGAACGTGTTCTTA
>NZ_BPLU01000024.1 GCF_019656315.1 Flavobacterium sp. UMI-01 | reverse complement strand
GGATCAGGAACAAAACTTGGGGAGGATTTAATAAAAATATAGATATTTGCTAAAAACAAATTAGCGTGGAATCCTATCTGGAATTATTAAAACTCATATTACCTGAATTTTTAGTTGAGCATTTCGATTTGAACTCTTTTAAAAATTCAGAGGAAAACCTACACTTGTATTTCGAAGAAAAATCAAAGCCTCCAAAAGAGTTTGATTCAATAGAATTAGTCTCTAAAGGTTTTTCGGAGGAAATCACAATTCAAGATTTCCCCCTTAGAGGCAAGTTTGTCTATTTACACATTAAACGTCGTCGCTGGACCAATAAAACCAATGGTAAAATTGTTAAAAGAGATTGGGCTTTAGTGGCTAAAGGAACTCGTATGACGCAAGAATTTGCGTCTTTTTTAAAAGAAATTAATAGATAACACGGCTATTAATTGTCATACTATTGGAGGTTTCTTTGGTGTTAACGGTAAAAAACTTCAAAGACAGTATAAAAAACATCTCAGCTCATTTAGCACTT
>NZ_BPLU01000023.1 GCF_019656315.1 Flavobacterium sp. UMI-01 | reverse complement strand
TAGGCGTCGCTACTAGAGATTACACCATTACACAAGCAGATATTGATGCCGGAAAAGTGACCAATTCAGCACTTGCCATGGGTCAAGATCCAGATGGAAACAATGTACAAGATGTATCAGGAACATCCATTGCAAATGATGATAGTACGGTTACTACTTTACCGACACAAGGGAAGTTAGCTTTTGTTAAAACAGCCGTTTACAATGGTGATCCAATGAAAGCTAAAGTAGGAGATAAAATCACTTATACCTTTACAGTAACCAATATGGGTAATGTTACAGTAAGCAATATTGGAATTAATGATGCCAAACTAGGTCTTACTAATTTGGCTTTAACCCCAAGTACTTTATTACCAAATGGCGTTGGTGTTGCTACACAAGATTATACCATTACACAAGCCGATATTGATGCTAAAATGGTTACCAATACGGCTATTGCCAAAGGTAAAGACCCAAGTGGTAATGATATAGAAGATACCTCAGGTACGGCAGTTGACAATGATGATAGTACGGTTACTACTTTACCGACACAAGAGAAGTTAGCTTTTGTTAAAACAGCTGTTTACAATGGCGACCCAACGAAGGCAAAAGTAGGAGATAAAATCACTTATACCTTTACAGTAACCAATACGGGTAATGTTACTGTAAACAATATTGGAATTAATGATGCCAAACTAGGTCTTACTAATTTAGCTTTGACCCCAAGTACTTTGTTGCCAAATGGCGTTGGTGTTGCTACACAAGAATATGCGATTACTCAAGCCGACATTGATGCAAAAATGGTTACCAATACGGCTATTGCCAAAGGTAAAGATCCAAGTGGTACTGATGTAGAAGATATCTCCGGTACCGCAGTTGACAATGATGATAGTACGGTTACTACTGTACCGACACAAGGGAAGTTAGCTTTTGTTAAAACAGCCGTTTACAATGGTGACCCAACGAAGGCAAAAGTAGGAGATAAAATCACTTACACGTTTACAGTAACTAACACAGGGAATGTTACAGTGAATAATATCGTGATAAACGATGCCAAATTAGGTGTTGCCAACATGGTTTTAGTACCCAATGTATTAGCACCAAATGCAGTAGGAGTGGCTACACAAGATTATACCATCACACAGGTAGATATTGATGCGGGTCAAGTGACCAATACCGCCATTGCCAAAGGGCAAGACCCAAGTGGTGCTGATGTAGAAGATACCTCAGGTACTGCAGTTGACAATGATGATAGTACGGTTACTACTGTACCGACTGTCTTTAGTATCGCATTAGTAAAAACAGCAGTGCTTTCGGGATCTGTTGCGGCTGGGGCTACAATTACATATACTTTCTCAGTAACCAATACTGGTAATGGAACTGTAAAAAACATAGTTGTCACTGATCCTATGGTAGGATTGACTATTCCTGTTGCTACTATTGCAACTTTGGCATCTGGCCAAACAAATACTATGATTACGGGTACTTATAGTGTTAAGCAATCTGATATTGATGCAGGTCAGGTAGTGAATTCAGCCTTAGCTGTTGGTAAAGATGTTAATGATAATGAGGTAAGGGATATTTCGGGTACAACAGTGACAAATGACACTCCAACTACGACACCATTGCTTCAAAGTCCGTCAATTAGTTTTACTAAAATTGGAACTTATCAAGATACCAATGGGGACGGTATGACAAGTGTGGGAGATAAAATCCAATATGCTTTCGAAATCAAGAATGTAGGAAATACGGCCTTAACAAATGTTACTATAACTGATACCAAGGCAATGGTTCAAGGTAGTGTTATTCCCGTTCTAGCAGTAGGTAGTACTAATAGTACTGCTTACACTGCAGAATATGTGATTACACAAGCGGATATAAATGCGGGAGTGGTATATAATTTAGCAACAATTACAGCAACTACACCAGTCATTGGGTTGCCAACTATCACCGCTGAATCGACTTACCCAATACCTTATCCTGTAGAATTTAATAACCCGTCGTGTCCTAATTGTACAGTGACATTGCTAGCACAATCGCCTAAAATTGCCTTGATTATGAAGGGAACTTTTCAAGATGAGAATGGTGATGGTCAGGCTCAAATAGGAGAAACGATTTACTACAACTATACAGTTATGAATATGGGTAATGTACCGCTTTCTAATGTATGGATAGAGGATACCATGACGGGTCATGATGAAAATGATGGAACAATTAGCTTGCCAATTGGAGGGGTTGATACTACTTCATTTACCTCGGTCTATTCTATTACTCAAGAAGACATCATAAGAGGAATGGTTTGGAATCAATCTAGAGTAAGCGGTAGGAGTCCATTAGGAGTAATCGTTCAAGATTTGTCAGACGACAATAGCCCATTGGAAGATGACGGTACAGTTGTAGATGCCAATGGTTGTGAAGTGAGAGCATTTAACGCAGTTTCACCTGATGATGATGGTCTAAATGATTTCTTTTATGTGAGAGGGATGGATTGCTACCCCGATAATTCCGTTCAGATTTTTGACCGCTGGGGAGTTAAAGTCTATGATGTTCGAGGATATGATAATGCAGGAAAAGCTTTTAGAGGAATTTCTGAAGGAAGAGTTACGGTTAATCAGTCTCAAAAATTACCTAGTGGTACGTATTTCTATGTGATTAAATATATAGATAAAGACGGTAAAGGTTTTGATAAAACAGGGTACTTGCATTTAATAAACGATTAGTATCCATTAATAACAAGGGAAAGAAATGTTCTTTTAGAATAATAATAAACTATGTAAGGTGTCTTTGGCTGGTTGTTACTAATAATGACAACGGAAAAAGACAGATGAAAAACAATAAATATCAACTTATGAAAACAAATTCTATCATACTTCTTCTATTGTTGGTAATGGTGTCTGGTTTTGCTCAACAGGATTCACAGTACACACATTATATGTATAACACAATGACCATCAATCCCGCTTATGCTGGAAGTAGAGGTGTAACTAGTATTTTTGGTTTACACAGAACACAGTGGGTAGGTTTAGATGGAGCTCCAGTTACTAACGCGGTGTCAATTCATTCCCCAATCCTAAATTCGAGAGTAGGAGTGGGATTGTCATTTGTAAATGATAAAATTGGAGCTTCGGATCAAAACAGTATTTCGGCAGATGTGTCTTATACTATTCCTACATCGGAAACATTTGATTTGTCGTTTGGAATTAAAGCAACTGCTGATTTGTTGAATGTGGATTATACAAAACTGGATCGATACCATACCAATGACCCTAAATTTCAAAACAATATTGACAATGTGTTTTCTCCCAATATTGGAGCTGGACTTTATTTGCATTCTGATAAAATGTATCTCGGTTTTTCGGTGCCCAACTTTTTTAACGTAAGGCATTTTGATGATAATATTTCGGATGCAGTAGTAGAGCGTTTGCATTATTACTTGATAGGAGGTTATGTGTTTGATTTTAGCCCAAATGTAAAATTCAAACCTGCTTTTTTAACAAAAATGGTTTCAGGTGCTCCGTTACAGGTTGATGTTTCAGCAAATGTGCTTTTGCAAGAAAAAGTTACCCTTGGACTCGCTTGGAGATGGGATGCTGCAGCAACAGCAATGGCTGGATTTCAAGTAAGCAATGGACTCTTCGTAGGATATAGTTATGATTTTGAAACGACCAAATTAGCAAATTACAATTCAGGCTCCCACGAACTATTTTTAAGGTTTGAATTGTTTACCATTCAAAAGAAAGTGATAACTCCAAGATTCTTCTAAAAGAAAAGCTTATGAAAAAGAATTATGTTTTAATGATGTTGCTTAGTTGCTTATTAGGGCCACTTTCAGCACAAAATAAGGATAATAAAGCAGATAAAGAGTACGATAGCTATGCTTATATCGATGCTATAAAAACATACGAGCGTATGTTTGAAAAAGGATATAAATCGCAAGATATGCTTTTAAAATTAGCTAATGCCTATTATTTTAATGGGGATTTAGAAAATGCGGCTAAATATTATAAAGAGCTTTTTGCAATGACCAAAGAGGTTTCTCCTGAATGTTACTATCGTTTTGCACAATCGCTTAAATCCATTAAAGAATATGCTTTGGCTGATGAAATGATGGCAAAGTTTAATAAGGAAAATGGAAATGATATAAGAGCAAAATTGGCAGCGAGTCAAAAAGATTATCTGGCTGTTATCAAAAAAAATTCAGGGAGATATACTATTGCTGATGCAGGAATTAATTCTCCCTATTCTGATTATGGCCCGTCTTATTACAAAAACAAGATTGTGTTTGCTACCGCTAGAGACACTAGTGGTTTCGTGAAACGAATGGATCCTTGGACTGGTGAAGGATTTACCAATTTATATGAATCTAGCGTCACTACCGATGGCAGCCTCGAATTAGCCAAACAACTTTCGAGAAACCTTAATACTAAGTTTCATGAAGCAACACCCGTTTTTACAAAAGACGGTAAGAGGGTTTATTTTACCCGTAATAATTATTTGGACGGAAAGCGAGGGAAGGACCTTAATGAAACGACATTGTTGAAAATTTATTCAGCCGAATTAGAGGGTGATAAATGGAAAAATTGTAAAGAGTTGCCATTTAATAGTGATAATTATAGTACCGCTCACCCAGCTTTGAGCGTGGATGAAAAAACAATGTATTTTGTTTCGGATAGACCAGGTACTATAGGGCAATCGGATATTTATAAAGTGGCGATTAATGATGATGGGAGTTTTGGAACTCCCGAAAATTTAGGAAGTAGCATCAATACCGAAGGGCGTGAAACCTTTCCTTTTATAACTGAAAAAAATGAATTGTATTTTGCTTCTGATGGACATCCTGGACTAGGTGGATTGGATGTTTTTGTGGTTAAAGCAAAACAAGACGGAACTTTTAAAGACGTTCTAAATGTGGGAGAACCTCTCAATAGTTCGAAAGATGATTTTGGATTTATTATTGACTTTAAAACAAAAATGGGCTACGTAACCTCTAACAGAGAAGGAGGGGCTGGAGGTGATGATATTTATAAAGTTAAAGAAATTAAACCCATTGAGTATCCGTGTGAACAAACGATGGAAGGTTTGGTTACGGATGTTGAAACCAAAGAAGCAGTTTCAGGTGCCAAAGTCAGTTTGTTTGATAGTAGTTACAAATTATTGAAAACAGTGACAAGCAATACTGATGGTAAATTTGATTTTGGGCAAGTGGACTGTGATACGAAGTATTATATTAAAACTGAAAAAGAAGCCTATAATACCGACGAAATTTCAATTTCGACTGCAGATAATACAGGTAAAACAGTGGTGCCTATTTCAATCGAAAAAACACTTAAAAAAGTAACAATTGGGGATGATTTAGCCAAAGCTTTTGGAATAAAAATTATTTATTTTGATTTGAACAAAGCTGATATTCGTCCTGACGCGGCATTAGAATTATCTAAAATTTTGGATGTAATGATGCAAAATCCTACTATTAAAATTGATATTCGCTCTCATACTGATAGTCGTCAGACGGAGGCTTATAATAAGAAATTATCTGAAAGAAGAGCCGATTCAACCAAAAATTGGTTGATTCAAAATGGAATCGATAGTTCTCGTCTTACAGCCAAAGGATATGGAGAATCACAGTTAGTAAATAAATGTGCTGATGGTGTAGAATGTACCGAAGAGGAACATCAGGCCAATAGACGAAGTGAGTTTGTCATAATTTCAATGAAATAAATTAGTTAGGTTTATATTTGATTGTGGGTAAAATGGAGTGTCGCATAAGTGATGCTCCATTTTTGTTTTCTAACCCTGCCAGATATATTCAAAGATAGTGCGGAACCCTCTCGGTTTTGTTCAGAGAATATTAAAAATAAGCTCTCAATTGAATAGTACCTGTATGAATGGTTTTACTGGTTTCGCTTTTTCGACCTAAGTAGTTGAAATTGATGTCTAGAAATTGAGTGATGTTTTTTTGTAACAGTAATTTCCAAACGATATTTTGACCCGTTTGCAATCCCTCTAGCATCTGAAAGCCCACAGAAGAAAATTCATTGCCGTCAAATTTATTTTGGTAAAACGAAACTTCTCCATTTAGCGTAATGTTTTTGGTTCCCGAATAAGAAATGGAAGTTCCAAATCTATTCTGAATTAAAGTTTCTAAATCGCCTATTTGGTTTTTCTTCTGTTGTAGTTCATAGAAAATATCCCAACTGGTATTTTTTGAAAATAAGTAACTGATTTTAGGAGCCAATTGGTATCCTGTAATCGTATAGTTTTTTAAAGGATAATTTTCAGACGATACACTTGTAGCTATAGATTTGGTGAAAAAACCAAACAACCAACTTTTACGATACAGATGGTTGTATTGCAATTGGTGGGAGTGATTAGCGGTTTCTTGTGTCCCATTAGATAGTAAATTTTTAGCCTTGTTTTCGAGATAAGTATAGGTTACAGAATGGTCTTGTTTGCCTCGATTATAAAATAAACTGTTGCGAAAATTGGAACTCAAACCCAATACATTTTCTGAAGAATTGGTAAACGGATTGAGTTCAAAATTTGCGCCTTCATTTTTTGTTTTTCTATTGATGATGAAATTCGTTTGATTGTAGAAATAAGAAGCCCATTTTAAAAATCCAGTTTGATTTTGCCATTGTGCTGGATTGATAATTAAGGATTGTGCAAATTTGGTTTGATGGGTTTTGATATAAACCAAATTGGGTAAAAAAACTTGAATATATTTTGCTTGGTCTAAAAAGGGGGCAATTTCAAATTCTTGTAATTCTTGGATACCATTATTGTTGTAGTCATTCCACATGTACACTCCTTGACCCGCTTCGACTTCGAGAAATGTGTATTCTTGTTGAGGCAATGAGCCAGAGTTGGTTTCGTAAGTTGAGGTCGTTTGTAGGAGTTGATTCAAAAAACGGTCGTTGTAAATGAGCCTTGAGTTCAGTGTCGATTCTTTTCTTTGAGAGGTGTTTTCATAATGCAAGGTTCTGTAGTTGGCATACACGGTCAAATCGCGTGTGTTGGTTTGGATGACTTTCGATTTTAAGAAGTATGAATTGGAATGATTTACTCTTTGTAAAATAGCATTTTGAATGCTGTCGTTGGTTCTTTTTAAAAGGCCTACTTCAACAAATACTTTCGTACTGTCACCACGTCCCATGACAAATCCCCATTCATTGAACCTTTGGCTGTAAGGAGCCAAAGTTTGACTGTTTTTGTTTTTTGATTGATTGTCTTCGATTCGGTGGCTGTTTCCTATCCAATTTTTGCCGAAATGATACCGCAGCTGGGCTTGATTGCGTAAAAAAGTAGATTTACTTGTCGTAGATTCACTATTGAGATAACTTCCCTGTGTGGTAAAAGTCCACTGGTTGAGTTGTGCTAGTCCGTTGATAAGATGGCGGTTTCCTGAAAAAATACTCGAAAAATCAAGTTTTTCAAATTGATAGGTAAACAAAGCCTTTTTGGGAATTTCTTGTTTCGGATTCAAATTAAATTGTATTCCCGTCGTCAACAAACTTTGGTCTCCCTGATAGGTGGTATCGATATTCCAATCTCGGTCAAACTCTATGGAATAGAGGCGCTCTACGGAACTAAAATCTTTTTGAATATATTGGTATTTACCAAATACATCAATATTCCATTGGTTAGAATACAAACGTTGTTTGGCGTTTATTTTACCGCTTAAGCCTTGGTTGTTGTTATCGTCAAGCGAAGAAAAAAGATTTTTATCGGCATTACTCATGCCAATTTCAAAATCGACAACAGTTTTTTCTGAGGGGTTGTATTTACCCAAAAATGTAGCAACCTGTATTTTAGTGGGGGCAACCAGTTGTGTAATAGGTTCGTAATTCCCTTGCGGAATATTATTTACAGGAGCAACATACGTGTAAATTTTAGTAATGCTCGAATTGTTTTGGATAATATAATTGCCTTGGTTTACACCTACTAAACTAAAACGTACGTTGTAAAGGGTTTCATCTGGGTTGTTAGAATATTCGTAATAGATTGTATTGTTGGTAGTTCTTTGAGCGTATAAAATTTTGTTTTCAGCATACGAATCAACATAGGCAGAGGGAGCGGTCATCAAGGAAGGATTGTCGCCTGCTTCTGCTAAAATTTGAACCTGTTCAGTGGTTAGACTTTGTTGCACGGGTTGGTTTTTTACATCGTTTTCCGAATACAAATACCCTGCTAAACGCCAATTTTTATTTTCATGGGAAGCTCCTGCGTAGGTGATAAAACGGGTGTAATTTTGGTCGGTGTATTGGTATTCTACAGCAATACGCATTTCAGAAGTGATAGTAAAAAGCGAAGTAAAGGTGATTTCTCCTGCATTGTAATCGATGGTGTAATCATTGTTTTCCCCTCTTTTTAATTGCCGTCCGTTTACATACACACGTTCTGAACCTGAAATGACTAATACGTACAATTCGCCATTTTGGCCTTTTAATTTATAAGGGCCTTGATTGCCCTCGATTCCATTAAAATTACTTTTGGCGTATTGTCCTCGTACCAAAGCTGCTGAGGCAAAAATACTGGTTTTGTTTTCATCGGTTCCAAAATCAAAATGAGCAGCTAATCCTTGTACTTTTTTGGTGAAATTCAAAAATTGGGATTGCCGATTCTCTAGAAAAATATCGCCTGCCCGAATGTTCCATTTGTCACTAAAAAGTTCCATAAAAATATTATCAAACTGATCTAGTTTTTGAGAATAGCCACCATTTTGTATCGGGATATTGCTGTCTTGTAGAGAGGCTCGCAAACTTACGGTATTCGAAATCTTTCCTGTAATTTGTAGGTCCAGATTGGAGTTTAAAACGGCATTTTGGTTCGTGCCTATAGTGACTCCTCTGGTAATACTTCCCGAGGTGTTTAAGCCATCAAAGGGAGTGTTGTTACTCCTGTTTTTAGATTCCGTTTTATACAAAGGCTGGTTGGAAGCGGCATTATCAACAACGCTACTAGCATCATAGATTTGATATTTTTTAGTGAGAAAGTCGGGGTAGTTTAAATAATGCACGACCAGTGAATCTTTTTGTGTGCGCCATAGGTTTTCATTAAAAATTAAGGTGCCATTTTCAAAATTCACCTTATAGTAAATACTGTCGAGAGGCTGGTTAAGATGGTCTGTTATTTTGAAATGGTTGGGATTGATGCTGAAGGGTTCAAGTTGGATAGTGTTGCTAGAGGGTTTGATTTTTTTGGTTTTGTACAAAGAATGGGTTTCTTGTGCAAAAGCGCAAGAAAAGGAAAGCAACAATATAAACAGAAACTTTCTTAACATAGCGTGTATAACGTCAATAGTTCAAAAGTAGTGTATTCTGTAGAATTAATGTTTCTCTAGCACCACTTTTGACGGCAAATTTGGCTTGAATAAGAAAGGGCTACAATCGGTTAAGATGATAGCCCTTTCTGTTAGTATTCAATTCGTAATTGAATCGTATGTATTTGCTGCAATTATTGTTTTTCGCTAGTAATAATTTGCATGGTTTCTGTACTTACTTGTTTCAAGATTACCGTTTTGTCTTTTTCCACCATTTCAGCTGCTTGATCGTTAAAGTGTCTGATGGTATATAAAGTAACGTGTTCGTTATAATCTACTTTGAATTTTTTAGAAAGAACCGCATTTAAATCTTGGAAATTACCAAATTTATCTTCAACACAAACAGAGAAACTAATAGCAGAATTTTGGATTAAGTTCACTTTTATTTTAAACTCATGGAACAAAGCAAAAATTTCGCTGATGTGTTCTTCCATGATAAATGAGAAATCGATAGAAGAAAGAGAAATTAAGGTTTGGTCTCTTTTGACAATAAAACAAGGCAAATAAGGCTCTAATGCCATACCTTTAGAAACTACCGTACCTTTGAGTAAAGGGTTGATAAAAGACTTAACATACAAGGGGATTTCCTTTTTTTGTAGCGGTTGTAAGGTTTTTGGGTGAATAACCGTTGCTCCGTAAAAGGCTAATTCGATAGCTTCTCTGTACGAAATTTGATTTAACAAACTCGCATTTTCAAAATATCTTGGGTCAGCATTCATAACGCCAGGAACATCTTTCCAGATGGTTACACTTTCTGCATTCAAGCAATAAGCAAAAATAGCAGCCGTATAATCTGAACCTTCACGACCTAAAGTAGTGGTAAATCCATTTTCATCTGAACCTAAGAAACCTTGAGTAATGTTCAATGTTTTTCTTTTTACATTGTTGGCAATGTTCTTTTGTGTCAACTCCCAATCCACTTCGGCATCACGATAGTTGGCATTCGTTTTTACAAAATTACGTACATCAATCCACTGTGTTTGGATTCCCATAAAGGTCATGAAATGACTTAAAACAGTAGTCGAAATCAACTCCCCATAACTTACAATCTGGTCGTAAACAAAGTTGTAGTTAGGTGATTTGTTGTGTGATAAAAAGTATTCCAACTCCGTAAATTGATTGTTTACTGCTTGAAAAACTTCGTGATTTTCATCTTCAAATAAATCCAAAAGGATTTGATTGTGGTATTTTTTAACTTCCTGAACAGATGATTGTAGCGAAGGTGATTTGTCAAAATAATCTTTGATTACAAGTTCCAGCGCATTGGTGGTTTTTCCCATAGCTGAAACAACAAGTAATACATCTTCATAACCTACTTTTTGTAAAACATCGTAAACATTCTTGATTCCTTCCGCGTCTTTGACAGAGGCTCCACCAAACTTAAATACTCTCATGTTCTTAATTGTGATTTATTTTTTTTAATTTAATTTTTTTTGGCAAAATTAATAATTCTCGATTCATCTAGCCTAACCAGCTGCCATTCTTTTAAAATTTCAGCTCCTGATTGTTGGTAAAAATCAATGGCAGGTGTGTTCCAGTCTAAAACATTCCATTCCAGACGTTTTACTTTTTCTTTTTGAGCCAAAGCAACCATGGTTTCCAATAGTTTTTGGCCTACGCCATTACCTCTTTCGCTAGCTGTTACAATCAAATCTTCTAAATGGATGCTTTTGCCTTTCCAAGTGGAATATTTGTAATAATACAACGCCATTCCAATGATTTTACCGTTTTGCTCAGCAACAAATACCTCAAACAAAGGATTCTTACCAAAACCATCCTGAAGCAATTGATCAGTCGTAAGTTCAACCGCTTGAGGTTCTTTTTCAAAATGGGCCAATTCCTGAATCAATTCCAGAACGGCTTGCATGTCTTGTGGAATGCCTTTTCGGATGATCATAGCAATGGGGTTTGTATTTTTATAACAATCTGTTAAATAATTATTTCAGCAAATATACAATACTAACAAATTAGGTTTGTTTTATTATTTTCCTTTTCACAAAAAAAACGATATTTGTGACTTCAAACTAACTACAACGATTTCTTAAATGGAAGAACGCAACAAAACACTCGGAGAATTTATTATTGAAAACCAAAAAGCGTTTCAATATTCGTCTGGAGAATTGTCCAGAATCATCAATTCCATTCGCTTGGCTGCCAAAGTGGTCAGTTACAAGGTGAATAAAGCAGGATTGGTTGATATTACAGGAGCTGCTGGAGAGCAGAACATTCAGGGAGAAGACCAGCAAAAATTAGATGTCTATGCTAATGAAATTTTCATCCAAACGCTAATCAATCGTGAGATTGTATGTGGTATCGCATCGGAGGAGAATGATGATTTTATTACGGTGAGAGGAAATGACAACAAGCACGCTAACAAGTACATCGTTTTGATGGATCCTCTTGATGGTTCGTCAAATATCGATGTAAACGTGTCGGTGGGAACTGTTTTTTCAGTGTACCGCAGAATCACTCCTATTGGGACACCTGTAACTTTGGAAGATTTTTTACAGCCTGGAACTTGTCAAGTGGCAGCAGGTTATGTAATTTATGGTACTTCTACTATGTTAGTGTACACTACAGGACATGGAGTGAACGGTTTTACATTGAATCCTGCCATTGGAACATTTTATTTGTCACATCCTAATATGCAGTTTTCAAAAGACGGACATATTTATTCGATTAACGAAGGGAATTATATTCAATTTCCGCAAGGGGTAAAAGACTACATCAAATATTGCCAGTCTGAAGAAGGTGATCGTCCTTATACGTCACGCTATATAGGAAGTTTGGTTTCGGATATTCATAGAAATATGATTAAAGGAGGAATTTATATTTATCCTACGAGTTCTAAAGCTCCTAATGGTAAATTGCGCTTGTTGTATGAGTGTAATCCTATGGCTTTTATTGCGGAACAAGCTGGAGGTAAGGCTTCGGACGGTTTTAAGCGTATTATGGAAATTAAGCCTAAAGAACTTCATGAAAGAGTGCCCTTTTTCTGTGGTAGTTATAATATGGTGGAAAAAGCGGAGGAGTTTATGCGTAAAGCAAATCAATAATTCAAACTGCAACGGCTGTAAAATAAAAAAGCTCTTGAAACAATTCAAGAGCTTTTTTTATGGTATAAAAAGGTATTATTTGTACATGTTTTGCATTTCATAAGCAAACGTATCAAAATCAACTTTTTTGTCAACAAGTGATAATGCTTTAGCAACGATGTAATTCACATTGCTAGGCGTGAATCCTAAACCAATGGCAATTTTCTTTAAAACCGTTTCTTGTTTGTCACCTAATTGGTGATCTACATGAACCATTCTCACTAAGTCGTACAAACGCTCAAGGCGTTGGCTGTACAAGTAAGGAGGGTTTATGGGGTAAATGGCAGGATTTTCTAAAATTTCTTCGTATTCTGTAGCCGAAATTTCAAGTTTCGTAGCTAATTTGTCCAAAAAGTTTTTTTCTTCTGGCGCTACAACACCGTCAGCTAGAGCAACACGAACAATTGCAGAAAAGTGACCTTTGTTTCTTTGCTTGAATTCGCTATCAAATAAATCTGAAAATGACATAATTATTGTTTTTATATTGGGCAAAGATAATTCAATTTTTATTTTTTTAAATTCTAATTGTTAAATTTTTAATATAGAAAAAAAGACCACTAGTTTAAATTAAATTCTATGCGTTCAAAAACGGTTCAGGTCGTGTGTTTGAGACCTGTTTTAGCCAGTGAGGTAGAATTAAAAGCGGTTCTTGAGATGGAGAATAGAGGTGGTTTGGAGCAATTTAGAAGGGCTTTTGTCGTTTTCAATTGAAGGGAATGTTCCTTTTCAAAATAAATTGTAAGTTTACAATCCCATATCTTATTAATAATATAAAAACCTATGTCAGAATTTTTAATGTATTTTCAATTAGGATTTAAACATATCTTGGATGTTTATTCTTATGACCATATTTTGTTTTTAATCGCATTATCGGTTCCCTTTAGTTTCAAGGACTGGAAACAAATCTTGTTACTGGTTACCTTATTTACCTTAGGGCATACCATGTCCTTGTTGTTGGTTATTTTTGGGATTGTTGCAATAAAAGTCAGTGTGGTGGAGATGTTGATTCCAGTGACCATATTAATAGTGGCATTATTTAATCTTTTTACAGCTGGCAAAAGCAATAAGAAGGAAAGCATTAATTTGATTGTGTTTGTAACTTTGTTTTTTGGAATTATACATGGTTTAGGTTTTTCAAGCTATTTTAAATCTATTCTTTCTGGGAATACAGTTGGAAAATTATTGCCTTTGAGTGAGTTTTCATTGGGTATTGAAGTAGGACAATTAGTGGTTGTTTTTGTTATGTTGATTCTATCCTATATAGTGCAAACTTTTTTTAGATTTTCAAAAAGAGATTGGACCTTGGTGATGTCTGCGTTTATAATTGGAGTTGTAATACCAATGGTATTGGAAAACGAAATGTGGTTAAAGTAAAATGGAAAAATTAAAATTAAATAAATACGATAAGGCATACCTGAGGATTGCCACTGAGTGGGGGTTGTTGTCGTATTGCCAACGCAAAAAGGTAGGGGCAATTATTGTCAAAGATAGAATGATAATTTCTGATGGTTATAATGGAACTCCATCGGGTTTTGATAACTGTTGCGAAGACGAAACAGGATTAACGCGATGGGATGTGTTGCATGCAGAAGCCAATGCCATCTTGAAGGTGGCACGCTCGACCCAATCATGTGAAGGGGCTACTTTGTATATTACGCTTTCGCCATGTAAAGAATGTAGTAAGTTGATTCATCAATCGGGGATTAAAAGAGTGGTGTATCATAATGGATACCGAGATAATTCAGGAATTGAATTTCTGAAAAAAGCGGGGGTGATTGTGGACCACATTGAGGACTTAGAAGATTAGATGAAAATCCATTCAAAATATTTGCCCTTTTTATTTGGAGTTACTTTAGCTGTAGGTGTGGTGTTGGGCGAATGGATGCAAACTTCTACCCAAACGCCTTTTTTGGCTACCAATAGTGCTAAAGACAAGCTTAGTCAATTAATTGATTTTATTGAAAATGATTATATCGATGATGTTAATACGGATTCGATTGTTAATCTCACTGTGGATAAAATCATGAAACAACTCGATCCTCATTCTGTATATGTGCCTACAGAGGAACAAATGCGGGTTGAAGAAAATATGCGAGGTGATTTTGTAGGTATCGGGATTAGTTTTTACATGTACAAAGATAGCTTGGCAGTTATTCGCCCTATAGAAAACGGTCCTTCGGCCAAAGCGGGAATAAAAGCGGGCGACCGAATTTTGTATGCTAACAACACTAAATTGTTTGGACGTAAATTGCCTAATGACAGTTTGTTTTCTCAGTTAAAAGGCACTCGTGGTTCATCGGTTCAGTTGGTGGTTTATAGAAAATCACAACGCAAATTAATGCGTTTCAATTTGGAACGAGAAGTGATACCTTTAAAAAGTGTAGATGTTGCCTTGCTGTTGAAACCTCACAAAGGATATATAAAAATCAACCGTTTTGCTGAAACTACGTTTAAGGAATTCAAATCCGCTTTGTTGCAATTGAAAAAAGCAGGAATGACCTCAGTAATTATTGATGTTAGAGATAATGGTGGAGGCTATATGGAGCAAGCGATAGCGATTGCTGATGTTTTTTTGAAAAAAGACCAACTCATTGTTTTTACTAAAAATAAAAAAGACATGGTTGAAAAGACATTTGCGACAGGGAATGGCGTTTTTAAAGAAGGTAAAGTAATAATTTTAATCAATGAAAATAGTGCTTCTGCTAGCGAAATTTTAGCAGGGGCTATTCAAGATAATGATCGCGGAGTGGTGGTAGGTAGGCGGTCTTTTGGGAAAGGCTTGGTGCAACGCGAAATGAATTTCCAAGATGGATCGGCAGTAAGATTGACGGTAGCGAGGTATTATACGCCTACTGGTCGTTCGATTCAAAAATCATATAAAAAAGGAAATGAATCTTATTTTAAAGAAGCAGAGTCTCGATTTTTGTCGGGAGAATTGTATGCTAAAGATAGTATAAAAATAGCAGATAGTTTGCAATTTAAAACGCCAAAAGGGCGAATCGTCTTTGGGGGTGGAGGAATCGTTCCGGATATTTTTGTACCTCTCGAAACAGATAATCCCAATGTGAATTACCTCTTGCAATCGGGGATTGTAGGGAACTTTGTTTTTGAACAATTAGATAAACATCGTAACGATTTTAAACAGATGGCTTTTCGGAAATTTTTGACTCAAATGGAGCAAGAAGAGGTCTATTACAAACGCTTCCAAGAATATATCTATAAAAATAGGTTGGCGCTCAATCTTTCAGGTAGTCAAGGGGTTGTTAAGCGTTATTTACATGCCGAAATGGCTCGTCAATTGTATGGAGATAATGCGTATTACGAACTGCTTTTAAAAGAAGATAAGATGATTCAAAGAGTGTTGATGGGGAAATAAATGTTATTTTACACGGATGCTGTCGTGAGAATGGGTTTGTTCTCCTTCATTCCAAAGTGTTAATATATCCGTCGCCACAGCGGCGCCACTACCTGCAGCAATAGCGAGTTGGCTTCTCCATCCTGCCAAAGTGCCTATAACATAAATTCCATCGGTAACTTTATGGTCTGTGTTTTGCAATTGAATGCGGTTTTTTATAGGAAGTGCCTTTTGATGAGGTATAACATAAGGCATTAAACCTTCGATAGCAAAAGTGTTGGCAGAGCCAATACCTATAACCACTATTTCAGCAGTATAAGTGTTTTTGTTAGTTGTGATTTTAAAATGAGGTGCAGTGCCTTCAACCGATAGTACTTTTTCGTTCGGTATTTGCGTGACGTGCGGATAAGTCTCCGCTAAATGTTCGGTAGAGCTGTTGAGCAATTCTGAGCCTAAAGTTCCTGGAGCAATTCCGTAGGCGTTGTAAAAAATAGCATCCTGAAGTGCTGATGTTTTTTGGTGAGTGATGATGCCTATTTTTTTGCTTTTTGCAAATGCTTTGTATTGTGCTGACCCTAAAACCAATGCGCAAGAAACACTAGAAACACCGCCACCAATAATTAAAACATCAAATTTCATGTTTATTTGTCGTTAGTTTTTTCTTCAATTTTTTTGGACATCTTAAAAATTAAAAGAATTAAAACGGCGCAAAACGAAGCTGCAATTCCAATGAATGCTACGGCGCTATCGCCGTGGAAAGGATCTTTAAAATCTAACATTGTGATGTTGAAAATTATTAGTGCGACAGCTAAAAACACTAATATGTTGATAAAGATTTTCATAAGAAGTTAATTTGTTTTGGAGTAAAGACTTAAATAGGGGTGTTGTGCTAGTTATTGTGGCCTTTTTAAGACCTTTACAGATTAAATTAGGGGGTAAAATTATAAAAAAAATATGGAACCCGATAGCGCTTTAACATTAACTGCAAATTTTTTAACAGCGCAACGCTACAGTGTTTTTTTGTTTTTTGGAAAACTATGACAAAGAATGATAAGGGAGTTGGTATAGCATGACTGCGTTTTTAATGGATTAGAAATGATATTGATTTCCAGGGTAAAGTAGGGTAATTTGTCCTTGAAAAATGTTAATAGCTTTGTTTTGTTTCTTCGATATGTTTTTGTTTGACTACCTTTGTACTTTAATAAATAAAGTAATTGTAATCCATGTTTCAGTTAGGGAAAACCATTGTTTCTGAAGATATTTTAGAAAAAGAATTTGTTTGTAATTTATCGGCTTGTAAAGGGGCTTGTTGTGTGGATGGTGATGCGGGAGCACCTTTGAGTAAGGAAGAAGCTAAGATTTTGGAAGCTCTTTATCCTAAGGTGAAACCATTTCTTCGTCAAGAAGGAATTGCTGCTATTGAGGCTCAAGGGGCTTGGACTACTGGAACAGACGGTGATTTAGAAACGCCACTTATTGATAACAAAGATTGCGCGTATGTAATTTTTGATGGTAAAACAGCTTTATGTGGTATTGAGCAGGCCTACAATCAAGGAATTGTGGATTGGAAAAAGCCAGTATCTTGTCATTTGTATCCCATACGCATTAAAGATTTTACCGAGTTTGCTGCGGTGAATTATGACAAATGGGACATCTGTGATGATGCGTGTTCGTTGGGCCAGGAATTGGAAGTTCCGGTGTATAAATTTGTCAAAGAAGCGTTGGTAAGACGATTTGGAGAGGACTGGTATGCGGAGTTGGATTTGGTTGCTCAAGAATGGAAAAAACAAGGTTCAAGAAAACGTTAAAACCCTTTGTTTTTGCTGTATTGAACCGTATGTTTTAAGCAATTATTTGGAATTGTTATAAAGTTAATGTGTTGATAAATAACGTGTTGTAAATTGTATGAAAAGTGCGGTTTATTTACGTCGTTGTTAAAAACTAGGGCTTTTTGTGAATAAGTTTGACTTTTTATAGTCACAATATTTTTCAATCTTTGTAGTTCACAGAAAGCATCGATTTCTGCTAAAAATTCAATAAAAAAACACCTAATAGTAATGTCGCAAGTAGAACCTATTTTACAAGAGAATAAAAATCGTTTCGTAATTTTTCCTATCAAGCACCAAGATATTTGGGAGCGATACAAGACAATGGAAGCTAGTTTTTGGACTGCTGAAGAGATTGACTTGCATCAAGATTTATCCGATTGGAATAATAAATTGAATGATGATGAACGTTTTTTTATCAAACATATATTAGCCTTTTTTGCCGCTTCAGACGGGATTGTAAATGAGAACTTAGCAGAAAATTTTGTTAATGAAGTGCAGTATGCGGAGGCAAAATTCTTTTATGGTTTCCAAATCATGATGGAGAATATTCATAGTGAAACCTATTCACTATTGATTGATACTTATGTGAAGGATGAGGCTGAAAAGTCAGAATTATTCAATGCATTAGAGGTTTTTCCAGCTATCAAAAAGAAGGCAGACTGGGCATTGAAATGGATTGAATCAGATTCTTTTGCAGAACGTTTGATTGCTTTTGCTGCGGTAGAAGGGATTTTCTTCTCAGGAGCATTTTGTTCTATTTACTGGTTGAAAAAACGTGGTTTAATGCCAGGTTTGACTTTTTCTAATGAATTGATTTCTCGTGACGAAGGAGTTCACTGTGACTTTGCTGTGCATTTGCATAACAATCACTTAGTGAATAAAGTGTCTAAAGAACGTATCAAAGAAATTATTGTAAATGCTTTAGATATTGAAAGAGAATTTATTACAGAGTCTTTGCCAGTAAGTTTGATTGGTATGAATGCAGGCTTGATGACTCAATACTTAGAGTTTGTTGCTGATAGATTGTTGGTGGAATTAGAATGTGAAAGAGTGTACAATACACCAAATCCATTTGATTTTATGGACATGATTTCGTTACAAGGAAAAACCAATTTCTTTGAAAAGAGGGTTGCTGAATACCAAAAAGCTGGTGTGATGAACAACGATACGGATTCGCAAAAAATATCTTTTGATGCCGATTTCTAATTAGCTCAAAATTCTTAAATCAACACAAATTTGGCTTTTGGTAAAAGTGCCTTAAAGTGTCAAAACTAGAGATAAGCTTAGCTCCAAGTGATTGAATTTTTTTATTCACCACAGTTAGACCACTAACAGGATGGTTGAAACGGATGAGGAGTAGCTCCAAAAAATAAAATAGCCCTGTATAACCATCAAAGCACTGATTTTGATGGTTTACTTTTCATAATAATTAAAAATAGTAAGCGTATGTATGTAGTAAAGAGAGACGGTCGTAAGGAGCCTGTAATGTTTGATAAGATTACGGACAGAATAAAAATGCTATGTTATGGGTTGAACGAATTAGTGGACCCGGTGAAGGTTGCCATGCGTGTTATTGAAGGTTTGTATGATGGAGTGGCTACTTCTGAATTAGATAACTTAGCGGCCGAAACTGCTGCTTCTATGACTATTGCGCATCCTGATTATGCACAATTAGCTGCTCGAATTGCGATTTCGAACTTGCACTCGAATACTAAAAAATCATTCTCTGAAACGATGAATGAAATGTATCACTATGTGAATCCAAGAAACGGACAAAAAGCACCGTTGCTTTCAGAGGAAGTGCATAATGTGATTCAGGCCAATGCGGAGTTCTTAAACTCGCATATTATTTATAATCGAGATTTCAACTACGATTACTTTGGTTTTAAAACTTTAGAGCGTTCGTATTTGCTTAAAATAAACGGAAAAATTGTTGAGCGTCCACAACACATGTTGATGCGTGTATCGGTAGGGATTCATTTGGATGACTTAGAGTCTGTTTTAGAAACGTATGACTTGATGTCTAAAAAGTTCTTTACACATGCCACTCCAACCTTGTTCAACTCTGGTACTCCAAAACCTCAAATGTCTTCTTGCTTCCTTTTGGCTATGCAAGATGATAGTATTGATGGAATTTACGATACATTAAAACAAACTGCTAAGATTTCGCAATCAGCTGGTGGAATTGGATTGTCAATTCACAATGTGCGTGCAACAGGTTCTTATATTCGAGGGACTAACGGTACTTCTAACGGAATTGTTCCAATGCTACGTGTTTTTAATGATACAGCGCGTTATGTAGATCAAGGTGGTGGAAAACGTAAAGGTAGTTTTGCAATTTATATCGAAACTTGGCATGCGGATATATTTGATTTCTTGGATTTGAAAAAGAATACAGGAAAAGAAGAGATGCGTGCTAGAGACTTGTTCTTTGCCATGTGGACTTCGGATTTATTCATGAAACGTGTGCAAGAGGACGGAGCTTGGACTTTGATGTGTCCTAATGAATGTCCTGGTCTGTATGACGTATATGGAGAAGAATTCGAAAAGTTATACGAGAGTTATGAGGCGCAAGGAAAAGGTCGAAAAACCATCAAAGCGCGTGAACTATGGGAGAAAATTCTAGAATCACAAATTGAGACTGGAACACCTTATATGTTGTATAAAGATGCAGCGAACCGTAAATCAAATCAAAAAAATCTAGGTACTATTCGTTCATCGAACTTATGTACTGAGATTATGGAGTACACTTCTAAGGATGAAATTGCCGTGTGTAACTTGGCTTCGTTATCATTGCCAATGTTTGTTGATAACGGAAAATTTGATCACCAAGCTTTGTTTAATGTCACAAAACGAGTGACTAGAAACTTGAACAAAGTAATTGACAGAAACTATTATCCAGTACCAGAGGCTGAAAACTCCAATATGCGCCACAGACCAATTGGTCTTGGAGTGCAAGGTTTAGCTGATGCTTTTATCATGTTGCGTTTGCCTTTTACTTCAGAAGGGGCTAAGAAATTGAATCAAGAAATTTTTGAAACCTTGTACTTTGCTGCTGTAACCGCATCTATGGAAATGGCGAAAGAGGAAGGTCCATATTCTACTTTCAAAGGATCTCCAATTTCTCAAGGAGAATTCCAACATAATTTATGGGGAATGAAAGACGAAGAATTATCAGGACGTTGGGACTGGGCTTCGTTAAGAAAAGAAGTAATGGAGCACGGTGTTCGTAACTCTTTGTTAGTGGCGCCTATGCCTACCGCTTCTACTTCTCAAATCTTAGGAAACAATGAGGCGTTTGAACCTTATACTTCTAATATCTACACCCGTCGTGTATTGTCTGGGGAGTTTATCGTTGTGAACAAACACTTGCTTCACGATTTAGTGGAGCGTGGATTGTGGAATGAAACTTTGAAACAAGAAATCATGCGTCACAACGGATCAGTGCAACATATTGATGTGATACCACAAGACTTGAAAGACCTGTACAAAACGGTTTGGGAAATGTCTATGAAAGACATTATTGATATGTCTCGTCAACGTGGTTACTTTATTGATCAATCACAATCGTTGAACTTGTTTATGCAAGATGCCAACTATTCAAAATTGACTTCAATGCATTTCTACGCTTGGCAGTCAGGATTGAAAACTGGAATGTATTACTTGCGCACCAAAGCCGCGGTTGATGCCATTAAGTTTACCCTTAATAATGACAAAAAAGCACAACCAGTTGCTGAAGAAGTAAAAACAGAAGCAATTGATATTGAAGAGTACAAAAAAATGATTCTACAAGCCCAAGCAGGCGGTCCTGAGGATTGTGAAATGTGTGGGTCTTAACTAGTTTTTAAAATGAAATTAGAAATTGATTGTCCTGAATGTGGATATAATGCCTATTTAGTGAAAGAAACTAAAACAGGAAAACATTTAAATGTAGTGGTTTCAAAATGCAACAATGGAGGTTGTGATCTAAGTATAGAAAACATAGAGCATGAGCATTATGAAGATTTTAAAGAATTGACATCCTACTTTAATAATAGATATGTTATTTTAGAGATAAAAGATGAAAATTGTGTCAACTAATTTATCTTTTAATGAAAAAATGAAAACAGCTATCCATTTTGGATAGCTGTTTTTTTTGTTTATAGTTTCAATTAATAGTTTGCTTAATATATAATAAGGCAGCAGTATTATCTGCAAAAATCTGCCTAATCTGCGTGCTTATTTTTCACGCAGATTTTTGCAGATGAGGCAGATTAAATAAATGAAATTTAAAAGAGTTGTGTAATAGCAGGTTGATACAGATTCTTATTTGTAACAGAAAACATCCGTGATAATCTGTGAAATCTGTGTTTTTCCTTTTTTAAACCGTCTCCAATTTCTCCACAGCCAAACGCATTTTTTTAGCAGCATTCACCATTTCGATTAAGGCTTTTTTAGTTTCGTCCCAGTGACGTGTTTTTAAACCACAATCTGGATTTACCCAAAGTTGGTTGGCTGGTATCACCGCAGCGGCTTTTTCTAGCAAATGAATCATTTCTTCATGAGAAGGCACACGTGGCGAGTGAATGTCATAAACGCCTGGTCCAATTTCGTTAGGATAGTTAAAATCAGCAAAAGCATCTAGTAATTCCATTTGCGAACGCGAGCATTCAATCGTAATCACATCGGCATCCATATCGGCAATGTTTTGAATGATGTCGTTAAATTCGCTATAACACATGTGCGTGTGGATTTGTGTATCATCGGCAACGCCACTAGCTGAAATTCTAAAAGCTTTAATTGCCCAGTCTAAATACTTTGCCCATTCTTCTTTGCGTAAAGGCAATCCTTCACGGATAGCAGGTTCATCAATTTGAATAATTTTGATACCAGCAGCTTCTAAATCCACTACTTCATCACGAATAGCCAAAGCGATTTGCGTACAAGTTTCCGACCTTGGTTGGTCATCACGGACAAACGACCATTGCAAGATGGTAACAGGTCCCGTCAACATTCCTTTGACCCATTTAGGAGTCAATGATTGCGCATATTCAGCCCATTTAACTGTCATCGGAGAAGGACGAGAAACATCACCATAAATAACAGGTGGTTTTACACAACGGCTACCGTAACTTTGAACCCAACCGTTTTTGGTAAACGCAAATCCGTCTAATTGTTCGCCAAAGTATTCTACCATATCATTGCGTTCAAATTCACCGTGAACCAAAACGTCAATTCCTGATTTTTCCTGAAAACGAATCGTTTCTTCAGTTTCTTTTTTCAATAAAGCATCATATTCTTTTGGAGATAAGTCGCCTTTTTTGAACTTGGCTCTCCAGCTACGCACTTCTGGCGTTTGTGGGAACGAACCAATAGTTGTCGTTGGGAACAACGGCAATTGCAAAGCTTTGGCTTGTTTTTCTCTTCGAATAGCAAAGATGCTGTTTCTTTTAGAGTCATTTTCTTCAATAGAAGCTACTCTGTTTTTGACGGCTTCATTGTGAATGATGGTAGCTGTTTTTCGTTTGGCATTCGCCAAAGTATTGGCTTCAAATTGTGCTTGGTCATGCTCTGTAATTTCGTCTGAAGCCAAATTGCGAAGCACTATGACTTCTTCAATTTTTTGTTTGGCGAAAGCCAACCACTGTTTTACTTCTGCACTTAGATTTGCTTCATTTGTTTCCAAATCCAAATCGCAAGGCGAATGAATCAATGAACAAGAAGGAGCTATCAAAACACGATCCGTTCCTAAAGCATCAATCGCTTTTTGAATCAAGGCTAAGGATTTTTTGAAATCATTTTTCCAAATGTTTCTACCATCAATCACTCCTAACGAAAGTTTAGCAGTAGGCGCTAATAATTTTGAATCTAAAATATCGTCCAATTGCAATGGACAACGCACTAAATCCAAATGAAAAGTATCAATGGGCAAGGATAAGGCTGTCGCCAAATTTTCGCCAAAACAATCAAAATAATTCGCTAGATTGATTTTGATATTAGGGAATTGCGTATGGATTTGGTTGTAGGTGTAAACCAATGCTTGGCGTTCTTTATCGGTAAGGTTTAGGGCTAAAAAGGGTTCGTCAAATTGAATGAAAGTCGCACCTTCATTTTCTAATTTGGTTAGGATTTCGAAGTAAACAGGAAGAAGTTTCTCTAGTAAGTCAATTCTGTGGAAACCCGCTTCTTTTTCTTTTCCTAAAAGCAAGTAAGAAACGGGACCAATCAAAACGGGTTTGGTAACAATTCCGATTGCTTTGGCTTCTTTGAATTCTTCAATAATTTTTTCCGAAAACAAATAAAATTCTTGGTCTTTGGTGAATTCAGGAACGATATAGTGGTAGTTAGTGTCAAACCATTTGGTCATTTCCATCGCAACTACGTCTTGATTGTTTTTTTGTGCGCCACGAGCCATCGCAAAATACAAGTCTAAGAAGGTATTGGTTTCAGCAAATTCATGGTAACGTTTAGGAATGGCGCCCACAGTTAGACTCAAATCCAATACTTGGTCGTAAAACGAAAAATCATTCGATGGAATATAGTCAATCCCTATTTCTGATTGTAGTTTCCAGTTGGTTTCACGGATGTTTTTACCCACTTTCAAAAGTTCATCAGCAGGGATTTTTCCTGACCAATACAATTCGTTTGCTTTTTTTAATTCTCTTTGGTTTCCAATTCTGGGATAGCCTAAATTATTTGTTTTCATGTCTTAGTGTTTTTTACTTTACAAATGTATTGTCTTGGTAATTAATACTGAATTATTGAAGTTTATTAAGTAAATTGAACTGTAAAAGTGTATTTTTGAAGGTTTTTAGACTAAAACACATCTTTTAAATTAACTTTTGCCGTAAATTATCCTATGGAAAATCTAGATGCTACCGACATTCAAATCCTAAAACGATTACAAGCCGACTCGAATATCAACATAAAAGAGCTAGCTGCCGAATTATTCTTGACCACAACTCCTGTTTATGAGCGCATCAAAAGACTCGAACGCGAAGGCTATATTATGAAATATGTGGCTTTATTAGATAAAAAGAAACTGAAATTAGGGATGACAGTTTTCTGTAATGTAAGATTAAAAGAACATGCTCGAAATGTAGGAGCCAATTTTGTAAAAGATATTGTTGCTTTACCTGAAATTATTGAGTGTTACAATATCGCAGGAGATTATGATTTTATGCTGAAAATTCTAGTCGAAGACGTGGCGAGCTATCAAGATTTTGTCATGAACAAATTATCGACCATTGAAAATATTGGGAATACCCAAACCATTTTTGTAATGGGGGAAATCAAGAATAGTACGGCTTTGCATTTTTAAGCGGATGGAAGTCCAATTATTTTCTTCTTTCAGCAAAAAAACGTTTCATTAAAGTAGCGGCTTCATCAGCGAGAATTCCTCGAATAACGGTAGTTTTAGGATGCAGTTGTCCGCCCATTTTTTCAAACCCCCGATGTGTATCACTAGCGCCAAAGACCACTTTTGAAATCTGACTCCAATACAAAGCACCCGCACACATTTGGCAGGGCTCTAAGGTGACATACAGTGTGCAATCTTTTAAATATTTTCCACCAAGGAAATTAGCTGCCGCTGTAATGGCTTGCATTTCGGCATGAGCGGTTACGTCATTGAGTAATTCGGTTAGGTTGTGGGAGCGGGCAATGATTTTGTTGTCAACCACAACGATGGCACCTACAGGAATTTCCCCCTTTTCAAAAGCCATTTCGGCTTCTTGCAAGGCGCGTTTCATGAAATATTCGTCGGTGAAAGGGTTTATCATGACGCAAAAGTACAGTTTTGAACTTGTTTTTGATAATGTTATAGTGTTCAAATCAGGTGAAAATGAAAAATCCTGAATAGTAAAAAGTTTAATCATTCATTTTCTAGATTAAAATTACAATTTGTAATTTTTAGGATTTTGAGAAGTCGAGAAAACATCTAGTATACAAATTCGGTCTTTTTCAATCTTGTAAACAATTTTAAAATTCCATTTCGGGAAAAAACGAATTTCATTTGAGTTGAATAAGGGGTCAATTGGATTTTTTTCAGGAAACAAATTTAGTTTTCACCAATGTTAAATAGGGTTTCAATCACTAATTCTGCATTTTGTGGGCTTTGAGTAAAGATAAAGTTGTAAATGTTTTGAATAGATTCTATTGAATTGGGAGACCAGATTACCGTTTTCATTTTTTGATAATTTTTTTTCTAGCCTCTTCAGTCGTATAGCCGCTTTCTCCTGCATCTGATACGTTCATTATCTGTTGTAGGTGTTCTTTGTAATCTTTGGTGGTTAATGCTTTTCCATCAGTGGTAAAAGTGTATATGTCATTATTAAGTAATGCTTCTATTTTGTCAAGTAATTGCACATTTTCAATATCCAATATTTTATGTACAATATTTCTACGTTGTGCTTCTAAGTTCATGATTTCCAGATTTAAATCAAAGTTAAGAAATTTTCAGCAAGGAAAGGATTTTTCAATCTTCGAAAAATAAGAATTCAATTTGTACATTTGTGCAATGACCAAGAATCTCCTTCAAAACATTCAAAACCCAACTGATTTGCGTCTTCTAAGCGAATCGCAATTGCCCCAATTGGCACAGGAACTTCGTGATTTTATCATTGGAGTCGTAGCGGTAAAGGAGGGGCATTTAGGAGCGAGTTTAGGTGTGGTCGAATTAACGGTTGCCCTACATTATGTATTTAATACACCGGACGATGTTTTGATTTGGGATGTCGGTCATCAAGCTTATGGGCATAAAATTCTAACCGAGAGAAGAGAACGATTTGAGACCAACAGACAATTTGGAGGCATTTCAGGTTTTCCTAAAAGGAGTGAAAGTGTGTATGATGCTTTTGGCGTAGGCCATTCTTCCACTTCAATTTCAGCAGCTTTGGGAATGGCGATTGCTTCTAATTTGAAAGGGGAGTTCGAAAAACAACATATTGCAGTGATTGGCGACGCATCAATTGCTTCAGGGATGGCTTTTGAAGGTTTGAATCATGCAGGTGTTACAGATGCTAATTTGTTAGTTATTCTAAATGACAACGCCATTGGGATTGATCCCAGTGTAGGGGCTTTGAAACAATATTTAACTGCGGTTAAAACAGGAAAAAATCCACGTCAAAATAATATCATTAAGTCTCTCAATTTTGATTATTCGGGACCAATTGATGGGAATGATATTTTTGCAGTAGTCAAAGAATTGAAACGATTGCAAAAAATAAAAGGACCTAAGTTTCTGCATATTATTACCACCAAAGGGAAAGGACTCAAGCAAGCCGAAGAAGATCAAGTGAAATACCATGCACCAGGGAAATTTGATGCTCTTTCAGGTGAAATTCATTTGAAATCTGAAGAAAATTTACCGCCAAAATACCAAGATGTTTTTGGGCTAACGGTATTGGATTTGGCGCAAAAAAATGAAAAGATTATTGGAATCACACCCGCGATGCCATCAGGGAGTTCGTTGAAGTTCATGATGGAAGCCTTGCCTGAACGAGCCTTTGATGTGGGGATTGCGGAGCAACACGCTGTAACTTTAGCCGCTGGAATGGCTACGCAAGGGATGGTGGTTTATTGCAATATTTACTCTACTTTTTTACAAAGGGCTTACGATCAGTTGATTCACGATGTGGCTTTGCAAAACTTGCCCGTTATATTTTGTTTGGACAGAGCAGGATTAGTGGGTGAAGACGGGGCTACGCATCATGGAGTATTTGATATAGCTTATTTGCGTTGTATTCCTAATATGGTAATCTATTCTCCATTGAATGAAATTGAATTGCAAAATATTCTTTACACGGTTCAATTAGGGATTGATTTTCCGATAGCCATACGTTACCCACGAGGACGTGGTGTGACGGTTAATTGGCAATCCAATCATTTTGGTCAATACAGACCTATTGAAATAGGTCGGTCAAAATGCTTAAAAGAAGGGACAAAGGTGGCTGTATTATCCAATGGTACCATTGGGAGAAATGTTAGTGAAGCAATAGATACAATTAGTAATCCTACTGCTATTGCACATTATGATTTTCCATTTGTTAAACCTTTGGATGAAAAAGTCTTACATTTTATTTTTAAAACATTTAAAAAAATAATAACAATAGAAGATGGCACAATAATTGGTGGGTTTGGGGCGGCTATTTTGGACTTTGGTTCACAAAATAAATATGCGGTTCCTGTACAAAAATTAGGAATCCCCGATGTGTTTATTGAGCAAGGTACAGTGAGTGAATTGCAACAATTGTGTGGAATTGACGTTACTAGTTTGGCTATGCTTTTTAAAGAGGTGTCAAAATAGCATCTATTTTCAAATAAAAAAAACGCTCATAATGAAACGATTCCATTTTGTTCTTCTTGTTTTAATGATAAGTTCAACTGTCTTTTCTCAGAAAATCATCACTACTCTTGAACCTGAACCACAAATTACAGACAGTGTTTCTCATTGGGAGAAAAAAAATAAAATAGATTTCTCGATTTCAGAAATTTTATTTCTCAATTGGAACGCTGGAGGAACTAATTCTATTTCAGGATTGTTAAGGACTCAGTTCAACCGAAATTATACCACTGAAAATGTGCGTTGGGCAAACGAACTTATCATGCGTTATGGGTTGAACAAGCAGGATGGAACGGAGTTAAGAAAAACAGATGATGCTTTTTTGTTTAGCTCTACTTTTGGCTATCGTGAAAACGAGCAATCTAATTGGTATCATAGTGCGAAGTTTAATTTAAATACCCAATTTACTAATGGGTACAAATATCCTAATACAGATGTAGCAGTTTCAGGACCTTTTGCTCCCGTTTATTCTTTTTTAGGGGTTGGTGCGGAATATGCTTCTAAGAAAAAAGATAAATTATTTTATTTTTCACCTTTTACCTCTAAGCTGACCTATGTAGGTATTCAAAGGCTGGCTGATAGTGGCGCTTTTGGTGTTACTAAAGCGGTTTATGATAGCGAAGGAAATTTAGTGGAACATGGAAAAAAAGTAAAATCAGAATTGGGTACTTTAATTACTGCTTTTTATAAAAAACAAATTGCTAAAAATATCAATTTTGAAAATCGTTTGAGTTTGTATTCGGATTATATCAATAAGTATGGGAACGTAGATATTGATTATGATTTGGTTTTGGCTTTAGTCGTCAATCAATATGTAAGGACTAATATTGGTTTGCATGTTATTTATGACGATGATATCAAAGCCAAAGAAGAAATCAACGGAACCCAGGTCACTGTAGGGCCGAAAGCTCAGTTGAAACAAGTTTTTGGTGTAGGAATGACTTATTCTTTTTAGGATTTTTTGTAAATGCATTGGAACACAGATAACACAGATCAAACGGATTTACACAGTTTTATAACATAAAATTTGCGAAAATCTGCGTAAACCAAAAAAATAAAATCCTAGATGTTGATTTTGGGTTAAAGGAACTAAAGTATTAGTCTAAAAAGCCACGAATATCGAATTAGTAAATTTAATTCGTGAATTCGTGGCTAACTTTTTAAACCTTGATTTGGTTCTAGATTCCTTTTTTACCGTTGATGGTATTGAATAATTCCAATGCGTTTCCGTCTGTCAAAAGCGAAATGTAATGGCAAATATGCAATAAACGCTCATACAAATTGTCTTTGTCCAAATGGTGTTTTTCGGGTAATAATTTCAGTAAAAGTTGGTCGTAATTTGACGCTTTACCTTCAAAATGATTGTTGAATGCCGTGATAAATTTATCGAGTAAATTTTGGATGATTTGGTAACCTACAATTTCTTTCTCGATGACTTCACGACTTTGATAAATCTTGTCAATACTTATTTTTATAATATCGTCCATTTGTGCTTTGTATTTGCTTTTATCCATTAAGGCAAAAGGAAATTTACCGGCTAAGATGGCTTCTTCATTTTCGATAAACACATTTACAGCGTCGTTAATCAGACTTCCGATGGCAAGTGCACGCAAATAACTGATGCGGTCTTCCTTAGTTTCAAGACTCTTGTATTTAGAGGTGCCAATACTGTCCTTGACTAGTTTGATAAGATATTCTAATGCAAAATCTTCGGAAACCAGACCAAGATTGATACCGTCTTCAAAGTCAATAATGGTGTAGCAAATATCATCAGCAGCTTCAACTAAATAAGCTAGAGGATGACGTTCAAATCCAATAGCATCTCCAGTTTTGTTTGGAATCAAACCCAAGTCAGTAGCGACTTCTTGGAAGAAAGATTTGTCGTTTTGAAAAAAACCATATTTTTTGTCGGCGATATTTTTGGTAGGTTTTTTAGGTAAACTTTCTTTTGGGTATTTGGTAAAAGCCCCAAGAGTAGCATAGGAAATACGTAGTCCTCCTTCAATACCTGGACGACTACCAGTAAGTACCGAAAAACCATTGGCATTGCCTTCAAAATCAATTAAATCTTGCCATTGTTTTGGGGTCAGTTGGTCTTTGTATTGTTGTCCGTTACCAATAGAAAAATATTCTCCAATGGCTTTTTCTCCTGAATGACCAAAAGGCGGATTTCCTATATCATGTGCCAAAGAAGCCGCAGCAACAATGGCCCCAAAATCATTCATGTGAAAACCATGAATTTCTTTTAGATAGGGATGTTTTTCAATAACTTTTTTACCAACTAATCGTCCTAATGACCTTCCTACAACCGAAACTTCTAAGCTATGGGTCAAACGCGTGTGAACAAAATCAGTTTTTGAAAGCGGGATGACTTGTGTTTTGTCTTGTAAACTGCGAAAAGCAGCTGAAAAAATAATACGGTCATAATCGACTTCAAATCCTAATCGGGTATCGTCTTGTTCTATGCGTAGTCGTTTTCCCTTGTCGCCTTGGCGTTTCAATGATAAAAGTTGTTCCCAGTTCATGGTGGAGTTGCTAAAATTTGGATTGGTTTCAAAGATACTTAAAAGCGGGTAATAGCAGTAGGATGCAGGGCGAATTTAGATTAAAAACGAGTTTTTTAAAATTTTACTACAAAAGCGAGGGTAGCGATGATTCTTCTTTTTTAAAATCGTATTTTTGATTTTGCCCGCTAATCGTCGAAAGTGCCATACATGAATCCAAAAATACAGTTACCGTTACAAAGAATAGAACCGCCTTTTTGGTATGCAGGAATGCATAACAAAGAGTTGCAAATTATGTTTTACGGCAAAGAAATTGGTCGTTTTTTTGTTGACACAGCGGAGTCAGGGGTGATTACAAAAGTTACAAAACCACAGAATTGCAACTATTTGTTTGTAACTATAAATGTAAAATGGAATCATGCCAAAGAGATTGTTTTTGTGTTCAAAAAGCATAATAAAATTGTTTTTACTCAAAAATACCACATCAAACAGCGTCGAGAAAATTCGTCAGAACGAAAAGGATTTGATTCATCAGATGTTATTTATTTACTCATGCCCGATCGTTTTGCTAATGGAAATGGGGACAATACAAACGACGCAACTACAAATGAAAAGTACAATCGTGCGCTCCCAGGTGGACGTCATGGAGGGGATTTGAATGGAATTATCAAGCACTTGGATTATATTCAATCGTTAGGTGTTACCGCTATATGGAGTACTCCCGTTTGTGAAGATAATGAATTGGAATATTCCTATCATTCTTATGCCCAGTCTGATGTGTATAAAATTGACCCACGATTTGGAACAAATGAAGATTATGTTTGTTTGTCTGAAGAGCTGCATAAGCGGGATATGAAATTAATTCATGATTATGTAACCAATCACTGGGGTTTGCATCACTGGATGGTTCAAGATCCTCCAACGGTGGACTGGATTAATACCTTTGAACACTACACCGAAACCAATCACAAACGCACAACAGTATTAGATGTAAATGCTGCGAAAGTTGATAGAAAACAATGCATTGAAGGTTGGTTTGTGCCTACTATGCCTGATTTGAATAGTGCCAATCCTTTGGTGTTGCGCTATCTGACTCAAAATGCCATTTGGTGGATTGAATATGCTAATCTTGACGGACTTAGGGTGGATACTTTCAATTATGCTGAACCGTTGCAAATGGCAAAATGGACTAAAGCTATTATGAATGAATATCCTAAGTTTAATATGGTAGGCGAAATTACGCAACGTAATCACGGAATTTTAGCCTATTGGCAAAAAGACAGTAAAACGGGACAAATTCATAATTACAATTCCAATTTGCCTTCGGTTATGGATTTCTCACTTTGCGATGCTTTGCAAATTGTTTTTAATGAAGACGACGGAAGTTGGGACAGAGGCATGACTCGAATTTATGATTCGCTTACTTTTGATTTTTTGTATCCTAATGCCAATAACTTGATGATTTTTGCCGAAAATCACGATTCGAAACGACTCAATTATTGTTACAATATCGATTTGCAAAAATATAAATTAGCAATGGTGATTTTGGCAACCGTTCGTGGGATTCCGCAATTGTATTACGGTTCGGAGATAGGTATGGCAGGAGATCAATACAAAGGCGATGCTGATATTCGTCAAGATTTTCCAGGTGGATGGCTCAATGACCCTATTAATGCGTTTACTAATGAAGGAAGAACAGAAGGTCAAAAAGCCTATTATGATTTTACTTCCCAATTGTTTCAATGGCGTAAAACCAAGTCCGTAATCCATTTTGGAAAAACTACGCATTATATTCCTCAGGATAATATATATGTTTATTTTCGATACAATACAAAAGAGTCTGTGATGGTGGTTATTAACAACAATCCTGAGTCAAGAGTTGTTACGACAGCTCGATTTAAGGAGAATTTGGAAAATTATTCTAAAGGTAAAGCGGTCTTTCTAGATGCTGTAATCCAAATGCATGATCCAATCCAAATGGACGGGAAATCATTTTTAATCATTGAATTGATACCATAAAATCAACATTTTAAAGGGAAACGAGATGCTAAAAATAGGACATCGTGGAGCAAAAGGGCATGCGCCTGAAAATACAGTAATTGGTTTTCAGAAGGCATTAGAGCTGGGAGTTGATGCTGTTGAGTTGGATGTGCATCTTTCACTTGATGGCGAAATTGTGGTCATTCACGATGAAACAGTTGATAGAACAACTAATGGGAATGGTTTTGTAAACCAAATGACGCTGACCAACTTACAAAAGCTTACCATAGAGGACAAAGCACGAATCCCTAGCTTGATAGAAGTGCTTGATGTAATTGATAAAAAATGTTTGGTAAACATTGAACTCAAAGGAAAAGGAACAGCAATTCCTGTAGTTGATTTGATTCAAAAATACGTATCGAATCACCAGTGGAGTTATCATGATTTTATAATTTCAAGTTTTGATTGGGAAATGTTAGTACAAGCACAACAAAGAAATACTTATATCCCAATTGCTGTTTTAACTGAAGAGGCTATTGAAAAAGCATTGGCTTTCGCCAAAAAAATAAAAGCAAATGCCATCAATCCTGATTATCAATTGCTTCATGCTGATAATGTAGCCCGAATTCAACAAGAAGGGTTTCAGCTTTTTCCGTGGACTGTCAATGAGTTTGAGGCTATTGCCAAAATGAAAAAGTGGAAAGTAGATGGGATTATTTCGGATTATCCAGATAGATTGTAATACTTTTGCGAAAGCGAAATAAAAATAATGAATCAAAATTTTGACATCCTAATTGTAGGTGGTGGAGCAGCCGGTTTTTTTACGGCTATAAATATTGCCGAAAAACATCCCAAAACAAAAATTGCTATTCTAGAGCGAGGCAAAGAAGTTTTGTCCAAAGTGCGTGTTTCAGGTGGCGGACGTTGTAATGTGACACACGCCTGTTTTGAACCCAATGAATTAGTGAAGTTTTATCCTCGAGGTGAAAAAGAATTACGAGGTCCTTTTCATCAGTTTTGTTCTGGTGATACGATTGAATGGTTTGAAAAACACGGTGTCGAACTTAAAGTAGAAGACGATGCTCGAATGTTTCCCGTGTCCAATTCTTCACAAACTATTATTGATTGTTTCATTACAGCTACTCAAAAATTAGGAATCACAGTTTTGACAGGTCAAAGCGTACAATCTATTTTTAAGAAAGAAGATTTTTGGAAAGTCGAAACGCAAAATGCACAATACATAGCCACTAAATTAGTGCTTGCCACGGGGAGTAATCCTAAAATTTGGGAAATGCTTCAAGCGCAAGGTCACGCCATTGTATCTCCAGTTCCATCGTTGTTTACATTCAATATCAAAGATGGTCGAATAAAAGAATTGCCCGGTGTTTCGGCTTTGGCAACTGTTACTGTCAAGGATACAAAATTGAGTTCAACTGGGCCTTTGTTAATTACGCATTGGGGAATGAGTGGGCCTGCGATTTTGAAACTTTCAGCTTGGGGAGCACGAATCTTGCATGACAAAAATTATCAGTTTACAATATTTGTGAATTGGCTCAATGATTTGGATGCAGAAGAAGTTGAGAAACGATTAAAGAACCTCAAACAAGAACAGGCTAAGAAAATGGTGTCTAAAAAATCGCCATTTGAATTGACCAATCGTTTGTGGGAAAGTTTGGTACTAGCTTCTGGAATCCAATCCGAAACCAAATGGGCTGATCTTTCTAAGAACCAAATGCAGCAGTTAGTTAGTCAATTGACTAAAGGAACCTTTCAAGTTAACGGTAAAAGCACTTTCAAAGAAGAATTTGTAACGGCTGGTGGAATCAATCTAAAAGAAATCAATTTTAAAACTATGGAAAGCAAGCTTCATAAAAATCTCTATTTTGCTGGTGAAATTGTCAACATTGATGCTATTACAGGCGGTTTTAATTTTCAAAATGCTTGGACGAGTGGCTTTATATTGGCCAATGCTATTTAATAGTAGTGTTCAGTGTTCTGTTTTTTAAGTAATCAGTCTGGGCTTTATGTTAGTTACTATCGGATTCATTGACTGAGCACTATTTTAGAGTCTGTTCACTATAAAACAGAACACTGATGACTATCGATTCAACCACCAAATACTAATATTCAATACCATCGCAAAACTTACCCAAGCCAAGTATGGTAAAAATAAATAACCCGCTAGTTTGTTGATTTTAGAAAACTGGATATAGGTTTCATAAATGAATAACCAAAGTAAAATAATTTCGATTCCTGCCAAAAATGGATTTTTTAGCCCAAAGAATAAATAAGACCATAAGGCGTTTAAAGCAAGTTGGATTGCAAAAACGGTTAAGGCTTTGGTGGTTTTTTCTTTTTCAAAATCCATACGGTCCCACACCAGTCCCGCTGCAATACCCATCATAATATACAACATACTCCATACAGGGGCAAAAATCCAATTGGGTGGATTGAAGCTCGGTTTTATAAGTGTTGGGTACCAAGTTTCGATGCTAGATTGTGTTACTTTGCCCGAAAAATAGCCAATCGCTAAACAAGTGACGACGATACAAAGGATTTTAGTAAGCTTATTCATGAGATTAAAAATTTGAGAATCCAAATGTACTTAAAAACTTTCCGAGACTAATACATAAGTTAAAAATAACCGCCAATACGCAGATTATTTCTTTAAAAGGTGTGTTTTGTTATAAGTGAATAATAAATTTGTGCTAATTCTATTTTTATAATCAAATTTATTGAAAAAAATTAGCGAATTAGCGGTTGTTTTAATGTATCTCGTTACACCACGATTTCTTTAAAAAAAGTATCTTTGCGCAAAAAGCTATTTAGATGTTTTCAATCAACGATTTCATACCTTCAAATTATACGCATTCTGTTGAAAAAGGAGAATTTCAATGGAGTGCACCCAGTAATATTGCGCTAGTGAAATATTGGGGAAAAAAAGAAAATCAAGTGCCAGCAAATCCATCGGTGAGTTTTACTTTGAATAATTGTAAAACGATTACCAAATTGGCTTTTGCTAAAAAAGACATTTCGACTGCGCTCAATGTGATAGATTCTGGTTTCTCTTTTGATTTGCTATTTGAAGGAAAACCAAAAGAAGATTTTAAACCTAAAATCCATAAGTTTTTGGAGCGAATTGAAGTGTATTTGCCGTTTTTGAAAGACTATCATTTTACGATTGATACACAAAACACTTTTCCGCATAGTTCAGGAATTGCTTCTTCGGCTTCAGGGATGGCTGCTTTGGCGATGAATTTAATGAGTTTGGAAAAAGAATTGTATCCTGAAATGACGGATGAGTATTTTTATCAAAAAGCCTCTTTTTTAGCACGTTTGGGTTCAGGGAGTGCCTGCCGTAGCGTGAAAGGAGAAGTGGTCGTTTGGGGAAATCAGGCAAATATCGATGGGAGTTCAGATTTGTTTGGTGTGGAATATCCGTTTGCGATTCACGACAATTTCAAAGTATTTCAAGATACCATTTTATTAGTTGACAAAGGAGAGAAACAAGTTTCGAGTACTTTAGGACATGATTTGATGTTTGGGCATCCTTTTGCCGAAAGGCGATTTGCTCAAGCACATGAAAATTTAGACAAACTAATTACTGTTTTTAGAGAAGGAAATTTAGAAGAATTCATAAAAGTGGTTGAAAGCGAAGCCTTGACTTTACACGCTATGATGATGACTTCAATGCCGTATTTTATTTTGATGAAGCCCAATACGCTGCAAATAATAAACGCCATTTGGAAATTCCGCTCTGAAACTCAAATTCCAGTTTGTTTTACCTTAGATGCGGGTGCTAATGTGCATGTTTTGTATCCAGAAACTGTCAAAGAAAAAGTATTGCAATTTATTCAGGACGAATTAGTTGGCTATTGTCAAAATGGTCAGTACATTTGTGACGAAATTGGAATTGGTGCAGTGCTATTGTAATTTTTGTATCTTTATGCTTTAAGGATAAGATTATGAATATTGAATTAGAAAAAAAAGAATTGATGAAATTATTGGCTGAAACCAATGACGAGTCAATTATTGCGTCTATCAAATCCATTTTCAAAAAAGAAAAAAAAGATTTCTGGGATGAATTGACGCAGGAACAGCAACATACAATTAACGAATCAGAGGCGCAATATGAAAGAGGAGAATACAGTTCTTTTGATGAGTTTATTAAGCCACATTTGAAAAAATGAAAAGAGAGGTGGTAATTACGCCATTAGCTTTTTGTGAAATCGAAAATTTATTTGAATTTTTAATTTTGAAATGGAATCATCAAGTAAAAACAAAATTTTCAAATAAGTTACACGGTATCATTAATTTGATTGCTGAAAATCCTGAAATGTTTCCAGTATCTAATAAATCAAGAAATATTAGAAGGTGTGTTATAAGCAACCAATGTATGTTATTTTATAAATTTAACGATAAACACATTGTTATTTTGTCCCTTTTCGACACTAGACAAGACCCAAATAAGATTAATAAAATAAAATAATTCTCAATCAAAATATGAAAGGACCTTTATTTTACTCAAAAATATTACTCTTTGGAGAATACGGAATTATCCGTGACTCTAAAGGACTTTCGATTCCGTATAATTTTTATAACGGAGCTTTGAAAAGAAATGAAAATCCTTCTGCAGAAGCAATTGCATCTAATGAAAGTTTGAAACGATTTGCAGACTACCTCGAAAAATTACAGATTGAGCAACCAGATTTAGTGACTTTCAACTTGGAAGCCTTAAAAACCGATGTGGTTACGGGCATGTATTTTGATTCGAGTATTCCGCAAGGATATGGAGTAGGAAGTAGTGGTGCGCTTGTAGCAGCTATTTATGATAAATATGCACAAGATAAAATCACAGTTTTAGAGAATTTAACTCGTGAAAAATTATTACAACTGAAAAACATATTTTCTCAAATGGAAAGTTTTTTCCATGGTAAAAGTTCAGGATTGGACCCATTGAATAGTTATTTGAGTATCCCAATTTTAATTAATTCGAAAGACAATATTGAAGCGACAGGTATTCCTACGCAAAGTTTGGAAGGTAAAGGAGCCGTGTTTTTGTTGGATTCAGGTATTGTAGGTGAAACCGCTCCGATGGTGAATATTTTCATGGAAAACTTAAAAGACAAAGGATTTAGAGCCATGCTTAAAAATCAATTTGTAAAATATACAGATGCCTGCGTGGAAGATTTCTTAGGTGGCGATATAAAATCATTATTTGCCAATACTAAAAAATTATCTAAAGTTGTTTTAAATCATTTTAAACCCATGATACCAGAGCAATTTCACGCCCTTTGGCAGCAAGGAATTGATACCAATGATTATTATTTAAAATTGTGTGGTTCAGGTGGAGGAGGTTATATTCTTGGGTTTACTGAGGATTTAGAACGAGCCAAAGCTTCTTTGAAAGATTACAAACTAGAGGTCGTATATCAGTTTTAATTTTTTCATTCAAATATAAATAGTAAAATAACGTTTGTGTTTCACAATGCAAACGTTTTTCCTTTTTACAATGCTAAATAGAAAACAAAAACATTTAATGCTGAAAATAGTGAGTTTGTTCTCCGTAGTAAGAGGATACAATATTCCCATTATTATTTTAGCACAATACTTATCAGCGATATTTATTTTGGCTCCTGAAAAAAGGGCTTTGGATATTTTGTTTGATGGCGATTTTTTTTTAATTGTTTTTGCTTCTGCAATCACTATTGCTTCGGGCTATATTATCAATAATTTTTACGACAGTCAAAAAGATTTGATCAATCGTCCAACTAAGTCTATGCTGGATCGGTTGGTGAGTCAGTCCACCAAATTGAAGGTGTATTTTAGTTTGAATTTCTTGGCAGTTATCATGGCTGTTTTAGTTTCTTGGCGAGTGTTTGTATTCTTTTCGGCTTATATTTTCTTAATTTGGTTGTATTCTCATAAAATTAAAAAATTTGCCCTCATCGGAAATTTGACAGCCACCTTAATGGCAGTCATTCCTTTTTTTGCCATTACGCTACATTTTTATTACAGTTTAACTTTTGAAGAAGTAATCAGTTATAAATCCCATTTTGCGGTCATATTTGCGCATGCTGCATTTTTGTCTTTACTACTTTTAATACGGGAGATGATAAAAGATCTAGAAAACATCAAAGGGGATTTTGTGAATAATTACAGGACAATTCCTGTACGATTTGGTGAGTTAGTGTCAAAGAAAATAATTACCCTATTGACCTTTTTAACGATTTTTCCGGTGTATATCTTAGTTTCTATTTATGACATTGGGTATATGGATATGTATTTCTATTTGGCTCTAATTGTTTTGATTTTCTTTTTGCTTTATCTCTGGAAATCCTCCACTAAAGAGCAATTTGTAATCCTTCATAACGTATTAAAAATTTTGATTGTAACAGGAGTTTTTTGTATTGTTTTGATTGATCCTACAGTATTGTCAAATGGCGAAAATTGGTTGATGAAAATGTGATTTTGTAAAACCAATAGTTGATAGAATGCATTATAGGTTTAATCAAATTGATTAATTTAGTAGGTTCTCAATTTCTTATTTTTGCTATTCGAAAACCCAATTTTATGCAGTCTATCTTATACGAAGGTTTAAAGAGAACGGATGCTACCACTACAAAAATCAATGATTTTTTGGTAGTCGAAGCTCCTTTGGAAATCAGTATCAATCAAAGTTCGTTTACGGTAGTGATGCGTACACCGGGAAATGATTTTGAATTGATTCGGGGGTTACTTCATGCCGAGGATATATATCGTTCTAAAGAGCATCCTAAAATGGAAGTTGTTTCCCATACTCCAAATGCTTTCACTAAAATCGAAGTGACCATTCCTAAAGAACAATTAGGGAATGGTTATATGAACAAACGATCTTTATTGTCAGTTTCTTCCTGTGGGATTTGCGGGAAACAGCAACTAGATGATTTTAAAGTTCCTAATGCCAAATTAAGAAACCAACACCAAATCGATTTAGAGAAACTTCCTGAAATGTTTGCAATAATGAGTGAGCATCAACAAACCTTTAGTTTGACTGGAGGTTCACATGCCGCTGTTGTATTCAGTGAAAGTTATGAATTTTTAACTTTGAAAGAAGACATCGGCAGGCATAATGCTGTGGACAAATGTATTGGCGATTTAATTCAATCGGATAGGTTGAAACTTGCTACTTTTATGTTGGTGAGTGGCAGAGTTTCTTATGAGATTATCACCAAAGCTTTTTTTGCCAAAATCAGTACCATTGTCGCAGTTTCGGCTTGTTCGTCTTTGGCGGTGGATTATGCCAAGGAATTTGGGATTTGTTTGATTGGTTTTTCGAGAGACAACAAAGCAACGATTTATTCAACTAATTAATGAAATTAAGATAAGTTTAGCTGTTAGTTTCGCCCCGAATTCATGAATTGAAATTTAGCATTAAACGAAATAATTCGTGAATTCGTGGCTAACTTTTTATCGCACAGACTAAAAAAATATAGTAAACAATCATGACTAAAAAAACAATTGCACAACCGCCTGTAAAATTCACTGGAATTAAAGAAACGGATATTCCTCAGTCAGCTGTTGGGTTCAAAGCCGTCAAGTCGGCATTGAAACACATGATTACCGAAGTTGGACTTGTTGATAGTGTTGGTCTATTGGCAAAACTAAACCAAAAAGGTGGTTTTGATTGTCCAGGTTGTGCTTGGCCTGATCCTGACGAAAAACGTTCTTTCTTGGCTGAATATTGTGAGAATGGTGCCAAAGCAGTTGCCGAAGAAGCTACTAGAAATAGAGTTTCGCCTTTGTTTTTTGCTACACATAGCATTCAAGAATTAGGTTTATTGTCTGATTTTGAATTGGGTAAAAAAGGACGCGTAACCCAGCCCATGTATTTGCGAGAAGGCGGCACGCATTATGAACCAATCGAATGGGACGAAGCTTTCCAAAAGATAGGCAAAACCTTAAATGGATTGCATTCACCTGACGAAGCGATTTTTTATACTTCGGGTCGTACAAGCAACGAAGCGGCTTATTTGTATCAATTGTTTGTGCGCCAATACGGAACGAATAATTTACCGGATTGTTCCAATATGTGCCACGAATCCAGTGGTTCGGCGCTGGTGGAAACTTTAGGAATTGGGAAAGGCTCGGTGATTTTAGATGATTTTAAAAAAGCTGATTTGGTGATTGTGATGGGGCAAAATCCAGGTACGAATCATCCTCGTATGTTAACCGCTTTGGGCGAAACCAAAGAGCACGGTGGAAAAATTATCAGTGTGAATCCGTTGCCTGAAGTAGGTTTGAAGAACTATATTCATCCCCAAAATCCTTTGAAATGGTTAGGGAAAGGGAATGATTTGTCCGATTTGTTTTTGCAAGTAAAAATCAACGGTGATGTGGCGTTGTTGAAAGCTATTTTGATTTTGTTACATCAAAAAGAAAAATTACATCCAGGAACAGTGTTTGATGCCGAATTTATTCAAAAACAAACCCTTGGTTATGATGCTTTTATTGCGGATTTAGAGCGATATGACATTGTGGATTTGGTGGGGCAAACGGGGTTGACTTTTGCTGAAATCGAAACCGCTGCCGAAATGATTGCGCAAAATAAAAAAATCATTGTTTGCTGGGCGATGGGATTGACCCAACATAAAAACGGAGTCGATAACATTCGAGAAATTGTCAATCTATTACTGTTGATGGGAAGCATTGGCAAACCCGGAGCGGGCACTTGTCCTGTGCGTGGACATTCCAATGTGCAAGGCGATAGAACGATGGGGATTTACGAAAAACCTTCCGAAGCCTTTTTGGATACGCTGGATTCTCATTTTGATTTCAAATCACCACGAAAACACGGTTTGGATGTTGTCGATGCTATTGAAGCCATGCATCAAGGCAAGGCTAAATTTTTCTTAGGAATGGGCGGGAATTTCATCTCCGCTACTCCTGATACGGAACTAACAGCCGATGCCTTGCGCAACTGTGATTTAACGGTTCATATTTCGACCAAAATCAATCGTTCTCATTTGATTCATGGAAAAGAAGCTTTGATTTTGCCCTGTTTAGGACGCACTGAAAAAGATATTCAAGCCAGTGGCGAACAGTTTGTGACGGTCGAAAATTCGATGGGCGTGGTGTCTAAATCCGTGGGAAATTTAGAACCCTTGTCAGCATATTTAAAGAGCGAAACGGCTATCGTGGCGGGTATCGCCACAGCTACTTTACAAAATTCAAATGTGGATTGGACGGCTATTGCAGGCAATTACGATTTGATTCGGGACGCTATCGAAGCGACTATCCCTGGGTTTGAGAATTTTAATCAACGCGCCCGAATCCCATCTGGGTTTTATTTGCCGAACAACGCTCGTGAAAACGATTTTACAAAAACCTATACCGGTAAGGCCAATTTCACCATCAACCAACCCTCAGATATTGTTTTGCAAAAAGACCAATACCTGATGATGACCATTCGTACACACGACCAATTCAATACAACTATCTATGGCTTAGACGACCGCTATAGAGGAATTCTAAACGAAAGACGGGTGGTTTTGATGAATCAAGAGGATATGAATGCCGCAGGATTACAACACCATGATTTGGTCGATTTGGTTAGTCATTTTGAAGGACAAGAACGCCGAGCCGAACAATTTTTGGTCATTCCGTACAGCATTCCACGGCAGTGTACCGCCACTTATTTTCCAGAAACCAATGTTTTGGTGCCTTTAAAATCTACCGCCAGAATCAGTAATACGCCTGCTTCTAAGACGGTTGTGATTACGGTGCATAAGAGGGAGTAGTGTTTTATTATTTTTAGACGTTTGTAATTTATAGCCACAAGTATTTTGCTAAATGAGAATCTGAAAAAAAAAAGGTAGTTCAACTAATTGTGCAAATGTTTATAGGGGTGGTGTAATAATAGAATTGTTTTTAATTTCTCGGTTAATTTTCTTTACAATTTCTCCAAATGTTTTTTCCATTTTTGTTGCGTTTGAAAAGAGAAACTCATTCATTTTTGCCCAATCATTTTTTTCAAAATAACTTACTTCGTTTTTTTGAAATCTTATTCGACTTGTAACATTGTCATTCATTCTTTCCCATAATAACATTTGACCAAATTTTTCTTCAATTTTTTCTTTTTGCTCAAATAATTTATCAAATAAAAACTTGTTATTATCTTTGTTTCCAGTGTTAAAACCAATTTCTGAGGCACAATAAGTTCCACTTATTATGATTGTCATATTTACTCCCTGCATTCCTAAACCTTTACTTATCCAATTCTCTTTTGTGGGTGAATTGGTTGAAAATAAATTGCTTAATGAACTTGAATAATCTAGGAATTGAGTCCAAAATTCAATTCTAACATTATGTCTGTTTTTGCTCGTTTCTTGAACAACTAATTCTTCTTGCGATTTCAATGCCATTCTTATTGTGAAATCTTCGGCGTCTTTAGTTGGTAAAATTTGTTCAACACTTAAAATTAATTTTTCTTCCAATGAAAATGGTGTTACTTTAAAGCATTGAATTCTCATTTTGTAATTCATGAGCCATAGAGCAGAGGAAGTTACTTCTTTTCTGAAATTAGCTGCAATTAATATTAATCTTTGCGAAGTGTTTCCTTGATTTAAGTTTATTTCATCAATATCTTTATTGTCAAAAAAGTGTGAAATTTTTTCTTCTGCTTTTCCACTTATTCCTAGATAGTCTTGATAAATTTTTATTATTTCAGGCTTTGATAAAGTCGAACAGTAAGATGCATATTTAATAATTTGCCAAGTAACATCTTTTCCAGAATCATCGAGTTTATTTTCTATTATTACTAAGTTTCCAAATTTGTCGATTGCTAATAAATCTAATCTTTCATTAGTGTCGTTAAATCCATTAAATTCTTTCTGAATTATTAAAAAATCTTCACCAAGTGAAGATGGATTGTTAGCAATCCATTCTTGTAAATGATATCTTTCTGTAATCTTTAATTCGCTAAAAGTTTTGTTTTGTAGCTTTTCTATTCTGTTATTTTCTCTATTAATTAAATACATTTTTGTAATATGTTTATTTTAGGATATTGACTAAAGTTGCTGTACTTATAGTTGTTACTAACTTTGATGACGAGTTTTTAGCGTTAAAAGATAAAAGTTTAAAACGGTAAATCATCATATTCTTTGCCAGTATATATGAATAATTGTGTTTCTGTATTATCACTATTTTTGATAATCTGGCCTAGCTTTAAAAATTCGATATTACCACTATTAATTTTATTTATTAGAATTTTTTCAGCACTTTCTAAATCGATTTTAATTCTTCTTATATGTTTTCCTAGAAATCCTTTTATGTTTTTTTCTTCGTCTTTTAGATAAGCTTGTATAGAACGCCATAAAAAATCTTCAAATTCAGAATATTCTGTAATATAGGTGTCGAGTATAGATTTAGCTTCTTTATCTAAAATGTAAATATTTTTCAGTAAATTTTCAATTATATCAAGTACTAACATTAATTTGCTTTCCGTCGGAATTTCCATTTCATGAACTGAATCATTTCCTAAAAACCTAATTGTATGAAGACGTTCCGCTTCTCTTTCTGTAATCAATCTGTTTTTAGCTAAATTATTTATTTTAATTTCTAGATTATTTCCTTTTATTTTTTCTTGAATACATATTGCTTCGATTACTGCTCGAAATCCAACTCCAGCTAACAAATTACTATTACCTTTAAGAGCTAAGATTGTTTGAGAGTAAACATCTGCAATTTTACTAGGAACTGTATATAGATTTTTTATTTCAGAATGTCCTTTTATAATCAGAGGAAAAAGTTGTACAGTAGTTTTATGTTTTTCACCAATTTCTTCATCATCTTCAAGGTCTACATCCCAATAATCATGTTCTTCTGTTCTAAAACTTACATTTTCACACCCCAAACATTCAACGACCTGTTTGAATATTGTAAACTCTTCCCATTCTCCGTGGTGTATTTTTTCGAAAAGAACCGAGTGCTTTGTTTCATTTCGACATGATGAGCAGTAATTCTTAATTATTTGTACATCCATGTTAAGCTATTGTTTTTTATAACTAGTATAAATATTTACTTTTTTTGTCAATTTCAGAATTATGACCAACTTTTATTAAATCACTTTATAATAGAGGAAATTTATGTAAATCTAGTTCTAATGATGCTATTGAATAGCTTTTTAAACAAATATATGAATTTTCTTAATTGGTTTTAAGAACTTTTAGCGCTAAAAGCTTGAAAGGAAAGGCAGGATTAGCTCCAGAAAAATGATTTTGAAAAAATTATTGGGTAACTCCTTCATTAGTCCGTTTTACTAGTTGTGACTTAATGACTTGGAAGTAGCTGTTTGCAATAATATAAATAGTATCTTTGCGAAAATTATTAAGATTATGAATAACAAGCAAGGCAGTAATAGAGGCGGTTCTAGACCAGGTGGTTCCAGAACGAATTCGAATAAGCCAACCCGAGGCGGAGCCGAACGGAGTGCAACTAAACCCGCTATGCCAAAAAGGGCGCAAGGACCTAAAAAAGCTAAAGTAAATACCAAAGTTGTTGAAGAGGAAGGGGCTAAGGCAAAAAAACCAAACCAAGCACCTAAGAGACAAAAAGCAAAAGACGAAATGCGTTTAAATAAATACATTTCGAATTCAGGGGTGTGTTCGCGTCGTGATGCGGATATTTACATCCAATCAGGAAATGTAAAAGTAAATGGAGTTCCTGTAACCGAGATGGGTTACTTAGTGAAACCTGGTGATGAGGTGAATTTTGACGGAGTGAAATTGACACCAGAGAAAAAAGTATATATCTTATTGAACAAACCTAAAAACTTCACCACGGCACTTGATGAAGGTCAGGAATACCGAAATGTATTGGAATTGGTGAGAGGCTCAACTACGGCAAAAATAGCTGCTGTAGGTCGCATGGATAAGAACACAACGGGTTTGTTGTTGTTTACCAATGATACCGATATGATTCGGAAGTTTAGTTTGCCTAACCAAAAATCTTCCAAGATTTACCAAGTGTCATTGGATAAAAACTTAAAATTTGAGGATTTGGAAAAAATCACCAAAGGATTGGTAATTGAAGGACACCGTGTGTATGTGGAAGAGGTGAGTTATATTGAAAACGAGCCTAAGAGCGAAATAGGATTAAAATTACGTTCGGCTAATATCAAAGTGGTGCGTTCTATTTTTGAACATTTGGATTATGATGTATTGCGTATCGACCGCGTTTCATTTGCAGGATTGACTAAGAAGAATTTACCTCGTGGTAATTGGCGATTGTTAACGGAGCAAGAAATTATCAATCTAAAGAATATTTAGTATAGTAATCATCTATTAATTGAAATCCCTTTTGTGACTGCAAAAGGGATTTTTTTAGACCATTAAGGGATTGTTTTTCAACATAAACATGTCCGCCACAGGCAAAAATCAAAGCTTTTAGAGCGCAATTTAGAGGTGTTAGAAAAATTGATTTTTTCCTGTTTAGATTATCCAATCTTTTTGCCTAATCCCCAACTTTTGAACTTGATCCATTATTTTTTTCCTATTTAGATTATCCAATCTTTTTGCCTAATCCCCAACTTTTGAACTTGATCCGAAAGTGTGCCATCCGAAATGAATTAAAAACAAAAAACCCACTCGTTTGAGTGGGTTATGTGGTACCTCCAGGGATCGAACCAGGGACACACGGATTTTCAGTCCGTTGCTCTACCATCTGAGCTAAGGTACCTTGCTTATTGCGAGTGCAAATATAGGATGTTTTTTGGTTTCACCAAAACATTTATTTAAAAAAATCTATTCGTATCTTCGCCTTATCTAATTTTGAAATATGATTCTAACAATTGATGTGGGGAATAGCCGAATTAAAGGCGCTGTCTTTGAGGGGGATACTATTTTGGAGCTGTTTGTTTTTGAAAAAAAAGAGCTTCAAAAAAAAATTGAATTTATTTTAAAAAAATATCCAAACTGTACTTATTTAGTTGTGGCTTCGGTCGGAGATGTCGAAAAAAAGACCTTTTTAGCATTCGAAAACCAAATTTCGATACATTTTATGGCCTCTAATGATGTTTTTCCTTTTGTGAATAAATACGAAACGCCCAAAACCTTAGGGATTGACCGTATGGTTCTTGCGGCGGGTGCTGTTTTAAAGTACCCCAAGTGCAATCGTTTGGTGATAGATGCAGGGACTTGTGTTACTTATGATTTTATTAACGAGCAGGATCATTATTTAGGAGGAGCCATCAGTCCCGGAATTCAATTGCGATACAAAGCCTTGCATGATTATACGTCTAAATTGCCATTGTTGGAGTTGGGTTCTCCTGAATCTTTTATAGGAGCATCAACAGGGGCTTCGATACACTCGGGTGTAGTCAATGGATTGGTCTGTGAAATAAAAGGATTTATAGAGCAATATCAGGAGATTAACCCAAACTTTATCATAATTTTAACTGGTGGCGATACAGATTTTTTGGCTAAACGATTAAAAAATACCATATTTGCCAATTCAAATTTTCTTTTAGAGAGTTTGAACCAAACTTTTCAATATAAAATCGAAAATGATTAAAAAAATTCTAATCTGTCTTTGTTTGTTTACAGGGCTACTGTCTTTTGCTCAGGAAGGGACTTCGTCTCCTTATTCTTTTTACGGTGTAGGTGAAGTTCGATTCAAAGGGACTGCTGAGGTGCGTGCTATGGGAGGAATTGCAGTAGAACAAGATAGTATTCATATTAATTTAGAAAATCCAGCTAGTTTTTCAAATTTGAAGTTGACTTCGTTTGCTGTAGGAGGAACCTATAATTCGACCACTTTAAAGAATGATTCCAAATCGGAAAAAGCCAGCAGGACTACGTTGGATTACCTAGCAGTAGGGTTGCCATTAGGTAAGTTGGGTGTCGGTTTTGGATTGATTCCGTATTCTTCTGTAGGGTACAAAATTCAAACCATTGCAGCTGATGAAAATTCTAATACGACCAGTTTGACTAGTTCTGGGGGTTTGAATAAAGCGTTTGTTGGAGTGGGGTATGCTATTACGCCTAAATGGAGTGTCGGCGCCGATTTTAACTATAACTTTGGAACAATTGAAATTATCAATTCTGAAAGTAAGAGTAATGTCGAATCCGGAACCCGTGAAACCAATACGTCTAAATTGTCAGGTGTGAATTTTAATGTAGGGGCGATGTTTCAAACTAAGTTAACTAAAAAACTAAGTGTTTATAGTAGCTTGAATTATACGATAGCCAACGATTTGAATTCCAAAAACGAAAGAGTAATCGAGACTGCTTCGGAGGTTTCAGAAATTGAACAGCCAGATGAAACTATTTCTTTTGCATCCAAAATTAGTTTGAGTGCAGGAATTGGTCAGCCAAAAAAATGGTTGATTGGTGGAAGATTGGTTTATCAGCAAGCGTCGGATTTGTCTAATAGTTATAACAAAGCGGCCAATGTGACTTATGGAACGTATGGAAGTGCAAGTCTAGGAGGGTATTATATTCCAGAGTATAGTTCCTTTACTAATTATGCCAAACGCATTGTGTATCGAGGTGGGCTTAAATACGAAAGAACGGGTTTGGTTATCAATTCTGAGTCAATCAATAATCTAGCCGTTACTATGGGGTTAGGGTTTCCTATCACAGGATCTTTTTCTAATATTAATCTAGGACTAGAACTTGGAAAAAGAGGTACGACAGCTTCAGGCTTGATTCAAGAAAATTACGCTAATATAAGTATTGGTTTATCGTTTAATGATAAATGGTTTGAAAAGCGTAAATTTAATTAATTCCAAATCAGGAGAGCTTTTAGCAGTAGGACATCATGATGTGTAACAAAGGGAACAACGGCTTTTGGGTTATCGCAGTATTGGCTGTGGTATGTTTTTGGGGTTGTGAAAGCAATTTTAAAGAGGTTCAAAAGAGTAATTATTCAGAGTTTATTCCTGGAGGTGATGCGGATGCTGTAAATCTCAAGTATACTGACTCAGGCTTGATAAAAGTAATTTTGCTAAGTCCTAAAATGTTGGATTATTCTAATGTAAATTTTCCCTTTACTGAGTTTCCCAAAGGTATTGATTTGACTGTCTATGATGCTAAAGCCAAAACTACTCGCATTACAGCCAATTATGCAGTTTCTTACGGAATGACCAATATCATTGATTTGCAAGGAAAAGTGAGGATTCAATCTCAAGATGGACAATTGCTAGAAACGGAACAGTTGTTCTATGATCAAAAAAACGAATGGTTTTTTACTGAAAAAAGGTTTAAATTTACAGATTTGAAAGGAGTTTCTAATGGTCAGGGAATTGATTTTAGCAAAGATTTTAAAATAATCAATTCACAAAGAATTACGGGAGAAGTGGAATCCGCGGAATAATACAACTGTCCAACTGGGGTAACCAAACATTAAAATTATCACTAAAATGAATTACTTAAAATATACGCAGTACGTTTACCTTGTTTTTGCCATCTACTTTATTTATGATGGTATCATGAAATGGAATGTGTCCGAAAACAAACCTTGGTTGCATTTTATGATTGCCGCAATGGCAATTTTCATGTTTTTCTTCAGAAGAAATTTTGCCAATAAAATGAATGACCGAAATAAAAAATCTTAATACATGGAAGTTAGTATTATAATATTGTGTTTAATACTAAGTGCTTTTTTTTCAGGAATGGAAATTGCATTTGTTTCCTCCAATAAGATTTACCTCGAAATAGAAAAAAAACAAGATAATTTTTTATCTAAAATCTTAATTAAACTTACTGAAAAACCCTCAAAATTTATTGCAGCCATGCTTATTGGTAACAATATCGCACTGGTAGTATATGGTTTTTTTATGGGTGATTTACTAATGGGTTGGATAAATACCCTCCCTTTTGCATTGTCCAATTTTTCCAATTTGTTTTTGCAAACGCTGTTGTCAACAATTATAGTGTTGATTACGGCAGAATTTTTTCCTAAAGTTTTTTTTCAAATTTACGCCAATACTTTAATCAAGTTTTTTGCGATTCCAGCTTATTTTTTTTATTGGTTGTTCTATTATTTGTCATCGTTCTTTATTTGGGTTTCGGATTTGATTTTGAGAAAATTTTTTAGAACCGAAGGAGATCAAGTTCAAATGTATTTCAGCAAGGTAGAATTAGGGGATTATATCACGGAACAAATGAGTACCGTTGAAGATGACGAAGAGATTGACTCCGAAATACAGATGTTTCAAAATGCCCTAGATTTTTCGAGTGTAAAAGCACGAGATATTATGAGTCCAAGGACCGAAATCGTGGCCATCGATTTGTTTGATTCTATCCATGAATTAAAAGAATTGTTTATTGAAACAGGTTATTCTAAGATTTTGGTGTATCAAAATTCCTTAGATGATATTGTGGGATATGTACACTCTTTTGATTTGTTCAAAAAACCAAAAAATATAAAATCAATTGTAATTCCTGTAGAATTTGTTCCGGAAACCATTTACATCAAAGATGTAATGAATTTGTTAACCAAAAAAAGGAAAAGCGTTGCTGTGGTCTTGGATGAATATGGAGGGACTTCGGGGATTATTACTATTGAGGATATTGTCGAAGAGCTTTTTGGTGAAATTGAAGACGAACACGATTCAGATGAGGAATTGATTGAAAAACAATTAGACGAAAATACATATTTGTTCTCAACCCGTTTGGATGTCGAATATTTGAATCAAACCTATAAATTAGACATTCCGGAGAGTGATTCGTACGGTACCTTAGGCGGTTTTATTGTAGATTTTACTAAAAATATTCCTCAAAAAGGGGAGGTGATTATCATAGATGATTATCATTTTGTGATTGAAGAAGCTACAAATAAAAAAATAGAATTGGTTAAATTGACTTTAAAAGAGTAATTTTTTTTATTCCTGCAATTTTTTTGCAAAATAAAAGGGCACAATTGTAAATATTAATCATATAATTGTATTTTCGCAAACTGAATATAAAATTAACAACAATATAAAATGGCAGTTTTATCAAAAATTAGACAACGTTCCGCATTGATGATTGCGGTAATAGCATTGGCTTTATTTGCATTTATCATAGGTGATTTATTCAAAAGTGGTAGTTTTAGCAGTACTTCAAAAGATGTAGGAAGTGTTAATGGAAAGGATATTTCATTTGAAGATTTTAGAATAAAAGTAAGCAATGTCGAAAAAAGCGGTCAAGGAATCTCTGCTACAGCTGCGGCTAATAGAGTATGGGAAGAAGAAGTTTCTGTGGCCTTATTGACTTCTGAGTTTGAAAAATTAGGATTACGAGTGGGAGAAAAACACTTGATAGAAGTGTTGAAGGCAGACCCAAATATCGGTCAAAATCCACAGTTTTTAAACGGAGCTGGAATTTTTGATTTAGCTAAATTTAAAGAGTTTTTCAAATCAAACCCTGCATTGGCTGAAAGTTTAAAAGAAAGAGAAAAAAGTGCGGAATTGAATGCTAAATTCCAAATCTATTCTACTTTGGTTAGAGCAGGTAGTTACACAACTAAAAGCGAAGGAAAGTTGAAATACGAAATGGAAGCTGATAAAGTAAGTTTTGCTTATGTGGCTGGATTGTTTTCAACTATCAAAGACAGTGATGTAAAAATTACGGATAGCGAAATTACAGACTACATGAAGAAAAACGAGAAAAAATTCAAATCAGAAGAATCTCGTGAAATCGAATACGTATTAGTAGAAGACAAACCATCTCCTGAAGATATCAACGAGGTTAAAGCTAAAATTACAGGATTGTTATCTGGTAGCGTAGTGTATAACCAAGCAACGGGTAAAAATGATACTGTTGCAGGATTTAGAACAACTAAAAATATTGTAGAATTTGTAAACTCAAATTCGGATGTTCCTTATGATTCTACCTATATCGCAAAAAATCGTTTACCTGCGGTTGATGCTGATAAATTATACAATTTGGCTCCAGGAGAAATTTATGGTCCTTATGTAAATGGAGATTACTACTGTATTTCTAAATCATTGGGAAAAAAGAGTGGTGTTAATGCCAAAGCTAGTCACATCTTAATTAGTTACGAAGGAACTCAAGTCCCTAACCAAAAAGAGAAAAGATCCAAGGATCAAGCACGTGCTAAAGCAGAAAGTTTATTGGCACAAGTAAATGCTAATCCGGAGAGTTTCTTAATGTTAGCTTATACCAATTCGGATGATTCATCAGCTCAACAAGGTGGCGATTTGGGTTATTTTGGGCCTGGTCAAATGGTGAAACCTTTCAATGATTTTGTTTTCAATAATGCTATTGGAAAAATTGGATTGGTAGAAACAGATTTTGGATACCATATTATTAAAGTTACAGATAAGCAAGATGGAGTTCGTTTGGCTACAATCGCTCAAAAAATTCAACCATCTGAAGCAACATCTGATAAAATATTTACAAAAGCAACTCAGTTTGAAATGAGTGCCGCCGATAAAGATTTCAATCAAGTAGCAAAATCTATGGGATTAACAGTTAATTCTGGAATATCAGTAAAAGCAATGGATGAGAACTTTGGAGCTTTAGGTAATCAAAGAGCTATTGTAAGATGGGGATTTGATAGTGATACTGAAGTAGGTGATGTGAAACGTTTTGAAGTGGCCAATGTAGGGCATGTTATCGCTAGAGTGAAATCAGTAGATGATTCAGGTTTAGCGCCATTAAGTCAAGTAAGACCTTATGTGGAGTCTATTTTGAAAAACAAGAAAAAGACAGAAATGCTAAAAGCTAAAATGACTGGTAACTCAATTGAAGCAGTTGCAAAAGCGGTAGGTGCTAAAGTATTGCAAGCTACAGATGTTACTTTGGATAATCCCATGTTAGAGAATGTAGGTCAAGAGCCTAAAGTAGTAGGTAATGCCCTTGCTTTGAAGCCAAATGCACTTTCGGCTCCTATAGAAGGAACAATGGGGGTATATGTGGTAAAAAATATCAAAACCACTAAAGCGCCAGCTATTAAAGATTTTGCTCCGTATGTAGCTAAATTAAAAGCGCAGTCAGCGGGTGATGCAAACCGTATTTTACCAGCACTTAAAGACATTGCTGAAATAAAAGACAATAGAAAACAATTTAATTTCTAATTCGTTAGATTTAATCCAACAAAAAGACCGATGTTCAAATGAGAATATCGGTCTTTTTTATTTGAGTTAAAAGGAAATTACGAGCGTATCAATTCATCATAAGTGAAGACAACGCTATATCCTTTTTCAAAGAAATAATCCTTGGGGTTAGTAGAAGAAACAGCCATTACAAAATCGCCTCCCCATGCACCAAGACTTTTTATGGTCCCTTTGAAATCAGGGAATAATAATTCCTTGACGGTACATGTTTCTAATAAAAGACTCATTTTGGCTTCGTGTTTTTCAAGGGCATGGGCAAAAGAAGCTATTGAGTTTGCTTCCAGTAGTTCGGTGGTAATAAGGTTGATTTTGTTGATGTTTCTGTTTAAATCTTGATTTTTATTAACGTTGTAGTTTGCAATAGCTGTTTTGCTACTTTGTTTTTTATTCAGATATACAAAGTAAATATGATTAGTAAAATCAGGATGGAATGGAATGGGGTGCACAATAGGTTTTCCATTTTCTAATTGGTATAAAATAGGACTGTTATTTTGTGCACAGGCAATATCATAACCACTCCCTCCAAAACTTGAATTTAATAAATCAAAGGCATTGATGTTAAGCCATTGTGCAATATTATTGATTAAGGTGGATGAAGTTCCAAGCCCCCATTTTCGCGAAAAAGTAAGTTCTGTTTGTATGCGATAACCGTTATCAGATTTTACAAAAGCGGGGTTTTGCAGATAAGCATGGTGTAAGATGGTTACTAAGGTGTTCCTTACCGACTCGGACGCAGTGGGTTGGTAATGGGTGATTTCCTCAAATAAAATAATGTCTTCAAACCAAATTGTTCCATCAGCATCATAACTTTTCCAAGCTATTTCCTGTGGGTTGCCATGTTCAATAATTAAGTTTTGACCTAATTGTGTGGGCAATGCAAAGGCTTGTGCGCCATCTAAAACTAAATATTCACCAGTGATTAAAAGTTTTCCATTGCTATAAAAAGTTTGTTTCATCTGAATGTTTTACTACTGTTATTGTCTTAAGCTTTCAATGAAATTAACTACACCACTATGCGATACGACATGGTGTTTGAAGTGATTTCGTACTTCATGACGTTCTTCTTCGGTTGCTTCAAACTGGTTTAATATATTATTCAAATGCATTTTCATGTGTCCTTCTTGTATTCCTGAGGTTGTTAAAGAGCGCAATGCAGCAAAGTTTTGTGCTAGTCCAGCTACCGCTACATATTGCATTAATTCTTCAGCAGACGGATTTTGTAGCATTTCTAGGGATAGTTTGACCAAAGGATGCAAACTTGTTAATCCTCCTACCGTTCCTAATGCCAGTGGAATTTCTAACCAAAAAGAGAAGATTCCATTTTCGATTTTGGCATGTGATAAACTCGAGTATTGTCCTTTACGTGCGGCATAGGCGTGAATACCAGCTTCGACAGCACGAAAATCATTTCCAGTAGCAATAACAACAGCATCGATACCGTTCATAATCCCTTTGTTGTGGGTTACAGCGCGATAAGGTTCTATTGCAGCAATGGTAACAGCTTGTACAAAACGCTCGGCAAATTCTTGAGGATTGGGTATGTGTTTTTCGGCCAAGTCTTCCACCGGGCAGGAAACTTCGGCTCGAACAATACAATTGGGAACATAATTAGACAAAATGCTCATGATTACCTGAATATTCTTTTCGGTTTCAGTGAATAAATCAAAAAGTTGCGCTTCATTTTTTAGAGTAGTAGCAAATTGCTCTAAACACGAATTGATAAAATTAGCTCCCATGCTATCTTTTGTATCAAAGGTGGCATGCAATTGGAAATAATTATCCATTTCATTCGTCATATCTCTGAGCTCAATATTCAGGATTCCGCCTCCTCTTTTACGCATATTAGCCGTTAAATTTTCAGTTTCGGAATAAAATTTTGCTTTGGTTTGAGCAAAAAACAAATCTAGTTTGGAAACGTCACCTTGGTAAAGAAAATGTACTTGACCTATTTTTTCAGTACCAATGACGGTGGTTTTAAATCCGCCACGTGTGGACCAGAATTTAGCAGCTTTAGAAGCAGCTGCTACCACTGAACTTTCTTCAATAGCCATCGGAATGGTGCTGTATTGACCATTTATCAAGAAATTGGGAGCAACACCAAGTGGGATGTAAAAATTAGTTATCGTGTTTTCTATAAATTCGTCGTGAAGTTTTTGGATTTTAGCATCGGAGTTCCAGTATTTTTTTAGTAAAGTTACTGCTTCCTCTGGTGTGCTAAAATAAGTTGAAGCAATCCAATTTATTTTTTCTTCTTTAGATAATTTCGAAAATCCTGAAAAGGGTAGGTTCATGCTTGGATGTATTAAAAACATAATTAGCTGCAAAGATACATTTTTAGCTGTTTTATCGGACACTAATTATGAAGCTTCGGTTGGTTTAGTGCTGCCAAATATTTTTATAGCTTTTAACGTTCCTAATGGAGTTTAAATGCAAAATTTTCTGTAAAATTGGTATTTAAAAATTCAGTTATGAAGAGTCGTTGTTTTATTATGGTATTGCTTTTGTGTAGTCAGGTATTTTTTTCACAAGAAAAGCTATCTATTGAAACTATTTACAGTGGTGCTTTTCGTCCACAAGCAATGGAAGAATTCCAAACCTTGAAAAAAAGCAATCAATATGCTGTCTTGCATTATGATGATGCCCAAGCAAGTATTCAGATAGATTTGTACGATTTTGCCACATTGAAAAAAGTAGCCACAGCCTTTGATACGAAAAATTATACCCGATTGCCACCGGTAGAAGCATATTCTTTTGATCCTACAGAGCAATTGTTGTTGTTGGCTTGTAACATACAGCCTATTTATAGGCATTCGTTTAAGGCCGATTATTTTATTTATGATAGAAATAAAAAAGAACTAACGCGATTAACGAATACTCCTGTACAAGAACCTACTTTTTCACCCGATGGAAAACAAATTGTTTTTGCTTCTGATAACAATTTGTTTTTGTATAATGTGGTGTCTAAACAGACGATTCCTTTGACTCTTGACGGGAAGAAAAACGAAATTATCAACGGAATTTGCGATTGGGTTTATGAGGAAGAATTCTCTTTTGTAAAAGCGTTTGATTGGAGTTTGGATAGCAAAAAAATTGCCTACATCCGATTTGACGAACGTCAAGTTCCTTCCTTTGCTATGACTGTTTTTGAAAAATCGCTTTACCCTAGGGTAGAGACTCTAAAATATCCTAAAGCAGGGGAGAAAAACGCTACGGTGTCTGTGCATTTGTATGATGTAGATACCAAAACAACTTCAGCGGTGTCTCTTGAGCAGTATAAGGATTTTTATATTCCACAAATACAATGGACTAAAGAAGCAAATGTACTTGCTGCAAAAATTTTAAATCGCCATCAAAACAATTTGGATTTGCTGTTTATTGATGCCAAGACAGGGAATACCAAAGTGATTTTGAATGAAAAAAATGATAAATACATTGATTTTATAGACAAGAGCAGTTTGACTTTTTTGGCTGACAATCGGTTTATATGGACCAGCGAGCTGGACGGATACCATCACATTTATATATATGATAAAACAGGAAAATTAATTCGCCAACTAACAAAAGGGAATTGGGAAATAACTCAATTTTATGGTTTGGATGAAAAAAATAAAAAAATCTTCTATCAATCGGTAGAAAATGGCTCTCTTAATCGCGATGTGTACAGCATTGATTTAGATGGTAAAAATAAAAAACGTCTGTCTCAAAAAACAGGAACTCATGACGCTACTTTTAGTTCGGATTATAGTTATTATATCAATAGTTATTCTTCGGTTACAACACCTACCGTCTATACGTTAAACGATGCGAAAACTGGCAAAGAATTGCAATTCATTGAGACTAACGAAACTTTAAAATCACGAATGCTATCGTATGATTTGCCTTCAAAAACTTTCTTTACGCTAAAGACTGATGCTGGCGTGTCTCTTAATGCTTGGATGATAAAGCCTAAAAACTTTGTAGCAACAAAAAAGTATCCTGTAGTAATGTATCAATATTCAGGGCCAGGCTCTCAAATGGTGAAAAATGAGTGGCTCAATTACAATGACTTTTGGTTTATGCATTTAGCAGAACAAGAGTATATTGTAGTTTGTGTAGATGGTCGAGGAACTGGGTTTAGAGGCGAAACTTTTAAAAAAATGACCTACAAACAATTAGGAAAATACGAGGTTGAAGATCAGATTGCCGCGGCTAAAGTACTTGGTTCTTATTCGTATATCGATAGTAGTAGAATTGGGATTTTTGGGTGGTCGTTTGGTGGTTTTATGGCTACTAATTGTATTTTGAAAGGGAATGATGTTTTTAAAATGGCTATTGCTGTGGCACCAGTAACGAATTGGCGATTTTACGATACCATTTATACCGAGCGCTACTTGCAGACACCTCAGGAAAATCCACAGGGGTATGACGATAATTCGCCAATCCATTTTGCCAATCAACTACAAGGTAAACTGTTGTTGATTCATGGTAGTAGTGATGATAATGTGCATGTACAAAATTCAATGCTCATGATGGAAGCCTTAATCCAAGCCAATAAACAATTTGATTCTCAAATCTATCCTGATAAAAATCATGGAATTTATGGAGGAATGACTCGAATTCAGTTGTATCACAAAATGACAAATTTTATCAAAGAGAGTTTATAATCTATTTTTTAGATTATTTTTACAGAAGAACAACTATTTATAAATCATAACACCTACTTATGAATCAAAATACAGCAGAAGATACGTTTTTTAAGAATCCCGTTTTAGGACATCCAGCAGGCTTATTTGTATTGTTTTTTACCGAAATGTGGGAGCGTTTTTCCTATTATGGTATGCGCGCTTTATTGGTGTTGTTTCTAACGACATCGATTGCCAATGGAGGTTGGGAATGGAAAATAGAAGATGCAATGGCATTATATGGTACGTACACCATGGTGGTTTATTTTACACCAATTATAGGTGGTTATTTGGCTGATAGATACCTTGGTTATCGGTGGGCAGTAGTATTGGGAGCTTTTGTAATGACGTTGGGTCATGCTTCGATGGCAGTAGAGACGCCTTTGTTTTTATATATTGGAATTACCTGTTTGATGATAGGAAACGGTTTGTTTAAACCTAATATGACTTCTATTATTTCCAATGCCTATGAGAAACACCCTGAAAAGAAAGACGGTGCCTATTCGCTATTTTATATGGGAGTAAATGCAGGAGCCTTTTTAGGAATTATGCTTTGTGGTTATATTGGTGAAAAGGTGTCTTGGAGTTTGGGTTTTGGTCTAGCAGGAATTTTTATGTTTTTTGGAATGTTGCAATTTTATTTTACACAAAATATTTTTGGTACCATTGGATTGCCTCCTACTGCGGAATCTAAACTGATTTCTAAAGAAAAAGAAGCCCAAGAAAATACAGCACCCCATATTATTCGAGACCGCATCATCGCAGTGGTTATTTTTTCTGTTTTTTCTGTTTTCTTTTGGGCAGCATTTGAACAGGCTGGTGGGTCGATGACTATTTTTGCAGAAAAATTTACACAACGAGAATTATTTGGAAATACGGCTTGGATTTTTAAAATCACTGATGCTCTACTGACCCTTATTCCTTTGGTCGTTATTACCTATGTGTTGGTGAAATTGTTCTCAAAAACCGTTAAAGATTATGCGTTAGGAAACAGTATTTTGTCTCTTAGTTTTGTCATTATTTGGGGAATCGTAATTTGGAAAATTAACCGCGATTTTTCAACTACTGAGACTGAGGTTCCTGCTTCTTGGTTTGGGATTCTTAACTCGTTGTTTATTATTTGTTTTGCTCCTTTTTTTTCCAAATGGTGGGAAAGTCGTTATAATATTTCAGGACCAATGAAATTTGGATTAGGCTTAGCGCTATTGGGACTTGGTTTTGGGTTTTTAGCTTATGGGAGTATGGGAATTACCGCTGATTCTGTAGTGCGCGTGAGTATGATTTGGTTAATCATGGCTTATTTGTTTCATACTTTAGGGGAATTATGCATTTCACCAGTGAGCTTGTCTTATATCAGTAAATTAGTTCCTGCAAGTTGGATAGGTATAATGTTCGGAGTGTATTATCTGTTTCTAGGAATGGGGAATAAATTAGCAGGTTCAATGGGTGGGTTGATTGAAACAATTAGTCAGCAATATAGTTTATCGACCTTTTTCTTGATTTTTACCTTAATTCCTTTAGGATTAGGACTGTTAATGATTGTGCTTTCGCCTCTTATGAAAAAGTTAATGCATGGTGTAAAATAAAAATAAGGCATTATATTTGTTTAACCATAAAAAAAGAAAAACCAAAAAATGAAAAAAATAATACTCGCATTACTGATTGTGTTTACAATAAGTAGTCAAGCTCAAGATTTAAAATGGCATACTAATATCAAAGAAGCTATTGCAGTAAGTAACAAAGAGAAAAAGCCTTTGATGTTATTTTTTACAGGTAGTGATTGGTGTGGTTGGTGTATTCGTTTGCAAAAAGAGGTTTTATTGACTCCTGAGTTCAAAAGTTGGGCAAAGTCCAATGTAGTTTTGGTAGAACTAGATTATCCAAGAAGAACACCTCAGTTGCCAGAAATTCAACAACAAAATGCTGAATTGCAGCAAGTTTTTGGTATCCAAGGATATCCGACCATTTATTTTACTGATGTTGTCAAAGAAAAAGATGGTAAACTAAATTTCAAAGCCTTGGGTAGAACAGGTTATGTAGCAGGAGGTCCTAAAGCATGGTTAGCAGAAGCAAATGGTTTTTTGAAAAATAAAATTTAAAGAACTAGTTTAATTTATAGAATCCCTTTTCAGCAGTGGCATGAAAAGGGATTTTTTGTTTGGCACAGCTTTGTTCCCAATTTTTTTGAATGGTTTTGTAATTAGAACCATCAGCAATAACTATTTTAGGGCGGATACGTTGTAATGTCCTATCAAGATTGATAGTGGGGGATTGAGTGAGTACGAGTACATCTGGTCTTGCATTTTTTGGATAAATTCCTGTACTGTCAATGATTAATATTTTTTGGTTATCAAAAAAGTATAGGTTTTTTAGTTTAAAAGTGTGTTTGAGTGTGCTGAAATTGGCGGTTAAATAAGCTTTAAGTGAGGTGTTAGTTGGTTCGGAATTATAATATGCACAAACTTCTTTGCCTTTTCTTTCCGTTATTAAGCTGGATTTATTTTGATGAAAAACAATCCATTCTTCGCCATCTATAGAATCTTTTTCGGTTTTTATAAGTGCCAATTGAAAAAGAAGGACTGCGATTAAAGCTGCGACTAGTTTTTGATAATTAGGTTTTTTTAGCCATAGTATAAAAGTAAAAATACAGGCATAACTCCCTACGAGTAAAAAGATATTAAAAGGAATGTCTTGGATAACAAAGGACCGAAATGAAGCTACCCAGCTAACAATTGTGTTCATAAAGTTGATGCTCCATTCAAAAGGTTTGACAATTAGGATAGGTGTGTAATTTACAGCAGCGAGTAACATGACAATAATTCCTAAAATCATGATAAAACTCAAAAATGGAATTAGGATTAAATTAGTTATAAAAAATAAACCAGGGAATTGATGAAAATAATACAAACACAATGGAGCAGTTCCTATTTGTGCGGCAAAGGATACCGTGAGAATTCCCCAAATGGTCTCGTTAATACGGTTTTTTGGTTTCCAAAGGCTTGAAAGAAGCGGTTGTGCCCACAGGATAAAGAATAAGGCAAGATAACTGAGTTGAAAACCAACATCAAACAAAAAATAAGGCTCAAATAATAAAATCAAAAAGAGTGAAATGATTATGGTATGGTAACTATTGGTTGTTTTTCTTAAATAATACCCTATCGCGACAAAGCAAAACATGGTTACAGAACGAACCACTGATGGTGCCAAACCTGCGATGAAGGCAAAGGAACTGAGCAATCCAATGCTAAGAACTAATTTTAAAGTTGTAAATTTTCGAGTATTTGGAAAGGGACGTAGGATAAAATTAAGAAATAGCAAAATAAACCCAACATGAAGTCCTGAAACAGACAAAATATGGATGGCGCCTGCAAATTGAAAATCCTGCATAATTTCGGGCGTTACATCTTGTTTTTGTCCCAAAATCAAAGCTACTGCAATGGCTAGTGATTTTTTATCAAAATCTTGCTTTTCTAGGTTTGAAATTATCGTATTTCTTAATCGTGAAGCATAATAATAACCATCTTTTTTTATTTCAGGGGATAGGATGTAAGATTGAGGGGTGGCGTAGAGTTGGCTATAAATTTGTTTGTTTTTCAAATAAGTACCATAATCAAAAGCATTCGGATTATAGGCTTTTTTAGGTGGGATTAATTGTCCTTTGATAAGTAATTGGTTTCCGCTATTGATGTTTGTTGTATCATTTGTTTTTTTGAGATTTAATATTGTCTTTCCAAAGGTTTTTTCTCCGTTGATAGTCAGGATGTTAACGAGGTGGCGTTCATTAGTGGTTGTGCTTTTCATTTTTTCTTGAACATGTACCTCTATAAGATTGTTAGTGTTAAAAGCACCGTTTAGGTGACTGTAATGGTTTTTGAAATTGGTTTCGGTATGAAAATATAAAGTTGCCATTCCCAGCGAAAAACACGTCAAAAGTGAGGCTATTCCAAAATAATAATAAGAATGGGTTGTTTTTCTTTGGTAAAAATAACTGCCAATAAATAATAGAAAACTGCAACCAGTCATCCCGACTATTTGAACTAAAGTAGAATTGCTATAATAGGAGAAAAGGATACCTAATAGGAATCCTATGATGAGTTTAGGGAGGGGAAAAAGCAATACTTTCATGTATCTAAAGTACTACTTTTCTTAAAACAAAAGAATTTTTATTCTAAAATTCTAGTCAGTTGCGTGAAACTTTTTTCGTAGTAAGACTCTTTAGTTGAAGAAATAATAACTCCTTTTGTAGTGGAAGAATGAATAAATTTAACTTCGTTTTTATCCGCTTCGGTAACAATACCTACATGGTTAATACGAGAGCTACGGTTGGTTTTAAAAAAAATAAGGTCGCCTTTTTCAGCCTGTGCGGTGTTTTTTCCTAATGATTTTCCTGCTGTTGCTTGTTCGTAGGAAGTGCGAGGTAAATTGATGTCAAATGCGCCAAAAGTACTATAGACCAATCCAGAGCAATCAAAACCTGAGGATGTTTTACCTGCAGGTTTATATGGAGCACCCAGATGTTGCACGGCATGCCTTACGATTTTGTCGGCCAGAGCAGCATTGTTTTTAGAAGCACTCGATGTGGATTTACAAGAAGTAACTAAAAATAAGAAAGCTAAAAGGGGCAATACATATTTCACAGAAAAAAAATTAAGATTGTTTTAAATCGGATACAATTAGGTGTGCCGTTTTTTGGCTGGCACCTCTACCACCTAGTTTGTGTTCCAAAGCATCATATTTTTGTACTAATGCAGTGCGGTGGGCAGGTTCCAAAATTTTAGACAATTCACGCTTGATGTTTTTTGGGTTAAAGTCGTCTTGAATCAATTCGGTTACAACTTCTTCATCCATAATCAGATTAACAAGTGAAATGTATTTTAAAGTGATGATGCGTTTGGCTATTTGATAGGAAATCCAATTTCCTTTGTAACACACTACCTCAGGAACTTTAAAAAGCGCGGTTTCTAAAGTAGCGGTACCCGAAGTTACCAATGCAGCTGTAGCATTTTGTAATAGTGCATAGGTTTTGTTTGCTACAAAATGAATGTTTTGTTGAGTAATAAACGGTTCGTAAAAAGAAAAATCTTGACTCGGTGCACCTGCAATCACAAACTGATAATCGGGGAAATCATCCACAACACTCAACATTCCTGCAAGCATTTTGGTAATTTCTTGTTTTCTGCTGCCTGGCAAAAGCGCGATAATTGGTTTGTCAGACAAATGATGTTCTGTTCGGAAATTTGCTGAAGTGGAATCTTTTTGGTTATGAATGGCATCAATTAATGGATGCCCAACAAATGCTACTGGAAAATGGTGTTTGTCTTCGTAAAAGGTTTTTTCAAAAGGTAAAATGACAAACATTTTGTCAATATCTCGTTTAATAGCTTTGATGCGATTTTCTTTCCAAGCCCATATTTGGGGTGAGATATAATAATGAGTTTTAAAGCCTAATTTCTTTGCCCACTGCGCAATACGCATATTGAAACCTGGATAATCTATAAAAATAATGACTTCCGGTTGAAAGGCCATAATGTCATTTTTGCAAATTTTAATATTGCCTAATATGGTTTTTAGATTAAAAAGAACTTCGGCAAAGCCCATAAAAGCCAAATCGCGGTAATGTTTCACTAAGGTACCTCCCACTTGTTGCATCAAGTCGCCTCCCCAAAAGCGAATTTCAGCCTCTGGATCTTCTTGATACAACGCCTTCATTAAGTTGGCACCATGTAAATCCCCTGATGCTTCTCCTGCAATGATGTAGTATTTCATAGCGTAATGTGTGAAAGGTTTAAATATTTAAGAATCAAAAGTAAACATTGCTGATTTTCAATCAAAAAATCTATTGGTTTTTTACTGGAAAATCGTGTATATCGTCATTAGTATTAGCGCAAAAATAATTCCTTTGGCAAGTGTATCTTTGTCTAGTTTTAACAAGATGGTAAACATTATGAGATTCAAAATAGATCCTAACGTGATGATTTTTCCCCAATACCCTTGAGCCCGCATGATGTGAATACCTGTAACGAAATCATAGTCTGTAAAAAAATAAAAAAAGAGAAACATCCCAACGATAGTGGTGCTAAAACCAATTAACATGCCTAAAAGAAGTTCTATTTTATTCATTCCAATTCCAAGTGTTGAGTTGTTGGGTGGCATGGTGTGCCGTTAAATCAAATTGTACAGGAACTATAGAAATGTATCCGTTGGCCAAGGCCCATTCGTCGGTATCCTCCCCTTTGTCTTCATTTACAAAATCACCTGTGAGCCAATAATATTCTTTTCCAAAAGGAGAAGTTCTTTTGTCGAATTTTTCCACCCATAAGGCTTTGGCTTGACGACAAATCTTTATTCCTTTGATTTCTTCATTTTTTAGCTTTGGTAAATTAACATTTAAAACCACATCTTTCGGGAGTTTTTTGTCTAAGACTTCCAAGGTGATTTTTTTTATAAAGGGTTTGATTTCTTCAAAATTAGCATCCCAATTATAATCCAGAAGTGAAAAACCTATGGCAGGGATTCCTTCGATACCCGCTTCTACAGCAGCACTCATCGTTCCTGAGTAAATCACGTTGATGGATGAGTTTGAGCCGTGATTGATACCTGAAACACACAAATCGGGTTTTTTCTTCAAAATTTCATTTACCCCTAGTTTGACACAATCAACCGGTGTTCCTGAGCAACTGTATTCTAAGATGGGTGCATCTTCTTTCGAAATTTTGTTGAGATACAAAGTGCTATTGATGGTAATGGCATGGCCCATGGCACTTTGAGGTTTATCTGGTGCTACAACAACTACAGTGCCTATTTCAGACATAACCGAAATTAATGCTCGAATTCCTGGTGCTGTTACACCATCATCGTTTGTTATTAAAATTAAAGGTTTGGTGTTGTCCATGAGGGTGAAATTGTTTGAGATGATTCCAATAGTGGCATTTTTTTTAAACAACGACAAAGGAAATAAAAAATATTAACTTCGATGATTATGGAAGATACAAAAAAAACATTTTTATATCTTTAACAAAAAATTATGTAAGCTTTACCGTGGATGGCATAGTTTTTAAATTAACTTAGTTTAAAAATTTGAATGAATACTATAATTAACTTTATGAAAAGACATTATAAAATACTTCTTACAATCGTTGTTCTTTCAATCACATTGTTTGCCTTTAATAGTAACTATAGAAATGAAGTCAACTCAGATAAAGATAAACTGTTGTTAGAGTTGTTAACATTTGTGATTGAAAAAGGACATTACAGCCCCGCAACGATTGATGATACTTTTTCAAAAGGAGTGTATAAAGATTATATCCAAGCATTAGACCCTTCAAAACGTTTCTTTTTGCAAGCTGATATTGATGAGTTTGCAAAATATGAGACACAAATCGACGATCAGATTTTGAATAAAGATTTGACATTTTTTACTTTAACGTATGATAGGTTAATGCAAAGAATGGGTGAAACCAAAGGGATTTACAAATCCATTTTAGAAAATCCATTTGATTTTAAAGTTGATGAAAGTTTTAATACGGACTATGAAAAAGCACCCTATGCTAAGAATACCGAAGAGTTAAAAGAGAGATGGCGTAAGCAAATAAAATTATCAGCCTTGTCATCATTGACAGACAGGTTAAAGATGCAAGAGAACAAAGGCAAGGTTTTAGAAGATTCAAATGATGCCGCTATGGAGGATGAAGACAATCATGTTGTGGATGGGGTGACTCCTCTTGTTACTAAAACTGAAGCTAAAAGCGACGAAAAACCTAAAACATTCGAAGAGTTAGAAAAAGAAACTAGAGAAAGTGCCAAAAAATCTTTGGATGAATATTTTAGTTTTATGGGTGATTTAAATCGAAACGATTGGTTTTCTGTTTATATCAATTCGATAACGGCTCGATTTGATCCTCACACTAACTATTTTGCGCCAGACGAAAAAGAACGTTTTGACGTGAGTATGAGTGGGAAACTAGAGGGAATTGGGGCGCGTTTGCAAAAGAAAAATGACTTCACAGAAATCTCAGAATTAATTTCGGGTGGACCCGCTTGGAGAGGAAAGCAATTAGAAGCCGGAGATGTCATTATGAAAGTGGCTCAAGGTAGTGCTGAGCCTGTTGATGTAGTCGGCATGCGTTTAGACGATGTGGTGAAAAAAATTAAAGGCCCAAAAGGAACAGAGGTTCGCTTGACGGTGAAGAAAGTAGATGGTACAATAAAAGTAATTTCCATAATAAGAGATATCGTAGAAATTGAGGAAACCTATGTAAAATCAAGTGTTGTTAATAAAAATGGATTGAATTACGGGGTGATATATTTGCCTAAATTCTACATCGATTTTGAAGACAAAAACGGAAGAGATGCGGGTAAAGATATCGCTCTAGAAGTGGACCGCTTGAAAAAAGTAGGTGTGGACGGAATAGTATTGGACGTTCGTGATGATGGTGGGGGTTCTTTATCTACTGTGGTGGATATCGCTGGATTATTTATCAGTGAGGGGCCAATCGTTCAAATCAAATCTGCTGGACGACGAAAAGAAGTGCTTTTTGATAGAGACAAAAAAATTGAATGGGATGGTCCATTGGTAATCATGGTGAATAGTTTTTCTGCTTCTGCATCAGAAATTTTGGCTGCCGCAATTCAAGACTATAAAAGAGGGATTATCATTGGTAGTAAACAAACTTATGGTAAAGGAACGGTTCAAAATGTTATTGATTTGAATCAGTTTGTTAGAAATAGTGCTGTAGGAGATTTAGGAGCGCTTAAAACAACTACACAAAAATTTTATAGAATCAACGGTGGTTCTACCCAATTGGAAGGAGTGAGTAGTGATGTCGTGATGCCAGATCGTTATTCTTATCTAAAAATGGGCGAACGCGATGTTGAAAATGCGATGCCATGGGATAAAATTGATGCTGCTGAATATACGATTTGGGATAAAAATGCCAATTTTAATAAAGCAATTACCAATAGTAAAAATCGTATCGCCTCTAGTGAGTACTTTAAATTAATCGATGAAAATGCCAAATGGATTGATAGCCGAAGCGAGGACAATACCTATAGTTTGCATATCGATAAGTTTAGAACGGCTCAAAAAGAGATTGAAGAAAAGGCAAAAAAATACAAGCCCATTTCAAAATATAAGAACAATTTACAGTTTACTTCTTTGCCTTATGAAATGGATCAGATAAAGACGGATAACATTTTAAAAGAGAAAAGAGACAGATGGCACGAAGCATTGTCTAAAGACATTTATATAGAAGAAGCATTAAATGTGTTGGATGATTTACAAACCAAGTCTATCTCTAAACAAAGTGGGACTCAAAAAAAAGATAAATTAGTAAAATCATAAGTCATTAAGGAATGAAATACCTTTTCCTTTTACCTCTAACGCTCCAAAAAAAGATATTATTTTTTTGGGGCGTTTTGGTTTTTGTTGTAATGTCATCCTGTAAGATGGATGTTCAGTTTAGTGGTGTTGAAATAGGTTATGCTCAAAATCCCGAGAATCACCATACGAATTTAAAAGATTCTACACTGAATTCGGGATGGAAAAGCTATTTGCCTAAATTTTCAAAACATCAGGTAATTCATCATCGATACTATTCTTTATCATACAACGAACAAGCCGAACAAGCCGAATGGGTCGCTTATGAGTTAAAGAAATCTTATTTAAAAAATAATGATTTTAAGCGTCCTTATTTTGTTCAAGATCCAAAAGTATTTACGCAATCTGCTGATTGGAGAAATTATAAAAACTCGGGTTACGATAAAGGACATTTATGCCCAGCAGGGGATATGGAATTCAATTTAGAGGCGTATAATGAAACGTTTTTTACGTCAAATATTGCACCACAGAATAGAGAATTTAATGGAGGTATATGGAATCGTTTGGAAAATAAAGTGCGGTATTGGGCAGAGAAAAACAATGGTATTTTTGTAATTACTGGCGGCGTGTTGACCAATGCGACCAGAACAATTGGTCAGGAAAAAGTAATAGTTCCAGATTATTTTTATAAAATCATTTTTAAACAAGATAAAGACAATCCTAAAATAATTGCTTTTTTAATGCCTAATGAAAAAAGTACTAAAGCGCTCTATGATTATGTGGTATCGGTAGATGCGATTGAAAAAATTACGGGTATAGATTTTTTTCCACAATTAGAGGATTCCCTTGAAGAGGATTTGGAAGGGAATATTCGACTAAAATCGTGGATTGCACATTAGATTTACCATTCATTCACTTTGTTAGCATCCATTTTTAAGAAAATAAAAAGTAAAATCGTGAATCCCCACAAGCCCGATCCTCCGTAAGAAAAGAAAGGTAATGGGACACCAATAGTAGGGAAGATACCTGCTACCATGGCAATGTTTACAAAAAAGTGAACAAATAATATACTGGCCACACAATAACCATACACACGGCTAAATTTTGTTTTTTGTCTTTCGGCTAAATAGATAATTCTTAAAAGTAAGGTTACAAACAAACTGATTAGGACTAAAGAACCCACAAAACCCCACTCTTCACCAACGGTAGTAAAAATGTAATCCGTATGTTGTTCTGGGACGAATCCTCCTTTGGTCTGTGTGCCTTCCAAAAACCCTTTGCCAAACCATCCTCCTGAACCAATGGCAATTTCTGATTGGTTGGTGTTGTAGCCTATACCTTTTAAGTCCACTGCTTTTCCAAGCAAGATATTAAAACGGTCTCTATGGTGTTGTTTAAAAACGTTGTTAAAAACATAGTCCACAGATAATACAAATGCAGACATCAGTACAAAAAGAATACTACTTAGGATTACATTTCGATTGCCTATTCGCGATTTAAAATGAACTGCAATTAAAATCACCAGTATCGAAAGAATAATGTATATGGGTTCAATAATCAAAGTAGTAACAAAAAGGATGATGGCGGCAAATGCAGTCCATACATACCAAGCAGGAAGTCCTTCGCGGTAGAGAACAAGAATAAGGACACAATAAATCAACGCACTACCAGGGTCGTGAGGGACAATAAGTAAAATAGGAAGGCCTAAGATACCCAGAACCTGAATTTGTCTGTTAGTGTCCTTTAAATTGACTTGAACATCGCTAAGGTATTTAGCTAAAGCCAATGACGTCGCTGATTTTACAAATTCTGACGGTTGAATACCAAACGAGCCAAAAGAATACCAGTTGGCCTGACCTTTAATGGTTTTTCCAAAAACGAATAACCCGGCCAAAGCTAAAAGTCCGATGATATATATTACACTGGCATATTTTTCATATACTTTTCCGTCAACAGCCAATAAAACAAAAATTAAAGGGATTGATAAAACAATGAATAACAATTGCTTCATCGCAGTATCATCAGTTGATGATAAGGAGGAGGAATAAATATTCAATAATCCAAGTATGACTAGCACACTATAGATGATAATACAAATCCAATCGAGATTTTTCTTTACGCTTTGGTTTTTCATTGTAATAATCTCAGGTTAATTTTGTTTTGTTGAATCGATTTTGCTGGTTGATGTTTCCTTTCGGGCAATAGAATCTTTAGGTGTCGATTCAATGGCCAATCCTTCTTTCATTCCACCTAATTTAGCATATTCATTACGAAGACTAATATTTAATATTCGTTTTTCTAAATCAACTCGGGTAATTTTTTTTCTTAAATACTTTTCAATCATCAAACTGGCTATAGGTCCAGCGATGGTAGCTCCATATCCGCCATTTTCTACCAAAATGGCAATTGCAATTTTTGGATTGTCTTTTGGTGCAAAGGCGACAAAGATAGAATGGTCTTTGAGTTGCACTCTTTTACCTCCAATTTTCGCAAAGTTTTCTGCAGTACCTGTTTTTCCGCAAATATCAATTCCTTCAACACGTACTCCTCTAGCAGTTCCTAAATTATACACATCAAAAAGACCACTTATAATGGGTTTGAAATGTTTTTTGTCAATGGTTGTGACGTGTTTGGTAGTGAACTTTTTATCGATAGTTCCTCCTTTTATTTTTTTAATAATGTGAGGGGTGTAATAATAGCCTTCATTGGCCACGGTTGCCATCATATTAGCTAGTTGAATAGGAGTCATTAAGACTTCTCCTTGTCCAATAGCATTGGAAACAATGGCGGTACTGCGCCAGCCACCATTAGGATAAATACGTTTGTATGTTTTAGAATCAGGAATGTTTCCTCTTCTTCCTGTAGGTAAATCATACCCCATGAATTGACCAAGACCAAAGCTTTTTACGTGTTTACTCCATACATCTACTGCATAAGGAGGGCTTTTGTATTTGTTGATGGTTCTCATGTAAGTCGTTCCAAAATAAGCATTACAGGATTCGTAAATCCCCCGATGCAATTGCAAAGCGCCTCCATGACAGTGGCATCTCATGAAACGGCCTCTGGCGTAACTAAAGCCATGGTTACAAAAGACCGTGGTGTGCTCGTCAATTACACTTTCTTGCAAACCGACCAACCCAGTAAGGATTTTGAACGGTGAACCTGGAGGATACTCCGCTAATAGCCCTCGGTCATAAAGAGGTTTGGCAATAGAATCGCGGTACAATAGCGTGTAGTTTTTGGAGCGTTGTCTTCCTACCAATAAGGCTGGGTCATAAGAAGGAGCCGTAATCAAAGCTAGAATTTCTCCCGTTTTAGGTTCGAGCGCAACAATGCCACCTCTTTTATTAATCATTAATTGTTCGCCATAACGTTGTAATTCGGCGTCAATAGTAAGGTTGATGTCTTCTCCTTGCACTGCAATAGTATCGTATTTTCCATCTTTATACGAACCAATTTCTCGGTTGTATTTGTCTTTTTGGATGTATTTTACCCCTTTGATTCCGCGCAAAATTTCTTCATAGCTTTCTTCAACACCTTGGCGTCCTATCAAGTCACCACTTTTGTAATAGGAATTTTGCTCTATGATTCGGTCATTAACTTGAGTGATAAAACCAAATATATTGGCTCCAAAATCCACTTCATAATCACGTAAAGAACGTTTTTGGAAATAGAAACCTTCAAATTTTCTAATTTTTTCTTGAAAGGCAGCAAATTCACTTTTGTTCAATTGAGGTAAAAAAACCGAAGGAAGTCTCGGGCTATAGACCTTGGCTTTTTCAATTTTTTCGATAAAATCTTCTTTTGTAATGTCAAGAAGTTGACAAAATTCCAAGGTGTCAATGTTTTTTAGTTCTCTTGGAATAACCATAATGTCATAAGAAGCTTGGTTAGAAACCAATAGTTTGCCATTACGGTCGAAGATATAGCCTCTTTCAGGATAGTCGTATTTTATTTTAATTGCATTATTCTCTGATTTTAATTTGAAAGTATCGTTAATCACTTGCAAATAAAATATTCGAATTAGTAGCAATGATGCTGCAATGATTATTAAAGTAGGCAGCAGAAGTTTTCTCATCTTTTTGTTGGCTTAATAAGATAAATGATAATGATACAACTGATAATCGTAAAAATAGTACTTAATAAAGTTCTGAGTAGGATGTCCCACAAAAAACTCACCTGAAAAGCTTCGAGTATAAACATCGTGGTGTGATGTATGAGTACCGCAAGCAATAGGAACGAAAAACGTTCTGGTGTTAAAGAATCATTTATTTTAATGGTTTGGTATTCGTAACTAACACCAAATGAAAATTTAAAAATATAAGGCCTAAAATTAGCTAGAACCAAGCAAGCCGTTGCGTGAATTCCCCCAGAGTTTGAAAAAAAGTCCATTGTAAGTCCCAGCAAGAAACTAGCTAACAGTAAGCCAGATTTATTACCATTGACAGGATATAACAAAATAAACAACAAATAGGGAAGTGGCATGATAAACCCTAAAAAAGTCATGTTGTTGAAAATGACAATTTGTACGGCTAATAAAAGTATAAACCGAAAAACATTGACTAACAAAGTGCTATTCATCTTTTATATTTTGCTTTTCTAGGTTATTCAATTCGTCTCTATTTTTACTTTTTATAATGTACACATGGCCTAAATTAGTCATGTCATTAAAAAGTTTGATATTCAAAGTGTAATAATTGGTTTGATTGTCAATGTAAATTTTGTCAATAGTACCAATATTAATGTTTTCAGGAAAAATTACCGATTGGCCACCTGTAACAATCGTATCTCCTTTTCTTACAGAAGCTAATCTAGGAACGTCTATCAACTGAACATATCCTGTACTTTTACCATTCCACACCAGTGAACCAAAGTGATTTGATTTTTTTATCTTGGCATTGATTTGAGATTTCACATTCAAAATACTGATAACCGTAGCATAATTAGGGGATGTTTTGTCTACGATTCCTACGATTCCTAAATTGTTGATGACCCCCATATCTGGTTTAATCCCCTTGAGCGCACCCGAGTTTAGGGTGATAAAGTTGTTGTGAGAGTTGTAGGAGTTGTGAATGACTTTTGAAACTACAATATCGTCAGGTGCTACCCCTTTTAATGTCTCTATTTTCTTGATTTCAGTAGTGTCTTTAGTTTTAAATAAAAGACTTTTTAGACGTGCATTTTCAAGTGCCAATGCTTCATTTTGAGATTTTAGATTCAAATATTCTCTTACGTTGTTTATTTTTTCATACACACCACCACTAACAAAATTAGCCGAACTAATGATTCGGCTCTTATGGTAAGAATGCGATTGTATCGTAAGCAATAACGAAATGCATAATAACAGCAAAAACAGTAGTCGATTACTGTTTTTGAATAAGAAATTAAAGATTTGCTGCATTCTTTTATTTGATTATGTGTTTCAAAATAGGCGAAGTATCTGAATTTTTGATAACTACAGTAAGTTGAAAAAAATTCAGATACCTATAAGAAAATCTTATTTGATTAAGATACTTTTAAATTTGCCAATGTTTTTTAACGCCATTCCAGTACCACGAACTACGGCTCTCAACGGATCTTCGGCGATATAAACAGGTAAGTCGGTTTTTTGAGAGATGCGTTTGTCTAGGCCTCTTAACATCGAACCTCCACCTGCTAAGTAGATTCCTGTATTGTAAATATCAGCAGCTAATTCAGGAGGAGTTTGAGATAAGGTTTCCATAACAGCATCTTCAATACGCTGGATAGATTTGTCTAGTGCTTTAGCTATTTCTCTATAAGACACTTCTACTTGTTTGGGCTTACCAGTTAACAAATCTCTACCTTGAACCGACATGTCTTCTGGAGGAGTTTCTAAATCTTCGATAGCAGCTCCTATTTGGATTTTGATTTTTTCAGCAGTACTTTCTCCAACAAATAAGTTGTGTTGTGTACGCATGTAGTAAACGATGTCGTTTGTGAAAACGTCTCCCGCAATTTTAACCGATTTATCACATACAATTCCGCCTAACGCAATGACAGCGATTTCAGTTGTTCCACCACCAATGTCCACAATCATATTTCCTTTAGGTTGCATGATGTCAATCCCGATACCAATTGCAGCTGCCATTGGCTCATGAATCAAATAGACTTCCTTACCGTTTACTCGTTCACAAGATTCTTTTACCGCTCTCATCTCTACTTCGGTGATTCCTGATGGAATACATACAACCATTCGTAAAGCTGGAGTAAACATTTTTTTCTTTAATGCAGGTATGCTTTTGATAAACATACTGATCATTTTTTCAGAAGCATCAAAATCAGCAATTACCCCGTCTTTTAAAGGTCGAATTGTTTTAATGTTTTCATGCGTTTTACCTTGCATCAAATTGGCTTCTTTACCAACAGCGATTATTTTTCCTGAAATTCTATCTCTGGCAACTATCGAAGGACTGTCAATAACAACCTTGTCGTTGTGAATAATTAAGGTATTAGCGGTACCAAGGTCTATCGCGATATCCTCAGTCATGAAATCAAAAAATCCCATAAATTATTTTGGGTTAAAAGTTATAAATATAATTGCGCACAAAGTTAAACAAATTAATGTTTGAAATGACGAGTGCCAGTAAATACCATTGCTATATTGTTCTCGTTGCAATAGTTGATGCTTAACTCGTCTTTTATAGACCCTCCAGGCTGAATAACGGCTGTAATTCCTGCTTCTTTAGCAAGTGCTACACAGTCAGGGAATGGAAAAAAAGCGTCACTTGCCATTGAAGCACCAGTTAAATCAAATCCAAAATGTTTTGCTTTTTCAACGGCTTGTTGTAAAGCATCCACTCTTGAAGTTTGACCTGTACCTGACGAAATTAAAGTTCCGTTTTTTGCAAAAACGATTGTGTTTGATTTAGTGTTTTTACAAATTTTAGAAGCAAAAATTAAATCTTCAATTTCTTGTTCCGTAGGACTGGTAATAGTAACGGTCTTTAAGTCGGCTTTATTGTCTGTAATGTTATTTCTGTCTTGAATTAATAATCCATTCAAGCAAGTTCTTACTTGACGTTGAGGTAATTCAACTTCGTTTTGAACTAAAATAATTCTATTTTTCTTTTCTTGTAATATAGCCAAAGCTTCGTAATCGTATAAAGGTGCAATTACCACTTCGCAGAATAGTTTGTTTATTTCAGTAGCAGTTGCCACGTCAATGGTTTTGTTTGAAATTAAAACTCCTCCAAAGGCTGAAGTTGGGTCACATGCTAAAGCAGCAAGATAAGCTTCTTCAATAGTATTTCTTGTAGCAAGTCCACAAGCGTTGTTGTGTTTTAAAATTGCAAACGTAGGACCGTCGTTTTTGAATTCGCTAATCAAATTCACGGCAGCATCAACGTCTAATAAATTGTTGTAAGACAACTCTTTTCCGTGTAATTTGGTGAACATAGCTTCAAAGTCGCCAAAGAAAAATCCTTTTTGATGAGGGTTTTCGCCGTAACGCAATACTTGACCGTTAGCAATACTTTGTTTGTAAATCGTTTCGTCGGTATTGAAATAGTTAAAAATAGCACCGTCATAGTGTGAAGAAACGTGAAAAGCTTTAGCGGCTAATAATTTTCTGTCTTCAAGTGTTGTAGCGCCATTTTGTGTCGTAATCATGTCTAAGAATAGGCTATAATCGTCAACAGAGGCAACAATTACAGTGTCTTTGAAGTTTTTGGCAGCTGCACGAATTAATGAAATACCACCAATATCAATTTTTTCGATGATATCTGCTTCACTTGCACCTGAAGCTACTGTTTTTTCAAAAGGATACAAATCAACAATGACCAAATCAATTTGCGGGATGTTGTATTCTTCCATTTGTTGAATGTCACCTTCATGGTCTTGGCGGTTTAAGATTCCTCCAAACACTTTAGGGTGTAATGTTTTAACTCTTCCTCCTAGAATAGAAGGGTATGAAGTAACATCTTCAACAGGTACAACAGGAATTCCTAGATTTTTAATAAAGTCTTCAGTACCGCCTGTAGAATAAAGGGTTACATTTTGACTGTGTAGTTGTCTTACAATAGGCTCAAGACCTTCTTTAGAAAAAACTGAAATTAATGCAGATTGAATTGTTTTTGTTGTGTTCATCTTGTGTTATAATTTGAAAGTGCAAAAATAGTTTTTTAAACTGAAAATTAAGCTATTTGAAAAAGAGATTAATAAGGAAATTGTTAGTATTTTGTCTATTTGTATCCAAAAAACAAGCTGTAAAGCAGTTGTCTGCTGTTTTTATTAGGTTTTTGGAGATAATTGTTGGAATTTTACTCTATTCTAAAAAAAATGACAAAATGCGTTTGTATTTCCGATTACTAAAAGAAAGTTTTGCGTTTGCCTTACATGCCTTGACTAATAATAAATTACGGACTTTATTGTCGTTATTAGGAGTGACTATCGGGATTTTTTCGATAATCGCAGTACTTGCCGCGGTGGATTCTTTAGACCGAAAAATCACCAAAGATTTAAGTAATTTGGATAAAAACACCATTTATTTGATGCGGTTTTCGTTTGCTCCTTCCGAAATCCCACAATGGAAACGACAACAATTCCCCAATGTAAAATACGAGGAGTACGTGTACTTAAAAAACAATTTGACACAGACAGATGCTGTGGGCTATCAGTTATTCGTTAGTCAAGAAACTATAAAATACGAAGACAAAACGGTAAGCGAAGTCAATGTGGTGCCTGTTTCGGGTGAATTTGTACAAATTCAAGGTTTGGAATTTGAAAAAGGACGTTTTTACAATGAATCCGAATCCAATTCGGGGAAAGCGGTTGTGGTAATTGGAGATGAAATTGCTAAAAGCTTGTTTGGGACACAAGATCCTATTGGCGAAAATGTACGGTTGTACGGGCAACGGTTCACAGTAATTGGACTTTTAAAAAAACAAGGAGTGGGGTTGTTTGGAAATAGCAACGATACCTCTGTTTTTTTACCTGTTAATTTTTTGCGTCGTATGTATGGCGATAATAACAATAGGATGACGCCTGTTGTTATTTTAAAACCAGCCAATGGTGTTGATATGGAAGCATATAAAGCCGAAATAACTCAAAAATTACGAAATTTTAGAGGACTTAAGGATGGTCAGATAGATGATTTTTTTATTAATGTTTTCTCGGGTTTTACCAATTTTATTGATGAAATTATAGGGCAAATGAATGTTGTAGGCTGGATTGTTAGTGGTTTTTCATTGCTCGTGGGTGGATTTGGTATTGCTAATATTATGTTTGTTTCAGTCAAAGAGCGAACTCATTTGATTGGAATCCAAAAATCTTTGGGCGCCAAAAACCGATTTATTTTGTTCCAATTTTTATTTGAATCGGTGATACTGTCTGTTATAGGTGGGGCTATCGGATTACTCTTTGTATTTATTACTTCGATTGTAGCGACTAATCTTGCTGATTTTGAATTTGTTTTGAGTTATGGAAATGTGTTTTTGGGTACTTTTTTGGCGGCTATAATTGGGTTGATTGCGGGTATTATACCTGCCATCACAGCATCAAGATTGGATCCTGTAGAAGCAATTCGTACAGGAATGTAGATTTAAATTTAGAATCATTGGGGTTGCCATTAATAACTATCTGTAATTTAAAACAAGAGTTGGTGTTTTAAAAAATAATTTCATAATGTTTTACTAAAGCTTTGTTTTTTGTAAATAAAGAATGCTAAATTTGAGATATATCAAAAAAATAAAAACAATATGAAAATACAATTTAATACCGACAAAAATATAGAAGGACACGATAGGTTAGAAACTTATTTTTCAGCAGAATTGGAAAAAAATTTAGTTCGTTTTCAAGATAAAGTTACTCGTTTTGAAGTGCATCTAGGTGATGAAAACAGTTCAAAATTTGGAGTAGATGATAAACGATGCATGATTGAAGCTCGTCCAGCAAAACTTCAGCCAATTGCAGTTACTGCTCATGCTGACACGATAGAAAAAGCATTTTTTCTAGCCTCAGATAAAATTAAGAAAGCGTTAAGTACGGCTTTTGAAAAACAAAAAGTACATTAATATATAATAGGTCAATTATAAATTCGAGAAAAAGCAGTCAAAAAGTAATATTTTAGACTGCTTTTTTTGTTTTATAAAGGGCGTTGTTATTCTCTTTATTCTTTGAATAATAAGGCGGCAAGTGGTTCATCTCTTTGATAAACATCATCATAAAAATGAAGGTCTCCGTTAACATCTACCCATGCAGTAAAATAACCGATATAGACAGGGATTTTGTTTTTGAGTGTGTACCACGATTCAGTCCCTTTATGCATGGCTTCTTCTATTTTTTCTGGTGTCCAGTTGGGGTCGTCTTGTAAGAGTACTTCGGCTAGCTCTTTGGGTTTTTCAATACGAATACAACCGTGGCTAAATGCGCGGTCACGACGACTGAATAAATGCTTAGAAGGGGTGTCATGTAAATAAATTGCATTGGAGTTAGGAAATAAAAATTTAATGAGGCCTAATGAATTTTTAGGTCCAGGTTTTTGACGGACTTTCCCATCGTTCCATTCCATGTTATTTTTAGCCAGATAATTTGGATCCTTTTTTATAGCAGGGAGAATTTCGTTTTTTATGATGCTATTAGGGACATTCCAATAAGGGCTAAAGACGATATAGCGCATTGGAGCACTAAAGATAACTGTTTTGTTGACTGTTTTTCCTACGACCACATTGGAACGAAAAGTAGGTTTTCCGTCTTTGAAATAAGTTAATTCGTATGAAGGAATGTTCACTGCTATGAGTTCTTTGGCTTTGGTAATGTCTTTGGCGATCCAGCGGCAACGTTCCATGTTTACTACTAGGGTTTTGATTCGCTCTGACACAGGAATGTTTAAAACTTCCAAATGTGAGGGCAGGATGATGGTACTAGCTGCATTGCGATTGGATTTTTTAAATTTCAATACTGCTTTGGCTAATTCTTCATCATAAATGGCGCTTTTCGAATCGGATTTTAATTCTCCAGTCAGGTGAAGACGGGTTCTTAGTTGGGCAATGGTTTGAGAGCTGTCACCTACATTTAATGACTTCACAGCGGAATCCATTTGAATAGGTTCCCATCCTCCTTTTTTTTCAATTTGGCGATAGGTTTTTAATACCTTTTTTAATAAGTAATACTGGTAGAATAAGCCTTTTTCGTTGTTTTTTAATAAGGAAGGTTTAACAAGCAGAGAGTCAAGATAGCTACTGTAGGATTGTTTTTCACGCGGTAAGAACCATTCCATTTGGTTCGTGCTTTCCGTATCGAGTCCTTGAAATACTTTGTCAACATAATAAAAATACATGGAGGTATTGAGTAATTCGGTAGTGGTATTAGGTTGTAAGCCGTTAGACGGACTTTCGTATATGGAGTCTAATTTTTGTCTGTACGGAATGCTGGTAAGAACGCCTTCTTCTTCAATGTTAATGATTTTATTGTGAAGTAGGCTACCAAATTCGTTCACACCATTTTTATCATACCAAATAAAATGGAAATGGTGTTTTCGGTATAGTTTTGTTACTTCCTCTTGGTATTTATCGAGTAAAGGATGTTTTTTGAAAAATATACTTATCGCGGTACTATCAAATACCCTTGTGGCATCTTCGGTTGATTTTTCGAGAGGAGTAACACCTGCTTTATCGTTTAATTTTTTACATGAAAGTATAAAAAGAAAAAAGAAGGTTAAAGGGAGGAAAAGAAATAAGGGAAACTTTCTCATATATGGGTGTGTATAATGATAAACCTTTGTAAAAATACACCAAAAAAAGCGATAAATAATAGCGCTTATTTCAGAATAGTTAGCGGTATTTTAAGCATAACAAAAATTGTACCCTGATTGCTTCAGGTCGAGAATAAGGTGATTTTGTGGCAACTCCATCTTAATTTTGAAAAGAAATCATTACTTTAGATAAAATTAGATTCTTAAAAAAATAACAAAATGTTTGTTTTTTATATAATGCTACGTCATTAAAATGGGTGTTGTATTGAGGAATTGATGTTAAAAAGCGGTTTGTGGTCAAAATTTAACCCTAAGATTGATAAAAAATAAATTATTTTTAAATTTGCCCCCTGAAATTAATGGGGTAAAAAAATATATTATGAAAATTGAAAGACGTTGGATAATTTCCTTTACAATAATTAGTTTGGTTTGTATAGCAGGATTGTTTTGGCCTGCAGTTTCTAGTTCGAATGCAGTTTTAGGACAATTTGGTAATCTAGACCAGATTGTAGCAGCTGATGTGGCTTGGATGCTTACTTCTTGTTGTTTGGTATTAATTATGACACCTGGGCTTTCCTTTTTTTATGGGGGCATGGTAGGAAAGAAAAACGTTATTTCGACTATGTTACAAAGTTTTATTTGTATGGGAGTGGTTACACTGATATGGGTAGTAGTGGGTTTTAGCTTGGCTTTTGGCGAACCTATAGGTGTGCGTATTGGAGATGGTTTTTTTAGTTTTGTTGGAGACCCTACTTCTTTTGCTTTTATGGATTATGTTGGGGTATTGCCTCATAAAGAAATCGCAGCGACAGTACCCTTTATGTTGTTTGCTTTATTTCAAATGAAATTTGCTGTTATTGCGCCAGCAATTATTACAGGTTCATTTGCAGAACGTGTGCGTTTTATCTCGTATTTGCTATTTATTTGCTTGTTTACCATTTTTATTTACGCGCCTTTGTGCCATGCTGTTTGGTACCCAACAGGGATTATTGGATCATTTTTTGGAGTAAAAGATTTTGCAGGTGGAACAGTGGTTCACATGAGTGCTGGTTTTGCTGCCTTGGCAGGTGTTATGGTTTTGGGTAAAAGAAATAACAGCAATCATGTGCCTACGAATATTCCTTTCGTATTATTAGGAACTGGGATGTTGTGGTTTGGATGGATTGGTTTCAATGCGGGTTCATCTTTAGAGGCCAATGGGGTAGCTGCAATGGCTTTTGGTACAACTACAACTGCTTCAGCTGCGGCGATGTTGACATGGATTTTCTTTGACCGTTTGAATGGCCGTAAAGTGTCGGCTTTAGGAGCCTGTATCGGGGCTGTAGTGGGCTTAGTTTCCATTACCCCAGCTGCGGGTTACGTTTCTGTCCCTGAGAGTATGTTTTTTGGGTTCATTACCGCTTTGGTTTCTAATTATTTAGTACACTGTAATTTGTTGAAAAAAGTAGATGATACTTTGGATGTTTTTGCTTGCCATGGTGTAGGTGGAATTATGGGAATGATTTTGACTGCCATCTTTGCTCATGGTGAAGATGCGAGCTTGTTGCACGGAGGTTGGGGCGTGTTTGCACATCACATGACAGCATTGGTTTTGGTTTCAATCTTTACTTTTTTTGGTGCCTTTTTGTTATTTAAATTGACTAATTGGATTATCCCAATGCGTGTTTCTCATGAGTCAGAAGTCATAGGTTTAGATATTTCGCAACACGATGAAACGCTGTTTCCTATTGAGTGTACGGAATAGTTAAATAACTTCAAAATTTTGAGAACGATACAGTTGTTGAGTAATTGCTACAATTTCATTCAACTGTCATTTAATAAATATAATCTTCGATGAAAGCGTTTGGATAAAACCCATTTCGATCAACAATTCTAATAGCTTTAGATGGATACGGAGTGTTTTTTTGGTAATCCTTGAATTATTCTGGATAGCAAGTCATTGAAAATAAATATGTCATAGGCGCCTGCTTCATCTTATATTTTCCTTAATTTTGCCGTCCGAAACCTTTAGGTCTAATTGTACGAAGTAAAAAAGTTAAAAAAATCGTGGGGAGTAAAAATAAATTAAAAAGATTCAAAGAAAACGAAACCTTCAATAACGTGTTCCAACCTACCAGAGAAGAAGTCGTGGGGGATTTATTTCCGTTGCGAGGAAAATGGAATACGGACTTTTTTAAAAATGACAACCCAGTTGTATTAGAGTTGGGCTGTGGAAAAGGAGAATACTCTGTAGGCTTAGCCGAGAAATACCCCAATAAAAACTTTATCGGAATTGATATCAAAGGAGCTCGTTTTTGGCGTGGTGCCAAAACAGCGGTGGAAACTGGCTTGCTAAATGTGGCTTTTGTACGCACACAAATTGAATTAATCAATCATATTTTTGCCGAAAATGAGGTGGACGAAATTTGGATTACGTTTCCAGATCCACAAATTAAATACAAAAGAACGAAGCACCGTATGACCAATTCGGAATTTTTGAAATTGTATAAAAAAATCCTCAAAAAAGACGGTGTTGTAAACTTGAAAACTGATAGTGAGTTCATGCATGGTTACACCCTTGGATTGCTACACGGAGAGGGCCACGAAGTTTTGTATGCGAATCACAATGTGTATGTAAATGAAGGAAGTCCTGAGGAAGTAACTGCTTTTCAGACCTTTTACGAAAAACAATATTTGGAAATTAACAAAGCAATTACGTATATTAGATTCAAAATCAAGGACTAATAAAAAAGGTTTTGTGATTTTATAACGAAGAATAAAACCAAATGAATTTTATTATTCCTTTATTTTTTGGGTTCGTCTCAGCAGTTGTAGGGATTATTCCTCCAGGATTAATCAATATGACTGCGGCTAAGGTGAATCTTAAAGAAGGAAAAAAAAATGCGTATTGGTTTGTATTAGGAGCAATTACGATTATTTTTTTTCAAGTTTATTTGGCAATTTTTTTTGCTCGTGTTATCAATGCACGTCCTGATATCATTTTGCTCTTGCGAGAAATGGGTTTTGTGCTTTTTACCTTGGTTACCATTTATTTTTTATTCATAGCCAAGAAGCCCAAAATAAAAAAAGCTAAAATTGGTAAGAAAAGCAAGAAGAAACGTTTCTTTTTGGGGATGTTGCTTTCTGGGCTTAATTTTTTTCCAATACCGTACTATGTGTTTGTTAGTATTACTTTAGCATCCTATCAGCTTTTTTCCTTTATGAATGGTTCTATTTTTACTTTTGTCAGTGGTGCGGTATTAGGCTCTACTTTGGTATTTTACTGCTATATCGCTTTTTTTCAAAGAATGGAATCCAAGGCAAATTCGCTATTGAAGAACATGAATCTCATTATTGGAAGTATAACTGGGTTGATTGCAATAGTTACACTTATTAATATTGTTGATTATTACTGGGCTTAATTTAATTTTTTGTATTTAAAAGTTACAGTGTTAGTGCCTTCATCTTCACTAAGATATTGAACAGCGTAATAATTACCTTCGTTTGTCTGATAAATGCCAACAAAATTTATTGGAGGAGTGTCAACATTAGTACAAGCTAAATTTCCATCACCAACATAATCACAATAGTAGTAATTATGTATGTCGGCCGAACTAAGAGCATCAAAAGTCTTATCATAGACCATAGCCATATTTGAATATTGTTCATTCCACCACATTCTTGAACGAATAGAAGGTGCACCAGCTGCAAATTTTAAATCATAATTTGATGGAGCGTTCATTTCGCAAGAGGTACAGCTCACACCTAATTCTAGATCAAAATAAGTTTCAAAAGCTACTGATTTTTGAGTAAAAGATGATGATATTGTTGTTTTAATTTGGCCGTTTTTGGACAAACCTATTTCACCCCCAAGTCTTCCATTTTTGTCGATGTAGTTGCGGTCAGTTTCAGAAAAAGCACCGTTTTTTGTTAGTACTCTAACACCTTCTACAGTTAAAGTTGTTGAAATTGTATTAGTAGAAAAAGTGCTATCAGCACCTTGTGTAGCTGTAATGAGGGTTGTTCCTATTCCTGTAATCGTCACAGTGTTTCCGCTAATTGTTGCCACTGTTGGGTTGCTACTTTCAAAGGTGAATAATCCTGTACTATCACTAGTAGGAGTTATTAGATTAAAAGGGCTATCATGGTATTTTTTTGATATTGGGTCAAAATGGGTTAAAGTGGGCTTTGGTTTGGGAGTGCTTCTTTGATAACTAAAACCGCTATTACTGGCTCCTCCACCGACACCCCAAGACAAAATTTTTATGTTGATATAAACATCATCTGTGATAAGGTGTAAAACATAATCGTTTCCTATAGAACAGGGAGGACACCCCCATACTGCATTAGACCAGTTGGTGAAATTAAGTGAACTAAAATTATCAGTGGTACCCAATGCCCATTCAGTATCTGTTGGAGATGTAGAATAGTAAACACTTTCTTTCGCAATATTAAAGAGCCCTTGATTGTTACCTCTTGTAATAATTACATTATCTGTTAAATAATCTTGATTGGCGGGTAATGTCCAGTCGGTTCCAGCCGTTTTGGTAAAGGTAATTATTGGTCCATCCCAAATGGTGGGCTCTGAAGCAACACCCGAAATGATGGTACTGGTAGCACTTTGATTACCAGCCAAATCGAAGGCAACTATTTTATAGTAAAAAGTGGTGTTTGCGGGTAAGTTAGTATCTTCATAGCTCGCATAATGTATAGAGTTTAGTGTAGTAATGAGATTTAAGGTAGTTGGATTTGTTCCGCTATAAATCATATAGCCTACGGTATCATCAGTGTTTGGAGTCCAATTTAAAATTATTTTGTAGGCTCTATTGACGGACGTAAAGTCAACAGGACTATTTGGAGGGGTTACATCGTCACATCCAGTTGTAGGTTCTACAACAACTCCAGGAAGTGTAGTAGGGCATTGATCTCTATAGTTAGCAACTCCATCATTATCGCTATCTAAGATTGTTAGGGTGGTAGTATTGTTTTTTTGAGTGCTACTAGCAATGTTAGAATTTGAATCAAAAATAGAATTACTAATAGGGTTAACCCTAAGGGTTTCTGTACCATAGATATCGCCAGAAAGATTTATTCCTAGAACATAGGTATTGCCATTAATAGCAATACTTGTAGGTGTTGAAGATACTAAAGTGGCATTGCCACCACTCAAAGAAAACTGGAAATCGTTTGCTTCTAAGTCGCCACTACCAGTATTGGAATTAAAAACAGGCCTATTCATAACCACAGTAATTGTGCTATTAACCGAGGAATGAGTAACAGATGAAATAAAATTTTCTTGAGTATTAGCTGTTACAACTGCAGGGGTACCCGTCCAGCCATTTCCATTATTGGTAAAAATGTTATTCGAAATAGTTGTTTTACTTTGTTCATTTGGACTTCCAGTACTAATTACGGTACCTGTGTTGCCTGAAAAAGTATTTCCGTCAAATAGATGATGGTTTGTACCCAAAGTCGCTAAATTACCACTCCAATCACTATAGGAAATCCAAGAATAAAAGCCAAAAAGTGACCAGCCTGTATTATTAGTGAATGTGGAATTTAGAACTTGAAATCGATTAACACCTCTGAAATTTCCTATCTGATTTGTATTAGCATTAAAGATGCAATTGTCAATTTTTACATACCTTTCTACGCTAAATATAATGCCAGAATTATTGGAAAAGGTAGTACCAGTGACTGTTATTCGATTGGTATAGTCGGTTTCGACATCGGAGGTAATTGTGGGTGTAGAGCCATAATCACTTCCAAACATCGTCCCGCTATTATTACTGATTATTGAGTTTGATATTGTAATTGTTGAAGGGTTGTTGGTGTAAAAAGCAAAATTATTAAAGTTTCCACTGGCTTTTATTGATGTAGCGACTACAGAAGAATTATTGTTGTCAGCCCTAAAAATGGAACCATTGTAATAACAGTTATTTGTAAAAGTAATATTAGAAATATTCAATACGGCGCCACCTGAAACTTGAAACATTCTGTATTGTCCTGCTCCCGATAGAGTTAAGTTGTCTATTCCGTTTCCAGTAATAGTGATATTTCGGGTAATGTTGGGTAAATGGGAAGTTAGTGTTATAGTACCTGTTAAACCTGAGTCAAAATCAATGGTGCTGGCCGTAGTGTTAGCAATGGCCCATCGTAAAGTTCCCGCACTGCCGTCATCGCTCAAACTCGTTACGGTATAATTACCCTGAGCAATTGTCCACAGAGTGAACAGCAAACACAGTATTGAAAAGTTTTTTCTCATTTGATTAAATTCTATTTTTAAAAGCGTTAAGATTAATTAAATAATCGTCTAATTGCTTAGGTATTGTTAATGCAAAATATATTACTAGATTATTTGTAGTAATTAATCGGGTAGTAATATAGATTCTGTATAGTATTCAAACTGTATTCTGTCATCTGCCACTAGTGCGTAATTGCCATTGTTTGTAGGAGCATAAGTTAGGTTTCTTCCAGAAATAGTATAGGCGCTTTTACTAATGCGGATGCCATTAATATACATTTTAACCCTACTGTTTGTTGAAGGAACTTGTGTTAGCTCAAATGCAGTTTGGGAATTTATTGCGGTAAATTCGTCATCAACTTCTATTACAGGCGAAATTCCAGTTTTAGTGCTTCCATCAGCCATTAGGAATTGGGAAGATGTTCCACCTGATTTGGTAAAAGAATTGGCAACAATTCCACCAGAATAATTATTTGTTACAACATTAGAATCGATTGAAAACACCGTGTTATTTAGTATTAATCCGTTTCCAGCGGAATAGGTTGTATCAGTGTCTTCACTTGGAATTCCTAAGCCTACAATGTCAGATTTTGAAATGTTTACTTTAGAGAAGCTAATCGCTGCCGCTGGGGCAATATCAGCATTTACAATGGTGCCATCTGCTATTTTGCTTGAGGTAACTACTCCATTAGCTATCGAAGGAGAAGTGGCTGTGCCAGTTAAGTCTCCAGTTAATTGTATTTTTCCTTTGATAGTTGTAGTTGCGTCAGGAGTATTTGCTGTGTTGATTGCATCGGTAACAAATTCTGTAGTGGCAATTTGGGTGGTGTTTGTGCCTGCTGTAGCTGTAGGTGCAATTGGAGTTCCAGTAAGCGTAGGGGAATCTATATTCGCTTTCAACGCATCCGCATTAGTTCTGTTGGTTATTTCCGTTGCTAAATTGGTAGCGATTGTATTTTCAGCATTGGTAGCACGCGTAACTTCAGAAGCCAAATTGGTTGTCAAAGTTGCCTCTGCATTGGTGCGATTCGTTGTTTCTGTGGCTAAATTGGTAGCAATGGTGTTTTCCGCAGTAGTTGCTCGAGTAATCTCGTTTGCTAAAGCCGTTGAGCTTGTTGTTGCCGAAGCATCCACATAGGTTTTAACTGACTTTACACTTGGGTATTTGGAATCTGAATTTCCGTCAGTAGTTACATCAGTTGATTTGTTCGCCAAATCTTCTTTGAGTGCATCCGCATTGGTGCGATTCGTTGTTTCTGTAGCTAAGTTCGTAGCAATGGTGTTTTCCGCAGTAGTTGCTCGAGTAATCTCGTTTGCTAAAGCCGTTGAGCTTGTAGTTGCCGAAGCATCCACATAGGTTTTAACCGATTTTACACTTGGGTATTTGGTATCTGAATTTCCGTCAGTGGTTACATCAGTTGATTTGTTTGCCAAATCTTCTTTGAGTGCATCTGCATTGGTTCTGTTGGTTGTTTCCGTGGCTAAATTGGTAGCAATTGTATTTTCAGCAGTAGTTGCACGCGTAACTTCAGAAGCCAAATTGGTTGTCAAAGTTGCATCCGTATTGGTGCGATTCGTTGTTTCCGTGGCTAAATTGGTAGCAATGGTGTTTTCAGCATTGGTTGCTCGAGAAATCTCGTTTGCTAAAGCCGTTGAACCTGAAGTTGCCGAAGCATCCACATAAGTTTTAACCGATTTTACAGTTGGGTATTTGGTATCTGAATTTCCATCAGTAGTTACATCAGTAGATTTGTTTGCCAAATCTTCTTTGAGTGCATCCGCATTGGTTCTGTTGGTTATTTCCGTTGCTAAGTTCGTAGCGATTGTATTTTCAGCATTGGTTGCACGAGTAACTTCAGAAGCCAAATTGGTTGTCAAAGTTGCCTCTGCATTGGTGCGATTCGTTGTTTCTGTGGCTAAGTTCGTAGCAATGGTGTTTTCTGCTGTAGTAGCGCGAGTAACTTCATTTGCCAAAGCCGTTGAACCTGAAGTTGCCGAAGCATCCACATAGGTTTTAACTGATTTTACACTTGGGTATTTGGTATCTGAATTTCCGTCAGTGGTTACATCAGTAGATTTGTTCACCAAATCTTCTTTGAGTGCATCTGCATTGGTTCTGTTGGTTGTTTCCGTAGCTAAGTTCGTAGCGATTGTATTTTCAGCATTCGTAGCACGCGTCACCTCAGAAGCCAAATTGGTTGTCAAAGTTGCCTCTGCATTGATGCGATTCGTTGTTTCCGTAGCTAAGTTCGTAGCAATCGTGTTTTCCGCAGTAGTTGCTCGACTAATCTCGTTTGCTAAAGCCGTTGCCCCTGTCGTTGCCGAAGCATCTACATAAGTTTTAACCGATTTTACACTTGGGTATTTGGTATCTGAATTTCCATCAGCGGTTACATCAGTAGATTTGTTCGCCAAATCTTCTTTGAGTGCATCCGCATTAGTTCTGTTGGTTTTTTCTGTGGCTAAATTGGTAGCAATGGTGTTTTCAGCATTGGTTGCTCGAGTAATCTCGTTTGCTAAAGCCGTCGAGCTTATAGTTGCCGATGCATCTACATAGGTTTTAACTGACTTTACACTTGGGTATTTGGTGTCTGAATTTCCGTCAGTGGTTACATCAGTTGATTTGTTCGCCAAATCTTCTTTGAGTGCATCTGCATTGGTTCTGTTGGTTATTTCCGTGGCTAAATTGGTAGCAATTGTGTTTTCAACATTCGTAGCACGCGTCACCTCAGCAGCCAAATTGGTTGTCAAAGTTGCCTCTGCATTGATGCGATTCGTTGTTTCCGTAGCTAAATTAGTAGCAATTGTATTTTCCGCAGTAGTTGCTCGACTAATCTCGTTTGCTAAAGCCGTTGAACCTGAAGTTGCCGATGCATCCACATAGGTTTTAACTGATTTTACACTTGGGTATTTGGTATCTGAATTTCCGTCAGCGGTTACATCAGTTGATTTGTTCGCCAAATCTTCTTTGAGTGCATCTGCATTGGTTCTGTTGGTTATTTCCGTGGCTAAATTGGTAGCAATTGTGTTTTCAGCATTCGTAGCACGCGTCACCTCAGCAGCCAAATTGGTTGTCAAAGTTGCCTCTGCATTGATGCGATTCGTTGTATCCGTAGCTAAATTAGTAGCAATTGTATTTTCCGCAGTAGTTGCTCGAGTAATCTCGTTTGCTAAAGCCGTCGAGCTTATAGTTGCCGATGCATCTACATAGGTTTTAACTGATTTTACACTTGGATATTTGGTATCTGAATTTCCGTCAGTGGTAACATCAGTTGATTTGTTCGCCAAATCTTCTTTGACGTTTAAGGCTGTTTGAGTGGCAGTTGAAATAGGCTTGTTAGAATCGGAGGTGTTGTCTATGTTATTAATACCTAAATTGGTTCGAGCTCCACTGAGAGTGTTAGCTCCAGTCCCTCCATTACCTATGTTGATGATTCCTGTTACATTTTCAGCATTTTTTGCAGTATATGCAAAAGGAATATAAGAAAACTCTTGATTGCTAATTTCGATAAAAGAGTTGCATGAGCCGTTTGTATTTAAACCTACAGTCAAGGTTTTTATAAAAGTATCCCAAACAATACTTCTGAAATTAGCTGCACTTCCTCCTGTTTGACTTCCATTTCCGATGATTAAATTGACCATTCCAAATTCATCTGTAACAGTACTAATGGTTTCTTGGTATTCCAATTGTTGAAATGAATCTTTTATTTCGAAACGCAAACAAATGGTTTGATTGGCTAAAGGTACATTGGTTGAATTAACCCCTGGTATTTGTTTTGAATTCGGATTTAAAATTAATGCTTGATAGCTAATCCCATTTGTTTGAGCAAATGCAATTGTGGATATCAAAAAGACTAAAAGGAAAATACTTTTTTTCATAATTAATTTTGATTTGAGGGAAATGGGAAGTGAATGCCAAATTGTAACTGACTGTTGGTAAAGTATAAACTTTCTTTTGACGTTTTAGAGGTTTTTACAACTGTGGAAAGGTTGTAGCCTATGGATAATGAAGCTGAATTTGAGATTTTATAATTTGCATTTAAACCAACAATAGATTGGAATAATATACCTTTAAAGTCTTCATTTTTAGAAAGATCAAAATAGTTTCCGTTAGCATATTGTTCACCAGTCAGTATTGTTGAAAGGTTGATGCCGGCTTTGATACTTGTATTAAAATTACTTCGCTTGTTAAAGAAGCTAAACGAAGCTAGATTTTGAATTCCGATGTATTTTGTTTTCCATGAATATACTTCGGTTGAATTCGATAAAAAGTATGTAGCATTAAATTCATTCAGCGTTATTCCAGCGATATAAGACAAATTATTGTTTTTAAAGTGGTGGATGTAACCAGCTTCATAATGACTGCCTCCCTCAAAGTGGCTTTTGTTTGTTTTGGTAATTATTCCATTGGAATTCCCATTAGCATCTTTGTAATGGTAATTGGTGAAATTTTTCCCCGTGTACAAATAGATTTCTTGGGAGTTGATAGTGTTAAATACAAGGAATAGAGTGAAAATAAGTAGTTTTTTTATCATAAGGTTTTAATGATTTTAGCGTAAAAATTAAGTTCGGAGTTGCTCAGTCGGATAAGGAATATTGCACCAGGAAGAGACTCAAGGTCAAGCTGTATAATTTTATCAATTGGTTTTTTCTTTTTTTCAAAAATCAAATGACCCGAAATGTCAAAAATAGTTATTGAAATTTCCTCCTCAATAGAGGTTGAAAATTGGAAAGAGACGTTTTTAATAAAGGGATTTGGAAATGCTTTTACCGTGATGTTGTTAGTACTGGATGAACCTGCTATTAATTTTGACCAATTATACTGTTGAAATCCTTGGAGTACGATAGGCCCTTTTTTAGAAGTTCCAGATACCGTTTGTTGACCGATGGTTTGGCAAATAATCATACCATCGGTTAATGTGGTCGTGCTACCTTGCGAAGAAAGCATTTGATGGTGTAAATATTGGCCATAAAAACTGGAGTAAAAAAGTAAAAATAGGTACCGCATCTTGTTAATATTTTTACAATAGTATTCAATGTATTCATACATTAATAGATGTAATCGTATTTGGTCTGATGTTTTTACGTATTTGATAAGTATTTTTAATGTTTTAGTAAATAAATTTGATTTTCTAATTCTTAAAAATGAAGCCAATATTTTGTTAAAAATTATAAATAGTGCATTTTGTCGATTATTTTAACCGTACAAAGTAATGCTTTCATAATTGGTTGCAAACAGTCTATTTTTATACTTTTCCCGATAATTGTATAAGAAAATGTTTAAAAGTATGCTTCTTCTTTTTTTGTATTTCGTGGCAGGTTTGTTGGGAGTTGTGACCTTGTCAATTGTTGCAACACAGTACAGAACTAATAGAATAGCGAATGTTTATTTATTGCTTCTTTTTTTAATCCTTTCCATTCGTTTTTTTATTGCAGGATTAAATGAATTAAGCATTCTTTATGCTGTTAAAGCCGAGTTTTTATTTTATTCACCATTTCTTGTAGCTGTATTTCCTTGTGTTTATTTGTATTTTAAAAAGTTAACATCTAATCAGAAGAAATTTGAATTTGGTGACTTTAAACATTTTGTATTGCCCATTCTTATGGGATTCACTCATTTATTAATTATAAATAAGTCTGTTTATTTAAGTTATTTTTTTCATTTTTTTTTCATATTAATGGCACTGTTTTATGTGTATTTATCGTATTTAGAATTGAAAAATGGAGTTTGGACTCTTGGAAATAAGTTTAATATTGTTGAGAAGCAAAAAAAGCTGCTCAAAAACTGGACACTTCTTATTTTCATAATTTGTGTTTTGTCAGTTATACGGCTGTTTGTGTGTCTTTTACTGGATTTATTTTCGGACAGTCAGTCCTATGGCAGCAACTATTTGTGGATTACAGCTATTTTTTCCTGTGTGCTATTTTTTAAAGTTTTGATTACACCTGAGATATTGTTTGGTTATCATTTGTTGGAAGACAAAATTAATGAGCGGAGAAAATCTGACTTTGTTTTTGGTGATTTTTGGATTTATAAAAACGACATTCAAATCACTAATATTCAGGATTTAAAATTGAGCGATAAAGTAAATGAGCATTTGTCTGCTTATATAAGTGAAATTGAAAATTTAGCTTTTCAACAAAAATGGTTCCGAAATTCTTCGGTCTCAATAGGTGATTTAGCATCTAAGATGGGGGTCCCTAAGAGCCACCTCACCTATCTTTTTAAATATCATTCTAAAATGACTTTTATTGACTTTAAGAAAACAGTTAGGATTTATGATTCTATTCATTTAATTGAAGTTGATTATCTCAAATCGAACACACTAGATTCTTTGGCGAGAGAAGTAGGCTTTTCATCTTATAATCCTTTTTTTACTAGTTTTAAAGAAATTCTAGGAATGGTTCCGCAAGATTATAATAAGCAAATTAAACAGGTGTAATCTTAAAGCAAGGGTATTTTTAAGAAATGAATTATGAAAGATAGGGAACTAAATTTCTTCGAACGAGTGTATGCTGTGGCCAGACAAATTCCTTTTGGGCGGGTTACTTCTTATGGCGCAATTGCCAAAGCATTGGGAGCAAGTAGATCGGCGAGAATGGTAGGTTGGGCGATGAATGCTTCTCATAATTTAGAAGATGTTCCTGCACATCGTGTAGTAAATAGAAAAGGATTGCTAACAGGAAAGCACCATTTTGAAGGTACTAATTTGATGCAGCAATTACTAGAAAGTGAAGGGGTTAAAGTGGTCGGTAATCAAATCGTAGATTTCGAAAAACATTTTTGGGAGCCAGAGGTTTCAGCAGAGTAATATTCCATTTTTTCTCAAAGACATCCTATTTTATCTTGGTTTTTATGCGGTAAATAAAAGCGGTTGTGTTTCTTCTTTGATAGCTATTTGAATGTCGAAAATACCTTCATAATCATAACAAATTTCACGATCAATAAATCCGATTTAAATACTTTAAAATAAGAACTTAATCTCTTATCTTTGCTCCCCAAAACGTTGGGTCTGAATTTAGTTTAAATAAAGATAAAATTTTGGCTGAAAACCAATTGTAATAGAAGAGTAAAAAATGAAATTAGATAGAAAAGAAATTCTAAAGGCCTTAGAGACCATTACTATAGCTGGTGAAGGGAAGAATATGGTGGAGAGTGGAGCCATTGCAAATGTGCTTACTTTTGGAGATGAAGTAGTAGTAGAATTAGTATTGAACACGCCAGCGATGCATATTAAAAAACGTGCAGAAGACGATATTAAAAAAACTATTTTAGAAAAAGTTTCGGCTGAAGCCAAAATAAAAATCAATAGTAAGGTGCAAGTTCCAGAAAAAGCCGAAATTAAAGGTAAAGCGATTCCTGGAATAAAAAACGTTATTGCAGTTGCTTCTGGAAAAGGTGGTGTAGGGAAATCAACGGTAACAGCAAACCTGGCTGTATCTTTAGCCAAAATGGGATTTTCAGTTGGAGTTTTGGATGCAGATATTTATGGGCCATCAATGCCTATCATGTTTGATGTAGAGAACGAAAAACCTATTTCTGTTCAAGTAGATGGGAAATCAAAAATGAAACCTATCGAAAGTTATGAGGTAAAAATGTTGTCTATCGGATTTTTTACTTCGCCTAGTCAAGCGGTAATTTGGAGAGGACCAATGGCTTCAAAAGCCTTAAACCAAATGATTTTTGATGCAGATTGGGGAGAATTGGATTTTATGTTAATCGATTTGCCTCCAGGAACAGGGGATATTCATCTTTCTATTATGCAATCCTTACCCGTAACAGGAGCTGTTGTAGTGAGTACACCTCAAGCAGTTGCTTTGGCTGATGCGAAAAAAGGAGTTTCGATGTTTGCATCTGAAGCAATTAATGTACCTGTTTTGGGAATTATAGAAAATATGGCTTATTTCACTCCTGAGGAATTGCCTAACAACAAATATTACATCTTTGGTCAAGAAGGAGCTAAAAACTTAGCTGAAGATTTACAAGTCCCTTTCTTAGGAGAAGTGCCTATCGTACAATCGATTCGTGAGGCAGGAGATTATGGGCGTCCAGCAGCGATGCAAACAGGTTCAGTAATCGAAAGTGTTTTTGAAAATATCACTAAAAAAGTAGTCGAAGAAACCATTAGAAGAAATGAAAATTTACCTGCTTCAGAAGCTATTAAAATAACAACAATGGCGGGTTGTTCAGCAGTAAAAAAATAAGCTAAAATTAGATTCATTTAGAATCAATTTTTAAAACCAAAAATTATGACAACAGAAGAATTAACTAATAATGTGTTATTGGCGCTAGACGAAATTCGTCCTTTTTTGAAATCGGATGGTGGTGATATTACTCTTGTAGGAATCGAGGATGACAAACACGTAAAGGTTCGATTAGAAGGAGCATGTACCAGTTGTAGTGTGAACCAAATGACTTTGAAGGCTGGTGTTGAAACCACCATAAAAAAGTTTGCCCCACAAATAGAAACCGTTGTCAATGTAGCATAATGATGATGAGGTGTAATGGACTACGATAAAGCATTTTTTTTGGCTTTGTTTACATAAATTACCGTCAGATTGTATGTTTCAGAATAATTAGAAAAGTAATTTTTTAGATTTTTAACTGAAAAATGCCGTTTGATGTTCCTCTAAAAAAACTCTATACCCTAAAAAAATGGATGTATTAATTAAAATTAAAGACAGAGAAGGAGTAATACATGAATTACAAGCTCCTACTGATATGGCCATGAATATCATGGAATTGTGTAAAGCGTATGAATTGCCTGTAGAAGGAACTTGTGGAGGAATGGCAATGTGTGCTTCATGTCAATGTTATGTTATCAATGATGTTGCTTTACCAGAAATGGGGGAGGATGAAGAAGCAATGCTTTCAGAAGCATTTTATGTGAAATCCAATAGTCGTTTGGGGTGTCAAATTCCAATTACTCCTGAATTAGAAGGATTAGAATTAGAATTAGCTCCCGAAAGTTAATCGCTTGATACTAAAAGTTATAAGCCTCCATTGCGACAATGGAGGCTTTTTTTATGACTAAAATAAAATGAAATGTTCTTTAAACTAAAGAGACTCTTTCAGTAATTTGTTCTTCAATTGCATTCCATAATCCGATGCGTTTTTCTAAGGCAAGTAGCGATACTTCTTCAACTTCTTTCCACTTTAAAGCATCATTTTCACATAATTCGGTAATCATTTCCATAGCCATGGGGCCGTGTTCATCAGCATCTAATTCAATATGTCTTTCGAAATAATAAATTAGCTTACTTAAATCTATTTCGGGTAAGTTTTCCTGAAATTTTTTTATGATAGAAGTAAACATACTTGGAATTAAGTCTTCTCTACCAAATGTAAAGGCTGCTGCAATTTCATGAGGTTTCCCGTGCTCGATTACAGTAAACGTAAAGTCTAAAAATGCTTTGATTCCGGGGTGCAAATGACTCGTTTTGATTGCGACAAAAATGTTTTTAAGCGAATTAATGGCTTTTAAAAATTCTTCAATGTCTGCCGTGCGTGCCCCACAATCTTGCATGGCTTCAATATACATTTCGTAGTGACTTTGACGACGACCATCTAGAGAGATGTCTGTTTCTTCAGCAAGTACAATTTCGTTAATCAAATAACGTGTTTGTGGATTGGTGGTAGGGAACCACGGTGTTGTTGTACATGTCAACTTGGATTGTAACGCTTTTAATAAGGACATAAAATCCCAAACAGCATATACATGCCCTTCAAGAAAAGCTTGTAAATCTTCGATGGTTTTTACTTTACCATAGAGAGAATGTTGTAAAAGAGTATTTTTTTGGCTCTCAATACTGTTGTTGATATGTGCAATGTTCATGGGGAATAAATTTGGTGTAAATATAAAAAAGCTACCACTTACTTAGAAGCATTCTGTTGATTTTATCAATACTTTAATATTTGTTCTAGAAGCTTCTATGTTTAAGTATTTACGAATTTAAAGAATATTTGGTTTTGTGAACGAACAAAATCGACGAGTGCTTTCAAACTTTCGGTTAAACGTATGAAAAACTTCGTTTGCGTATGCTAAAAATCATTTAAAAGCTGAAATTCCTGTAATATCCATTCCAGTAATCAGCAAATGGATGTCGTGTGTACCTTCATAAGTGATTACCGATTCGAGGTTCATCATGTGGCGCATGATAGAATATTCGCCAGTGATTCCCATTCCGCCTAAAATTTGTCGCGCTTCTCGAGCAATTTCGATAGCCATGTTGACATTGTTGCGTTTGGCCATAGAAATTTGAGCGGTAGTGGCTTTGCCTTCGTTGCGTAATACACCCAAGCGCCAAGTAAGGAGTTGGGCTTTGGTGATTTCAGTAATCATTTCGGCAAGTTTTTTTTGTTGGAGTTGCATTCCAGCGATGGGTTTGTCAAACTGAATGCGCTCTTTGGCATAACGCAAAGCGGTATCGTAGCAGTCCATGGCGGCACCAATGGCTCCCCAAGCGATGCCATATCGAGCCGAATCCAAACAGCCTAAGGGAGCTCCTAATCCAGATTTGTTAGGCAAAATATTTTCTTTAGGAACCTTGACATTATCAAAAATCAATTCACCAGTTGAAGAAGCTCGTAAAGACCATTTGTTATGGGTTTCGGGTGTAGAAAAGCCTTCCATACCCCGTTCTACAATCAGTCCGTGAATGCGGGCCGATGCGTCTTTGGCCCAAACGATGGCAATGTCGGCAAATGGAGCATTAGAAATCCACATTTTGGCACCATTTAAAAGAAAATAATCTCCTTTGTCTTCAAAATGCGTGATCATACTGCCAGGGTCAGAGCCGTGATTGGGTTCTGTTAATCCAAAACAGCCCATGAGTTCACCCGTAGCGAGTTTAGGTAAATATTTTGTGCGTTGTGCTTCGTTCCCGTACTTCCAAATGGGATACATGACTAATGAAGATTGTACTGATGCGGTAGAACGAATTCCTGAATCGCCTCGTTCAATTTCTTGCATGATGAGTCCATACGAAATTTGGTCTAAACCCGCACCGCCATATTCGGTAGGGATATAAGGTCCAAAACCTCCAATTTCAGCCAAACCTGGTAGAATTTCTTTTGGGAATTTAGCCCGTTGCGCATAATCTTCGATAATGGGTGAAACCGTTTTTTTGACCCAAGCACGTGCCGAATCCCGCACTAATTTGTGTTCCTCAGTCAATAAATCATCCAATTTATAGTAATCAGGGGCTTGAAATAAGTCGGTTTTCATAAGGCATCGTTTTGATTGGGTTTCAAAACTAAATTTAAGAAAAATATACTGAAAACAACGGTGCTTTCACTTATAAATACTTTTAGAGCGCTTTTCCCTGAATTAAAATAGTGGACCGAATGGATTGTTCTTTTAAATGTAAAAACTGTTGTCTCGTTTTGTCTTTCTTGAAATTGTCAAAATCTTCTTGGCTATCAAATTCAACCAAATGGATTTCATACGGACTAGCTATGTTTTGCTCGATAATCGAGTTTGGTTCCGGCCGAATTCTCAAGGTAAGTCTTCCGTTGTATTGCGATATAATGGGAATGGCCAAGGCTTCAAATTGATGAAAAACCTCTTCTTGACCTTCTACAATGTAAATTAATTGAGTGAGATAAATCATAGGGTGTTAATTCAATTTAAAGTTAATTTGCATTTTCTCTAATTCGACCAATAATTCGTTAGAAATATTGATTTTAAGACGTCGGCTTGGCATGCTCAGTTTAGTAACTACATTGATTTCTTCGACTTCGGTCACTTCAGCTGTTTTTATGGGATTCAATTCTACATCGTCATCTTCGTTTAGCTCTTCAATAAAGTCGTCTTCTAATTCGACTGGAGTAGGAGCCACTTCAACTAATTTTTTTATGCGTTCCAGTTCCATGATTTCAAATGTGACTTGGTGGTCGCCTTTATGGTCTTGAAAAACACGGTTGAGTTGATGGATAAAATCAGTTTTCAAATCAGTTATATTGAGTATTAGTGTGAGTTTTTTAGAAAAACTAGCCAATACATCTTGTAATTGTTTGACTTCGGTAAAAAGAATTCTTGGGTCGGCTTTTTTTCCTGTTTCTTGGTTTACCCAACCTTCTTTGACCATCAATTTGATATAGACAAAGTTATTTTGCAAAAAGAAATGACGGAATTTAAGGTATTCTTCGCCAAAAATTTTGAATTCAAAACTTTCGTCATAGCCTTCTAAGGTGAAAATTCCCCAGCCTTTTCCGTTTTTGGCAACCTTGTGTTGTACATTGTTTACAATCCCTCCCACTGCAATAGGTTTCCCTATAAATTGTTGCGGATTTTTGAGTGCTTCGAGTTTGGTATTACAAAAATATTTCATCTCAAATTTGTAATCGTCCAAAGGATGACCTGAAATGTAAATCCCAACAACCTCTTTTTCTTTGGCCAATTTTTCCATAGTGCTCCAGTCCTCGCAAGGAGGAACCACAGGCTCAGCAATTTGAACCTCGGAGGCTTCGCCAAATAAACTTACCTGTGAGGAGTTTTCATTTTCTTGAAATTTAGCACCATACCGAATGGCTTTTTCGTAAAAAGTAATTCCGTCCCCATCATCGTGGAAATATTGGGCTCTATGTGTATCTGTAAAACAGTCAAAACCACCGGCTAGGGCTAGGTTTTCAAAAGCTTTTTTGTTGGCAGCACGTAAATCAATGCGTTTGGCTAAATCGAAAATGGATTTATAAGGACTGTTTTTACGGTTTTCGACTATGGTGGCTACAGCTCCTTGTCCCACCCCTTTTATGGCTCCCATTCCAAAACGTACTGCATAATTTTCGTTTACCGTAAATTTATAGTAGGACTCGTTCACATCTGGACCTAATACTTGTAAGCCCATACGTTTACATTCTTCCATGAAAAACGAAACTTGCTTGATGTCGTTCATGTTATTCGATAGAACTGCTGCCATGTATTCGGCAGGATAATGCGCTTTGAGGTAGGCAGTTTGATAGGCTACCCAAGCGTAACAAGTAGAGTGCGATTTGTTGAAGGCATAACTGGCAAAGGCTTCCCAGTCTTTCCAGATTTTTTCTAAAACAGTAGCATCATGACCTTTGGCTGAAGCTTGTTCGACAAACTTAGGCTTCATTTTGTCCAATACGTCTTTCTGTTTTTTACCCATCGCTTTACGAAGTACGTCGGCCTCACCTTTGGTAAATCCTGCCAAAGATTGCGACAGCAACATCACCTGCTCTTGGTAAACGGTGATTCCGTAAGTTTCGGCGAGATATTCAGCGCAGGCATCCAAGTCGTATTTGATTTCTTCTTCGCCATTTTTTCGACGTACGAAAGAAGGGATGTATTCAAGAGGTCCAGGTCGATACAAGGCATTCATGGCAATCAAATCCCCAAAAACGGTGGGTTTTAATTCCTTCATGTATTTTTGCATACCGGGGGACTCGTATTGGAAGATACCAACGGTTTCTCCACGCTGGAATAGCTCATAAGTCTTGACATCATCGATAGGGAAGTTGTCAGGGTCTAATTGAATTCCAGTGCGGTATTTTACGAGTTTAACCGTGTCTTTTATCAGCGTAAGGGTCTTGAGGCCCAAGAAGTCCATTTTTAGCAAACCAGCACTCTCGGCCACCGAGTTGTCAAACTGGGTAACATACAAATCCGAATCTTTGGCAGTGGTTACAGGGACATAATTGGTAATATCCGAAGGGGTGATAATGACACCACAGGCGTGAATTCCAGTGTTGCGCATCGAGCCTTCCAGAATTTTGGCCTGCTGAATGGTTTCTCCTGCTAAATCGCCTTCGTTGGCAATAGCAATCAGCTCTTTGATGTTGTCAAATTCGTCGGAGCGCAAGGCTTTTTTAACATCTTCTTCGTTTTCGGATAAAAAGCGGGCTAAATTCCATTTTGAAGGCATCATACCAGGAATCAATTTTGCAATTCTATCGGCTTCAAAAAGAGGCAAATCCAAAACACGGGCCGTATCACGAATCGCTGATTTGGTAGCCATTTTACCATAAGTGATAATTTGTGCTACCTGATTGGCACCGTATTTTTTGATTACATAATCCATCACGCGACCACGACCTTCATCATCAAAATCGATATCAATATCGGGCATGGATACACGGTCAGGATTTAAGAAACGCTCAAAAAGCAAATCGTATTTGATGGGGTCGATATTGGTAATCCCGAGGCAGTAGGCTACGGCAGAACCTGCGGCGGAACCACGTCCTGGTCCTACGGAAACATCCATCTTACGAGCCTCAGCAATGAAATCCTGTACAATCAAGAAATAACCAGGGTAGCCAGAGTTTGAAATGGTTAATAACTCAAAATCCAAACGTTCTTGAATATCAGGTGTGATTTCGCCATAGCGCCTCTTGGCTCCTTCCATAGTGAGATGACGCAAGTAGGCATTTTCTCCGCGTACGCCTCCGTCTTTTTCATCTTCGGGGTCAACAAATTCCTGTGGAATATCGTATTTAGGAAGTAGAACGTCTCGGTATAACGAATACGGTTCTACTTTGTCAATAATCTCTTGAATCGTAAGAATCGCTTCGGGTAAATCAGAGAAAAGTTGCTTCATTTCTTCTCCCGATTTATAATAATACTCTTGATTTGGCAAACCATAACGGTAGCCTCTTCCGCGTCCAATAGGGGTAGTTTGTTTTTCCCCATCTTTTACACATAATAAAATATCGTGTGCGTTGGCATCTTCTTTATTAAGGTAATAGGTGTTGTTGGTAGCGACTAATTTAACTTGGTGCTTTTTGGCAAAAGCGATTATGGTTTTGTTTACACGATTCTCATCTTCTTGGTTATGACGCATCAGTTCCAAGTAAAAATCGGAGCCGAATTGTGTTTTCCACCAAAGTAAGGCTTCTTCGGCTTGGTTTTCACCAATATTTAGAATCTTACTCGGAATTTCACCATATAGGTTTCCAGAAAGTACAATGATGTCTTCCTTGTATTTTTCGACAACGGTTCTGTCAATTCGGGGTACATAATAAAAACCATCCACATACGCGATGGAGGCCATTTTAGCGAGATTGTGGTATCCTTTTTTGTTTTTGGCTAACAGTACCACTTGGTAGCCATTGTCTTTTTTGGTTTTGTCTTTGTGGTTTTCACATATATTGAATTCGCACCCAACAATAGGTTTGATTTCGGTTTCGGTAGGTTCTTCGCCGTTTTCAATTAGGGCTTTGTTTTTGGCAGCAGCGGCTTTGGTGTGATTCATTACCGCACTAACAAAATGAAAAGCGCCCATCATATTGCCCGTATCGGTCATGGCTACGGCAGGGAATCCATTTTTGGCTGTAGCAGCAACTAAGGCAGGTATGCTAATGGTGGATTGCAGAACCGAAAATTGCGTATGGTTGTGAAGGTGTGCAAATTTCGCTTCGTTTAACTCTTGCTTGTCGGCTTCAGAAATCGTTGTTTGAGGACTTCCTAAATCGGCTTTTTGAAGTTGTTTTCTGATTTCGTCAGAAGCTGCCTTTAGATTAATGTGTTTCAATCCAATAAGTTGGATTTCTTGCGGATTATTTTCTTTAAAGTTTTTGAAATAATCAGCCGGTACGTCCAGTTCTTCTTTGGTGAAAACTTCTCTGCGAATTAATTCTAAAAAACAACGGGTGGTGGCTTCAACGTCGGCGGTGGCATTGTGCGCTTCTGCAAAAGGAACATTGAACAAGTATTGGTGCAATTCGGTCAGAGTAGGTAATTTAAATTTTCCTCCACGACCTCCTGGTAATTGTAATAAAGATGCGGTAACTTCGGTACAGGTGTCTAAAACGGGGAGGTTAGCCATAGGGCTATCAACACCCATTCGGTGGAATTCGGCTCCCATAATATTGACATCAAAGCCTAGGTTTTGACCCACAATAAATTTGGTTTTTCCCAAGGCGATGTTGAATTTCTCTAACACTTCGGCAAGGGTGATTCCTTCCGCTTGAGCCAGTTCGGTCGAAATTCCGTGTACACGTTCTGCGTCATACGGAATGTTAAAGCCATCGGGTTGTACTAAATAATCTTGATGTTCGATGAGTTTTCCCATTTCGTCATGCAACTGCCAGGCAATCTGGATACATCTAGGCCAGTTATCAGAATCCGTTATGGGTGCGTCCCAACGTTTGGGTAATCCAGTAGTTTCAGTATCGAATATTAAGTACATACTTTTGTAAAATCCAAATTAAAAAATTGCTTCGCTGTTCGCTATCGCTCGAGTCAAATTTTAAGTTTGAGACATTTTAAAGCACTCATTTTTTGAGTCATAAAAAGCCTTTAAACTTAAAATCGAAGAACTTCAAAATTAGGTATTTTTTTCGGGTATTGTGGTTTATTTTATCAACAATGCCGTTTGGATTGGAAAGGTTTAAAATGGAACTATTCACCTTTTTTTTGTTTGAAAAAAAACAAAATAGGCTTTGGATGTCGTAGTATTTAGGTAAAAAAGTAAGGTTCGGATTCTGGTGTAAAAGTGATGGTTTGATGAAGAAATTGAACGTGGAATAGATGCGTTTGGAATAATAGATAATGTGGTCAATAGAAATAAAATAATTTATTTTTTTAGGGATTTAACTCAATAGGTTGTGAAATTTTTTGTGTTTTTGGTTTTTTGATGCGAATGTGATATTTTTTATGAAAAATAGAAGACGGGAAATTAGCAAGTCTTAACCGAGGTAAAATTCACATCAAAAAAAAGAAATGAAATTGTAAACGGGGTAAAATAAGTTGATTTTTAGTTGAAATGGGTTTTGGGTATCGTATATAATGTGTAATCGAAATTGACAACTCGTTTTCTTTTTCCTAAATTTGCATCCTTGTTATTACAAATACAGTCAGTTAACTGTTGTTGTATAAAGAATTACACTTAAAAAATATTAAAAATGAGTACTACATTATTTGACAAAGTATGGGATTCGCACGTGGTGCGCAAAATTGAAGATGGACCAGACGTGTTTTTTATTGACCGTCATTTCATCCATGAAGTAACTAGTCCTGTAGCTTTTTTAGGTTTGAAATCTAGAGGCGTTTCAGTTTTATATCCTGAGCGTACTTTTGCTACTGCAGATCACAATACCCCTACTATAAACCAACATTTACCTGTGGAAGACGCACTTTCTGCTAACCAATTGAAAGCGTTAGAAACTAATGCTAATGAATATGGTATTTCACACTGGGGATTAGGTCATCAAAAAAATGGAATTGTACACGTTGTAGGTCCTGAAAACGGAATTACGTTACCAGGAACAACTATTGTTTGTGGGGATTCACATACATCAACTCATGGTGCTTTTGGTGCGATTGCTTTTGGAATCGGAACTTCTGAGGTAGAAATGGTACTTTCTACACAATGTATCATGCAACCGAAACCAAAGAAAATGCGTATTAACGTAAATGGTACTTTGAATAAAGGAGTTACTCCAAAAGACGTTGCTTTGTATATCATTTCTAAATTGACAACTTCTGGAGGAACTGGATATTTTGTGGAATACGCAGGAAATGTGTTCGAGGAAATGTCAATGGAAGGACGTATGACAGTGTGTAACCTTTCTATCGAAATGGGTGCCCGTGGAGGTATGATTGCTCCTGACCAAACTACTTTTGATTTCTTAGAAGGAAGATTATATGCTCCTAAAGGGGAAGCTTGGGATAAAGCTGTGGCTTATTGGAAAACGTTGAAAACGGATGAAGGAGCTCAATTTGATGCTGAATTAACATTTGATGCAGCTGATATTGAACCAATGATTACTTATGGAACTAATCCAGGTATGGGTATTGGGATTTCTAAGCACATCCCTTCAGCTAAAGAAGTAGAAGGTGGGGAAGAAACATATAAAAAGTCATTAGCTTATATGGGCTTCAATGAAGATGATGTAATGATTGGTAAGCCGATTGATTATGTTTTCTTAGGAAGTTGTACTAATGGTCGTATCGAAGACTTTAGAGCATTCGCTTCTATTGTTAAAGGACGTAAAAAAGCAGATAACGTAACGGCATGGTTGGTTCCAGGTTCTCACGTTGTGGAAGCACAAATCAAAGAAGAAGGTATTTTAGATATTTTAACTGAAGCAGGATTCGTATTGCGTCAGCCAGGTTGTTCAGCTTGTTTAGCAATGAACGATGACAAAGTACCAGCTGGAAAATATGCAGTAAGTACTTCTAACAGAAACTTCGAAGGACGTCAAGGCCCAGGTTCAAGAACTTTGTTAGCTTCTCCAATTATGGCAGCAGCAGCAGCAGTTACTGGAAAATTGACTGACCCTAGAGATTTGTTGTAGAATTTTTCACCGCGAGGGCGCAAAGACGCAAGGAATTATGGAAATAAATCGTTACGAAGACTTAGCAAAAGAAATATTTTCTGCTAGTCTTGAGGTTCATAAATTAATGGGCCCCGGTTTATTAGAATCCGTTTATGAATTATGTCTTTTGAGAGAATTGCAGTTGAGAAATATTTCAGCAGAATGTCAAGTTATTATTCCTCTACAGTACAAAGGATTTAATTTGTCAAAGGAATATAAAATCGATATTCTAGTTGAAGAACATATAATAATTGAGTTAAAATCGGTTGATTCGATTTTGCCAGTTCACGAAGCACAGCTGATTTCATATTTGAAATTAGCAGACAAAAGAATGGGGTTTTTAATTAATTTTAATGTTCCATTAATAAAGAGTGGTTTTAGAAGATTTGTAAACAATTATTAAACTTCATAAACTAAAAAAAAATAAGCATTGCGCCTTTGCGCCTTTGCGGTAAAAAACATTAATATAGCATTGCGCCTTTGCGTCTTTGCGGTAAAATAAAATCAAAATGGCATACGATAAATTTAATATCCTTACCAGTAGTGCAGTGCCACTACCTATTGAAAACGTAGATACAGACCAAATCATCCCAGCGCGTTTCTTGAAAGCTACAAAACGTGAAGGTTTTGGAGACAACCTTTTTAGAGACTGGAGATACAATGGAGACGGTACTCCAAAAGCAGATTTCGTATTGAATAACCCAACTTACTCAGGAAAAATCTTGGTAGGAGGTAAAAACTTTGGTTCAGGTTCTTCTCGTGAGCACGCTGCTTGGGCAGTTTACGATTATGGATTCCGTGCAGTAGTTTCTTCTTTCTTTGCTGATATTTTCAAAGGAAACTGTTTGAATATTGGTGTTTTGCCAGTGCAGGTTTCTCCTGAATTTGCTGAAAAAATATTTGCTGCTATCGAATCAGACCCAAAAACAGAATTAGAAATCAATTTGCCAGAACAAACCATAACTATATTAGCTACAGGCGAAAATGAATCTTTTGATATCAATGGATACAAAAAGAACAACATGTTGAATGGTTTTGACGATATCGATTATTTACAAAGTGTAAAAGAAGATATTGTTGCTTTTGCAGACAAGTTGCCTTACTAAATAAAACAATTAATAAATACGCAGTTACTAGGCTTGATTTCTTATTAAGTTTAGTAACTGCTTTTACGATTTTATAATACGACTCGTTCGAATGGCATAATAAAATCGAAATAGGATCTAATTATAATGGAAAAAAGAAAGATTGAAATAATGGATACCACACTCCGTGATGGGGAACAAACCTCAGGAGTGTCTTTTTCTGCTGCAGAAAAATTAACCATTGCCCAATTATTGTTAGAAGAATTACAAGTTGATCGTATCGAAATTGCTTCGGCACGTGTAAGTGAGGGAGAGTTTGAAGGTGTCAAAGGGATTATGTCGTGGGCAGAAACCAAAGGCTATACCGACAAAATTGAAGTGTTGACTTTTGTTGACAAAGGACTTTCAATCGAATGGATGAAAAAGTCAGGAGCCAAGGTTCAGAATTTGTTGACCAAAGGTTCTTTGAATCATCTTGTTCACCAATTAAAAAAAACACCCGAACAACATTTCTCAGAAATTGCTGAAAGTATCGCTTTGGCAAATGAGAACGGAATTGCTACTAATGTTTACCTAGAGGATTGGAGTAACGGGATGCGCCATTCTCCTGAATATGTGTTCCAATATTTAGATTTTATCAGCACCCAACCCGTAAAACGTATTTTACTTCCAGATACTCTTGGGGTGTTAATTCCATCCGATACTTTTGAGTTTATTGCAACCATTACCCAAAAATATCCCAACATTCATTTTGATTTTCATGCCCACAACGATTATGATTTAAGTGTGTCCAATGTTATGGAAGCCATTAAAGCAGGTGTTCATGGATTGCACGTGACCGTGAATGGTATGGGAGAAAGAGCGGGAAATGCACCTTTAGCCAGTACAGTTGCCGTGATTAATGATTTCATGCCCGAAATTGAAATTGGTGTCAAGGAAACGTCTTTGTATTCTGTGAGTAAATTGGTCGAAACCTTTACAGGATATAGAATTCCAGCAAATAAACCAATTGTTGGAGACAATGTGTTTACACAAACAGCAGGAATTCATGCCGATGGTGATAATAAGAAAAATTTATACTTCAACGATTTGCTTCCAGAGCGTTTTGGTAGAAAAAGAAAATATGCACTTGGAAAAACTTCGGGTAAGGCTAATATAGAAAAGAACCTTCAAGAATTAGGGTTGAAACTCAATAATGAAGATTTGAAATTAGTCACTCAACGTATCATTGAGTTAGGAGATAAAAAAGAAACCGTAACCAAAGAAGATTTGCCCTACATCATTTCAGATGTTTTGGACAGTCATGCGTATGAAGAAAAAATTACGGTGGAATCGTATTTGTTATCTCATGCCAAAGGGATGCGTCCATCGACTACATTATGCTTGAAAATAGATGGTCAAATCATCGAGGAGCATGCGCAAGGAGATGGGCAATTTGATGCTTTTATGAATGCTTTGGCTAAAATTTATAAAAGTAAAAAACTTGAATTACCAAAATTAATCGATTATGCGGTAAGGATTCCACCCGGAAGTAGTTCCGATGCTTTGTGTGAAACCATTATCACTTGGTTGATAGACGGGAAAGAATTTAAAACGAGAGGATTAGATTCAGACCAAACCGTAGCAGCAATTATAGCAACTCAAAAAATGCTCAACGTAATTGCTCAATAAATAATAGAGAACAAATTAAATAATATAAAAATAAAGTAATGAAATTAAATATTGCACTTTTAGCAGGGGACGGAATCGGACCAGAAGTAATTGATCAAGCAGTTAAAGTATCAGATGCAGTTGCTCAAAAATTTGGACATGAAATTACTTGGAAACCAGCTTTGACTGGTGCTGCAGCAATCGATGCGGTAGGAGAACCTTATCCTGATGCAACACATGAAGTGTGTGAGAACGCGGATGCAGTACTTTTTGGAGCTATTGGTCACCCAAAATACGATAATGACCCTTCAGCACCTGTTCGTCCCGAGCAAGGATTATTGAAGATGCGTAAAAAATTAGGATTGTTTGCAAACGTTCGTCCTACATTTACTTTCCCTTCTTTATTGGACAAATCTCCATTAAAAAGAGAGCGTATCGAAGGAACTGATTTAGTGTTCTTAAGAGAGTTAACAGGAGGGATTTACTTTGGTGAAAAAGGAAGAAGAGACGGTGGAGATACTGCTTTTGATAACTGTGTTTATACTAGAGCTGAGGTACAACGTTTGGCTAAAAAAGGATTTGAATTAGCGATGACACGTCGTAAAAAATTATGTTGTGTTGACAAAGCAAATGTATTAGAAACTTCACGTTTGTGGAGAGAAACAGTACAAGCTATGGAAAAAGAGTATCCAGAAGTTGAAGTAAGTTACGAATTCGTGGATGCGGTTGCAATGCGTTTGGTACAATGGCCAAACTCTTATGATGTATTAATTACTGAGAACTTATTTGGAGATATCTTAACAGATGAAGCTTCTGTGATTTCCGGTTCTATGGGATTAATGCCATCTGCCTCTATGGGTGCTAAAGTATCTTTGTTTGAGCCTATTCACGGTTCTTATCCACAAGCAACTGGTTTGAACATTGCTAACCCAATGGCAACTGTTTTATCGGCTGCTATGATGTTTGAAAACTTCGGATTGATGGAAGAAGGTAAAGCAATGAGAGATGCTGTAAACAAAGCTTTAGAAGCAGGTGTTGTGACTGAAGATTTGGCAAATGGAGGTAAAGCTTACGGTACTAAAGAAGTTGGTGACTGGTTAGCTGCTAACATCTAATCTGTTACTATATAATAATTCGAAAAGCTGTCAATCATAAGGTTGGCAGTTTTTTTATGAAAATAACTCTCTTTTCACTATTTCATAATAACTATCACTTGCGGGAATTTGTATTGTTCCTAACGAAAGGTCGGTATAAATCAAAAAAAAGGGTGTCAACGTAAATTGACACCCTTTTTGTTATATTGTAGAAAAAAATATTAATATCCTCCTCTGTTTCCACCACGGTCATTTCCACCACGGTTTCCACCACCATAACTTCCACTACGGTTGTTATTGTAGCTTCTTCTTTCGCCTTCTGGTTTTGGCTCAGATTTGTTAACAACAATAGTACGTCCTTGAACAGTAGCTCCGTTCAATTCGTCAATTGCTTTTTGAGCATCAGCATCGCTTGGCATTTCAACAAAACCAAAACCTTTGCTTCTTCCAGTAAATTTATCTGTGATAATTTTAACTGAATCTACTGCTCCATAAGCCTCGAAAGACTCTCTTAAATCTGCTTCCTCAATACTGAATGGAAGGCTTCCAACAAAAATATTCATATATACTATTTATTATAATTGAAGCAAATGTAGTCTAATTATTTTCTAATCTACTATAAATAAGCTTATTTAATTAAATATTTTTAATTAATTGATGGATTGACTAATGAATTTACAGTGAGTTAATTCATTAGTAACATTTAAGGAGTAATTGGTATTTTGTAAAAAACACCTTCTTGAAAATTCAAAGTTGTACCAGTAGTGGGATTGATGGCGGTATTGATTGCGTTAAAACGGAAAGTTCCTGAAATGGTTTTGTTTGTGGTGTCGTATTCCGTAATGGATATTTGTCCATCACCTTTTCCGGTGCTTGTTGCAAAAGTGATAATTTCGGTAGGCTCAGTTGTGATGAAAGTAGCTGTGTTAATGTTGTTGGTTCCTAGTGTGTAGGTGTTGACACTGGCGCTACTTGTTTTTAAGACGGCTTGTTCATTTCGTGTATAGGCATTTATGGTAAGAACACCCCCAGAGCTAATAGTTGCTGTGGCAGTAACGGCCCTCCAAAACACATTGTCTTTCACTCCTTGAAATGAGGGGTTATTGAATTTTACGTTTTCCTCACAGGAAAGGATAAAACAAAGAAAGAGGCTGTACAAGAAATATTTTTTCATAAAAAATAAGCTTTTGAACTAACAAAAATAGGATATTAAAGGTATAAAATAGCATCATAGCTGAAAAATGTATGGTATCATGTTCGTAAAAAAATCGTTAGTTTTTTTAAAATAAAAAGTATATCTTTGCGCCCTTAATTAACAGAGGTCGAGTACCTCAAAATTTAATCATAAGATTATGTCAGTAAAAATTAGATTACAAAGACACGGTAAAAAAGGAAAACCTTTTTACTGGGTAGTAGCTGCAGATGCACGCTCAAAAAGAGATGGTAAATACTTAGAGAAAATCGGTACTTACAATCCAAACACTAACCCAGCAACTATCGATTTAAATGTTGATAGCGCAGTAAAATGGTTGCACAATGGTGCTCAACCTACTGATACTGCTAGAGCAATCCTTTCTTACAAAGGGGCTTTATTGAAACACCACCTAGATGGAGGAGTTCGTAAAGGTGCCTTAACTCAAGAACAAGCAGATGCAAAATTTGCTACTTGGTTAGAAGCTAAAACAGGAGCTGTTGATGCTAAAAAACAAGGTTTATCTAAGGCGCAAGCTGAAGCTAAAGCTAAAGCATTAAAAGCAGAGCAAGAAGTTAATGCAAAACGTATCGCTGCAGCTGCTCAAGCAGAGGCTGATGCTATTGCTGCTGCTGCACCTGCAGAAGAAGTTGCTGAAGTTGAAGCTGAAGAAGCTCCAGCTGCAGAAGAATCTAACGAAGAAACTCAAGCTTAATTCAACTGCGATAATGCGTAAAGAAGATTGTTTCTATTTAGGTAAAATCGCTAAAAAATTTAGTTTCAAAGGGGAAGTCTTGGTCTATTTGGATACAGATGAACCTGAGTTATACGAAAACTTGGAATCAGTGTTTGTCGAATCTGACAAACACTTGATTCCTTTTTTTATTGAAAATGCTTCTCTTCACAAAAACGATTTTTTACGTGTTCGTTTTGAGGAAGTGAATAATGAGCAAGATGCCGATGTGCTTCTTGGTTGTGGGGTGTATCTGCCTCTTAGTATGTTACCCAAACTTAGTGGTAATAAATTTTACTTTCACGAAGTAGTTGGCTTCGAAATTGAAGACCAACGTTTAGGTGTTTTTGGTGTTATTCAGTCAGTGAACGACACTTCTGCCCAGCCTTTATTTGAAGTGCTCAATGGTAACGTGGAAATATTGGTGCCAATGATTGACCAGTTTTTGGTGAAAGTAGATCGTGAGAATAAAAAAATCATCATGAACTTGCCTGAAGGACTAGTGGAGATGTATCTTTAGTAGAAGGTTAATTGGTTATTTGTTTAATCGGTTATATGAAATCTTAAGTCTAAAATCCTTAATCTAAATCTAAGATTCTTTTGTTTCAATTTAAACAATTTGCTGTTGCACAAGATAAAACCGCTATGAAAGTTGGTACCGATGGTGTTTTGTTGGGTGCTTGGGCTCCTTTACATCATCATCCTTTTACTATTTTGGATATTGGTGCAGGGACAGGGCTTATTGCTTTAATGTTGGCTCAGCGTTCAACTGCGGAACAAATTGATGCTTTAGAAATTGACGAGGCGGCATACGAACAAGCAGTTGATAATTTTGAAAATTCTCCTTGGGGTGACCGATTGTTTTGTTATCACGCAGGTTTGGATGAATTTATGGGTGAGCCTGAGGATGAGTATGATTTGATTGTTTCTAATCCACCTTTTTATAGTGAAGATTATAAATCTAATGATTCGAAAAGGGATTTAGCTCGCTTTCAGGATGCGTTGCCTTTTGAAGAATTGGTCGAAGCAGCTGACTTGTTGTTGTCCGAAAAGGGCCTTTTTGCGGTTATTATTCCGTTTAGCGAAGAAGAGCGATTTGTGAGTTTAGCTAAAAATGCCGAATTGTATCCTATAAAAATAACTCGTGTCAAAGGCACGCCCAGCTCCTTGGTTAAAAGAAGTTTGCTTGCTTTTTCAAGACATGAGGTTGAGAATGTTATTGTGGACGAATTGGTTATTGAAATTTCGCGACATCATTATACGGAAGAGTATGTGAGTATGACCAAGGATTTTTATGTAAAGATGTAATTTCTTCAATACAAATGCCATGTTTTGGCGCAAGTAAAAGTTTTCTAAATAATAATTATCAATACTTAAATAGTTAAATCTAATTTAACAATAGTGGTAGGTTTATTTTAAATTTCTAAATTTGTAATCGAGTTAATTAATTCATTCAAATATTTGCCCTGAAAGAAGTGCAGGGATAACTTTAAAAGATAAACAATATGGCATTAACAATAACAGATGCTACTTTTGACGAAGTAGTTTTGAAGTCAGATAAACCAGTTTTAGTAGATTTTTGGGCAGCTTGGTGTGGACCATGTAGAATGGTTGGTCCTATCATAGAGGAGTTAAGTAATGATTACGAAGGAAAAGTAGTTGTGGGTAAAGTAGATGTTGATGCTAATCAAGAATTTGCTGCCAAATATGGCGTAAGAAACATTCCAACAGTATTGGTTTTTCATAATGGAGAAGTAGTTGGAAAACAAGTAGGAGTAGCTCCTAAGCAAACTTATGCAGATAGTTTAGACGCTTTGTTGTAATCGTAAGATTATAATTTATATGAAAAAGGTTTGACGTTAGTCAAGCCTTTTTTTGTGCTTATTTTTTGCGTAGTGTTTCCTGATCCAAAAAAGAAAAGTTTGAAAAACTTATATAAACTTAAAAAACCTTTTAAGCACAATTCTTAGTTAATCGTATATGGCTTATATGCTAAAAATATAGATTGTTTAATGGTTAATACCGTTTATTATGAGTCTCGCCGATGATGCTTTTACTAATGGTATTAAAAGTTATTTTTTTATATATTTGAGAGATGAAGATTGAAACCCAATTAGAAAAGATTGCCCGTTTTCAGCATTTGGAACTTTTAGCTAATCAAATAGTAGAAGGTTTTATCTCTGGAATGCATCAAAGTCCGTTTCACGGTTTTTCGGCTGAATTTGCAGAGCATAAATTGTATAATGCGGGTGAAAGTACGCGCCATATTGACTGGAAGCTTTTTGCAAAAACAGATCGTTTGTACACTAAGCGTTTTGAGGAAGAAACTAATCTGCGATGCCATATCATTATTGATAATTCGTCTTCAATGCATTATCCTCAATTGCATTCAGATCAAAATTTTTATGAAAATAAAGTAGGATTTTCAGTTTTGGCAACAGCAGTATTGATGCATTTGTTGAAAAAACAACGTGATGCGGTAGGGTTAAGTTTGTTTTCGGAAACGTATGAGTACTATGCACCTGAAAAGGGGAGTGAGCGTCATCATAGGATGCTTTTGAATCAATTAGAAACTATTTTGAAGTTTCGTAAAAAGGAAGTAACGACCAATACTGTTTCTTTTTTACATCAAATAGCCGAAAAAATTCACCGTAGGTCAATGATTGTCCTTTTTACCGATATGTTTCAATTGGAAGAAGAAGCTAAGTTGTTAGACGCTTTACAACATTTGCGTCACAATAAGCATAAGGTAGTTTTGTTTCACGTTATTGATCGTAAAACGGAATACGATTTTAGTTTTGATACGACGCCTCGAAAATTTGTTGATGTGGAAACAGGAGAAGAAGTGGCGCTTTTTTCGGAAAATGTAAAAGAAGCGTATGAAAAAAGCATGCAAAGTTATTTTAAGCGATTGGAGTTGGCCTGTGCACAGAACCGTATTCGTTATGTTCCTGTGGATGTAGGAGAAGATTTTGAAAAAATATTGTTAACTTATCTAGTTGAAAAACAAAAGTTTGGGTAGTTTGAGGGTGTTTTTTTAAAAATATTTTGTAAAAATGCTTGCAAAAACAGAAATCTATTGTATCTTTGCCACCGCAATAACGCAGTAGGTTTGGTAGTTCAGTTGGTTAGAATACATGCCTGTCACGCATGGGGTCGCGGGTTCGAGTCCCGTCCAGACCGCGAAATTGGGAAAGCCTTTCAGTAATGAAAGGCTTTTTTTTCCATATAGCTTTTCAAATGAAATGCGCGTTATAATCAGTTTGGTTGACTGGTGCTGAATTTAATTTCAGAGTAGAAATGTTCTTTTTTAAAGATTATTTTTAAACTAATAAATAATGGTGTATATTGAGTTATTAATTAACTCTATTACATTTCTGGTTTGGTAGTTCAGTTGGTTAGAATACATGCCTGTCACGCATGGGGTCGCGGGTTCGAGTCCCGTCCAGACCGCGAAATTGAGAATTCTTAGTCCTTAAAGGACTGTTCTCAAGAAAGCATTTAAAATTAGTTGTGTTGTGATCAGTCTAGTTAACTGATCCTGGTTTAGTAGTTAGACCAATGAAAAGCTTTTCACTTAATTGTGAATGGCTTTTTTGATTTTAATCGTATTCCTTATTTTTGTTTTTGGTCTAGTATATTAAGGGATCAAGTTCAAAAGTTGGGGATTAGGCAAAAAGATTGGATAATCTAAACAGGAAAAAATCAATTTTTCTAACACCTCTAAATTGCGCTCTAAAAGCTTTAATTTTTGCATTGAAAGACTCCGCTGAAGCATTTGTACTTCTATTATCAAAGTAGTTTAGTGGATCAAGTTCAAAAGTTGGGGATTAGGCAAAAAGATTGGATAATCTAAACAGGAAAAAATCAATTTTTCTAACACCTCTAAATTGCGCTCTA
>NZ_BPLU01000022.1 GCF_019656315.1 Flavobacterium sp. UMI-01 | reverse complement strand
AACCAAAACTAGCCCATGAAAAAAACCGATATCGAAGCGAGAATAACTGAACTGGAAACCGCTTTAAAAGAAACCCCAAACCACCCTAACAGGATAGAAATTGAAACGGACATTAGGAATTTACAAACCCGCTTAGAATACCAAGACTATGACTAAAGAAGCTATCGTTCAACGCTTAGAAGACCTACACAACGTCTTAGCCTATTGCTCCGATATTCAAAGCA
>NZ_BPLU01000021.1 GCF_019656315.1 Flavobacterium sp. UMI-01 | reverse complement strand
GTTACTGAAATTACCTTAGACATGGCTAGTTCCATGAAGTTAATAGCCAAAAAATGTTTTCCAAAAGCCGTACAAGTAACAGATCGTTTCCATGTACAAAAATTAGCCTTAGAAGCTTTGCAAGAAATTAGGATAAAGCATCGATGGAAAGCTATGGATATAGAAAATCAATCGATACTACAGGCTAAATCAGAAAACAAAACACATACTCCCCAACTTTTAAACAATGGAGATACTGTGAAACAATTATTAGCCAGAAGCCGCTATTTACTTTATAAATCAAGAGAAAAATGGACAGAAAACCAAAAAGAAAGAGCACAACTCCTATTTGAATTGTATCCTGATATTAAAACAGCTTATTCTTTGTCTCAACAACTACGAGCTATCTACAACAATAATAACAATAAAAATGTTGCTATGCTGAAATTAGCACATTGGTATAGAAAAATAGAAGAATCGGGGTTTGAAAACTTCAACATTGTCCTCAATACAATAAAGATTAATTACCAATCAATACTAAACTACTTTGATAATAGAAGTACAAATGCTTCAGCGGAGTCTTT
>NZ_BPLU01000020.1 GCF_019656315.1 Flavobacterium sp. UMI-01 | reverse complement strand
GTTTTAATAATTCCAGATAGGATTCCACGCTAATTTGTTTTTAGCAAATATCTATATTTTTATTAAATCCTCCCCAAGTTTTGTTCCTGATCCATAAAATCGGTTACCCTAGATTATCCGAAATTAGGGTAACCGATTTTTGTCTCGAACTAACAATCACAAGGCATTACAACCAGTACAACAACCAGTTTAGAAACTGTACATCTTGTGTGTTAGTCTTATTAAAATTAAATTTAATAATAACTAAAAGGTTACCACGATGAAGACAAAAGTATCTATTCTCTTTTATGCAAAGAGAGCAAAAGCCAGTGTAAATGGTTTAGTTCCTATCTACACACGAATTACTATCAATGGTAAAAGAATTGAACTGAGCTCCAACAGATTTGTAGAAGTATCAAAATGGTCCACAGAAGCGGGCAAAATGAAAGGTAACTCAGAAGAAGCTCGTTCAATAAATAACCATCTTGATATGTTAAGAATTCAAATCATAGATATACAGATGGAATTACTACACAAGAAAATCCCAATTACAGCTGAAACTCTCAAAAGCAAATTACTGGGGACTGCTGACCAAGCTAGAATGCTAATCCCAATCTTCCAAGACCACAATAACAAAATAAAAGAATTGGTTGGCAAAGAATACGCCCCAGGAACTTTAGAACGCTACAATACTTCTTTGAAACATACCAAAGAGTTCTTGCAATGGAAATACCAAATCTCAGATATAGACATTACGAAGATAGATCATGCTTTTATAACCGATTATGAATTCTGGTTAAGAAGCGTTCGAAACTGTGCTAATAACACAGCTGTTAAATACATCAAGAACTTCAATAAAATAATCAAACTTTGTCTGGCCAATGACTGGCTAGAGAAAAATCCTTTTGCCAACTATAAGTCTAAAGTAAAAGAAGTCGAGCGTGTCTATTTATCTGAAGATGAACTTCAAAGTATCATTAATAAAGATTTCAAAACAGAAAGATTGTCATTAGTACGCGATATCTTCCTTTTCAGCTGCTTTACTGGATTGGCATACATCGATGTCAAAAACTTAACCAAGTCCCATATATGTTTAGGTATTGATGGTGAGAAATGGATATTTACACATAGACAAAAAACGGAAAGTGCTTCTAAAATCCCAATCCTTCCGGTAACACAAATGATAATTGATAAATACGAAAACCATCCACAAAGCAACAATCAAGAGAAACTACTTCCCATCTTGAGTAATCAAAAAATGAATGCCTATTTAAAGGAAATAGCAGCTATTTGTGAGATAGAAAAAGAATTAACCTTTCACATTGCCCGACATACTTTTGCAACGACTGTAACGCTTACTAACGGTGTCCCAATTGAAAGTGTGAGCAAAATGCTTGGTCATAAAAATTTGAGAACCACGCAACATTATGCTAAAGTACTAGATCGAAAAGTAAGTGAGGATATGAGAGTTTTAAAAGATAAGTTTAAGATAGATAACCAAACAGCACCAAAAAAAGTTAAAATGAATTAAAAAACATACCAATTGGTATATTTTTTTTATCTTTACATCAAAATAATACCATTTGATGATTTCAAAAGCAGAACGTACCAAACAATTAATAATAGAAAAAACAGCTCCTATATTCAATGCTAAAGGATTTGTAGGTACTTCTATGCATGATATCACAGAGGCTACAGGTCTCACAAAAGGTAGTATTTATGGCAATTTTGAAAATAAGGATGAAGTAGCATTAGCAGCATTTGACTATAACCATAATGAGATTATTGCATACTTACGTAAAAGGATTGAAGCAAGGACAAATACGATAGATCGGTTGTTAGTATATCCTGAAACATATAAGATATTTTTAGAATTACCTATTTTAAAAGCTGGCTGTCCAATTTTAAATACCGCTACCGAAGCTGATGATACACATCCACTTCTAAAAGTAAAGGTCATTAATGCTTTAAAAAATTGGAAGAAAGCTATAGAAAAAATGATTGATAGAGGAATTGAGCGACAAGAAGTAAAAAGTACTACCAATGCGAGTGATTTTGCTTTTATTATGATGTCTTTAATTGAAGGAGCGATGATGCAAGCTAAAGTGACAGGGGATCCCGAAGTACTTAAAGTAAGTATGTCCTATTTAGAAAAATTAATTAGAGAGCTAGAACCTTAAAAAAAATTTGACTACAAATATACCAATCGGTATATTTTAAATACAGATTAACAAAAGTTTGACTTATGAAACAGGTACTAATTATACACGAAGTTCAAGATTACAAAGCTTGGAAACAAATATTTGACAACGCCTCTGACATCAGAAAAAAAGCTGGGGAAATCTCTTATCAAGTACTCAAATATGAAAACGAACCAAATAAAATTGTTCACTATTCGGTCTGGTCCTCAATTGAAAATGCAAAGAAATTCTTTGAATCACCAGAATTGATTGAAATTCGAAAACAAGCAGGAGTAAAATCACCAGATTTTATCTATTTAGAAGAGTTAGAATCAGGTGTGTTGTAAATCATTTATACATCAATTAAAAGCGAAATAGTATGGATACAAATTATTTAGAAAGTGTTAGTAAACAATTTGAATACTATAAAATGTTAGGGGACAAAACCTTTGTGCAAATCCCTGACGAAAAATTATTTTGGAAGTACAACAATGAAAGCAACAATATAGCCATAATAGTAAAACATCTTAGCGGAAATATGCTTTCACGTTGGACAGATTTTCTTACTTCAGATGGGGAGAAAGATTGGCGCAACCGTGATGCTGAATTTGAAAATGATATTCAAACAAAAGAAGAATTAATTGAAGTTTGGAATCGAGGCTGGGATTGTCTTTTTTCAACATTAAAAAGCCTAACTGCTAGAGATTTAAATACAATTATTTACATCCGAAATCAAGGGCATACAGTGTTAGAAGCTATCAATCGCCAATTAGCACATTATCCGTATCATGTAGGACAAATAGTTTTTTTAGGTAAAATGATATGTGACGATAAATGGGTTTCTCTTTCCATCCCAAAAGGCAATTCAAAAACTTATAATGCGGAAAAATTTTCAAAGCCCCAGCATAATGAACATTTTACAAATGAATATCTAATTAAAAATAAGGAAAATGAATAAAGAAAACATCATTATCAAACTTAGAGATAATCATTCTGATTTTTGGAGCGCAGCTTCTAATCATGAAGATAAGAATAGTTCAACTGATGGTAAATGGACAGTTAACGAAAATGTAGATCATATCAATAAGTCAATTTCAATATTGATAAACTTTCTATCAACTCCTAAACCAATGTTAGAATCAAGATTTGGATTGAACGGTGGAAAATCCATCAGTTACGAAGCTCTTGTGGAAAAATACCATTTGGCAATAAAGAATGGAGTTAAGTCACCTCCACCTTTATTACCCAGTACAGATTTAAACCACGAAGAACTAATCAAAGACGGAAATACATTAGTAAATGATTTAATACATTCACTCAACAATTGGAGCGAAAAAGAATTAGACCAGTATCTGTGTCCTCATCCCGCACTCTCTTTAATCAGTGTAAGAGAGGTTCTGTATTTCACAATGTATCACGTAGAACATCATCATCAGATGATTAAAAGAATTTCAATTAATGGTTTCAACTATGAAAACACAATTTGAAAAAGCGGAACTTTTTAAAAAACTCCATGAGGAAAAATCCACTTTCATAATTCCAAACCCCTGGGATGTAGCAACAACGAAAATAGTAGAGAATTTAGGCTTCAAAGCATTAGCTACATCGAGTGCATCGATAGCTTTTAGCGAAGGGGTTTCAGACAATCAATTACCGTTAGATAATGTACTACAGTACCTTGAAAAAATTTCCAGAGCAACTAATTTACCTGTTTCAGCTGATTTAGGGAACGGATTTTATGATGAACCTAAGAAGATTTTTGACACAATCAAATTAGCTGCAAATACAGGTATCGTAGGTGCTTCAATTGAAGATGTAAAGAATAACGAGAGCTATTCGATTGAATTTTCAGCTGAACGAATTACCGCTGCAACTGAAGCCATAGCAAGTTTAGATTTTCCTTTTTTATTAACTGCTCGCGCAGATAATTATACTATTGGCAAAACTGACTTAAAAGATACCATTAAACGATTACAAGCGTACCAAAGTGCGGGTGCTGATGTTCTTTTTGCTCCAGGTATTAAAAGTATAAAAGACATTCAATCTATACTGTATGAAATAGACAAACCATTAAATGTAATGATGGGGTTAAAAGATTGCCATCTTGATTTTGAGAGTTTATCAAAAATAGGTGTACGAAGAATTAGCCTTGGAGCCTCACTATTTAGGAATACCATGACTTCATTCATCGAAACAGCAAAAAGTTTAAATCAAAATGGAAAATTTGATTTTGCGCAAACAGCAATTAGTTCGGATGCACTCAATGAATTGTTAAATATTTAATCCTTCTAAAAAACTTATATCATGAATAAGACACCCCAATCAACATACAGAATACGCTTTAATGACTGCGATTTATTTGGTCATTTAAATAACTCGAAGTATTTAGATTATTTTATTAATGCACGCGAAGATCATTTAAAACAATTTTATGAATTTGATTTAAGTGAGTATTATAAAAGCAACTTAGGATGGGTAGTATGGAGTCACGAAATTGCGTATGTACGACCAGCAAAATACAATGAAGTGGTAACGATTCAATCTTCTTTACTTTCTGCATGTGACCAATTTCTACATTTCGAAGCCATAATGTTGGATGAAAATCAAAATCACTTAAAAACAATAATGAGAACCAAGCTGATACATGTAAGCACGGTTACGGGTAAAAAAGAACTTCATAGTTCCGATTTTTTGAAGTGGGCTAAAACAATTGAAAACCAAGAAGCAAATCAAATTCAAGATTTACAAGCCCGGATTAAACAATTGACTTCTATCCTTAAAGACAATAAACACTACTCTTTAACCAACAAATAGAATTAAGGAAAAATATGTATGAAAACAGTATTAATCACAGGAGCAAGTCGTGGCATTGGTGCAGCTACAGCAGTACTAGCAGCTCAAAAAGGATACAATGTGGCGGTAAATTACGTAAAGAATAAAGAAGCTGCAGAAAAAACTGTAAACAAAATTTTAAAACTAGGCGGAAAGGCTGTGGCATTTCAAGCTGATGTTTCCAAAGAAAAAGAGGTAATAGATTTATTTAAAAACATTTTGTCTCATTTTGGAAAAATAGACGCCTTGGTAAATAATGTGGGTATTCTTGAAAATCAATCACGACTAGATAATTTAGAAATGGACAGGTTGGAAAGAGTCATCAATACAAATATTGTCAGTTGCTTTATTTGCTCAAAAGAAGCAATTAAACAAATGTCAACAGCTTATGGTGGCAAAGGCGGTGCAATTGTAAATGTTTCATCCATTGCTTCAAAAACAGGCGCTCCAAATGAATATATTGATTATGCGGCAACAAAAGGCGCTATAGATGCACTTACCATAGGTCTATCTAAAGAAGTAGCAAACGAAGGAATCCGAGTAAATGCTGTTCGTCCTGGCTTTATTTATAGCGACATTCATGCGGCTGGAGGCGAGCCAAATAGAGTGGACCGATTAAAAGACAGCATTCCTATGAAACGGGGTGGTTCTCCAATAGAAGTCGCAAATGCTATCTTATGGTTACTTTCAGATGAAGCATCATACGTTACTGGATCCTATATTGATATCGCAGGAGGTAAATAAATCAAATCTCAATAAGCATGAAATTCAACTTAGATAAATCTATCGAAATACTAGAAAGAACACCTACTACCATATATTCTTTACTGAATAATATATCAGAAGATTGGGTGCTTTTGAATGAAGGAAATAATTCTTGGTCAGCATTTGATGTACTTGGCCATCTAATTCACGGTGAAAAAACGGATTGGATTCCTCGAGTAACAACTATACTCTCTAATAATTCAGATAAATCGTTTCCTCCGTATGACCGCTTAGCCCAGTTTAAAAATAGTAACGGAAAAAAGATGGATGATTTACTTAAGGAATTTGTCCAACTTAGAAAAGAGAACATGCAGTATTTAAAATCAAAAAAAATCACTCCAAAAGATTTAGAAAAAAAAGGAGTTCATACGGTATTTGGTGAAGTCACTTTAGCTCAACTAATCGCAACTTGGATGGTACATGATTTGAATCATATTGCACAAATCACCCGAATATTGGCAAAGCAATATAAAAAAGAAGTAGGTCCTTGGATTGAATATTTAACTATTTTAAAATATAAATAGCATGAGATTGAATTAAGAATTTGCGGTCAATCTAAATGCTAATTCAATTTACTAAGATTTTATAAGTAGTTTTTCAACAACTGCGTACGCTAAAAGTTATTCAGAAAAATATTTTTGAGCTCTTCTAAAAAAAGCTCAAAAATATTTTTAAATCTAATCATTTGGTTTTGGTAATATCTGGTTGCTAGCTCATCCTGGCAAAGTAGTTTAAATTGTTAAGTTTTCTAACTTATCAATATAAAACCCTTAATATGCAATCTTTTTAATCGATTCTTTGCATGGTTATATAAACTTAATTTCTATTTTTTATTAAGTGTTCTAATCTATCAATTTGAATGAAATGCCTAATCATATGATTGATGTAAAACTGGAAAGTGTCACCTAATTTTAATTTGATTAAACTTGAGATTGAGGTTTCAATTTTTACTTTATTTAGGTTTACTTTTTTTGATAAATTTAGTAGCTCTAAAAGTTTAACTTGTTGGTTAATAAATCTATCTATTACGGACTTATGTAGTTTTCGATGTACAGGGTCTTTATCTTTAAAAGTTTTCATTTTATTAGGTTTCACCTTTGGAAGCATACTTTTTGCAAAATAATTACCAAATAATCCTTTTCTGAATTCTTGTTCAGGCAGTGAATTTGTTTTTTTTATTTTAGATTCAATTTGCGGTAAGTAAAAATCCCCATATAGATTTAAATGTTCCAAACATTCAAGAATATTCCATGAATTTTCGTTTTCTCTCCAACTTAAATGATCCAAATTATAAAGTTTTAATTTTTCAGCTTTCGTAAGAAGTTGTTCCGTTTGCTCTATAAGCTGCTGTATTAATTTTTCCGTTTGCATTTTTAAAGTTTTAAGCAAATCTCTAAAAAGTTTTTTTGAAAAACCTTGACTCAAATCAAGATTTTAATAATCTTGATAATGTTTCAGGACTCATTCTTAAATAATTAGCAATATATTTATTAGGAACCTCCTGAAAAAGTTGCGGACTTCTTTTTAATACTCTTTCATAGCGTTGCCTTGGTGATGCGGTTAGAATATCCATTTCTCTTTCCATTTGTTGGAGTACCAAATTTTCTAATATGTTTCTCCAAAAAGTTAAATTGTTGTCATTTTCTATAAATTTATTAAGTTGGGTTTTAGTCGCTACTTTTAAGACTGTGGTTTTGATAGCCTGAATACATAGTGGTGAGGAATTTTCAGTTAAAAATGAGTCTAATGCCGCAATTATGTTTCCTTTGTAACCAAACCTTATAATACGTTTTTCTACTTCATCCCAGACGAAAATTTTCAAACATCCGCTTTCTATATAATAAATATTGGTGTCTGAAGTTCCCTCAATTTTTAAATATTCGTTTCGTTTTAGTGTCACTGTTCTAGATGACATTTCAAATATTTCATTCATTTTTAGTTGTTTAAATCAAATTTATAAAAATATCAAAAACTATTTGACAGTATGATAATACTGAATATTAATTTCTTACGACAATAGAAGCGACTACAAATCACTACGCAAGGAAAAATGTTTAAACATTTAGTCATTAGATGTTTAATCAACTTACCGGAATTATATTTAACATAAAATTAAATAACCTTTTCGTCATTAAATAATCTACATACAAGAACACTGTAGCGTTTTAGAGTTTATTAACGTATAGATTATAAAATCTTTTAAACTAAAGCATAAACATTAAAAAAGATTGGATACGGATAAAAGAATGGAAGTAGCTTTAATCTTGGGTTGTATTAATAAAAACAATAATGATCAGGAACTTCTATATAGGAAATATTACGGATATGTGATGTCCATTGGTTTATCATATAGTTCAAATCGTGAAATAGCTCAAGAAATTGTTGATGATACTTTTATAAAAGTTTTTGATTCAATTAAGACATATAATTTAGACCAACCCTTCAAAAGATGGTTACGGAGAATAACTATAAACACTGCTATTGATCATTTAAGAAAAAATAAAAAATTCAAACTTCATTTAGACTTATATGAGTATAAAAATCAATTACCTTCAATTGAAGCGATAGATCAGCTATCATTAAATGATATCTATACACTGATAGCTGACCTACCTGATATGTTAAGGGTAGTTTTCAATCTCTATGAAATTGAAGGTTATAGTCACAAAGAAATTGCGGCTATTGTTAACATCGCCGAGAGTTCTTCCCGAACTTATCTCACAAGGGCTAAAGAAAGATTGAAAGACCAAATTGTAAAATATTGTAATTAATTTGAAATGAATGAGCATATTGACAAAAAAATAGTTCAAAAGATAAAAGAACAACTATATAGTCATGAAGAAAAGTACCAAGAAGGAGCTTGGGAAAACTTTTTAGCTAAAAAGAAAAAGAAAAAACGAAGAACTCTATATTGGTTTTATAAGGGAGCTGCTGCTATATTTATTCTAATGACTGTTATTTTTTCCTTTTTAAAAAATATTACAAAAACTATAAATGATACAAATATAAATATTCAATATTTTTTTAAAGATTCTACAAGTGTTATCTGTAAAGATTTGGAGCAAACAAATAAGACTGCTATAAGTGAGAAATCAAAATTTGTAATAAAAGATAGTATTTATATTAAAACTGGTCAAAACAATATAAAAAATATAGTAACATTAAATACTACTGGTCCGAACTACAGAGATAGTGTAACTCAAAAAAAAGCTGCAAATGAAGATGATTCTAACATGAAAAATTCAGTCGTAACGAATAATTTATCTAATAAAAATGATAAGACTATCGATTTAAAAGCAGTTGGACAAATAAAACATAATATAAAATATTGCCTTAAAGAACCCGAAAGTCTGGTGAAAATTCAGTCAATGAGTAAAGCAAATAATGATAATTTGGCAATTGATCTACTAGCACTTATTAAAGATTCAGAGAAGAAAGAAGTAATCAACAAAACTCATAACAATATTCGAGTGAGTGTTTTGGTGTCGCCTAGTTTTGGTTCAGATTCAGATAACATAGAGTCGGTTACTTCTTCAAATTATGGTGCTGGTTTCGAAATTGATTTACCTCTAAATCATTCACACTTTTCTTTAAGTACAGGAACAATTTATAATACCATGAATATAACTAATGAAAGCAACATAGTTAATTTATTTTCGAATTCAGATGATGAGAGTAAACGTAATGAATCCAAGTTAAATCATTTAGATATTCCATTAAATATCACCTACAATGTATTAAACGATAAGATTTATCTAAGGGCAGGATTATCTTCTTATATAATTTTTAGCGAGACAATTGCGTACACTTCTACAACTTATCGAGAGGTCGAAGTATTTCAATCAAATGGTGGTGTTATTGAAAGTTTTATAACAAAAGAGTCTGTTACCACCAAAAAATCTATTAATAATGATAATATCCGTTTTTCTCCATTGAAATCTTTGAATTTGTCATTTGGTTTTAGAGCACATATGTCAAAAAATATAGGATATGAAATCCAGCCATTTTATAAATATCCAATTAGTGCCTTAACCAAGGAAAGTTACAAAGTGCATTCTGCAGGAGTAACAGTAAAAGTTTTTTTTTCAAAATAATAGCATTAGCATGTAGCGTTCTGTCAAAAGTGAGCGTATTGGTATTAAACATTAAAAAGTAAATATATGAAAATCAACATCAATTATTTTAGCAGTAAATGGGTAACACTTATTCCTACTTTAGTTTTCATTTCAACATTTGCACTCAGTGTATTTTTGTTTAGTTGCGAAAATACGGGTCATGATGCGAATGATGAATTTAAATTAAAAGAAAATTATCAAATAATAGGGGAACATTTTACCTTTTACGCAGATCCCCAAAAGTTTCAAGAAACTAATGTAAAAAGAGGAAAAGACGAATTTTGTCAAGTTGAAACTAAAATCTCAAAAGTGAAACGAGAGGATAATATTTTAACTATCGAAATTTTGAAACCACTTGGCTGTCAAATTAACTACGATATCATTTGGAGTGGTGAAATTCGGGAATCATTTCCCATGCAAAGTAATTTATATATTCGTGCAAAAGCTGAAAAATGCGACAATAAAAGATTTGCTTCCGAAAGAGATACTTTAAAAATAAATTTAGAACTAGTCCTTAAAGATGTTAACCCCAATAATATAAAAACCACAAATTTTGTAATAAAAGATGCTTGTGCATTAGAGGATATAAATTGCAATGGAAACTGTAGTATAACAGTAACAGACTAAATATTAATAGTGGTTATAGTATATGAATTTAAATTTAACTTGTCAATAAATTACTATTCTTACTTTATTTTGTTTGGTTTTAAGTACATCTTGTATGAACAATGAAATTCTATTACCTAAAGAAATAAGAATTGCCGAAACCTTATACATTGGTAGGCATGTCAAACTTTTTACCATTGCATTAAATAGAGTGAATTTTCTGGATAATTTCCACGGAACCATGAAATATACAGTTTTTGCTCCAGAGGACGTAGCATTTGAAAACTTCTTAAAAGAAAATAATTATAAAGATATCTATGATGTTTCTAAAGAAGTATTCAAGGTACTAGTGACAAACAAAATGATTTAAAAAAAATTATTAACTGATGGTTTCCAATCCGTTAAAAGTTTAGAAGGTGACATTCGTAGATTTGCAATAGTGAATGAAAATACAGTAATTCAAGATGGGATAGGAAATATAGAAAGTAAAATAATAAAATATGATATAAATACAAGAAATGGAATCATTCATTGTATTGACAAAATGCTGATTCCAATTACTACAAATTAGTTATCGCATGTTTCATCAATTTAAAGTTTGTTTTTAATATTTATTTGTGCAAATCGGTTTTTAGTAATTGTTTAGACTGCACATAAGCCCATGATTTTTATTTTTAAAATCATGGGTATTTATAATTTAGAATTGTTGTGAAAAACTAAATAAAGAATTTTGTAAAAATAATCGAATCAATCATTAAATTATGAATTACCTAGATCAAATTACAATTTATCCTCTCAAAAAAGAAGATATTTCACTTTTTAAAAAACTAATATACCTTTTTGAAGACGTTTTTATAATGGAGAATTTTGATATCCCAAATGACCCACACTTGGAAAATCTTTTAAATAAAAATGATTTTCATGCTATTGTTGCTATACATAACAATGAAATTGTTGGTGGCTTAACCGCTTATACTTTACAGCAATATTATTCCATAAAACCTTTAGCATATATTTTTGACCTAGCTGTAGCGGTTCAATTTCAACGACAAAACGTGGGAACACAACTTATTAATTATTCGAAAGAATATTTTAAAGAAATTGGATATGAGGAAGTCTTTGTACAAGCGGATAAAGTAGATGATTATGCAGTTAAATTTTATCGCAAAACAAAACCAACAGTCGAAGAGGATGTTTCTCATTTTTACTACGTTCTTTAATTATTAAAGAACTCTTTATCCTACTCTGGTAAAAAATGTTTTTATATGAATATAATGAATATGTGAATGGTAGAAGTATATAAGACCGATATAAAAGATAGCAATCAAGCTAGGGAGGTGTACCTCCAACTTAAAATAAGATTTCCTTATTATGAAATTAATTTTGATTTGGAAGATTCTGATCGAATTCTTAGAGTTGAATCTTCAGTTATTAATATAGAAGATGATGTAATTATGGATGTAGTGCAAAGCAGTGGTTATTACATTGAAATTTTATCAGATGAACCAATTTATACAAATTCAAAAAGATACTGATTGTAATTACTTCAAAATCAATTAATAATGGCAAACTTGTTGGTGTTCGGTATGACTAATAATTGATATGATAAAGAAATATTACTTATAGAGTACTCCTTGGGGCTAGATTTTTTTTTCAAGCTGTAAATAAATTGAAGAACAGCATTTAACGTTTATAAAATAAAGTTATTTAGGTACTTTTAATACTAAAATCTATTAAATTAAACTACAGATTTCAAATAATAGCTGTAATTTTATAGTATAATTTGTATGTTTTTAAGTAACTTCAGTATAATGGAAAATGTAATACCTAAATACAATTTAGATTTTAATAATAAAGCATCGAACTATTTTGTTATACATACTCATAACCCATATGATAATAAAGTTTCGTCCTTTAATCATCCTCACAGTCATAACTATTATTGTCTAAGTATTTTATACAAAGGAAAAACCAAACATTATGCTGATTTTAAAACCAAAGAACTTATAGGACCTGCTGTGGTTATTCTAAATATAGATCAGGTTCATATACATGATAATAGTAGCGATGCTGAAATGGTTTCATTAGCATTTACTTCAGAGTTTATTTATGGTCAAAGTAAAAAAATAGGTGACCATGTTGAATTTATTTTTTCACAGTCTTTTTTGCAATTAAGTCAAGCAAATTTGGAAGAAATTGATACTTACATAAAACTTATTACTTTAGAATACAATAAAGGGGTAAATAAAAATCTTGAAATTATTAGATGTTTACTTACAGTAATTTTAATCCTTTGTTCCGAATTAACAAATGAGAATCAATCTGATTCTAATAAAAAGATGGAAATATTTTCAAAGTTTACAAAATTACTTAAAAAGCAATATAAAAGCTACCACCAAGTGAACTATTACGCTGAGAGTCTTAATATTAGTACCGAAGTACTTACTCGTGTTGTAAAACGATCCTGTAATAAAACACCAAAACAGCTTATCGATGAATATTTGCTTTTGGAAGCTAAAAGACTTTTATACTGGTCAAATATAACTGTTAGAGAAGTCGCTTGGGAACTAGGTTTTGAAACTGACGCATATTTTAATAGGTTTTTTAAAAAATTCACCAATACTACTCCTAAAGAATATCAAAAATCAAAACAATGTAAATGGACTGTATAATTACAATTCCGCGTAGGAAACTATAAAAACATACTTTATGTACAATTAATTGATGCAAAAGTATAATTAAGCATATTTCCTACGATGTAGATTTGTAAGCATGTTTAATAAAATACTTTCCATATTACTGCTTCCAATTCTGATTAGTTCAAACTTTTCACGTTTTTTTGTTATTGCTTTCTTTGAATTAAACAAGCAGTATATTGTGGAAAATCATTGTGAAAATAAAGCACTCCCTCAGTTGTTATGTAAGGGGAAATGCTATTTTTTAAAAAAAATAAAACAACTTCAAGAAATTGAAAAAAATACAGTAGAAAAAGACAATACAAAATTCTCAGAAGTTTTTTTTAAGCAGGAAATTTTCTCTGTAAATACAATTCTTTTTTTTAAGAACATTGTTCTACAAATTTCTTTTTTATCACTTCTAAATTATAGTTGTTCATACATTCCATTCATTTTGAAACCTCCTCAATTCAAATAAAATTTTCCATAAATACAATTGCTACAGCTTAATTTTCGAAAATTAAATGAGATTGTATATTACCTCACAAGTACATTTTAAATATAATATTATTTACTAAATACAACACAAATGAAATTATTCTTTAATATGATTATTGCTTTAATGATTTTAATTGGCAATAAATCATTTGGACAAAATGAAATTAAAAAAAGGTCTTCAAATAATATTGAAGTTTATAGTTCCAGATTTGGTCGAAGCCAACCTGTAGTAGCGGTTTTAGCTATGAATGAAGGTACTGAATTATCAGATTTTATTATTCCTTATGGAATATTAGCAAGATCTGGCACTGCCAAGATGGTTTCAGTTTCTGTTAAACCAGGAACTGTGCGTATGAGTTCTCTTCAATTTAAACTACAAAATACAATTGCTGAATTTGACACACTTTATCCAGAGGGTGCTGATTTTGTTATAATTCCTGCTGTTAGAGATGATAAAAATATACAAATGTTATCGTGGATAAAAGAGCAAGAAAAAAAAGGAAGTACAATTGTTAGTATTTGTATTGGAGTCACGGTTGCTGCTAATACTGGTTTATTGAATGGGCATTCTGCGACCACATATTTCAGAAACATTCCTGAGATGAAAAAATCATTTCCAAATGTAAAGTGGCAGGAAAATATTAGATATGTGGCCGACGGAAAAATGATTACTAGTGCAGGAATAAGCGCATCCATTCCATTATCTCTTGCTTTAGTTGAAGCAATTGCAGGTTATGACAAAGCGATTGAAACGGCTAAAAAAATAGGTGTACAAACTTGGTCATCCAACCATAATAGCGACATGTTTCTAAAGTTAACTGATAAGATAGTAGTACAAGATAATGTAAAAAAAGAGCCTATAGCTCTTAATGTAAAAAATGGGGATGACGAAATTGCCATAGGTTTAGTAGCTGATGCACTTCTAATGACGGGTAAAGCTTCAGTTCAAATTGTATCTAAAACAAGTACTCCCATTAAGTTAGCATGCGGACTAGAAATTTTTCCTAGCGATTCGACGGAATCTACAATTGATATGAAAACAGTGCCTAGTTTACAAAATTATAAATCAATTGAGGTTCTTGATAAGATTCTTGATAAAATTGCTCAATGGTACGGAAAAGAATCTGCAGCAGAAGTAGCAATTACAATGGAATATCCTGTGTTAACAAAATATATTTCTGGAAAAAATTAAAGAAGATTGTTGTTTAACTTTTTATAAGATCAAAATTTATAAAATAGATACTCAATTTTTCTACGAATTATTGCAATCGTATCAAAATTCATTTGCATAAATAACTTTTATCCATATAAAATTTTAAAAAATGAAAAATATAATAAAATTCATTTCATATTTGTTTTTACTATTAGTAACAATAAATATTTCGCTCTATTCGCAAAATAAAGAAAAAGACCTTTCCAACTTACAAATAGAATTTCATCATTTTGTGGGTGGGCATCCTTTAAAGCTCGATAATTTACAGTATAAAAATCAATTTGGAGAACAGTTTAGCATCACTACCTTCAATTACTTTGTTAGCAATATTATTTTGAAGAAAAAGAATGGAGATTTCTATAAAGTACCACAAGACAGTAGTTATTTTTTAATAAAAGAAAATAATTATAAAAGTAAAATAGTAAATATAAATATTCCAAAAGGTAAATACACAGCAATTTCCTTTACAGTTGGGGTGGATAGTTTACGCAGTACTATGGATATAAACAAACGTAGGGGAGCGTTAGATATTTCAGGAGGAATGCTTGAAGGAATGTATTGGACTTGGAATAGTGGCTACATTTTCTTGAAGTTGGAGGGGGTTTGTGACCAGCTCAAAGTAGATAGAACTGGACAAAAAAAATTTCGCTATCATATTGGTGGTTTTGGAGGCTACGATAAGCGTTCAATGAATAATATTCGAACAGTAAATATAGATTTAAAAGAAAAGGGAATTATTAATGCAAAAAAATATAAGAAGAGCACGGTACAACTAGAGGTTGATATTTTACATATTTTTAATGGTCATAAGCCGATTAGTATTGCCCAAAATCCAACTATCATGTTTAGTGAGATAAGTAAAACAGTTTCTAATAAATATACGAATATGTTTTCGCATAAGTTAACTAATAATTGAAGCTATGAAAACGAATATAGTTATTATTGCAAGCATATTTATTATGATATTTATGTCATTCCAAGTTGTAAAGTTTGAAGGATTTGCAATCCCTGAAAACTTTCCTGATCCACAATATAAATTCATTGACAATTCCATAACGCAAGAAAATTTTGAATTAGGTAAAAAATTATTTTACGATCCGGTTCTATCACGAAACAATACAATTTCTTGCGGCTCCTGTCATATTCAATCTTCGGCTTTTACCCAGCACGGCCATGACATTAGTCATGGAATTGATGATCGTCTAGGAAATCGTAATACACCACCTATAATGAACTTAGCATGGAATAAATCTTTTTTTTGGGATGGTGGTGTTTTCCATCTAGATATGTTTTCAATTTCACCAATCACAAATCCTGTAGAGATGGACGAGAATTTGAATAATGTTTTAGCAAAACTTCGTCAAAAAGGAGATTATCGTCTTGCTTTCAAGGCGGTATATGGTTCTGATGAGATTACGGCTAATCAACTTTTTAAATCGCTTTCAGCTTTCATGTTGCTGTGTATTAGTAGTAATTCTAAGTATGATAGCGTAATGCGAAAAACTGGAGTAACATTTACTGAAAGGGAAAGAAAAGGCTATAGTATATTCCAAAAACATTGCAACAATTGTCATACTGAACCACTTTTCACTGATGGTTCTTTTAGAAATAATGGATTAAGTACACAATTTAACAAAGACATAGGAAGACAACTAATTACACAAGATGAAAATGATAAATACAAATTTAAAGTACCATCGTTGCGTAATCTAAGCTATACTGCACCCTATATGCATGATGGAAGATTTTCAAAAATTGATATGGTTTTAAATCATTATAGTAAAGGCATAGAAAACCATCCTACAATTGACCCTTTGTTAAAACAAAATGGTACGCTCGGTATTTCATTAACTACGGAGGAAAAAGAAGTGCTAAAGGTTTTTTTGAAAACTTTAGATGATAAATACTTTATAACAAGAAAAGATTTATCTGAGTAGTTTAATCTAATAACATTTATGAAAGTAGTATATATAAGGAGTAAGTCAAATTAAAAAAGTGGAGAAAATCTAACTAAGAACCTTTTAATAATTTATTTGATGACCAATTTATCTTTACTAATGAAATATCTTAATAAGAGTAACAGACTTTAATTCCTAACTAGTCACAATAGTATATTATCCAAAAACAAACCTTTTCTCTTGCCGATGCAGTGGCAGGAAAACAAATTTATCCAACTTAATACCACGGATTTATCAGTTAGGGAAACAACTAGGCGATTCCAACTTAGAGTTTCCCTATCGATAAATTACAGTTGTCCAAAATATACAATGATCAATAACTTATAAGTACAATTGATTGACTATTTTAGGACTTCTAAATTTCAGCATCTGGAATTCATTTTTGAATTTTTACTTCATAACTGAAACGAATCCCATGTAGAACTATTCAATTGTAATTTTATTAAAGTAAGCTTTAAAAATTTATCAATACAATAGAATACAGTTTATTTTGTTTATGAAGTTCAATTACCTACTAGAAATTTATGATACGCTAATTAGTGAAATACTAAATTCAAAAAGCTGTCCCATAGCCCAAATTATTGATTTTGCTAGTTCCAACTATTTGGAAAGCTTTTATATTTATACTGTTGATTTCAAAAGAACCGATTCTGACATTAAATATAAAATAGAAGGTCCAATTCATAATTGGCATCCTCAAGCTCCAGTTCTTAAAGATTGCAAGAATAATATTGTTTCGGATTTAGAAAAACTATTACCACAAATTGAGCAAAAACTCAATATAAAACATCAAAATAAAAAGTTGAAATGGTCACTCAATGAAAAATCAACAAAGCTTTTCATTCTAGTAAACACCAACTTGGAAGAAATTGAAAAAGTCGAATGCTATTTTCTCTATTGCAATCAAATATTAAAAATTGAAACTGAAGTAATTCAAAAAAGAATAAAAGAAATCATATCTGGAATAAACTCACAAGAACAAATAGAAACCTACATCCTTAAAAAACAACTAGCATTAGGAAATTTAGCGGCAAAATTGATTAAGATAATCAAAGCTGAGGATGTATATGAGCTGTACACATATTCTGCTACATTTTCAGAACAAGATTGTCTAAAAATCATCTACAGTTACATTGAAAAAGTAATTCGCTTTTTAGAAAAGGAATATCTTAAATACCTAGATAAAAATAGCCCGGCTTCAATCAAAAGCATTCTAAATATAAAGATACAACTGGAACCATTTTACATAGCACTCCAACAATCTTGTAAAAGAAGTGCCGATCAAAAAGCAATTAGAATTATATTACATAGTTTTTCAAAAATTGCAGAAGTAGATTTTAAACAAAAAATCACTTATAACGAGTTGCTATATGCTTCTGAAATCCTTCCCATCGTATACCAGCACATTAGTAATAAGCAGAAAGCTAAAAAGTGTCTTAAAGATATTATGTTAGAATTTAATTTCAACACATTAGAGTTTTTTGACTTTTATACTGATGAAATTAACAAGGAGCTCAATAAACAGGAAGATGACATTCAGAAATATAAAATCTTATACAGATATCTTAAACATACCAATCAAAAACAATTATACACAAACAACAAATGGAATCCGAATCTACCATCTGCTAAAAAGCAAATAGCGGGCTGGTTAGAAGAAGAAATTAAGTACCTAAATCAGCAAAGAATATTAGAATCGTACTCTACGGAGCATTCAATAAGCGTTGAAATGAAAACCAAATTCCACACCGATTTATCGGTACCACAATTAAGTTATTTCTTTAGTTTATTAGTGCAAGCGGGTATCATTCATCCACCCACTCACAGAGCCATTTTTAAATTTATAGCAGAGCATTTTAAAACTAAAATGACCAACACAATTTCTGTAGATAGTTTAAATACTAAGTACTATAATGTAGAAACGGCCACAAAAAGCGCAGTAAGAGAAAAAATAATTGAATTATTGAATTTTACGAAGTTGTAGAACCTCTTTTAGCAACCGATATCCAAAACCTTCCATCCCAAGTAAACGCTCATCATCAATAACTAATAGAGCGGCCACACTTGGGATTCTTTGTGTATTCATAAATTCTTGAAGTTCTGGCGATATAACCTCCTGCTTTGCATTCATAATTTTAAAATTTAAAATCACGTCCCAACTGGAGTTGCTATAAACAAGCTGCGTGGGACATCGATCACCAGCAACAGAGGTACCGGCAAGCACCCACAGCACACGATAAACCGAGCCCACGCATTGCGTAGGCGAATAGTTTATTCATGTGAGCTGTAATAGAATCTTTGCCGGTTTTCTGTTGCTCGAAATAACTTTCGCTAATATGTCGTAAGAGGATATTCCTCTGTATTTATTTACAAAGCAAATCTAGTCATAAAACAAGATAAATACAATTAATCTGGGGTGTTTTAAAAAAAATTTTTTGTCTAATTGCTTTGTTTTACTGCTATTTGCTGGGGGTTGTACAACCCCCACAACTGTTTTGGTACAACTTAATTATTTCTCTTTGTCCAAAATCATTAAAACCTCAACATTATGGCAATCGAAGTAATTACTCGCGAAGATTTAAACGAATTCAGAACTCTTTTATTAAACGACTTAAAAGAAATCCTGCAATCCAAACCAGAGCAATCCAAACAATGGCTCAAATCTAATGAAGTCCGAAAGCTATTAAATATTTCACCAGGTACTTTGCAAAATCTCCGCATCAATGGAACCATCTCATACACTAAGATTGGGGGCATTCTTTACTACTCCAGTGCAGATTTAGACAAGCTGCTAGAAGCTAACAAAGTCGATGCTTCAGTTACTTTATTCAATCCAAAGTGGCTAGTTAGATAAGACGAGATAATGAACAAACAATTCTACTGTCATGCTGAGCTTGTCGAAGCACATAAATTATAACAATTATCCTTGACCTATGAACTACATCAAACACCTCACAGGATTTTTTGAAAAAGTAGCAATTGACAAAACGCTAAATCCAACACACGTAAGTTTGTACATTGCTTTATTCCAATTCTGGAATTGCAATCGGTTCAAAAATCCAATAAGTATATCTCGTGATGAAGTCATGCGGATTAGCAAAATCAGTTCCAAAGCAACATATCACAAGTGCCTCAAAAACTTACATGCACTAGGCTATATCAACTATGAACCATCTTACAATCCGTTCAAAGGAAGTCATGTTCACCTATTCAATTTTGCGGACGATTTAAAACCAATTCCAAAAAACGAAAAAACAACAGTTCCAAAAAACGAACCTGTTTCTGAACTAGTCAATGAACAAGTCGTGAACCAGTCTCAAACTAGTACTGGTACAACTAATGAGACTAGTACTGAACAAGCGCTAGTATCTTATATAAACAATACAAACATACCAAACATTTCAAACGATTTAAAGATTGTAAACTTGGACAAGCAAGCAAAAAAAAATAAAAAGGAAGATGATTTTTTAAAAATTGAAGCAGCTAAAAATGAAAAAAGTTCCGCCAAAAAAGAAAAAGAGGAAAGTTGTCACACAGAGCAAACCTGTGCTGAGCTTAGTCGAAGTATCGAAGTGAAACATAATCTAAATTCAAATCCAGTTCTTGATGAAGTCAAATCCTATTTCCTCAATCAAAATTTCCCAGAACTCGAAGCCATAAAGTTTTTCAATTATTTTTCCAGCAACGGCTGGTTAGTAGGTGGAAAAACACCCATGGTCAATTGGCAGGCCGCAGCACAAAACTGGATTTTAAACGCACCTAAATTCATTTCAAATGAACAAAACACCAGCAGAGCAAAACACCTCAACACAGGTACTGATAAAGACTATTCAGAACCACTTTAGTTTACTTTCCGATGGAGGGATGATGAAAGGGTAGGGTGGACAACCTGTTTTCTTGAATGTATTCTACTATGCGAACCTTGCGATGGCACCCTGAGCCTGTCGAAGGGCTTTACATCCTTTTCGGTTAAACATTAAAACTTATGGAAACAACAAACCATTACAACTACTCTGAAATAATCCTCTGGCTTGAAAAAAAAGGCTTAGAACTGTACGGCAATCACTTCAAAATTCATGAATCTGATTACTCTGTAATCTATAAACTCATTGCTTATTTCCTTAAAGACGAACCAACCTGCTTCCAATACAATATCAACCTCAACAAAGGAATCCTTCTTTCTGGACCTGTAGGCTGTGGCAAAACGACAATCATGAACCTAATGAAGCACCTCACTCCGTTAGAACACAAATTCTCAGTAAAACCATGCCGGGATATCAGCTTCGAATTTATTCAGGACGGCTACCAAATCATTCATAAGTACAGTATCGGAAAATTATATGAATCACAGCCAAAAACAATATGCTTCGATGACTTAGGTATTGAAAACAATCTAAAATACTATGGTAACGAATGCAACGTAATGGCCGAAATACTTTTGAGCCGCTATGATATTTTCATTTCAAAAAAACTACAAACCCACATCACAACCAACCTTTCAGCTTCTGAAATAGAAAGCCATTACGGCAACAGAGTGAGAAGCAGATTAAGAGAAATATGCAACCTGATAGCTTTTGATAGAGGTACAATAGACAAACGTAAATAGCAATTAACTTTCGGCAATAAATTCAATTTACTGCCAAAACTTAAATAGTATTATTTTGTCGCAAATATTTACTATTTTTGCGACAAATTATCCACATAACAACTATGCAAAGCATTGATGACAAAGTAATTTTAAAAATTAAAAAAGCCAAGAAGGGTTCGCTATTTTTTACGGAGGATTTCTTGTCTTTTGGTTCGGCAAAAGCCGTCTCAAAAGCCTTAGAGAGATTAGTATTAAAAGAAATGATTTCCCGTGTGGCAAGAGGTATCTATGCCCGCTTAGAAACAGACCCGGTTTTTGGAGTTTTGAAACCCAGCACAGAGGCCATTGCACAGGCAATAGCAAAAAGAGATAAAGCCAGGATAATCCCAACTGGAAGTTTAGCACTAAATGCTTTGGGACTTTCTACCCAAATTCCGATGAATGCAGTGTACCTTACTGATGGAGCAGCTCGCAAAATTGATTTAGGCAAGCGAAAAATCATATTCAAAAAGACGAGTCCTAAAAATTTATCGGCCATTGGCCAAATAAGCAGCTTGGTCATTCAGGCTGCCAGAGAAATTGGCAAAGACGATATTTCCGAAAAAGAAAAACAAATAATAATAGACCACCTGAAAAAAGAAGATCCATACCGTTTGGAGCATGACATCAAATTGGCTCCCGAATGGATTCGAATTATCATGCGCCAGGCACTAAAAAAAGATACCGATGAATAAATGGTTGACACTCCCGGATGAACGCAAAACTATTGCCTACACTCAAATTGCTGAAAATACAGGAATGGCAACCGCCTCCGTTCCCGCATGCGAGCGATGTTTAATTTGATTGGGTTTGATAGAAAAACAACCTATTAAATTATTATAATTAGAATAGGCTGTTTAATAACTTGATAATAGTTTATTTAAGCCACATTAATTGTTATACTTCTTAAAATTCTCTGCCTGTTCAAAAATTTCTTTGTAGATTTCGTCTCGATCAATAGGCGGATAATCATTCTCTGCTAAAAGTATAATTAAATCTACCTTTAATTCGGCTTTGATATCCTCTCGTTTACTCCAGTCTGTATATTTGGTTTTATCGTCAACGACTGATTTTACTTTTTTGGCCAAATCCGTTAATTTATCTTCCGGATAAGGAAAATCATATTTGACAGTCAGCATTTTCAAAATATCGTAAAATGCCTTTTCTTCTATATCAATGCCCAATTCCTGTATGGATTCATTCTCTTTTTTTATAACAAAATACAACTCCATGATTTCGTTGGTAAAGTCTTCCAAAACCTCACTTCGCAACACATCACTTTCATCTCTTTCGTTGTATTTGCTCACGATGAATTCCAGTCGTTTTGAAAAATCAATTCCGGCTACTTTATTGACTTTTTTCATTTTATCGATAGCCTGCTGCAGTAGCTTTTGAAGTAATTTGAATTTGGTATGCGGCAATTTTATTTTATCCAGTTTAGTCAAATAATCATCCGAGAACAAATCAATTTCGGCAGCTTCATCTTCCCCTAGTTTAAAGATTTCTTCTACTCCTTCACTTTCTATGGCTTGTTGCATCATGTTTCGAACCTTCTCGTTCATTTGAGCCGCATCAGGGGCAGTCCCTTTTGTTAGTTTGTAAATTATGGAACGAATGGCTAGGTAAAAATAAATTTTATCCTTTTCGGCTTCTAAAAGTAATTCACTACCCGAACAAATATCAAAAGAAGCCTTTAATCGCTTGACGATATTCATAAAACGGGTTTCAATTTCTTTGGTCAACTGAACAATTTCAGCTCCTTTATTCAGCGTCTGTAATTGTTCAACAGGAGTACCATCAAAATATTTGGAATCATCAAAAGTATGAAAAAGCCTTTCCAGTAAATCCAATTGGTTTTTGACCACAATTACCGATTGCTCGACCTCTTCAATATTGGTTTCCTGACCGGAATTATATTGTGCTAAAGCCAAATTCATCTGCTTTTTAATCCCGATATAATCAACGATTAAGCCTTTTTCTTTGCCTTCAAATTTTCGGTTTACCCTTGATATGGTTTGTATCAGATTATGTCTTTGAATCGGTTTGTCAATATAAATCGTATCCAAAAAAGGCACATCAAAACCGGTAAGCCACATATCAACTACAATAGCTATCTTGAAATTGGAATGTTCAAACTTGAATTGGCGGTTCAATTCTTTACGGTATTCTTTAGTGCCTAACAAATCATACAATTCTTTTGCATCATCTTTGCCTCGGGTCATAACCAACTTCATTCTCTCCACAGCTTTAAGTTCTCGCTTTTCTTTTTCGCTTAGGAGTTCGATATTTTCGGCTTCTTTCGCTATACCCCAATCGGGACGGAGTTCCAGAATATTTTTATACAATTCATAGGCAACCTCCCGACTACTTGAAACAAACATTGCTTTTCCTGCAACGCTTGCTTTCTCTTCCGTGCGCTTTTCGTAATGCCTCACAAAATCGGCAGCAATGACTTTCAAACGCGATGGATCGCCTAAAATCACATTCATCTGCGACATGGCTTTTTTGCTCTCCTCAATCTGGTTTTCGTTACTTCCTTCCTCAGCACATTGTTCATAATACGCCTCGATTTCTTTCAGCTTATCCTGATGAAGCATCACTTTAGCAGCTCTTCCTTCATAAACTAGCGGAACCGTAATTTCATCAGCTACCGATTCCCTCATAGTATAGGAATCCACAATATCCCCGAAAACATCCAAAGTGGCATCTACAGGCGTTCCTGTAAAACCTACAAACGTGGCATTGGGCAGTGAATCATGTAAATATTTGGCAAAACCATAAGTTTTCTTGACCCCGTTTTCTGAATAAGTTACTTTTTGGTTTAAATTAGTTTGGCTGCGATGGGCTTCGTCCGAAATGCAAATCACATTGAACCTGTCGGTCAACAATTGAGTATCTTCTGTAAATTTATGTATCGTAGTCAGAAAAACTCCGCCACTGTTACGCCCCTGTAATTGTTCGCGTAAATCGGAACGACTTTCCACACTGATGATGGTCTCATCTCCAATATATCCCTTAGCATTGGTAAATTGCCCCGATAACTGGTCGTCCAAATCGGTTCTGTCGGTTATGAGAACAATGGTAGGACTTTTAAAAAACTTGCTGCGCATAATCATGCGGGATAAAAACAGCATGGTGTAACTCTTTCCGCAACCTGTTGTGCCAAAATAAGTCCCGCCTTTACCATTTCCTTCTGGTTTTTGGTTTTGTTTAATACTTTCGAACAACTTTACGGTGGCGTAGTACTGCGGATACCGACAAACAATTTTCTCGTTTTTCTTTGAACTGTCGGGCATAAAAATAAAATGCTGCAAAATATCCCGTAAGCGTTTGCGGTTAAACATACCCTGAATCAAGCTGAACAGAGCATCGATACCATCTGCTTCGTTGCTCATTCCTTCAATCTTTCGCCAGGCATAGAAAAAATCATAAGGAGCAAAAAACGAACCAGCTTTAGTATTCACACCATCACTTATGATACAAAAAGCATTATATTTAAACAATTCAGGAATGTCTCTTTTGTATCGGGTGGTCAATTGAACATAGGCATTATGAATAGTCGTATCTTCCTGAATAGCCGATTTAAACTCAAATACCACCAAAGGCAATCCATTAATATATAAAATCAAATCCGGAATACGCATATCATAGCCTTTAATGGCCAACTGGTTCACGATTTTATAAATATTATTATCCAGTTCAGAATAATCAATCAGCTGAATGTAAATGTCTTTCTGGTTGCGGTCTTCACGCTTCAACAGAAAACCGTCACAGAGCATTTTCATAAAAGCCTTATTGCTGTCATACAAATCAGAAGCAGGAAGTCGATCCAAATCCCTGATAATAGAATCGATTTCATTTTCGGTAATGTTTTCATCCTTGTACTGACTACGCAGATATTCTTTCAAATCCTCGGCAATCAAAACTTTTTCACTCACATAATGCCCATACTGAAGTGCCGGTTCAGCCAAACCGTTAAATTCAACTTTGCGTACTTGTCCACCAACAAGATGTGTCATTTGCTCTTCTTGCAGCAAGTTTATAAAGGCTAATTCTAATTGTGATTCGGTAAATTTCATTTTTTTGGTATTATTTTCCAATGTCCTCCTTTATTAGAACCTATACGTTCAATAATAGAGTTGTTTTTGAGAGTATCGATGTATTTTTCAACCGTTCGTTGTGATACACCCAACAACAAACCAATTTCTTTAGTGGTTATGCTATTTTTGAGTAATATCAGAAAAACCGTGTAAATCGCTTTTTCTCCGAATTTCTTCCGAATTTCTTCCGAACTTCTTCCGAACTTCTTCCGAACTTCTTCCGTTAACACCCCGTAATGATCCTGAAAAAAAGCAATATTTGTTTCCTTTCCAAGAGCAATTCGATTAGATAATACCCCAAATTCCATTTGGAGTTGTTCTATTTGTTTTACAGGCTCGGTGTCAACTTGGTCGTTTACCGACTCGGTCGATTTCTTGAATAGAGTAACCAATATTCCGCCATCCATACTACTAATTTCAGGTTCCGGCAATCCTGCTGCTGCACAAGCCTCGAAAATTTTGATAGTACCGCGACCCCAGGAATCAATATACCCGGCTTTAAAACAAACATCGGCAATCAAGGGATTTCTCGGACGCGAAATATGATGGCGTTTGAGGCTCTCCAAGGCCATCCCTTCCGGAAGATTACCCTCATTCCAAATCGTCAGTTTATCGTCATACACACGCATTTGTACCATAGAACCCATATAGGAACGGTGAACCAAAGCATTCAGAAGCATCTCTCGGATAGCAGCCACAGGATATTCATCCTTTTCCACCCGCTGCATACCTTCAAAGTCTATTGGTTTGATAAAAAACTTGTAATTAAGCTGATTGGGGACCGCTTTTAGTAATTGTACGATACTGCCTTCCTCTACTTCCTGAAAACGCAGGTCAGCATCGTTCACCCCAAATCGACCAATTTTGACCTTGATATTGGGATAAAAACGGTTGGGGTCTTTACCAAACAAAATAACGGCTGCCCTTTTGAGTTTGCCTTTATCAAATAAGCGCAGCTTTTCCAAAAGTTCCTCCTTACTTAAATCACCAATATCCTCAGGCATACGGCCACTCTTTATGGCATCTTTGACAAACTGCTGAATGCTTTCAATATCGATGTCCTCCAACTCGGCACCTTCTTCTAAAACATCATCCCAGGTTTTACCGGCTTTTTTTAGTAGGAATTCGTTCAGGGTATTTCCGGTCATTTCCATCTTGGAACTGCCCGAACGATAATAGTAACGCCCTCTCAATGAAACGGGTACACTATACGGATTAACCTTAATCTCAATATAGTGTTTTTTGCCGTCCTCATCATGCAAATTCACATTACAGATAATCCCTAAATTTTCACGAATTTTATTAGGGAGGGATTCCATCAGGGCTTTGTAATTTTCCAAATGGGTTACCACACCATCATCATCCTTTCCGATGAAAATAGTACCTCCCACAGCATTAGCAAAACCGCATATCCATTTTAGATAATCGTCATGCCAGCTTCTTTTCCATTCTATGTTTTGGGATTCGCTCATTGTTACACTAGTTATTTGTATAATAGATTTGCTGTGACTGAATAAAAGTTTGTTCTAATTGGGATTCTGTGAATTTCATGTCAAGAAAATGTTATTTTGCCACTTTTTTTACAGCCCTCTAACTCTTTGTAGAAGTCACTCTTAAATTTATGTAAAGGTATATTTTGTAAATTCTCTTCTGTATATGGTGTTTCGGAAATAAAATATTCTAAATCAGCAGATATTCCTTTTTTTACTAATTTTTCAATATGCTCTTCATAAGAGGTAGAATTGAATTTTTTATATCTTTCTAACAGATTTTCAATTGGTGATTTGTATTCTTTATACAATGATGTCAATTCTAATCTACTCTCTAGTGTAGAATTAACATTTTCAATTTTCAAATCAGTCAAATTTTTAAAATTAACTTGTCCTTTTTTGATTTCTAAAACATCTTTAAATTTAAAAATTGGAATTATATTGGAATCGAATGGATTAAAATTAAATTTTGAAATTGATGCGTTTAATTTTCTTTGATTACAATGTCCGCAAACTGGCACTAAATTATTAATACTCAAACTAACCAAAGCATTTAAACTTTTAGGATAAATATGATCTAAATTACCTTTTACATAGATTTTTTTCTTATCAAGACCATAAGAAGTGGTATACTGAGCTAGACAATATACACAATTTTGAATATCTATTTTACGTAAAACTTTTTTTAAAGTTTGAGTTCTATTTTCTAAATGATAGCCAAAAATAAATTCTAATATATCGTTTAAAGTACATTTTTTATACTTTCCCTTTTTCTTCAAGTATGGAGCTAATAATTTGAATTTTGTATTAAAGGATCTTAAATCAGCGATACTAATAGATGTATCTATCTGTTTCAGTTGTTCAATCTTATTTCTTGGAGCTTTTATAAAAGAAGAATCGTCTTCAATATTAATTATTGGTTTTAAATCTTCGAAAAAAGTTTCAATAGTTTTTATTCTAGAAATTTTTTTTAAATCTGACTTTATCAAATTGTCTATAGCTTTAATATCTACATCCAACTCCGATTCAATACTCCCTAAATTATATTCCTTGATTTGTATCATTTTCAGAGCGGTTAGTTAAAATTTCTTGCAATCTCATAATCTCTTTATTTAATATTTCAGTAGAAACTTTATTTTCAATTTGCTTGTTGATGACTCCTTTTAGAAATGAATCACCTATTAAATTTATAACTTCAAGATCTTCTTTCTCTACAATATTCTTCTTTAAAATTGATTTTATTTTATTCGAGACATAAGCACCAATAGCACCATCTTTTAAAAAGAATTCATCTTTCAATATATCGTAGATATTTGCTGCGAAGGAATTTACACTGTCATTAGATTTTGGTTCTCCATTTTCTAATTTCAAAATATTCTGAGATGGAATATCAGATAAGATAAAAGGAGAATGGGTAACCATTAATATATTGTAATAAATATCATTTTGATTTGTGATTTCCTGAATTTTATTTAAAACATTCATTAGATTATTAATATAAGCCCTTTGATATTCAGGATGTAAATACAATTCTAACTCATCAAAGACTAAATTAATATTTTTATATTTTTTCAATCCAGAATCAGTCCTTACTGAAAGTAAATTGTAATTATGATAGGCTATTGTTAAAATAGAATTTATTAAGTGCTGTTCACCAGAACTCAATGAAGTATATGGATAAGGCTGAATCTTATTATTATTAATTAGTTTATTTCTTTTAGCCTCATCTTTCTCTTTTGTCTTAACAACCATTATTACATGATTAAATACAGCCAAAGGAATATCTTCTATTTTATTTCTATCCTTAAAATATTCTTTATCTATACTTAATTTGATTTGACAATTATTTTCTTTATTAATGATTAAACACTTGTCTGTTTCTATACTACTGAAAATGTCTAAATTAAAGTACTGTATAGCTTGTTTCAATTTAAAAGTAATATGGCTAGTATCTTTGTTTAATTCACTAATATAATCTCCAAACAAATATTGTTTAAATTCTTGACCATTAAATAACTCTTGAATTAATTCCTTTGTAGGCGCAATATTATTTAGAATATTATCCCGATCATATTTAAGTTTTTGTAAATGCCTATCAATGTTATTAGGTTCAGAATGAATTACACTATAAAAACTCATAAACAATTCTTTTATATAGAATACATCATCTTCATTTAATCCTGCAGATTCTCCCCCTGTTAAATCTAAGCTTAACATGATTTGTTCATAAATAATTTCAGTATTAATCTTGTCAGGTAATTCAGGATTTGTGTGGATTTCTAAATTTTGATTTGCATCATTAAATTTAAAATCAAACGGCAATCTATCCGAAAACATAAAATGATATTTTTTATATTTCTTATACGTTTTAGATATTTTATAAAGTTTTTTAAAGATGTATAAATAAGTAAATGATTTGTAAAGGTTCCTATCTTCTAATTTTGAAGTATAAAAATCATTACACCTGCTTTTTTCTTTATTAATGAAATTGGAAATTATTTCTAGAGAAAGCAGTTTTCTTTCTATATCCTTAAAGATAAGCATATTATAACTTTTTTCTGAAATAGTTTTTTCTAAAAACTTTAGTAATAAATCAAAAGTCGAATCATTTTTATTATTGATTTTCAGAATTTTCTCAATTTCGATTTCAAATTCAACAGAATGGATATACACGTCATCTATAATTTCTTTGAAACCCAATACATAAGAATAAAACACAGCTCTAGATTGCATTAGCATGTATTCTCTATTAATATCGTAATTTCCATAATCTTTAAATGGATTAATAACAATAGGTAATTGATAAGCATCGTTTTTGTAAAAAATTGAATTAATCCAAGGTATTAAATTCGAATTCAAACCATAAATTGAATAATTAAGCACATTTGTATAAAAGTCAAGATCTACTTTATCGCTAGTTAGTTTATCTTTTACAAACTCGTTTTCATCATTTTTTTTAAATATTATAGCTTTTGTTGATTCATTGTTAATTCTCAATACTTTTATACGATTCCCATATAAAACAATTAGCTCTGCATTAAATTTAATTTCTAAATCGGTATCATTTTCCAAATGCTCTTTAGAAGCAAGAAGAATAGCATAATAAAACAATTCTAACAAACTACTTTTTCCACTTCCATTTTGACCAACTATTGCAGAAATGTTAATATTATTACCATATAAATTGGAGGGAACACTCGGAATATACTTAATACCTTCTATTTCATACGTACCATCTTTTAATGTATATTGATATTCATTATAAAAAGAATAAATACAATTCTTTTGCAGACTTTTTAATAATTCTGGTGCCGTGCCTTCCAACGGGCGAATAGCTAATAATTTAAATTCATTATAGTGCTTTAAACTACTCATATTTTAGTTTTTCATGTTAAAATACCCACTCATTCTCTTCACAACTACTATAATCATAACCTTGCAATCATATTGATTAGTGATGATGCCTTTGAGGATTGTAATGATGCTTTTCTTACTCTTTTTTTCTGTTAGAGCAAATTGTAACTTGTCCTATAATACTAATTTCTTTGACTAAGAATAAAATCTCTCATTAGATTAACTGAATCCTCCAATTGTTCAAAAGTAAATCTAGGATTCAAAGTATTCTCCGGATGATGAATTTGATGTCTGATATACTCGGTCAATATTATTTGCTGAATACTGGCATTACCTCTAAATATCTTATTGTAAATAACTGTGGGCTTCCCACTTTTATAATCGTTCCACAATTCTTCTGCTTCAATATAACCGTGCAATTCATTGTGATACTCTTCCGTTAAATCACGGAACGCAACAAAATTAATTTCATTTAAAGATGGATATGGCAATTGGCTAGACATTACTTCTGATATAACTTTGTTTCCATCCATATCCTTATTAATTAATCTTAAATTTTCAAATTCTAATGATTTTACGACCGTTGAACTGTGAGTTGTTAATAAAACTTGGGTATTATTAGCTTGTGACAATTCCACGAAAGCTTTTATCAATAACTTTTGATGATCTGTATGTTGAGATGTTTCAGGTTCTTCAATAGCATAAATAATAGATTGTGAATTTCCTGTTTGAAGTCTTCTTTCTGCTTCGGCTCTAAAAAAGTTTAGCAAAATCAATCTTTTAACACCACTACCTCTCTTATTAATTGGAATATTTTCATCACCTGAAATAGAAACATTTTTAAATACATCTATCCATTTAAGAGCACTAGCCGATGGAATTACAGGTGTTAAAGAATCAGCAATATCAGGATTCATTTCTCTTAATTTCCCTAAAGTTGCATCAGAAACAGCACGTAGATGAGTTTCGACCCTACCTGCAATATCTGCAAACATATCAAGAACTTCTTGATCTCCCAAAATCTGAGAAACAGCCTTCCTCAATGGATCCTGAACTTCACTATCATTATCGCTATTTTTTCTATCAGATTGAAAAAGGGAGTATTGAGGTAAATATGTTTGAAGTCTTTCCCATATATTTTTCGCATCTTCTTTCGATGTATCTATTTCTATTTCACTCAATTGCAAATCAGTTGCAAAATGATTCCAAATTGCAGTACGCATAACTGCATTTGTAGTTAAATTTTCAGATTCTATAGATTCATCCTTAATGATTTTTCTATAATCGGTTATCTTCTTAAGTAATAACTCTGAGCATTTTGGATTTGTAGGATGATTTGCTTTTATAAATACTTTTGGAGAACCAGCATTTGGATATTTTTTTACAATTTCTAACCTATCTTCAGAATTCAACAAATATTCACTTTGAAATGTCGTTAGGTTAGTTGCATCAATCGTGATTGAGTCTGGTAAATCTGTAAAAGTCGCACTAATAAAAACATCCTTATCTCCTTCATTTAGGGCTGTTTTATTAATATCTTCCTTGTCTAGTTTTATTACTCCATTTCCTTTACCATCATTAAAAAAAACATCTAATGCTTCTAAAACTGTTGATTTACCAATATCATTTTTACCAACAAAAACCGTTAAATCATCTATTTTAATCTCTATTTCTTCTTTATAACTCCTAAAGTTTTTTAATTTAATTGAGTGTAATTTCATAATCTAAGTTTTCTTTATTTCGGTTTGTTAGTTTCTAGTTATTTTCAAATCTTGTCATTTTTGCCAACAACATCTCCTACAACTCCTTATAGTTATTATTTTTATTATTTAAATTAATTAAACAATTCACAACCTTTCCAAATCGATTATTCAGATACTTCAACTTTATCGTAACAAATTGTATCTCTATCAAATAGAACAATTTCTTTATTCTTAAATAATTCCGTTGCTCGTTGAAAATCTTTTTCAAAACTTTTTTGGGATGATGAAATATAGACTCTATTTGCCTCACTGTCGTTTATCGCATCAAATATATGCTTGTCATTGTTATCCAACGAACTACCAATGATTACAATATTACCTCTCAAATTTGAAAATTCATCTAATGAGTCTTTTAAATATCTACTATCGTTTATTTCATCTATTTTACTGTCATTTGTAAATACACAAATCAAATCTTTAGATTCATTATCCAAGATTTCATCAATTATTTCATACAAAGCCTTTTCATTTGCTTTGGTTATTTTATAAATACTTTTTTTGTCTTTATACAAATGAAAAGCTCCATGAAGGAAAAATAAATTTTTGTTAATTTCAGGCCTATATTCAAAAAGTTGTAACATACTATTTTTAGTAAAGCCATCTGAAATATCTAATTTAATTTCATTTTCTAACAACTCCTGATACAAAACCTCTAAACATTTCTTGTAATTTTTTACACCTTTATTTTTTAAAACGTCACTTAACTGCTTTTCAAAATCAGTCTTTGTTAATTTATTAAAATCCTTTTCTAATATTTTATTTCCTCCACTATCAAAAATGTCTTTTTTATAAGTATGATAAATATCTTTTATTGTTTTATATTTCTCAGAAGTTTGTACATTCAGATCAATTTCTTTAAATGGGATTGTGTTATTAAATACTAATAGATTTTCATTTTTCTTGAATTTTAATAACAGTAGGTATAAAAAAGGATCATAATTGAGGGTAAAGTAATTTGTAAAGTTTTTGAATAAAAGCCCTAATCCATTGTTCTTTTCTTCATAAATATTTTTGATTGATTCTTTCACAATTGAAAAACAGGCTCTAATAAAATCTTTTTTAACCTGATTGTTGATGAATACATGCAAAAAATCTTTGTCTGAATTTTCAATATTGCTTTTTAACCTTCCAATAATACCCTCAATATCGTAATTATCATTTTCGATTATTAAATTGTTATAAATCGGATTATGTTCTTTCATAACCTCGAAAATATTAGCATACCCAGTATTAACTCCTAGTGAATAATTAAACCCATTGCCTAATAACAGATGATTTTCAGTATTTTTAATTTCAGATATCATTTCCGAATATTTCACTAAACTCATATTTCAACAGTTTTAACTTCAACTTTCGTCATTTTAGCCAACAACAACTCCTTCAACTCCTCCATTTTTTGGTTTTCATTAATTGCATTCATAATATTTTTACGAATGACATCGAATGTATTATCAAATTCCATTAGCGATTTAATTCCTGGATAAACAACAATATATTCCTTTATTAAGTCTGGTGAAATGTTAGCTTGATTTGCACTACCTGTGGCACCATTCATCAAATACTCTCTAAAAAATTCTGATTGGATTAACTGATATATGATATTTTGTGCTTTTGAGGATATTTTGCTAACTCGTTGATTTAATAGTGCGTCAAATTTGTAATTATACATTGCTACTTTGCCTACCGCTGAATTAATTTGCGTTTTATGACTTCCTGTAAGAGTAATCAAGATATCGCCAAATTGCACTTTATACTTTAATAGATTATTGTATAGCTTTGAATATTGTATATTTTCTAAAATAACTTTGCTATCATTAATATTAGATATTTTTATTATTGGCAATTCCTTTTCATTTGAAAATTCATCTGACGTAAAAGCATAGCCATTCGTGATTTTTATAAAATCATCTAACCTTTTTAATCCCCACCCCTCCGGAATTTCCTTTTCCAATTCCTCACACCAAACCATCTCTCCGCCATTGCTTTTATAGGGTTTCCCATTTTCATCAGGAAACTCAAACTCCACAAACCACTGCTTATACACAGCCTGAGCAGTTTCTTCGAGTTTAGCAATAAGTTGGTTGTTAAGCGCGATGCGGTTTTGAATCACGTTGTATTCACGCACGATTTCCAGTTGTTTTTCAGGGGAAGGAATTGGTAATTTCATACCACAAAAATCTTCCCATTCCAAACTTCCTCGAACACCACCAACAGCATGAAAACAGGCTTCTCTATCAAATTCCGAACGACTAAACCACATCATTAAATATTCGGGAAGAAGCTCTGATGAGTCAAGTATTTCAAAAATCGGATAAGCCTGCGAAATTATTGCAGGTTCATCTCCTGTGTATAAGGCAACAGGCATTTTTTTGTCTCGGCGTACCTGCATAGTACTGCAAGCAAATTGATTTTTACGGATAATTTTATAATTCTGCATATCCGTTCCAATCGTATTGGCTACAGATTTTATAAATTGCTTAGAAATACTAAGTCCTAAAAGTGTTTTAACTTGTAAACCTTTATTTCTTTCATCTACAAGCTGTATGTAATTCCCAATTGCTTTATAGCTTGATTTCATAACCTAATCCTTTAAACACGGTTAATAAATCTTCTTTCGATTGAGTTTCTTCTTTGAGTAATTGTGTTATATCCTGTTGTAATGCCAACATCATGTGTTCATAATCGATGTTTTCATCTCTATTTACAAATTCAATATATTTGCTCGGTACCAATGAATAATTTTTGCCAACTACTTCAGCTTTAGTAGCCCCATAACTAAACTCAGGTATGTTCTGATAGGATTCTAAATTAGTCTGCCAAGTGTGATAAGTTTTAGCAATATCAACAATCTCATCTTCCGAAAACTGAGTGTATTTCTTTTCGAAAGGAATTCCTCTTTGGCGCAAGTCTAAAAACAAAATCTCGTCCTCACGGTTACGGTAATTTCGGGTTTCATCCGGGAACTGAACGGTGCGTGCTGCCTTGTTTTTATTCAAAATCCAAAGAGTAACACTAATGTTGGTGGTATAAAACATATCTTGCGGTAAAATCACAATGGCTTCTACCAAATCGTTTTCAATGAGTTTTTTGCGTATCTCATACTCGGTTCCACTGCCACTCAGCGCACCGTTGGCCAAAATAAATCCGGCCACACCATTTTCAGAGAGTTTGCTTACCATATTTAAAATCCATCCGTAATTGGCGTTGCTAGTTGGTGGCACTTCATAACCTCTCCAACGTGGGTCGTCCACTAATTCATCAGCCGCTCTCCAGTCTTTTTGGTTAAACGGCGGATTCGCCATGATAAAGTCGGCTTTCAAATCAGGGTGTTGGTCATTGCCAAAGGTATCGGCAGGGACATCTCCCAAATTAGCCGAAATACCACGAATAGCAAGATTCATCTTGGCCAGTTTATAGGTGGTCGAAGTATATTCCTGCCCGTAAATGGAGACTTCTTTTTTATTCCCGTGATGGGCTTCAATAAATTTAACAGACTGCACAAACATACCGCCCGAACCGCAGGCGGGGTCATAAATAATTCCCTTGTAGGGTTCAATCATTTCGGCGATGAGGTTTACAATGCTTTTTGGCGTGTAGAATTCCCCTTTCCCTTTTCCTTCGGCTATGGCAAACTTACTCAAAAAGTATTCGTACACTCGACCTACAATGTCTTGTTCTTTGTCTTTGGTGGTGTCGATATTGTTAATGGTATCCAGCAAAGCCGATAGTTTGCTCACATCCATATTCAGGCGCGAAAAGTAATTATCCGGTAAAGCGCCTTTCAGCGATGGGTTGTTCTTTTCGATGGTGTGCAAAGCGGTATCAATCTTTAAGGCAATATCACTTTGCTTGGAGTTTTCGATAATGTAAGACCAGCGAGCTTCTTCGGGCAGATAGAAAATATTGGACATGTTGTAAAATTCCTTCATCTCCAAAAACTTTTCTTTTCCGTCGGCAACCAATTCTTTTCTTCGTACTTCAAATTTATCGCTTACGAATTTCAAGAAGATTAATCCCAGTACTACGTGTTTGTATTCGGATGATTCTACGGTTCCTCTTAGTTTGTTGGCAGAATCCCAAAGGGTTTCTTCAATCGATTTTTCTTTTTTTGGTTTTGCTTGTTTGGCCATTTAGTATATGTAAATTGTAATTGTATAATTAAAAGCACTAAAACCCACTTAATCAAATTCTTACAACTACAAGAATAAAATATTAATTTTATTTTAATGCTTTTTGACAAAGTTTAACTTTAATTTTGTCTGGTATCGTCAAATATAGAATAAATTTTGGTATCTTTTGGACAAAAAAGCCTACAATTATTCCCATATAAGATAATTACAGGCTACCAAATTAAATTTATAATAAAACAATTAAAATTTTAAAAATATGCCTGTAATTTCCACTGTAGCAGTAACTGCTTTTTTAATAAAATTAGCTAAAAAAGGATTAGACAAAGCATTTGAAACTGGAAGTGAAAAAGTTTCGGAAGATGCTTATAATTGGATAAAATCATTGTTTTATAAAGAAAGTGAACCAAAGAAGATTTTGAAAGAATTGCAGGAAGACCCTGAAAATGCGGAAAAACTAAGTAATGCCATAGCAATTATTAATAATTCCATAGAAGATAATCTACAGTTCCAAGCCTACATAAAGGAAATCATAGAAAAAACACCTAAAACTCAAAGCACAATTTCAAATAGTAAAAACGTAAATACAGGAAATGTGAACACAGCTGGTGGAAATTTTAGAATTGGGGATAATTATGGAAATTAAAAATTTAAATACAGGAACCATTCATGCAAATAATGTTGGAATTGGTGATCAATATGTGACAAACGTATTTGAAGGATTGTCCTTTCTTTTGTCGGACTATCAGGCGCAGATAAAAAATATTAACAAACTAATTTTTGAGTTCAAACCAAAAACAGCTTTCAATTTACTCGTTGATTTAGAAAAACGTATTAAGGAAAGTAATATCCCCAAAAACAAAATAATTGAAAGTAAAATACTCTTCTTAAAAGCGCTTTGCAAAAGGGAATTGGAAAATTTTTCAAAAGAGGATTCCGCTCAGGATTTCATCAAAGCTCACAACCTAAATCCTGAAGATGACGAAATAAGAAATAGAGCTTGCATAGAATTTCTAAATATTGATGGTAATGCAAAAGCAGAAGAAATAGCTGATGATATATTAAAATTTGACAATTATAGCATGATCGGTTGGTTTGTCAAATCAATGACATCATCAGATCTTAAATCATTTTTACCCACTATTCCTAAAGTTATTTTAAACAACTACAATTTTCAACATAGCACAATTTACCAAATAGTTACTAAGAATAACTTAAAGAGTTTTAGTGATTTAAAAGACTATGGTCTTCAATTGACTTTTGACCTTGATAAGTATAAAGTGGTTTCCTTCGAAAATAAACAGGCGTGGATAATTGCACTTGATTTGATGATAAGTACAGTTATCAACTCGTCAACTTTGAAATATATCTCTGGAGATAACTTTATTGTCGAAAACGACACGAAAATTGCTTCACTAATAAAACTATTAGAACTTTTTATTACCACCTTAGATTCAACAGAGATTTCAAGTACTACAAAACATCAAAAATTCTATCTTCATTACTTTCAGTATTTGACATCAAATAATTTAGAATATTCTAAATTGCTAACAGACATCTATGAACAGACAGAAAAGCCCCATTGGATTTACACCCATTGCTATTGCCAGATTTTAAATCATCAAAAAGATTTTAGTAAATCATTGGATTGTTTAACAGAATATGAAAATTCAAAAGGTGAATTACATGCGGAATTCTATCTTTTCAAATTGGTAGCTCTTCATTTTCTTGGAAGAGCTAAAGAAATCGAAATCCTTTATAATGATTATTTGGATTCTATTGAAATAATTGATGAGCGACATTTATTCAACCTGATAAATGTCTTCGATATTCTAAAGCATCATATCGATGGAGAAAGAAATTTTATAATGCAACTTGATAAAGCTTTAAATAAAGTATTTACCATAGCTGATTCAAAAACAGTACTAAAATCCAATGTTGTGTTAAAAAATAATCTGCCGTATGACGTAGAGAAGATGCTTTTATCGTTGAACTCAATTAAGGAGAATATTTTTCTTGGTCCTAATTTTAAAAATCTCATCGCTGAAAATTTTGATCGGTTAGGCAAACCACTTGAAGCATTAAATTTCATGGATACTTACATTGACAAATCGGTAGTATCCGAATCTCTTAGGCTTTACATCTTTATTCTTCACCGTCAATTACAACAAAAAGAAGATACACCCAAAGGTAAAAGCAAAGAACTAATGGAATTACTTGTATTTTGGAGAAATACGAGCGACTACATTGACGAACAGTTGCTTTGTTTGGAACACGATTTATGTGCACGAATACATGATTTAGCGAAACTTAAACAAATAGACCAGCTTTTATATAACCATTTTCCTAATAACAAAAAGTATTGGTATTGGTATCTTGCAACACTTGAAATGACGCATAATTTAGATGAAATAATGAAAATTTCATCTTCATTTCCTGATGTTTTTGAGAATGATGAAATTGGTCTTTATATTGCGGGTGTCTTATTACGCAATAAAAAAAATATTGAAAAAGGATTCAAAATTTTATACAATTTGGCTTCAAATAAAAATAATACAGAAGCCAGAATGAATTATTTTGGTACTTCTTTGTTGTTTGATGATTTTTTCAAAAAATTTGAAACGGTTGAATTAGGCTATTGGGTAGTATATCTTATAGATGGCCGACAGGAAAGAATACAAATTACAAAGTCAACAGGACTACAAAAAGAATTGGTAGGTAAAAAAATTGGAGAGACTTTTAGTCAAATTCATCCAATGACTAAAAAGAAAAACAATATTACAATTGTTGAAATTTTTAATGACGCCTTAAATCTATTCCGAGAAATTGAAGAAGAAGCAAAAAATCCAGTAAATGATTTAGGATTTTATTCATTACAATTGCCTCCTGATATAAATGATTTTACAAAATTTCTTATCGATCAATTTGGCACCATTGGCACAGAAGAAAAAGAACAAAATGAGAAACTCTTTGATGATTATTACAATTATCGTATTGGATATTTAGCTTTAGTAAGTTCAGTTTTTAAAAGAAATTTCGTTGATGCATATTTACATCTAACAGGTAATAAGCAAAGTAAATTTATAACAGTTCCCAATAATTCTTCATCAAATATTGACACTCAAAATCAATCATTAAAATTTGTATTGGATTTCACTTCTCTAATGCTATTTTATTTTTTAGAGAGAGAATTAAAATTTGAATTCAAGCATAAATTTGTCATTTCTTACAGCATGAGGCTCCAAATTGAAAGCTATATAAATTCAGATATGCATTCACCTGAATCAACATTAAGCATGAATATTACTACTGAAGGTATTGAAAATTTTTTCTATCCTGAAGGAAATAAAAACGCTAGAATTGATTTTTTACAATCAATATTAGATTGGATAGATAAGAACTGTGAGATCGACTTAGTAGAAGAAAAATTAGATGTTATTTTAAAACTTCCAAAAAAGGACAATAAATTTGAAAATGCTATTATGAATAATATGATTGATTCTTTGCATTTTTCAACAAGAGAAAATCATAGATACATCAGTAGCGATGTTTCTGTTTTCCAATTTAAGACTGGTTCTAATTTTTTAAATCCAGAAAAGTATCTATTAACCTATTATTCTGGAAGATGTGATTCTGCTTTTTACCGTTTCTTATTGAAATCAAATTATTTAGGTATTACTATTAATTATGAAACCTTAAAAAAAGAGTTTATAGAGTACATTGGTGGTAGAGAAAATTACTATCTTTTGGCTTTAGAAAACCTACAATTTTATAGAAACAATAATCCATATGTGATTTCTACATGTATTGCCTTTATAAATTTCTTGAATCGGACAGCTTTACCATTAACATCAATTAAAAAATTTACAGCTGAAGTTTATGCAAACTCTATGACAGGTATGCATCCAGATTTAATCCTCTATTACAGGAAAATGGTAAATGATAATCTAAAGAGAGAATATCGATTAAACTGAAATATTAATAGAAACCGGTTCTGAAGCTATCTTTGATAAGATATTTTGCGGTTAAAACATCACGGGACCACGCTGGTGCGAACGTCACGCTCGTATCAAAAAAAAAATTAAACAACTTGCAAGTACGATAATTTCATAAGCGCCAATTTTTAATACATACCTATACAATAGCCACATTCATAATTCAAAAATTAACCTACGCAAGCAAAACTAAAATGCAGTCACCCAACAGTACTTTACTTTATTACTCCTCTGTTTCAGACGCATTTAGATACAATAATCTTTCTAATCCCTAATTAAAAAAATCACAGTTGTCGGGTTATAATTCGAGGTAAAGTAAGATATTATTCATATTCTATTCCATAAAAATAAAAAAATAAGTGTTGAAATTGTGCAATCGGAAATTTCTCTTAAAAACGATATATAGATACAATTTGATTGTTTTTAATACATGCATGATTCTTAAATAAATAAATATTAAATTGTTAATAACAAAATCAACTAAACTAGAAGAAATTACTTATTTTAGAATTAAAAAATTAAATGTTGCCAGAAATTAAAAATATATTTATTTTAAAAAATGTTTTTCCTTAATGAGTAATCAAAATAAACATACTACCTCAAAAGAACAAAACGAATACGCCAAAAACGTAGAAGGCGAATCCGTATTTATTTTAGATGCTATCAGTGGTCGCAAAGGCTACTGGTGTATAGGTTGCGATGCACCAATGGAAGCGGTAATTCAAAAGAAAAACACGTTACACAAATCCTATTTTAGGCATATCGCTAAAGATGTAGCTAAAGGTGAAATTCCTTGTACATTCAGCAATCAAGATTTCAGACATAATTTAGCCATTGATATTTTACAAAGAACAAAACGAATAAAAGTACCAAACTTATATAAATATGCACCTGACGGCAAAAGTGCAAAACTAATCCAAGAAGCTACTTTTGTCGAGGCGCATTCTGTAAAAAAAGAACTTTCATTTTATGAAGATGACCATGGAGAAGTTCAATTTGGAAAGAACCCTGAAATTGATAACAAGAATTTGCTCATTAGACCAGATGTAACGTTCTTCGATAGTCAAGGAAAACCAATATTACTAATTGAAATTGTAGTTTCCCACAAATTGAATGATGAAAAAAAAGCTAAAATAAGGCGTCTAGGAATAGATACTATTCAAATCGTAATTCCGAAAGATTCTCCGGAAAATATTGCAAAAAACTTTCTTGTAACTAAAAACACAAAATGGGTATTTAATCATGTCGAACAAAACTCCAACTACTTTCAACTTCCCACTGGACATACAGAAGGAATATCACAAATTGATGAACTCCAAATGGGATTTTTCGGAGAATCTATCGTCTGCCGAAAGAACCAAATTAGCAACCTTATACGGTCAATTACAAGATGCGTGGAATCGCAATTGTATAAACGAGTTGAATTCAACATTGGACAGGAAATATCAAGAATTGAGGAATCTACAAGAAAGCATCAATCAAAATTGGACGAAATTCAAGCAGGAATTGAAAGAGAAATATATTCAGAGCTTGGATCAAGAGGCGAAAGTATTGACGCAACAAGAAGAAAGCTTGAAGAGAAAAATCGAAATCTGGAAGAACGATATTTTAAGCGAAAACGAAAAATTGCAGAGGAACAAGCAGATATTGTCCGGCAAATTGAACATACACTCAGAGATGAAAAACCTGAAAACAGCATTAGCGCAGAATTTGCAGCAGAAGAAAGAAGAATTGAACATGAAATTGAAAGAATTAAGCGAGAGCAGGGATACATTGAGGAAGATACGAGAAAAGAATCAAATTTTGCGGGAAATTTTGCGGGAGAAGAATTTCGAATTAGCAACCAAGAAAGCGAACTTGAACAAGAATTTAGAACACTTGAAGACCAAGAACGAGAAAGCTTTGAAACCTTTAAGAGACAATTTCAATCAGAAACAACGGATGAAAGAAAGCTTAGAACCACAATTGAAGAGGAATTTAGAAGCGGATATCAATGGTTATACGAACAAATTGCTGAAAGAATTAGTGAAAGAGATTGTTCAGGAAATGACCCATTGTCCCAAAGAATTGAAACAATACTTGAATTACGGGGATTATGCAGCGGTTATACAGCTCAACAACAAACTCTCGAAAGATATCGAAAAGGAATACAATACCTTGCAAACGGAACTTACAAAACTTGGGATAAATAGCGAATGGTTTTTGAAAAATCTTTAATATATCTATCTCTCTAAAATAGACAAATTTAACACTCTACGATTTGAAGAAAAGAATAAAACGATTAACCACAAGTCTTTATTCATTAAAAAATACGCTATCTAAAAGAATTTCAACTTATGGCCTTCATCAAAAAAACTATCTATTTATAATTTGATTTCTAAGTTATCTAGCAATTTTACAATCATTTTTTCAAGTAAACCATTAAGAAAAAGCAGCAATTTTTAAAATTGAAGTTAGGTAAAATAACGTAGCTTTTCTTATGCTATTTCGTATCATTTTAAATCAAAAGCCATTTTTCTTACGTAATTTTGTAATGAAAACATTCATTTTGCGGACAAAAGAGCATATTAAGTTTAATTTAAATGCGGAAATCATGAATAGCAATCTAACCACAATACCAGACGACTTTAATATCGGTACTAACGACACGATGATTTATTTTCACTCAAATAATCATGCATCAGCGAATAATAAAGTGGTTTTTACTAAAAACATGATTTGTTTACTGCAACACGGATGCAAAGAGATTCATACAGCACTTGGAAAAGAAATCCTTACTAGTACTGAAGCTTTGATAATGACAAACGGCAGTGCTTTGATGTCAGAAAGCCTAGCCGATAACGGAAAATACGAGGCCATACTCATCTTTTTTGGGAACGATACTTTAGCACATCATTATCAGGAAGGGAAACAGTTCCAAGCATCCAAGATAGAGACACCACCCATTTTGAAAATAAAGAGAGATGAATTTTTAAATAATTACTGTCTTTCGTTGAAGTTATTGCAAAAGCATCAAGACAATAAAATGGAAAAAACTAAGGTACATGAGTTATTAAGTTACCTTAAACATTATTTTCCACAGGTATTTGAACAGTTAATTACAAAGGCGTTTACAGATAATAGTGAGATAAAAATCAAACAAGTTGTTGAACTGAATACTAATTCAAATTTAACGATTGAAGAATTGGCGTTCTTGTCAAACATGAGCCTTTCCTCTTTTAAAAGACATTTTGCTTTAATTTATGGTACGACTCCTCAAAAGTATTTCACGAACTTAAAAATGCAACAAGCCAAAATCATGTTACATCTTAACAATAAACCCTCTGAAGTTGCTTTGCACGTGGGATATGAAAATCTTTCCTCATTTAGTAAAGAATTCAAAAAGCATTTTGGAGTAGCACCAAAGTATTTTCAATTAAATGAACCTTTAGGACAAGTTTTTGAACAAACAGAATAAGGTAGTTATGGTAGTGTTTTTTCAATTTTGTATAAAAACATTTAATCATGAAAAATAACTATCTATTTATCGTTATACTCCTATTAGGAATGAGTATTTCAGCCCAAACTTTTACACTAAAAAGTAAAGAGCTGGGAGGACAAGCGACCAATAAACAATTGCTCAATGGTTTTGGATGTGTAGGTGAAAATATTTCACCACAATTATTCTGGGAAAACGCACCCAAAGGAACAAAAAGTTTTGCCATTACAATGTATGACGAATCTGCCCCTACGGGTAGTGGATGGTGGCATTGGATTGTTTTTGATATTCCCGCCAACTTAGTAGAGTTGAAAGCTAACGCTGGTAACCCAACACAAAAACTAGTACCCTCAACAGTTATTCAAAGTATGACTGATTTTAAAACGAAAGGATACGGAGGTCCTTGTCCACCAGAAGGTAGTGGGTTTCATAAATACCTAATTACAATTCACGCTCTAAATACAGATAAGTTAGGATTAGATGAAAACGCAAATCCAGCCTTAGTTGGCTTTATGTTACAACAGCATCTAATTGAAAAAGCCACATTAGTATTTTACTTTAAGAAATAATAAAATACTAACCCGGTGGGTGAAATTATTCAGATTAATTTAAAAATGGTAATTTTAATTTAAATCTAAAGTTATTTATACCTAACATGTCAGTCTGAGCCCGTCGAAGACTTCTTTGTACCCAACGGGTAAGATACTATAAAAAACGAATCGTCAATAGTTATACTCTAACTTAAATTGGCGTTTATATATTTAGACAAAAAGAGGATTTTTTTCTTAAACAGACGCATAACGTCCCACATACCATACTGTCATGACTATTAGAATTTTGGAAAAAACTGATGCTGATGAATATAGGCACTTACGTAAATTTGCTTTACAAGAATCTCCTTTTGCTTTCTGTGATAGTTTAGAAGATGAAGCAACCAAATCAATACTAGATTACCAACAGGAGATTTCGAATGATAGTAATAAATCTGAAAAATTCACTTTAGGTGCTTTTAGTAGCGCAAATGAATTAGTAGGTTTTGTTAAATTTAAAAGCGAGGAACGAACAAAAGCCTCTCACAAAGCGAGTTTACATGCTTTATATGTTCATCCCGAATACAGAAATCATGGTGTAGCCACAAAGCTAATAAATTGTTTGCTAGAGAGGATTGAAGCAATTAACAATTTGGAACAACTAATTCTTTCAACAACAATTACAAGCAAAGTCAGCCTAGTGAAATATTACGAAAAATTTGGTTTCGAAATTATCGGAGGGATAATAAAAGAAGACTTAATTGTCCAAGGGCAATACGTTGATGCTGTGTACATGATGAAACCATTAAATAACAAGAAATCATGCAATTCTCACTAAACCAAACTTTAAATCAACTCGAGAATACACCTGCTGTACTTAAAAGTATGGTAGTAGGAATTCCTACAGATATGCTTACAACTAAAGAAAATGAAGATAGGTGGTCTATCAAAGAAGTTGTGGCACATCTTATTATTTGTGAAAAAACAAATTGGCTAGACAGAATAAACATCATTCTTTACAAGGGAAATAATCAGCCATTTGTTCCAATTGATATGGTAATTCACTTTAAATTGGCACAAGAAAAAACCTTTGAAGAACTCATTTCAGAATTTCAGGAACGTAGAGAAAAAGCAATTACTAAAATTAGATTGTTAAATCTGCAGCCGTCTGATTTTAATAAAACAGGGTTACATCCTACACTTGGGAAAGTAAATTTGGAGCAATTACTAGCTACTTGGGCAACACATGACTTAAGTCATTTAATTCAGGTATCACGTATTTTAGCCAAACAATACGATCATATGGTAGGGCCTTTTAAAAGATACTTAAATGTTTTAAATACTTAAAGAAAATGGAAAATAGGGTAGCTAAGCAATTTGCTGAAGAATGGATAAAATCATGGAATAGCAATGATATTGACACCATCATGTCTCATTATGCAAATGAGATAGAATTTCATTCTCCTTTTATTAAAATGCTAAATTTTAATGACACTGGAATAATAAGCTCTAGAGCGGAATTAAAAGATTATTTCAAAATAGGATTATTAAAATATCCTGATTTGCATTTTAATTTCCATAAGTATTTTGTTGGCATAAATACAATATGCATCAGTTACACTTCTGTGAATAACAAAGAAGCCTTGGAGGTATTTGAATTAAATAATGAAGGTAAAGCCACCAAAGTTTTTTGTAATTACGCAATTATAGAAGAGTAAAATAGGAAAGTGGGATAAATACTAACTATATTAGTTGTCACAAAACTAAAGAATATGAATATTGAAAAATTAAAATATCCTATAGGGAAATTTACGGCACCAACTAATATAACCAAGGAAATTGTAGAGGAATACATCTTAGATATTCAAGCGTTCCCTGAGCGACTAAAAAAAGAAATTAAAATGCTTTCAGAGGCTCAGTTAGACACCGTTTACAGACCAGGGGGTTGGACTATTAGACAACTCGTAAACCATTGTGCAGATAGCCACATGAACAGCCTTATTAGATTCAAGTTAGCTTTGACCGAAGACAATCCAACAATCAAACCCTATTTTGAAGATAGATGGGCGGAATTGATAGACAGCAAAAACATCGACATAGAACCTGCGCTTTTAATTTTAGAGGGACTACATGCTCGTTGGTCATTATTATTGCAAAGTTTATCAATTGAAGAACTCAAAAGAACCTTTATACATCCAGAAACAAACGAAACAATTAGCCTCGAAGAGAACATTGGAATTTATGCTTGGCATTGTAATCATCATCTGGCTCATATTATTTTTCTTAAATCTACAATGAACTGGCGGTAGAATTATAGCTAATGAATAAGATGCAGCTCTCCAGGATATAATCCATAGAAATTCTTTTTCTTATAGTAAAATGAACTTTTCATCAAATCCACAGCAACAAAACAAAGAAATTCCAACAAAAGCAGAAGGCAATTGGATTGAACATCCGTTAACATTAGAAAGTGATAACTATTGCTTACTACCTTTAGAAATGGAACACTTCAAGGATTTACTAGAAATTTCCAAAGACAAGCGCATTTGGGAATTTTATATAGTCGATGGCAGTAATTCCGAAAAACTGCTGCAAAGCTGGAATACTGCAATGATTGAAAGAAAAGAGGGTAACCAATATCCTTTTGTAATTAAGACTAAAAAAGATAATAAAATTATAGGAAGTACCCGTTTTTTAAATATTCAACCAGAACATAAAAAACTAGAAATTGGTTGGTCATGGATACATCCCAACTATTGGAATACGAATGCAAACAAGGAATGTAAAAAATTAATACTTACCTATATCTTCGAAACTTTAAAAGCCAATAGAGTACAACTTCAAACGGATGAAAATAACATACGCTCTCGCAAAGCAATTGAAAAAATAGGAGGTAAATTCGAGGGTATTCTGCGCCATGATATAATACGAGAGAATGGCGTTTTCCGTAATTCAGTTTATTATAGCATAATTAATTCCGAATGGGCAGAAATCAAAAATTGTCTTGGCTAGCGATAATGGTATAAATTAGGTATAGAAAAACAATAGCTCAATTTAATAAGTGAAAATTATAGTAAGTGTAAGTTTAAGTTTAAAGTATTACGCTTACGGTAGTGGATTTACTGACGCTTATCTCACTTTCCTATGTAGCATCTCAGTAATCACATTTTTCATATTCCCAAATGTAAAATATTTCACGGTAATGTAATTAGAAAGTAAGGTAATGAGGTTCAGTTTATATTTTATTCCTACTACTACTACTACTACTACTACTACTACTACTACTACTACTACTACTACTACTACTACTACTACTACTACTATTAGGAATGATCTTTTACAATATCTAATGGTGCAGTAGATAGATACTATATAATAAACTTTTAAAATTCTGTAACGATTACTGAAGTATCTGTTAATAAATTTGATAATGTTTAATTATTAAATATACTCGTAATGGAAAAAGCAACCAAAACTGTAAATAACATATGCCCACAAAATTCATCCTATTTACAATATCCACATCTTGCAAACCTAAAAGATGTTAATGAAACTGGGGTAGGTCAAGAGTAAAATATTAACATCACAGATAAAGTGTAAGAGACATTGTGGATATTATAGACGAACAAAGGATAACAAATACTTGCTAAGAAAATTAGCAATTTGCAGACTCTAAAAAATATTTACAAAAAAGGGTATAGTTTCATAATGAGAAAATATTTCACTTAATGAGCATATAGAGGATCAGACTAAAAAAGACAGTGAAGAATTGGAATCAGAATCTTATAAAGAGCATCAAAATGAAAATGAAATATATTATTACAAACAATTAACTTAAATATTATAAAAATGGAAACAAAGAGTAAGAATAAAAGCAAGAAAACAAATACAAGTTCTAAAAAAACAATTGTAAAAGCAAAAAAATCGGCTGCCGAAGGATTAAGAGAACTTTTCGTGGATGCTCTAAAAGACATCTACTGGGCGGAAAAAGCATTAGTAAAAGCACTTCCTAAAATGGCTAAAAATGCTTCTAATGAAAATTTAGTTAATGCAATAAATGACCATCTAGAAATTACAAAAAATCAAGTCACCAGAGTAGAAGAGGTTTTTGAGAGTATTGGTGAAAAAGCTGTTGCTAAAAAGTGCGATGCCATGGATGGATTAATTACAGAAGGTAAAGATATTCTTAAAGAAACCGAACATGGTGCGGTTCGAGATGCTGGTATCATAGCGGCTTCACAAAAAATAGAACATTATGAAATTGCATCATACGGTACTCTAGTAGCATTCGCTAAAACATTGGAAGAAACTAAAGCTGTAAAATTGCTTGAAGAAACATTAGCGGAGGAAAAAGATGCCGATAGTATATTAACTGAAGCCGCTTATAACTCAATAAACTTTGATGCTGCAGATTCTGAAAAAGAAAAAGAAGATGAAGATGAAGATAAAGATGAAGATGAAAAAAAATAATACTTCAATAAAAGCTAAGCCTGCAATACATTTATTATTGCAGGCTTTTTTTTTACCATAAATAGGTACCCAATCAATAAGTACTTCACAAAATTGGAATGTTAATCAATAAAAAAGTTTAAAATGGCTTCTAAACAGGTTATAGACTGTGCAAATATTTTAATTAAAAAAAAGTGGAAGATAGCATTTGTTGAAAGTGTATCGGCGGGTAAAATGGCTTTTGAATTCTCAACTGTTCAGCGATCAGGAGAAATATTATTGGGTGGTATAGTTTGTTATGATGTATGCATGAAATTAAATTTGTTACAAATTCCTAAAGACTTAATTGAAACTTTCACCCCAGAATCTGCTGAAGTTACTCAGGCAATGGCTGTAAATTTTTATAGTTTAGGACTAACGGATATATGTGTGGCAGTAACAGGTCTAGCAACACCTGGTGGAAGCGAAAACTCGGAAAAGCCTGTGGGAACAATATTTATTCATATCATTTTCCCTCATAGACATATAGCTAGACGTATAGAATTTAAAGGAACCCAAGAACAAATTATTAAAGAGACCATTGATGAAACTGCATGTATTATTACCGAAGTACTTATTGACCAAGAAAAAAATAATGTCAGCCGTACATCAAATTCGCATGAATAAAGTTAATAGTTTGCGAGAATAGCAAAAATTTGTTTAATAAATAAAATGATGTTGAACAATTTTATAGGTTATTAGAATTCAAATGTAACTACACCAAAATGGATTATACCCGAATGTTATAAACTTTCTGCTGAATATTGTAAGTGTTTGCTAATGAATCTAATATAGATTTGTAATAGTTAAATAATTTAATAATTAAAATTTAAAAAAATGGAAAATTCAAATAACAGAGACCAAAACAATCGTCCGATGTTGACAGGTATGTTTGCTAATCGTGAAAATACTGAAAGAGCGTATAACAACTTAATTGAGAGAGGTTACACTAGTGATGAAATTAATGTATTAATGTCAGATGAAACCAAGGAAAGAGATTATTCCAATACAGATGATAATTCTGAGTTAGGAAATAAAGCAGCTGAAGGAGCAGGGGCTGGTTCAGCAATTGGTGGTACAATTGGCGCTATAGTGGGAGTAATAGCTGCATTAGGAACAAGTGTACTTATTCCTGGGTTAGGAATCATTGTAGCAGGACCTTTAGCCGCTGGTTTAGCAGGTGCAGGAGCGGGTGGAATTACAGGAGGTATAATTGGAGCTTTAGTAGGTTCAGGTATTCCTGAGGAGAGAGCTAAAATTTATGAGTCTGGTATTAAAGAGGGTAATGTGGTAATGGGAGTGTATCCACGTACGGAGGAGGACGCCGAATATTTTGAAAACGATTGGAGAACAAACCAAGGAAAAGAAATTTATCGATAGATAGTTCTTTTGATAAATGAAAATAAAGACCGTCTAATTTTTTAGACGGTCTTTTAAATTTATAGGTATAAAAAAGAGGGAAAGGTTAATGTTATAACGTATAATTAAAACATTATTTAAATCCTTCAACAAGCAAAAAAAATTAGAACTAACATTTAACAGAAATTTTGTTAGGCTTAATTTTTAATAATTAAGAGAAACTAACTCAAATAATAACGTTTAGATTCTTCGTAACAAAAATTAAATTAATGGCATTAACTCAAGGGAATATCAAAACAAAATTCGTTTTTTTATTAAATTTTTAGCAATGTCAAATAATATTTTATAAGTATATATATACCAGAAAAGCGGACAAACCAAAAATAATATGAGCAAAAAAAAGTTGAAAAAAATAGCCATAAAAGTCAATTTTTGGCTCATAGTTGGTAAAATTAAAAATAAATGTCCATCCTAATATACCAATGAAACCACTTATGGCTCCTAGTAACAAACTATTTAACAAATTCAATTCTAAGAGGTTGTTATGCCAAAAAAAATGATAAGCCAAAACAAAAACAAAGCCAATTAATAAGTGGAGCAACCATGCTAATATTGTTAATGAAAACGGACGAAGGGATAAATTTAATTTATGTATAAAATACGTCAACAAGACAGGTTCCTTATATAATTCTTTAAATCCATCAGAAAGTAAATAACTAAACAAAGTCATTACTAATGTCCCTATAAATGATGCTAATAGAAGACTCATGAATGTATATAATTCCATAATTATATTCTTTTTAACATTTATAATTGAGGTTGTAAATGTAATTAAGAAACTAAAAGTGGTGATTATATAATTTTGAATAAAATTTTAATATTTTTAATTTTAAAGTACCTTTTCAAATTTAACTATGAATGGATTTCATTTCAGAAATCTCTCTTTTTAATTCTAACAATAGGTCTTTTATACCATCTAATTCGGTTACAACTTGTTTAGCATCAGTGCGCCCGATATTACATTTGTATTCCCAAATTTCAAGTATTTCAGAATACTTAACCTCAAAATTGGGATAAAAGGAATTATCCGATGCTAATACCAAAGCATTCTTTTTATTTTTATTCAGACGTTTATAGACCATACCATGATTCACAGTTATCAAAATATAAGTTTTACCATCAATAACTTCGCCTAAATTTTCTACATAGCGACCCACAATAATAGAACCATTTTCGTGTGGAGGCATTGAATCACCCTCAACTGGAAACCCCCTATATTTTCCAGAACCTAAAAACGGTAACGAAATCTGTTGCAAACTTTCAATGTATTCGGGATCAGCATATCCACTCAAATAACCTGCCTTGGCTTTTTCGGTCACTATTTCAATCACATTTTCTCCATAATGATCTATTTGAATGGGTAATAAAAGGCGGTTGTTTTCAAGTTTCACTAAAGCATCAAGTTCAATTTTCCGTATGTCAATGGAAAGCAATAAGTCAATGCTAATCTTAAAATATAAGGCAATTTTTTTCAAAATCTCATAAGGTGCTTCCGAAGTACCATCTTCATACTTAACGTACCTACCTCTAGTGATTTGCAACTGCTCAGCTAATTTCTCTTGGGAAATTTTATGCCTTATACGCAAGGCTCTGATATTGTCTGAAAATAAGGACATAGTGATTTTGTTACAATTTGTAACTACAAATATATTAAAAAATGTTATTATCTGTACTAATTTTGTAACACTAAAGAAATGATTATGAAAAGGGCAATTGTACATCTGGACATGAATACTTTTTTCGTCTCCTGCGAAAGGCTAACCAACTCACAGTTAGAAGGAATACCACTTATAATTGGAGGCGGTGACCGAGGTGTTGTGGCTTCTTGTTCGTATGAAGCTCGACATTTTGGAGTGCGTTCTGCCATGCCTATAAATATGGCTTTAAAACTTTGCCCACAAGCCAAAGTACTCAAAGGTGATATGGAACTATATTCTAAATTTTCTCATACCATTACTGAAATAATCCAAGAAAAAGCACCCGTAGTGGAGAAAGCCAGTATTGATGAATTTTATCTAGATATTACAGGAATGGATAAATTTTATGGATGCTACAAATGGACAGATGAACTCGCCAAAAAAATTACCAATGAAACAGGTTTACCTCTAACTTTTGCTTTATCAGTTAATAAAACGGTTTCAAAAATTGGAACGGGAGAAGGAAAGCAAAAACAAAATTTAGAAATCCCTGAACACCTTGTAAAACCATTCTTAAATCCCTTATCCATACAAAAAATCCCAATGGTGGGTAATGTAACCTTTCAAACCTTGTCAAGAATAGGGATTCGAACCATACAAACGTTATCCGAAATGCCTGCTGAGGTGCTACAACAAATGATAGGGAAAAACGGTCTCGAAATTTGGAAAAAAGCCAATGGGATTGATAATACTCCTGTAGAACCCTATACCGAAAGAAAGTCCATCGCAACAGAACATACCTTTGCTCAAGACACAATTGATATAGTGAAACTCAAAACCATACTCATAGGTATGGTTGAAAAGTTAGCATTCCAACTTCGTAAAGAACAATGGCTAACGTCAACCGTAGTAGTCAAAATCCGATACGCCAATTTTGATACTGAAACCAAACAATCCAAAATTGCCTATACCTCAGCTGATCATATTTTAAACAAAGTCGTATTAGAGCTATTTGAAAAACTATTCCAACGCCGTATGCGACTACGATTAATCGGAATTCGTTTTAGTGGATTAGTAAGAGGAACATACCAAATCAATCTTTTTGAAGATACCGAAGAAATGTTAGCACTTTATGCAGCAATGGATAAAATGAAAAATCGTTACGGCTTCGATGCAGTAATGCGTTGTGCTGGAGCTTCCTTCAAACCCAACAACAAAGCCGAAATTTTAAAACGTAACCCTTAAGCTTTAAACCCTTAAACCCTTAAACCTTTAAACTTTTTCTAAACAATTAACCGATTAACCTGTTAACCCTCTTCCCATGTACCTCAATTGCCATTCGTTACGAGATTCAACTGTCCTTAGCTTCCGCAGTCGAGTGTCAAATGTTTGAAGAATACGTAAAAAGAAAAGCTGTTTGAGCGTAGCGAGTTCTTTTCTTTTAGTATTCGAAAACTAATTTGACCGACGAGGAAGCGCAAGACTTGATTTTTTTGTTTCTTTTTAGATCAAGCAAAAAAGAAAATTGAAAGTCTAATTATCATTTTTAATAAAAACCTTATTGGTGTAAATAACGAACACTAAACTTTAAACCATTACTCATAATCATGTACCTCAATTGCCACTCCTATCACTCTCTCCGCTACGGCACAATCCCCTTAAACGACCTAATAGAACAGGCTGTTGTATGTGGAGTGAAAGCGATGGCATTAACGGATATTAATACCGTGACAGGGATTTATGATTTTATAAAAGGTTGTAAAGCTGTTGATATCAAACCTATAGTAGGTATTGAATTCCATTCGGAAAATAAATTGCGTTATATTGGTTTAGCCAAAAACGCATCGGGTGTAGCAGAAATGAATCGTTTTTTGACAGCGCACAATTTCAGTGGTGAACCATTACCCAAAGAAGCGCCTGAATTCAAAAATGTTTTCATAATATATAATTTAGAAAAGACACCAAATACATTAAGAGAAAGCGAATTCATCGGCATACGCCCCGAAGAATTACCCAAACTTTTTGTGGTTGAACTGAAGAGTAAAATAGATAAAATGGTGGTTCTACAACCAGTAACTGTTAGAACCAAAAAAGAATTCAATTTGCATAAAATTTTAAGAGCGATTGATTCTAATATCATTTTATCAAAACTCACAGAAGAAGATTATTGCAAAACTTCTGAAGTAATAAAACCACTAGCAGAATTGCTGGAATCCTATGCGGACTATCCTGCAATTATTCAAAACACCGAAAGGCTGATTGACCAATGCAATTTTACCTTTAATTTCACAACTCCCAAAAATAAAAAATACTATACTAATAACCGTCAAAGTGATAATGCATTGCTAACTTCATTAGCACACCAAGGTCTTTTATGGCGATATGGTAAGAACAACATTAAAGCCAAGGAACGAGTAGAAAAAGAACTCAAAGTCATTGACCAATTAGAATTCAGTGGTTACTTTTTAATAACTTGGGATATCATACGCTATAGCAACAGCCAAGGCTTCATGCACATCGGTCGTGGTAGTGGTGCCAATAGCATTATTGCTTATTGTCTTGGTATTACGGATATATGCCCTTTAGAACTCGATTTATACTTCGAACGTTTTCTAAACGAAAACCGTAAAAGTCCACCTGATTTTGATATCGATTGGAGTTGGAAAGAACGCGATGTAATCCTGGAATATATATTCAATCGTTATGGCAAAGAAAACGTGGCTTTTTGTGGTACTAATGTCGAATTCAAATACCGTTCTATTTTTAGAGAAGTCGGTAAAGTATTTGGTTTGCCAAAAGAAGAATTGGATCTATTGGCTAAAAACCCAATGAAATTACACGAAACCAATAGTATAGTAAAGTTGGTGCAGGAATACGGGATGATGCTCGAAAAATACCCAAATCAACGCAGTATGCATTCCTGTGGCATCATTATATCCGAAGAACCCATTACCAATTACACACCATTAGAAATGCCCCCAAAAGGCTTTCCAATAGTCCTTTTTGATATGTACGTAGCGGAAGATATTGGCTTCGAAAAATTTGATATTTTAAGCCAAAGAGGAATTGGTCATATTGATGATACGGTCAAACTAATCGAGAAAAATAGAGGCATTCGAGTAAATATCCGTGATACTTCCATTTCAAAGAATGAAACTGTTGCCAATAGTTTTTTAGCCCAAGGAAAAACCATCGGTTGTTTTTATATCGAAAGCCCAGCTATGCGAGGGTTACTACGAAGGCTCAAATGCAATAATTATAAAACCTTAGTCGCAGCTTCATCCATCATTCGCCCAGGAGTAGCCAAATCAGGAATGATGAAGGAATATATTTTCAGACATAACAATCCCACTCATTTTGAATATTTCCACGAGGTGTTCAAAGAACAATTAGGAGAAACTTATGGTATAATGGTCTATCAGGAAGACGTGATTAAAATAGCTTTACATTATGGAGGTTTAGCTGCTGCCGATGGTGATATTCTTCGGCGTGCTATGTCAGGTAAAGGACGTTCTCTAGCTGCTTTACAAAAAGTAAAAGACAATTTCTTTGCTTCCTGTGCTAAAAAAGGACATCCCGTTAAGCTAAGTGAAGAGATTTACCGCCAAATAGAATCTTTTGCGGGCTATTCTTTTTGCAAGGCTCATTCGGCTTCTTACGCAGTAGAAAGTTATCAAAGTCTATACTTAAAAGTCTATTATCCTATCGAATTTATGGTGGCAGTAATCAACAACCAAGGTGGATTTTACAGAACTGAAGTTTACGTTCACGAAGCAAGAATGGCAGGTGCGACAATTCACAATCCATGTGTAAATAAAAGCACCTACGAAACTACACTTTATGGAACAGATGTTTATTTGGGGTTGATGCACTTGCTAAGTTTAGATAGCAAAATGGCTTTGTTTTTAGTTTCAGACAGAGAAAAAAATGGGGATTTTATTTCTTTAGAAGATTTTATAAACCGAATTCCTATGGGAATCGAAAATATTAAAATTCTAATTTTTATCGGAGCTTTCCGTTTTACGGGCAAAACAAAAAATGAATTATTAGTAATTGCTAGTCTATTATTTAACAACCTAAAACCTGAAAACAAAAACATTATGCTCATACAAGAACCCGTTAAAGAATTCAAACTTCCAAAATTGGAGCGTTCACTATTTGAAGATGCTTTTGACGAAATCGAATTGCTAAGTTTTCCAGTTTCTTGCACAGTTTTTGATTTACTTAAAACAAAATACAGAGGGGATGTAATGGCTAAAGATTTAATTATTCATCACAAAAAACAAGTAAAAATGCTAGCCTATCTTATATCACGTAAACAAGTACCAACAGTGAAAGGAACAATGTATTTCGGGACATGGATTGATAAGGAGGGTACTTACTTTGATTCAGTACATTTTCCTGATAACTTATTACAATTCCCATTTCAAGGCGGTGGCTGTTATCTGTTATTAGGAATTGTCGAAGTAGATTATCACTTCCCTACAATTACAATAACCAAAATGGCTAAAATGCCCTTTGTGCCTGATCCTCGTTATATGGATGCCAAAGACCAATTCAAAACACAAAACCAAATTAAAGAAGATGTGAGTTGCACCCATCGAGAACCTTATCCACAAGAACATCAAATAAATTTGCCACGATTTCGAATGCAATAACAACAATAAGAGTTAAGCAATTAATCAATAAAAAGCATAAAGGAGATAAATGAAAAAGATGGAATACGCTATCGTAGATATTGAAACAACAGGCGGAAACGCTCGTGGCAGTCGCATTACCGAAATTGCAATAATTATTCACAACGGAACCGAAATTATAGAACGCTATGAAACACTAGTAAATCCCCAAAAAGAAATTCCAATACCCATTTTTGCACTAACTGGAATTAATAATGAAATGGTCAAAAATGCACCTCTTTTTGAAGATATTTCCGAAAGAGTTTTAGAATTACTCACTGACAGAATATTTGTGGCTCACAATGTCAATTTCGATTATTCCTTTGTTCGCCATGAATTAGAAGCATCAGGATTCAAATGGACGGCACGAAAATTATGTACAGTTAGAGCAGCTAGAAAAATTAAACCTGGATTACCATCCTATAGCCTAGGAAGACTATGTAATTCTTTAGGAATCCCATTAGAAAATCGACATCGCGCTGGAGGTGATGCGGATGCCACAGCAATTCTATTTAGAAAATTAATCGAATGGGATGATGACAAAATATTGGAACAAATGTTGAAAAAAACAGCACAAGACCAAAGACTGCCTCCCAATCTTCATCCTGATGATTTTAATAAACTACCCGAAAAACCCGGAGTATATTATTTCTACAACGAATTCAAAAAAGTAATCTATGTAGGCAAAGCCATCAATATAAAAAAGAGAGTAGCAACCCATTTCACTGGACACAGCGTAAACGCTCAAAGACAAAACTTTTTAAGAGATATACATTCCATTTCTTTTGAAGAATGTGCCACTGAACTTATGGCATTAATACTAGAATGCACCGAAATCAAAAAGCTTTGGCCAGCTTACAACAGAGCATTAAAAAAATTTGAACCCAAGTTTGGACTTTACCATTATCAAGCACGAAATGGATATTCCTATTTGGCTATAGGAAAACAAAGTAAATTTCAAGACTCATTAGAACATTTTAATAGTTTATCAGATGGAATAAATGTATTGCAAAGTTTAGCTAATGAATTTCAATTGGATTATCGTTTTTGTAATTATGGATGGAAAACAGGAGCCATACAAACGGTAGAAACAGAAAGCACCAATTTACCAGACATACATGTTCATAATAATAAAGTAGAAAATGCGATTCAATCTCTAAAAAACAGTAAAAAAACATTTGCGATAATTGACAAAGGCAGAACGGAAGATGAAAGAAGTATTATTTGGGTCGAAAAAGGTCATTTTTATGGGATGGGATATATTCCATGGGATACACCTATTACTAATCTCAATGATGTGAAAGAGGCAGTTACATTATACAAAAGCAATCAATACATTATGCAACTTATCCATAGTTTTATTGAAAAAGCACCACGTAAACAGTATTTTTTAGATAAAATATAAAGACACAGCAATTCACAATTAGCAACATTTTAAGAAAATAGATTTCACGAAGCACGAAAAACGTTGTACATTTCACTTAACTAATAGAAAAAGAAAGTTTTATGAGTGACTTAGCAAAACGTTTTTCTCAAAATCCTATTTTAACTCCAATTGATTTAACGCCTAGCGAAAATCAATTAAAAATCATTAGCCTCCTTAATCCTGGTGTATTTAGATATAATGGCAAAATCTGGCTTATAGTAAGAGTAGCCGAATCAATTCCTGAACAAGAGGGATACGTTTCCATACCAACATTAGATACGTCAGCTAAAATAAAAATTACTAAAATCAAATCTGATGATAAAGATTTACAAGCTGATGACCCTAGAGTTGTAAATTACAAAGGACTCGATTACCTAACAACAGTTTCCCATTTACGATTACTTTGTAGTGATGATGGCTTACATTTTAATGAAGCAGAAGACTACTATTCAATTGCGGGAAATGGTTCGCTTGAAAACTATGGAATCGAAGATTGTAGAGTAAGTCAAATCGACGATACCTACTATCTAACCTATACAGCAGTTTCAGCAAATGGTGTGGCAGTGGGATTAAGAACAACTAAAGATTGGAAAACTTTTGACTACAAAGGGTTGATACTGCCACCACACAATAAAGATTGTGCCATTTTTGAGGAAAAAATTAATAATAAGTTTTATGCATTACACCGCCCTTCAAGTCCACAAATTGGAGGGAATTTTATATGGATTGCTGAATCTCCTGATGGTGTTCATTGGGGAAACCATAAATGTATTTTACAAACACGAAAAAAATATTGGGATAGTGCTCGTGTCGGTGCAGGTGCTGCCCCGATAAAAACAGAAATAGGTTGGCTCGAAATATATCATGGTGCAAATGAAGAACACCAATACTGCTTAGGAGCTTTTCTAATGGATCTTAAGAATCCTTCAATAGTATTAGCTCGAACACAAAATCCAATAATGATTCCTACTGAACAATATGAATTGACAGGATTTTTTGGAAATGTAGTCTTTACCAACGGACATATTGTGCAAGATGATAAGCTTACTATCTACTATGGAGCAAGTGATGAAGTAGTCTGTGTGGCATATTTTTCAATTAACGAGATTCTAACATCATTACACTTTAGTGATAAAGATAAATAGCAGCCAAGTGAACTGCAATAAACTAGGCAACTTTACTTAAAAGAAGCCATTTTTTTGAATATTGGAATCATTTTGGTTTGAATACTTATCTAAATTTGTAGAAAATATTAATATAGGACACGATGGAAGCACAATTTAAAATAATTAGCAAACACAATCTTGATTGTACCTCGCTAGAAAATTTGGCAGAAGATATTAGTAAAAGAGGTATCGCAACAGTTGAATATGGAAGTTATCAAAACAATAACGACAAGTTAGAATTTTTTTTGAAAGGCATTAGTAAAGAATCCGACAATAAGCTCAAAGCTACTTTATATGATTGTACTACTGACAATTCTACAAATTATAACTTTGTTTTAGAATTTGGTGAAGAGTCCACATTGATTTATAATGATTTTATTAATTTTTTACCAGCATGGGAAGATAGTTTTGATACAATCAAAACAGCATTTTTAACAGATACTTATTTTAATAATTCTGTGTACCAGGGAATTTTTAAAGATCTCAAAATACTTGGTGGGGATAGAATTTATATTATAAAAGATAACTTTCTGCCGGAACTTGTTATTCCAGCAAATGCAACACTCTACAGTTATTTAGCTAAAATAAAAGAAAAACATATTTATTTTGAAATTCCTAATCTTTAGGATGTCAATAAGTATGTTTAACTCGATTGACCTAATTGCTAACATATAGAAATTTGTTGCAATACTAATATTAGATTCATATCACTTCAGTTACAATCTTTATGGAATCTTCGAATAATCTAAATCGTTTTATTGTTGCCCAACAAAATACTTTTGAAACGGCATTTACAGAAATAAAAAAAGGGAAGAAAAAGACTCACTGGATGTGGTTTATTTTTCCCCAAATTAGAGGACTGGGTTTCACAGATTACAATATATTTTATGCTATCAAAGATATTAATGAAGCAGAAAAATATTATGCGCATCCCATTTTAGGCAAACGTCTTATTATTATGTCAACAGCACTTCTTACATTGGATAATGTAACAGCAGTAGATATTTTTGGAAAACCAGATGCTAGAAAGTTACAATCATGTATGACTTTATTTAGCCAGTTGGAATTTCCCAATCCTATATTTAATGCTGTATTAGAAAAGTATTATGGAGGGAATAAAGATGAAAAAACATTGATGATGTTAAATAAACCAATTTAGTTAAGCAAAATTTTAATCTATTAAAACCAGCCGTTGAAAGAAATTAAATTGGAAAGAAAAAAATAACTAATGACTGAAAAAATTGGGCTAGGAGGGGGGTGCCATTGGTGTACAGAAGCAGTTTTCCAATCATTGATAGGCGTAACACACGTGGATCAAGGCTGGATGGCTTCAGATAAAGACAATATTGACTTTTCCGAGGCGATTATAGTTCATTACAACAGGGGTATAATTCCGTTGGAAATTTTAATTCAAATTCATCTTGAAACACACCAAAGTTCTATAAACCATGCAATGAGAAGGAAGTATAGATCTGCTATTTATTATTTTGATAAAAAGCAGATGGCAAGAATCCGAGAAATAGTACGCACACTTCGAAAAACTTCGGAAAATCCTATTATTACACAAGTTTTACCTTTTGTAGAATTTAAGGTTTCAAGGGAAGTAATTCAAAACTATTACTATAAAAATCCAGAAAAACCATTCTGTAAAAATTACATAAAACCCAAGCTGAAAATACTATTAGAAAGATACTCTAAATATATTTCGAACTCAAAACTTAAAAATTTGTAATTTTAGATAAACCAAAATACTTTATACTAAATGTGCTTTCATACTGAACAAACTAAGTTTCCAAAAGAAGTGGAATCTCGTTTCAAAGCTAAAATAATAGATGAAGAGAAATTCAAACCAACTTCTCATTTTAATGGATTTGTATTTCCACAGACACCAGTTATTATTGATGAAAATCCAACAGAAATCATACACTACAATTGGGGATTAATACCAACCTGGGCAAAAGACGAAAGCATTAAAAAAATGACTTTAAATGCACGAGTCGAAACACTAGAAGAAAAGCCAGCATTTAAAAATTCGATAAACAAAAGATGTTTAGTAATTGCCACTGGGTTTTATGAATGGCAATGGCATGACGCAACAGGAAAAAATAAAACCAAATATGAAATCGGTATTGGTAATCATGACTTATTTGCCTTTGCCGGTTTATATTCGCAGTGGACAGATAAAAATACAGGAGAAATTAAAGACACTTATACTATAGTCACGACACAAGCTAATCAGTTAATGGCAGAAATACACAATATCAAAAAAAGAATGCCAATAATCTTAAAACCAGAAGATGAAATGAAATGGTTAGAGCATATTGCTTATAAAGAATTCGCTTTCCCTTATGATGTTAATCTTGTTGCAACAAAACCAGATTCTGAACCTTTAACTTTATTCTAATTAATATTCACGATTCTAGAAAGGTATAAAAACACTTTCACGGTATAACAACTCGGGCAATCAAGCGGTCTCTCTACGGTCGTTCCCTTTGTTCCGTTCGGCTGTTCCAGTCGGGCTACACTATTTTGTGGAATTACTTATTTCAATGTAACTTTCAACAATCCTGAGCTTGACGAAGGGCCCTCCGTTCCACAGACACGGCGCAGTTACAATAAAACAGCAGCTTGAAATGAGCGGTAGCGAATTACATATGACCTTTAAAATTCAATAAACATATTCATATGAAAATAAGCAGCTGTTTTATTGCACTGCTTGTTCCTCATCTTCACACGGTCTCTTCCTGCGTTCGGTCGGGCATATGCATCCATAATACCGCTTCATTCCGTTTCGCTTTCAGAATATTTTGTTTTAAAATTACGAAACATCTCCTTTTAATATTTTTTGTCATCCTGAGCTTGTCGAAGGGCGCTTCACTACATTCCAGCAGTATTATGTCTGCCGCCCTCCGTTTTTTCAGCGGTTGCTCCTTCGCCCAGCCATCGGGGTTGGCTCGCTCCCTTTCAACTGCACTATCTGCTTATAATCACTTCTGTACAAATTAAATTGTTTATTTCCTTGAATTGTCATCCTGAGCGCAGTCGAAGGGCGCTATGCCCTGAATCAAGGTTACCCGCCAAAAAAAGGCGGGAGTCTTTTATTGTTTCCCCGCCGTTACACGCTCATAGCCGCTACGTTTCGCTCCACCTACATATTAAGATTTCTTTTGTCATCCCGAGCGCAGTCGAGGGACTGAG
>NZ_BPLU01000019.1 GCF_019656315.1 Flavobacterium sp. UMI-01 | reverse complement strand
TTTTAATAATTCCAGATAGGATTCCACGCTAATTTGTTTTTAGCAAATATCTATATTTTTATTAAATCCTCCCCAAGTTTTGTTCCTGATCCTTTTTTTGTTTTAAATGGAATAGGGATATAAAAAAAGCCATCACTAGGATGGCTTTGATTTTTTTAGAATAAAATTCTGATTAGTGAGCAGCAGGAGCTTCAGCAGCAGGAGCCTCAGCAGCAGCAGAATCAACAGCTACAGCAGCAGTATCAACAGCAACAGTATCAACAGCAACAGCAGTTGAATCAACAGCTACAGCCTCTTCAGCAGGAGCCTCAGCTTTTTTACAAGATACAACAGTTAAAACAGCAACTACAGCTAAACTTAAAAATACTTTTTTCATCTTACTTTAATATAAAAGGTTAATTATTAATTCGAGGCAAAGATATAAAATTTTTGATATGTAAAATATATTTTCATTTTTTTTTTAAAATATTATTAGAATTTTTTGGATTTAGCTTGGTTTTAATACTCAAATGCCTTGTTTAGAGGGCTTAATACCTTCATTTCATGTGGATTCTATTTCTTGGTTTAGAAAGGAAATATGAGTAAAATAGGTTGGTGGTAAAGGTGATTTGGTTGGTTAGATTTAAGTTGAGGCATTTGCAATGGATAGGGTGTTTTTAAGGTAGTTAATAAGGTTGATTCATATAGAAAATTGCTATTGGCAAACAAATACAACTTAAATAGTTTTGGATTTAATTTCTCGATAGTAAGAAGTAGGTTTCCAAGTGATGTTTAATGAATGGTATTCCAATTGTGGTTTATGGTGTTAAGAATACAAGTAGTAGCCCCTTGGTTGTTAGTTATGAATTGACGGCAAATACTTCCTTTCTCTTTTCGTGCCTCTGTATCGATAATGAGATTGTCAAATTGCTTTTTGAGTTCAGTGGAGTTGTGGATAACAAGGCATCCTTTTAAGTTAACCAACGCTATTGCCTCGGCAAAATGACTGTAGTTTTTCCCAATAACAATGGGGACACCAAAGGTAGCAGGCTCCAAAATATTATGAACACCAGGATTACCAAACCCGCCTCCTACATAAGCGATGTCGGCATAACTGTAGATTTTAGTAAGTATCCCAATTGTGTCTATTATGAATACTTCGTATTGTGACAAATCATGATTGTTCTTTTCAGAAAAAAGGATTACTTTTTTAGTAATGGATTGTTGTAATTGTTGTATTTGTTCTGGTTTAATATTGTGAGGCGCAATAATAAATTTTACTTTTTGTGTCGTTGTATTGATGTAGTCAATTAATAGTTCTTCGTCTTTTGGCCAAGAGCTTCCAATTACGATAGTGGTAGTGTTGTTTTTGAATTCTGCAATATAATCTAATGTGTTGTCTTTTTTTACAATAGTTGCCACCCGGTCAAATCGTGTGTCTCCTGATACGAATACATTATTTTTGCCCAATCGTAGAACTAATTGTTTGGAGGATTCGTTTTGAACAAAAAAATAGGTAAAAGCTTCCAATGCCTTTCTGTAAAAACCGCCATACCATTTAAAAAATAATTGGTTTTCTCTGAAAATACCCGAAATTAAATAGGTTGTAGTGTTTCTTTTTTTTAATTCCTTTAGATAATTAATCCAAAATTCATATTTGATAAAAAATACTACCTCAGGATGTGCTAAGTCAAGAAATTGTTTTGCATTGGATACGCTATCTAAAGGGAGGTATAGGGTAAGGTCTGCGATAGTGTTGTTTTTTCTAACTTCATACCCCGAAGGGGAAAAGAAGGTTAAAATGATTTTATGTGAAGGATAGCGTTCTTTTATTTTTTCCATTACAGGTAAACCTTGTTCGTATTCGCCTAAGGAGGCTGCATGGAACCAAATGGTTTTATCTGTGGGTTTTATTTTTTGAGTGAGCGTTTCGAAAACTGTTTTTCTTCCGTCAACAAAGAGTTTCATTTTAGGACTAAAAAACGTTGTTATTTTTAGAAACAACGAGGCAATTGTAAGTGTGATATTGTATAGAAAATGCATCAGTTTGTTTTTTGGGGCTAAAATACATTTTCTTTAGTTTAAAAACATTGGTTTAAAATCAATAATACCTATTTTTGTTGTCGTTTTAGGAGCGTTTGAATGTTTTTTGCTTTAAAAAACAAGCTCGCGTTCTAATTTATAAATCAAATGGAAATGAAGAAAATTCAAATGGTTGACTTAAAAGGTCAATACGATAAAATAGCTGCCACTGTAAATACTTCTATTCAGGAAGTTTTGGATACTACCACTTATATCAATGGTCCTCAAGTACATCAGTTTCAAAAAAATCTCGAAACCTATTTAGGCGTAAAACATGTAATTCCTTGTGCTAATGGAACGGATGCCTTACAAATTGCAATGATGGGGTTGGGGTTGCAACCTGGGGACGAAGTGATTACTGCTGATTTTACTTTTGCTGCTACTGTTGAGGTCATTGCACTATTACAGTTGACTCCTGTTTTAGTCGATGTCGATTTGGAAAATATGAATATTTCCTTGGAGCGAATTAAGGCCGCGATTACACCCAAAACAAAAGCGATTGTTCCTGTTCATTTGTTTGGTCGCGCCGCTAATATGGAGGCAATAATGGAGTTGGCAACTGCACATAATCTCTTTGTGATTGAAGATAATGCACAAGCTATTGGAGCTGATTTTGTTTCAAGTGTAGGTGTGAGTTCAAAACTTGGAACTATAGGACATGTAGGTGCTACCTCTTTCTTTCCATCAAAAAATTTAGGTTGCTATGGCGATGGTGGGGCAATTTTTACCAATGATGATGCTTTGGCACATACCATCAGGGGGATCGTTAATCACGGAATGTATGAGCGCTATCATCATGATGTAGTAGGGGTTAATTCTCGTTTGGATAGTGTTCAAGCCGCTGTTTTAAATGCCAAATTGCCTTTATTGAACGATTATAATCAAGCACGACGTACAGCAGCAGCAAAATATAATGCAGCTTTAGCGGGGCATGTAAATATTGTAACCCCAAGTTTTGATAACGAAAAAAATAATCATGTTTTTCATCAATATACCTTACGTATCTTAAATGCAGATCGAAATGGATTGATGCAGCATCTGTTAGACAAGGGCATTCCGTGTGCGATTTATTATCCGATTCCGTTGCATTCGCAAAAAGCCTATAGGGATGTTCGTTATAAGGAAGAAGATTTTCCAATAACCAATCAATTGGTAAAAGAAGTGATTTCGTTGCCAATGCACACCGAATTGGATGATGAACAAATCCAATTTATTACCGATAGTGTATTGGAATTTTTGAAATAAATCCACTACTTATATATAGAAAATGCCTCGTGAAATTTACGAGGCATTTTTTATTTTTTTAGAAATTGAATGGTTTTGTTAGTTTTATTTTTGTCTACTATTTGGATGAAATAATTACCAGTTTTGAGAGTAGAAACATCGATTTGTTCTGTTTTTATTTCTCCCAATTTAATGGTCTTTCCGTTAATATCAATTATTTTATATTGATTAAAACTTTTTGAAATAGCTTCTGTAAAAGATAATTTGTCATCAACAGGATTTGGGAAAACAGCTATAGTAGTCATTGTGTTTTTAGAGTCATCTAAGCCCAAATTGGTTAGTTCTTCGATGCTGAAATCTGCAAAAAGGAGGTTTTCGTCTTTCATAGTGGAAGGCGATGCAATGCTTCTATATATTCCCCATTTGGGTCTTGCAAAAGTATTGTCAGCTCTAATAGTAACATGAGTGTTGTTGTTGTAGGTGGCGATAGTTGTATTGTCGCTTAATTTTTTTATAATAATGTTGTAAGCACTGGCTGAGGCCGAACCATAAGTGATGGTTTCGGTTATTTCTACCCATTGATTTTCAAACAATGATAGGTCTAAATTTAGGAGTTTATTAGCAGATGAGCTTGCAGGAGGGTAATAATTAAGTTCTAATTTGCTTATTGCAGAAGGGGATGATTTGCGTAGCGTTATTGCAAATATGGGATGTGAATCGTCTCCACCTACAGCCTTTATTTGATGAATATGGGTGAAGTTAGAAGTAGGTATAAATCCTGATGGAATTTTGAGTTTCCACTTGTAGCGTACCGTTTCACCTGAAATTCCTTTTAAATTGGCAGGTGAGGAGGCGTGGGTCTTAATTTCTAAACGTTGTCTATCAGTCGAATTGGTAGAAGTGTCGTTATCTTCGTTGAGATGAATTGTAAAATTGAAAACATGTTTGTTTAATATTGCATCAAAAATTTCGGTAATGTGTTTGCCAAAACTTTTGTGCGTAGCAGTATTGTCTCCATCTAAATCTGGTGTTTCAATGGAGTTAGGTCCAAATGTATTGTTAATTAAAGTGTAGGTGTCAACGCCTTCAGGTCCATCAGCAGAAAGAACAGTTTGTCCGTAATTAAAAAAAGGACTTGTAAATAGGGTGCTGTATAAAAGGATAAAGTAAAAATTGCTTTTCATGAGGCGTTAATTAATTAGGTTGATGTCAGTTAAAAACTGAATAATAGCGTGGTTGATTTCCGAATTTTTTTCTTTATCAAATTTTCCGTGAAGACCACCTGCAACCGTTATGAATTGAGATTTTACACCACATTGTTGGAGTTTTTTGTACAAATCAACTGATTGTTGGTATGGAACAATGGGATCAGCATCACCATGTACAATAAAGGTTGGCGGACTATTTTTGTTTACGTGAGTAATAGGAGAAACTGATTTGATAAAAGCGTCATCAGTAATTTTGCTTCCTAGCCATTGTAAAGCCGATTTGCTTTTTTGTTTTCCAAATGACCAGTCCCATAAATCAGTAATGCCATATTTGTCAATAATAGCAGCGACCTTTACATTGCTAACTCCTTTACAATTGCTGTCAAATCGGGAGTCGTTAGCGAGTAATCCGCCCATTAATGCTAGATGTCCACCTGCACTACCACCCATAATTACAATTTTGTCTGGGTCGATATTCAATTCTTTAGCGTGCTGGATTAAATAAATAATCAGGCATCTAGTGTCTTCTACAGCCGCAGGTGCAGGGGCTTGTTGCGATAATCGATATGCCATATTGGCTACAGCAAAACCAACTTTGAAAAAAGTATTGAAGCTTGTTTGTGATTCTTTTGTTCCTTTGTTCCAACCACCACCGTGAATGTTTATGACTACAGGTGTTGGTTTACTGGCTGTAGGGTTAAAATATAAGTCGGTACGCCCTTCCCAGTTCCCAACTTTGGTGTAAACAACATCAATTTTGGAATTATAATTTGCTGGAAAATCAACAGGTTTATAGGCAGGTGCTTCCTGAGCGAACATGCTTATGGTGAGAAGTACTGTGTGAAATAATATAAATAGTCTTTTCATAAGCTGGGTTTTTGGATTTCCAAATTGGTAAACCAAATATACTGCGTTTTTTGGTAAAAATCTAAAGTATGGTTGCTTAATCACCATTTGAGAAGTTAAAATAAAAAAATCCCCACAAGCTATTGCCTGTGAGGATGGTAAGTAAATTGTGTACCGTCTTGAAATAACGATACACAAAAAGCATCGTTATGGAATTAAAAACTAATTAAGCATTTGCTGTAGCAGCTTCCTTATTGATTTTTCCAATTAATCCAGTCAACACTTTTCCTGGGCCTACTTCGGTAAACAAAGTTGCGCCATCAGCAATCATTTGTTGTACCGACTGTGTCCATTTTACTGGAGCAGTCAATTGGATGATTAAGTTTTTCTTGATTTCGTTAGCATCTGAAACAGCGTTTGCAGTAACATTTTGGTACACAGGGCAAATTGGAGTGGAGAAAGTAGTCGCTTCAATAGCTGCTGCTAATTCTTCACGTGCTGGTTCCATCATAGGGGAATGGAAAGCGCCACCTACAGGCAATAACAAAGCACGTTTAGCTCCTGCTTCTTTCATTTTTTCACAAGCCAATTCAACCGCTTTAAATTCTCCAGAAATTACTAATTGTCCAGGGCAGTTGTAATTAGCAGCAACAACAACTCCGTCAATGGATGCGCAAACTTCCTCGACAACGTTGTCGGCTAAACCTAATACGGCAGCCATTGTTGATGGAGTGATTTCGCACGCTTTTTGCATCGCAAGTGCTCTTTGTGAAACTAATTTTAATCCGTCTTCAAATGACAAAGCTCCATTGGCTACCAAAGCTGAAAACTCTCCTAATGAGTGTCCCGCTACCATTTCGGGTTTGAAATTTTCGAGCGTTTTAGCCAAGATAACCGAGTGTAAAAAAACCGCTGGTTGTGTTACTTTGGTTTCTTTTAACTCTTCTGCGGTTCCTTCAAACATGATATCTGTAATGCGGAAGCCTAATATTTCGTTTGCTTTTTCAAATAAATCTTTGGCCAAAGCCGAGTTTTCGTATAAGTCTTTACCCATACCTGTGAATTGTGCGCCTTGTCCTGGAAATACGTATGCCTTCATATTTTTTTATTTAAAGATTTTTTAGGTGAAGATTGAAAAACAACTTCAATCGGAGGGCAAAAATAATACTTTTTACTATAATGCCATTTGTATCCCTATTTTCTTTGAAACGATTTGAACTATTTGTTCTTATAAAAAGACAAGGCTCCCGAGGGACATTTGTTCACAGTATCAATTATTTTCTCAGTAGTGGAAGCATCCATTGTAATCCAAGGTTGCTCTTTTGGTCTAAAAACATCGGGATTGTTACGAACACAGTTGCCTGAATGAATGCATTTTCCAGCTTGCCATACTACGGTTACTTCTCCGTTAGTATATTCTTTTTTGAGGTCTTTTGGTTCCATAACTAATAATTTTAATTGGTGAATACAATTGAATTCCATTCGGGGTGCTTATCAAAATACGCTTTTGCAAAAGGACAAAGTGGAAGAATTTTTAGAGCGCTTTCTTGGGCAAATGCAATCGCGTTCGAAAGTAATAATTTTCCCAAACCTTGTCCTTTGTATTCTGAATCCACCTCTGTATGAAGAATGATGATTTTTGTTGCGCCAGAAAAACGAAACGTCATTTGTGCTACAGTTTTTCCATTATTATTAATTTCAAAAGCGCCATTATGTTTGTTCTTGTCAATCTGTGTTGTAACGTCCATAAGCTATTTTTAAATTGTCATCGGGATGTCCATAATTAAAAATTTAGCATCCGTTTTTGCACTGATGGTGATTGATTCAAAATCGGTTATTCCGATGGCGTCTCTGCGGTTTAATTCCTGTCCGTCAACATTAAGAGTTCCTGAAATTACGATAAGATAAACACCATTTCCATCTTTTTTAACTGTGTAGTTTTTGCTGTAATCAGCATCAAAATCAGCCAGATAAAACCACGCGTCTTGATGAATCCAAACGCCTTCATCTTCTGGTTTTGGGGATAAAATTTGGGCGAAGTCATTTTTTTGTTTGCTCGCATCCAGCGAGATTTGTTGGTAACGTGGAGTTACGTTTTGTGTTTTTGGGAACAACCAGATTTGGAATAATTTGGTTGGTTGGTCAGCATTAGGATTGAATTCAGAATGTTGAATCCCTGACCCAGCACTCATTACCTGGATATCGCCACTTTTGATGATGGACGAATTACCCATGCTGTCTTTGTGTGCCAAATCACCTTCAAACGGAATGGTGATAATTTCCATATTGTTATGAGGATGCGTACCAAATCCCATGCCTGCGGCAATCGTATCATCATTCAAAACACGCAGTGTACCAAACTGAATTCGATCGGGATGGTACCAATTGGCGAAACTAAAACTGTGATAAGCGTTTAACCAGCCGTGGTCTGCGTGTCCTCTTGTGTCTGCGGTATGTACTACTTTTGTTGCCATAACTATAAATTTAGTGATTATTATAATACAAATTTACAATTGAAGCTACGGTTTAGCACTTAACCTAGATTAAGAAGTGTTCAGTTTTGAAGATTCGGAACTAGTATTCAGTAAACAGAGGAGGAGTGTTCAGCCTTGGAACATAATGAAGGAATACTGTATTTTCTTTTGCGACTGCCTACCAAACAACTGAACACTGATCACTTTTTCAATATTCGGGATTTCATTTTACTAAAAAATTCTGGGGTCACGCCAATAAAAGATGCAATTTGTTTTTGAGGGATTTTGTATTGTAGGTCTTGGTATTTGGCTTGGAATTTTTCAAAACGTTCTTCGGCAGATAAACTTAAATTATCCATCAAACGTTCCTGATTGGCAACCAGAGAATTTTCGATTAAGATTCTGAAAAAGCGTTCTAGTTTTGGGATTTCGCGGTATAAAATTTCTTGGTTTTCTTTCGAAAGAATAACTACTTCGGCATCTTCTAATACTTCGATAAAAAGGTTTCCAGGCTTTTGAGAAAGCAAACTGTACATGTCACTAATCCACCAGCCCGAACAGGCAAAACTCATAATATGTTCGACAATATTATCGTTAATACTAAAACTTCGCAAAATCCCTGAATAGACAAAATAAGAATTCTTGCAAACTGTTCCGCTTTGTTGCAATATTGTTTTGGCTTTAAATTTTTTGACTTCAATTTTTGACAATAACAGTGCTTGCTCTTCAGGTGACAGCGTAATTTGTTTGGCAATATTTTCGAGAATTAACGACATGAAATAAGGTTTCTATCGCTAAGATAGTCGTTTTTAGGGACTTTTTTAAGCGGAATACCCTTTGAACAAATAAATCCATAATAATCTAGAAAAGCGAATATTAAAAGAAGCCATTACTACGATGACCACCGCAATGATAGGAATAATTCGTATATCAAAAGTTTCTTTAAAGAAAATTTGTGCAATGCCGTATGTTGCAATAGATTGTGCTACTGTTAAGCCATAATTCATGTACATTGCTCCAAAAAAATAACCGGGCTCTTTTTCAAATTTAAAATGACAATGAGAACAATGTGAATGCATTGTAGGGAACCCAAGTTTTAAAAAAGGTTTTTTTTCATTGAAAACAGAACCTTTATGACAATTAGGACATTTGTTTTTGAAGAGGTGATATAGAGTGTCTATCATTTCGATTATTTTTAGCAAAGGTATTTTTTATCTATATGTATTTTGTTTTCTATATTCGCTATTTATAGCACAATAAAGACATTTTTGAATAATGAAAAAATATCCAGTTTATTCGATTCAGAATTTTGACTGCAATTCAGTACACAGTGATTTGTATGTGAATACATTTAAAAATCATTTGTTGAGTCATAGTTTTATAGAAAAGCCACATCGACATGATTTCTATGTTTTAGTCTTTTTTACTTCAGGTACAGGAACTCATGTGGTCGATTTTGACCATTTTATAATTCAGTCAGGTAGTGTTTTTGTGTTGCAACCTGGGCAAATGCATCATTGGTGTTTGACTGAAAATACAGATGGGTATATTGTGTTTTTTTCAAAAGAAATCTACAACCTGTATTTTGGACAAAAAGGGATTGACGATTATCCGTTTTATTCCAAAGTGAATAGTTCACCTGAAATCGTTTTGGATAAAGAAGACTTAAAAGTGATTATTCCTTTTTTTGACGCCTTGATAGCGGAAAGTAATCAGAATCAATTACTACAACGCGATAAAATAATGAATTTGTTAGATATTATTCATATTGAATTGGCTAGGAAATATGCGAGTGCTTTTAAGAATGAAGTTCACTCTTATAATAGAAAGTTAACTCTTTTTGCTATTCTTTTGGAGCAAAAATATAAAACAGAAAAAGCCCCTTTTTATTATGCGGAACAACTTCACATTAGTTTGAAACATTTGAATAGAATTACGAAAGAAGTTCTTAATAAAACAACTACTCAGGTTATTACTGATAGAGTGATACTAGAAGCGAAACGTATGTTGATGGAGAAACAATTTTCAGTTAACGAAATCGCTATAACTTTAGGCTACGATGATTGCTCTTATTTTTCTAGGTTGTTCAAGAAAAATACGGGAATGACAGCTACTGAATTTAGGACACAAAAAGTATAAAAAAAAGAAACCGATACTATATAATAAGCATCGGTTTAGTATTTTAATGAAAATGGTCTTCTTCAATTTCAAATTCGGCATCTTTTTCCCAGATTTCCATTTCACAAGGTTTACAGTTGAATTTGAGTTTGTATTCCAATTCGCCTTGTTTTAATACCAAGGGCTCTTTGACTTTTTTGTCCATGTTTTCACGATGGTATTTTGGGCATCTTTCTAATTCGTATTTGATGCAATATTTGGTTGTCATCACACGCGATTTTCCTGGATCCCATTGCAGTTCGAATGCTTTTTCGATTTCGGTTACACCGTGGCGTTCGTAGAATTTTCGAGCCAATTTATTAGACACATTGTACATGAAATCCAATTTGGTTTCTGGGTAAGGATGGTCTGTTTTGACCAATTGGTGTTCTTCACGTTTGTAGTTTGCCAAACGTATTTCCGACAATTGTTCGTAAACCGTTCTACGCATTTCGTTGATTTTCGAAATCGGTAAAAACCAGTTATCCGAGAACATGATTGTGATTTCGTCTGCTTTATAGGGAGTGAATCCTGTTTTGCCTAATTGAGTTTTGATATTTTCCTCAATCGAAAGTCCGTTTTTGGTTTGCTCTTTGGCGTGAGCCAAAGTTACGGTACTTACATAGCCGTCTTCATCCGTAGCGATGAGTTCAAAACCATTTTCGTTTTCGGTCAATAACAAGGTTGTACTAATTTTGCGTACCGCACTGTCTTCACGTTCAACGATTTTGATGAAAGCAGCATCGTTGTTGCGGTAAATAAATGTTCCAGGTTTTATTTCTTTCAAGACATTTGGATACGCCAAACCGTTTTCGACTTTGTTTACGTAAATTCCGTCGGCTTCGTTTTCTTCGTTGATGTAGCAAAGACCGTCTCCATTGTTTAGTAATGCTCCATTTTCAATTTGGTAAGCTCCTCCAACAGTTTGAATGAGTTTTCCAATATATTGTCCTTTTGATTTTGGACTTTCCCAAGAACCAATAGCTTGGTGTCTTTCGTTAACAAAATAATCCGTATAACCACGGTTAAAGCTTTTGTTTAATGCCGAATCAAAGGTGTAGGTGCAGGTTCCTGAAGAAGCTTTAGCGTATTTTTCACTTCCTTCGTTTTCAAGAAAAGCATCTAGTTTTTTACGTAAATACGACACATTGTTTTTTACATAAACCACATCTTTCAAGCGGCCTTCAATTTTGAAAGAGCAAACCCCTGCTTCAATTAAACTCGGAAGTTGGTCTGAAACATCCAAATCTTTTATCGAAAGCAAATGGGAGTTTTTGATCAAAGTATCGCCATTACCATCAATTAAGTTATACGGCAAACGGCAGTTTTGCGCACAAGAACCACGATTAGCCGAGCGCTCTCCATTGGCCACGCTCATATAGCAGTTTCCGCTAAAAGAAACGCACAAAGCTCCAGTAACAAAGAATTCTAATTCTACATCAGCAGTGTCGGCAATTTCTTTGATTTGGTGTAAGTTCAACTCACGAGCTAGAACCACACGTTTCATTCCTGCATCTTTCAAAAACTTGATTTTATGTGGGTCGCGGTTGTTCGCCTGTGTACTAGCGTGAAGTACGATAGGAGGTAAGTCCATTTCCATAATCGCCATATCTTGTACGATTAAAGCATCAACACCAATATCGTACAATTTCCAAATCATCTGTCGACAGGTTTCCAATTCGTTGTCGTATAATATCGTATTGATAACTACAAAAACCTGTGCATGATACAAATGAGCGTATTTTACTAATTCCGCTACATCTTCAATAGAATTGTGAGCGTTTGAACGAGCTCCAAATTGAGGGGCGCCAATATAAACGGCATCGGCACCTGCGTTGATGGCTGCCATTCCATGAATCAAATCTTTGGCAGGAGCTAGTATCTCTATTTTCTTCTTCATCTGTTTAGGGATGGTAATTTGTTAATTTCTAAAACCTTAGCTTTTTTGGAGTAGTGTCCAAAAAGTTTGCAAAGGTCTGATAAATTATCCAAGATTTCTAATTAAAAATGGATTTTTTGAATGAAATGAAAATGATAATTCACACGCTAGTTGTGAAAACAAAAAACGGTTTAATAGTAAGTTCCGTTGGGTTGTTGGAGATTTATTAATTCTCTTTATTGGCCAATTGTCCGCAAGCAGCATCAATGTCTTTCCCTCGGCTACGTCTTACTTTTACCACTATTCCTATGTTTTCTAAACCTTTTATGTAAGCATTAATTGCTTCTTCTGATGCTTGTTGAAATTCACCGTCATCAATAGGGTTGTATTCAATTAGATTGACTTTGCAAGGAACATATTTGCAAAATTTCACCAATGCTTCTACTGATTCCTTGTTGTCATTGATTCCTTTCCACACTACATATTCATAAGAAACTTTTGATTTGGTTTTGCGATACCAATATTCTAAGGCTTCTCGTAATTCAGATAAAGGAAAATTAGAGCTAAAAGGCATGATGCGTGCTCTTATTTCGTCAATTGCAGAGTGTAAGGATACCGCTAATTTGAATTTTACTTCATCGTCAGCGAGTTTCTTGATCATTTTAGGAATTCCAGAAGTGGATACGGTAATGCGTTTTGGGGACATACCTAAGCCTTCTTCAGAAGTTATCATTTCTATGGCTTTGAGGACATTGTTGTAATTCATCAAAGGCTCACCCATTCCCATAAAGACAATATTTGAAAGGGGGTGGTTGTAATAGAGTTTGCTTTCTCGGTCTATGGCAATTACTTGGTCGTAAATTTCAGCTGGCTCAAGGTTTCGCATCCTTTTTAAGCGAGCAGTGGCACAAAAATTACAGTCTAAACTACAACCTACTTGACTAGAGACGCATGCAGTAGTACGAGTTTCGGTTGGAATTAAAACAGATTCTACTACTAATCCGTCGTGTAATCTTACGGCATTTTTTACGGTTCCGTCTTCTGAACGTTGCATATTGTCAACCTTAATGTGATTGATTACAAAATGCACTTTTAACATGGCTCTAGTTTCTTTGGATACATTAGTCATGTCTTCAAAACTATGTGCTCCTTTGCTCCATAGCCATTCATACACTTGATTTCCGCGAAATGATTTGTCGCCATTAGCGACAAAAAACGCACGCAGTTCGTCTTTGCTTAAAGCCCGTATGTCTTTTTTTTCTATTTGCATACTGCAAATTTAATGACTATTTATCGAATTGTTGTTTTGATATTTTAATAACTTTGGAACAAATTGATTCTAAAAAAACGCCCTATGCATTTTCTATCACAAGACTTAGAAGATTATATTGAACAACACTCAGAAAAAGAGCCCGCTTTGTTAGCAGCATTAAACAAAGAAACTTACCAAAAAATACTGCTGCCTAGAATGTTAAGTGGTCATTTTCAGGGGCGTGTTTTGAGTATGTTGTCCAAATTGATTCGTCCGGTAAATATTCTTGAAATCGGGACTTATACAGGGTATTCGGCATTGTGTTTGTGTGAGGGTATGCAGGAAAATGGAGTTTTACATACGATTGATATTAAGGAAGAATTGGTTGATTTTCAACGCAAACATTTTGATAAGTCACCTTGGGGTGCACAAATAATCCAACATCTTGGGGAGGCTGCGGCGATTATCCCAACACTTGAAGAAAAATTTGATTTGGTTTTTATTGATGCTGATAAAGAAAATTATATCAATTATTTTGAGATGATTTTGCCTAAGATGAACAAAGGAGGTGTCATTCTTTCAGATAATGTGTTGTGGAGTGGAAAAGTGTTGGAGGAAATTCATCCTAATGATGTAAGTACTCAAATATTGGTGCAATACAATCAATTATTGCGTGACGACCCTAGAGTGGAAACGGTTTTGCTGCCCATACGTGACGGCTTAACGGTGAGTAGGGTGTTGTAGCAATAAAAAAAACAGAAAGTGTGTTGTGAAATTTGTATTAATCTTAATCGTGTTGTTGCTCTGAATCCTTAGCCCAGACCGTAATGAAAATCCTTAGTGTCAAAAATGGAATTTTTTTCTTGCCAGAAAAGAGCGACTGCAAGAAGCTCCTTTTATGGTGTAGAAAAAACCATTTTTTTGACACTAAGATTGTAATGTAGGGCTGGAAAATGCTCCAAATAATTATCGAACAGGGAAATATTTTTCTTGAATTAAGGTGTAGATTTTATAAAATCCATAACCTGATAGGAGCCCGAATAAAAATCCGCAAAGGATGTCCAAAGGGTAGTGTAAGCCTAGGTAGATCCTGCTATAAGCAAAAATAAATGACCATATAAAAATCAGGTAGGCATGCGTGTAATGTTTTTTTAAGACTTGAAATAAAAACATCATTGTAGCCATGCTATTGGCGGCATGACCTGAGAAAAAACTAAATGACTGACTTGATTTTACGACCCGTATGGTGGTGTTGATGTTGGGGTTACTACAAGGACGTAACCTTTCAAAACTGTACTTGAATAAATTTGTGATTTGGTCTGTCCAAGCGATTAATACGGCTACAAACAACAACAGATAAAGAGTTTGTTTGGGGCCTATTTTTTTGTAAATAAGGTATAAAAAGAACAAAAATAAAGGAGTCCAATGGCTTTGTTTGGTGATAAATAACCAAAGTGCATCGTATTGCTCAGAACCCAAACCGTTAAGGAAAATCAGTAGTTGGGTGTCTAATGAGAGGATTTTTTCAATCATTACATTTGACGCTTTATTGGGCCAGAAACCTCTTCGATGTCTTCTTTGATTTTGTTGGCTTGAGTTACGGTATCTCCAAAGATGTCTTCAGTAGCTTTATTGATTTGAGAATTGATGTTTCCGGACATTTCGGTCAACGACTTTGTGTCAATTCCCTGATTTTCTGCTCCTTTTTGGATTTCGTTTTTGATGTCGTTTGTTGCATTTTTAACTTGTGCAATTGTCTTGCCTAATGTGCGTGCAATTTCAGGTACTTTGTCTGCACCAAAAAGCATTAACACGATAAACATGATAAAAAGTATTTCTCCTCCGCCTATGCCAAACATAATTATTCTGTTTTAAACCACAAAGATATCATTTTTTGATTCCTTGTCTTTTAATTTTTTCATAAAAAAAATGTTGTAGGGAGTGGCACATTGGGGTTTAATTGGCGATGATGCGTTTGAATTCTTTGTTTTTATTGGTGAGGAAATCTAATAATTGAAATTCTAATGCAGGATTCATGTAGGTTCTGGACTTAGAATCATTTTCGCAATAAACAAGAAATAATTTTATTTCGTGGTCTTTTAGTTGTAACGTATTTGCTAAAAAAGAATAATCTACATGGGTGATAACATAGTCTGAAAAGGTGGTGTCTTTGTAAAAATCTTTTTTTTCTGGATATTCCGTTTTTAGGGTCTTTAATACACCTTTAAATATTTTTACAAAATCCATTCCTTTCTCAATACTGCCGTCTGAGGGCATAACAGTGTTTTTTGGAGAGGATTGGGTGTCATCAAAGTATTGTAAATCAACGATTTTTTGCGTGTTGCCGCTTATGGGGTTTATTTGTTTTTTGGATAAAATGACAATTTCAGCTAGTTCATTAGTAAAAACATCCAAAGGCACAATTAATTGGTTTTTTATAAAATCTTTTTCAGTTAAAACCACTCTTTTGGATTTAAATACCAAGCTCGAAAAAACCAATGTGTCATTTATGCTGGCTCTGATTTCAAAAGAGCCAAATGCGTTAACATTTACTCCTGAATGGTCTTTAGTGTTGAATACAATAACGTCTTCAACTGGAATTAAGTTGTTTTTGACTTGGCCTTTGATAAGTTTGCTTTGTTTTATTTGAGCAAAACAAAACGGTGTGATTGATAAAAGTAGTAGGGTTGCTATTTTAGTCTTCATTTGTTTTTGTTTTAATATGAAAAGTTAGGTGACTTTGATGTTGTATTATTGGAGTAAAAGGACATTGCATAAAGTTACGAGTTTAATGCTAAAAATGAAAACAAATCCTACTTAGTTTTGTTTGAGTTATGTAAATGATTTTTTTCTAAATTTTAGTGAACAACCAGGATGTGGGCTGTTGTTGTTTCTGTATTTTTGAATTTTATCTGCTTTATGAGGAATGCCTTGAAAGTAAATTGTAATTTACAAAAGATGATTCTTGTATGAGATGATTTTTTAAATGCTAAAATATAATACATGAAAAATGTGATAATTGCCAGTACTTCTACTTTGCATCGTGAAAAGCCACTGGATTATTTGAGTTCAGCAATCAAAGCGTTGTTTAAGGGGTGCGATGAAATTTTGTTTATTCCTTATGCAAGGCCTAGTGGAATTACACATGAGGAATACACGGAAAAGATGGTTGCGATATTTGGGGAATGGGGAATTGGTGTGAAAGGAATTCATGAATTTGAAAATCCGATAAAGGCATTGCAGGAAGCTTCAGGGATTTTTACTGGGGGAGGGAATACTTTTTTATTGGTTTCTCAATTGTATGCGAACAAAATTATGGCAACCCTATCTGAGGTTGTGAAAAAGGGTACGCCCTATTTAGGAACTAGTGCAGGAAGTAATATTTGTGGATTGACCATGCAAACCACAAATGATATGCCTATTGTTTATCCACCGAGTTTTCAAACTTTGGGTGTTGTGCCTTTTAATATAAATCCACATTTTCAAGATGCAGATCTGTCATCTACTCACATGGGGGAAACTAGAGAAACAAGAATTCATGAATTTCATGCCTTTAATGCAATTCCTGTGTTAGGATTGCGGGAAGGGAGCTGGTTGGAGGTGAATAATAATGCGATTGTGTTAAGGGGAAATTTGTTTGCGCGTCTTTTTCAAAAAGGAAAACAAGCAGAAGAAGTGGCAAGTGGTACAGATTTGACTTTTTTGAAATAAAAAAAAACCGCCATTATATTAATAAAGACGGTTTTTATTGAAGAGCGGAAGACGAGGCTCGAACTCGCGACAACCAGCTTGGAAGGCTGGAGCTCTACCAACTGAGCTACTTCCGCAAAAAAAAATATGTTAACAGTAGTACTGCTCTAAGAGCGGAAGACGAGGCTCGAACTCGCGACAACCAGCTTGGAAGGCTGGAGCTCTACCAACTGAGCTACTTCCGCATTACTGGCGCAAAGATATACAATAAGTTCAATTTGAAACAAATTTTTTTTAATGTTTTTAATAAAAAAATAATGCCTGATGCTAACCTTTTTAAAATTAAAATGTTAGCTTTAGTCTTTTTTTGTTTTTTCTATTTTAGGGTCAATTCTTAAAGTAAAAAATGGAAGTGTTAAGAGATTAAATGCGACATTATTTCTTCGTTGTTTGAAGGGTGATAAATAAACAAGCAAGATTTGTCTTTTATGGTTTCAATTATTTTATTAGTCAATTCGACTGGAATTGCGGGACAGCCTAGGCTTCTTCCTAGTCTCTTGTTGTTTTTTATAAACGAATTAGAAACATAATTAGCACCATGTATAACTACTGCTCTTTGTCGTGCATTGTCGTTTAGGCCTTTTTCTAGTCCGTCTAAGCGAAGTGATTTTCCGTGTTTTCCGATGTATTCCTCGCCAGTGACATAAAATCCTAAACTGCTTTTGAAAGATTCGGCTGTATTGGAAAAGCTAGTTGCAAATTCTTCCCCTGAGTTTCTTCCGTGGGCTACTAAGGAATTGAATAAGACGGTGTTGTTCTCTAAATCAATTACCCAAAGACGTTGCGTATTGGATGAAAGACTAAAGTCAATTAGGGTGAGAATGTTTTTTTGGATTAATCCTTTTTCTTTTAAAAGGTAAAAACCATTTAAGGCTTTGGCAAAAATTGGGAAGTTGGGTAGATCAAATTGGTTTGACTGCAAACTTTCATAAACCCTTTCTTCGTTTGATACGGGATTAATAGAGGCTGTTTTTTTAGGATTAATTTTGGTAGCCTCTTTAGCTTTAATAAAAAATAAACTCCCAATTGGTAATAGGAAAAACAGTAAAAAAAGACGAACGGTAAACTTACAACGCATTGATATAGATTGAATTACAAAATAGAAATGGGATGGCAAATATAAAATATGTTTTCTGATATAACAAACCTATTGCAGTTGTAAATGAATAATTAACAACTTTTTACGTAATTAGTACTATAAAAACTACAGACTTGCATTATATTTGCCATTAGTTAAAATTATGTTATTTTTGTTTGAACAAGGCTACTTTTATGACGCATAAACACCTCTTATTATTGATTATTTGCTGGGTCATAAACAGCAGTGTTTATAGTCAAAAGAAAACACTTCAATCTAAGTTGTTGACTTCGGACATTTCTATAGATGGCAGAATCAATGAGAATGCTTGGTTTAAAAATAGCTCTGTAGCAACTGACTTTGTCATGTATGAGCCTGATAATGGTAAGCCTATCTCGAATGAAAAACGAACTGAAGTAAAGGTTTTACATGATAATACGGCCATATACATTGCGGCCGTTCTATATGATGATGAACCTCATAAAATATTGAGAGAAGTTACTAATCGAGATGTTTTTGGTGCATCAGATCATTTTTCAGTTTTTATTAATGGGTTTAATGATGGGCAACAAGACTATCGTTTTTATGTAAGTGCTGCTGGTGTACAGATGGATTGTCTTGCTACTAAAGATGCCGAAGATTTTACTTGGGATGCTATTTGGGAAAGCAAAGTAAGAATTGCCAGTTTTGGATGGGTTGTCGAGATGAAAATCCCGTATGCAGCATTGCGATTTACTGATACCCAAAAACAAATTTGGGGTGTTAATTTTATGCGTGAAATAAAACGCAATGTTCAAAAATATACTTGGAATTTTATCGATACACGAGTAGGGAATGTGACCAATCAAGCAGGGGTGTTAGAGGGGATTAATGATATTTCGCCTCCTACACGACTATTCTTAATTCCGTACACTTCGGCTTATTACCAACAAGATAAAACTACTTCTGACAGGACAGTGAAAGCGGGGTTGGATATCAAGTATGGTATTAATGCCTCATTTACACTTGATGCTATTTTGATACCCGATTTTGGACAAACAAAATTTGATAATTCCATACTGAATCTTGATCCTTTTGAGCAAAATTTAACTGAAAACAGACCTTTTTTCACAGAAGGTACCAATTTGTTCAGTAAGGGAAATATATTTTATTCCCGAAGAATTGGAGGTAGTCCTGTGGTGGAAAAAGAAACCTTAGAGGGCGAGTTGAATACTAATGAAGAAATTACGAATTATCCTAGTAGTGTGGATTTAATTAATGCTATCAAAATTTCAGGTAGAACCAAAAAAGGATTGGGTATAGGGGTGTTGAACGCAGTAACTGAAAAAACTGTGGCTAAGATTAGTAACAAAGTAACAAATGAAAATCGGGAGAGTGTAATTCAGCCGTTGACTAATTACAATATAGTGGTGTTAGATCAACGTTTTAGGCAAAATTCGTCTGTAACCTTTTTGAATACCAATACTATGCGAAATGGTGCTTTTAGAGATGCCAATGTTTCAGCCTTGTTGTTCGATTTGAACACAAAAGAAAACACCTATAATTTATACGGTGATTTTAAATATAGTACTACTCAAGATGTTGAAAATTTGAACGGAATAAAATCACAGCTTGGTTTTGCAAAAACAAGTGGGCAATATCGATATGCTTTTTTGTCTAAATACGTTTCTAAAGATTATGATTCAAATGATTTAGGACTTCTGTATTTTACCAATTACCATAGTGGGTATGCAGAAGGAAGTTACAGGATTATCAATCCCACTCGCGTGTTCAACACTTTTAAAATAAAAGAGTCTGTAAATGTAGAGTTGGATAACCCCTCTGGTAAATTGCAAAATGCTACCTTAGAAACCGAGTTGAAAGCGACTAATTTAAAGAATGATTACTATGAATTCATTTTGGACATTAATCCCATGAAAACCTATGATTTTTATGAGCCTAGAGTAGTAGGGAGGTATTCTTATATTCCAGCAAATATTTTTTGGCTTTTTAATTATAGTTCTAATGAAAATAGGCCTTTTTCAATTGTACTTCAGCCTTCAACTACATTTTATAAGGAAAAAAATCGCATCAACTACTGGTTTTATTCGGTTCTTAAATACCGTTTCAATACTAGATTGTCTTTGTCCCTTACGTCAGAATACCAAGGGAGAATCAACGACCGAGGTTGGGCGGCTTTTGATAACAATGATATTGTTTACAGCAAAAGAAAACGCCAATTTGTTCAAAATGACCTTATAGGGAAATACGCGATTAATAATAGAATGACATTGAATTTAACGGCTCGTTACTATTGGTCATATTCGGATATTGACGAATTTTCAACTTTGCAGAATAACGGCGAACTTACACCTAATACCAGTTTTTCGATGAACAAAAATCGAAATTTCAACTCTTGGAATTTTGATTTGTCTTATTCTTGGTGGTTTGCTCCAGGTAGTGAAATATCTGTTCTTTATCGTAACTATACTCAATTAGATAGCAATAATGTTGAGCGTAATTTTAGCACTAATTTTAATAATGTTTTTAAAGGGAATATGACGGATATTTTTTCTGTTAGATTGCGTTATTTTATTGATTATAATTCTATTTCCAAATAATCAGGTTGTATTCTGCAACAAAACGCTATAACTTTGTTAGCCCTACTTTAAATCCGTAAGTTTATCCTATTTGCAAGCCTTGTCCATTTTAAAAAATTTTATATTTGCATAAAACTTGACAAAATGAACAAAAAAGTAATCTTAATGATTTTAGACGGCTGGGGGAAATCTCCAGACCCAAAAGTATCTGCAATTGATAATGCCAATGTACCATTTATAAATAGCCTTTACAAAAACTACCCAAGTGCCCAACTTCGCACTGATGGACTACATGTAGGTCTTCCTGAAGGACAAATGGGAAATAGCGAAGTAGGTCACATGAATCTGGGAGCAGGAAGAATTGTGTACCAAGATTTAGCCAAAATTAATTTGGCTGTAGCCAATAATACACTAGCACAAGAGCAAGTTCTTAAAGATGCTTTTCAATACGCCAAAGACAATAATAAAAAAGTTCACTTCCTAGGATTGGTATCTGATGGAGGAGTGCATTCTCATACTTCTCATTTGCGTGGCTTAATTGACGCTAGTCAAGCTTACGGATTAGAAAATGTATTTGTTCACGCTTTTACGGATGGTCGTGATGTGGATCCAAAATCAGGAAAAAAATACATCCAAGATTTACAAAACTACATTTCGAATACACCTGTAAAAATAGCTTCAGTAATTGGACGTTACTATGCCATGGATCGTGATAAAAGGTGGGAAAGAGTAAAATTAGCTTACGATTTAGTTGTAAACGGTGTGGGTACCCCTACGCATGATATAGTTACATCCATTGCTACAAGTTATGGAAATGATGTTACAGACGAATTTATCCAGCCACTTGTAGCTGTTGATAGCAACGAGAAACCTTTGGCTACCATTCAAGAAGACGATGTTGTTATCTTCTTCAATTTCAGAACTGATAGAGGTCGTGAATTAACAGAAGCACTTTCGCAACAAGATTTCCATGAGCAAAACATGCACAAATTAAACTTGTATTATGTTACATTGACTAACTACGACGAAACCTATCAAAATGTTAAAGTAGTTTACAACAAAGATAATATTACCGAAACATTAGGTGAAGTTTTAGAAAAAGCAGGTAAAAAACAAATTCGAATTGCTGAAACTGAGAAATACCCACACGTAACTTTCTTTTTCTCGGGAGGCCGTGAAGAAGCTTTTATAGGTGAAAGCCGTATCCTTAAAAATTCTCCCAAGGTAGCCACGTACGATTTACAACCTGAAATGAGCGCTTATGAACTTGCTGATGCATTAGTTCCTGAAATCGAAAAAGGTGAGGTTGATTTTGTTTGTTTGAACTTTGCCAATGGTGACATGGTTGGACATACTGGAGTAATGGAAGCTGCTATCAAGGCCTGTGAAGCGGTTGATCAATGTGCTGAAAAAGTAATTACTGCAGCTATTGCCAATGATTATAGTGTATTGGTAATTGCAGACCATGGTAACTGTGAAACCATGATTAATCCTGACGGTAGTCCAAATACGGCTCATACTACAAATCCTGTTCCGTTCATTTTGGTTGACAAAGAAATTAAAAAAGTAAATGATGGTGTGTTAGGAGATATAGCTCCTACAATCCTTGATTTGATGGGGGTACCACAACCTGCAGTGATGACACAACATTCGTTGTTGTAATTCATACAATGATATAGTTATTAATAAAAGCTGCCTTTCGGGTGGCTTTTTTTATAAAAAAAAGTTAAAGTCAAAAACTTGATAGTAATACTATTATATTTGCATAAATAACTCTCATTAAACTCTCTATGTTATCTGGATTAAAAATAAAAGTCAATGAGAAAATTTATGTCAAAGACCCTGAAACATCTGTTTTAGGAAAAAAAATTTTGCAAGAAAGTATCTTTCTCATTAACGAAATAGGATTTGATAATTTTACTTTCAAAAAATTAGGAGACAAAATAGGTTCTAATGAAAGTTCTATTTACCGCTATTTTGAAAATAAACACAAATTATTAGTCTATTTATGTTCGTGGTATTGGAGTTGGGTAGAGTATAAAATGGTTTTTAAAATGACCAATATCGATGACCCATTCGAGCGTTTGAAACGTGCCATAACGGTTGTAACAGAAAAAGCCGAAGAAGATTTGTCTATTCCACACATTAACGAATCGGTTTTAAATACCATCATTATTGCTGAATTTACAAAAACATTGCATACCAAAGAAGTAGATGACGAGAATAAAGAGGGCTTTTTTTTAATTTATAAAAGTGTCATCAATCGTCTTATACAACTTATAGAAGAAGTTAACCCAAAGTATCCGTATCCTAAAAGTTTGGCTTCTTCCATCATTGAGGGAGGACTCCATCAGTACTTTTTGAAAGACCATTTAAAAACAATTACGGACTGTAACGAACAGGTTTCGCCTACAGATTTCTATTTGAATCTCATTTCAACTGTTTTAAAAAAATAAACTATATGAAACCATTACAACGATTTTACAATCTCTTAGAATTAGATAAAAAAGATGTTTACCAATTATTCTTTTATGGTATTCTTTCGGGGGTGATAAGCTTGTCTTTGCCATTAGGAATACAAGCCATAACAAATTTTATACAATCTGGGAGGGCTAGTGTTTCTTGGATTGTATTGATTGTATTGGTGGTTTTTGGTGTGGCCTTGGTTGGGATATTGTCCTTTATGCAATTGCGAATTATGGAGAATTTGCAACAAAAAATATTCATCCGTTCTTCTTTTGAGTTTGCTGTACGATTACCAAAAATTAAATTCGAAGAATATTACAACAGTTACCCTCCTGAATTAGCAAATCGTTTTTTTGATACTTTGATGATTCAAAAAGGAACGGCTAAATTATTAGTAGGTTCAACTGCCGCTTTGCTACAAATTATATTTGGAATTATCCTATTATCGCTTTATCATAATTACTTCATCATTTTTGGAATGTTATTAATGGTAATGTTGTATTTCATCTTTAGATTTTCATACAAGCCCGGTCTAGAAACCAGTTTAAAAGAATCTAAATACAAGTACAAAGTAGCAGGATGGTTGCAGGAATTGGCTCGTAACAACTTTAGTTTTAGAAACCAATTGCATCATGAATATGCACTTCATAAAAACGATGGTCTCGTTTCGGATTACTTGTACAACCGCGAAAAGCATTTTACGGTAATTAAGACACAATTTAGCCAATTGGTTATTTTTAAAATAATCATTACTGCTAGTTTGTTGTCAATCGGAGGGTTTTTGGTACTATCCCAACAAATGAATATCGGTCAATTTGTGGCTGCTGAAATTATTATCTTATTGGTTATTAATTCGGTCGAAAAAATTGTTTTAGGATTAGAAACTTTCTATGATGTATTGACTTCTTTAGAAAAAATAGGAACAATTACTGATATGACTTTAGAAGAAGATTTTCCTGTGGATTATAATAATTGTTATACATCCATAACGCTGGATTTGGATCAGGTGAGTTTTCAGTTTCCTGATTCTAAAAAGAAAATACTGGATACAATAACGTTAAAAATTGACCAAGGAGAACGTATTTTTATCGATGGTGAAAATGGTTCTGGGAAAACAACTCTAATGCGTATCTTGTCAGGGTTGATGCAACCTACCCAAGGAAATGTATATATTAATGATGATACTTTTAAAAAGATTAATCTTAACCAATACCGCTCTCAAATCGAAAGTATAGTGTATGGAGAAACACCATTTGAAGGTAGTGTTATTGATAATATTACTTTTAAAAATGAATTCATTAATGATGAAACCTTAAAATGGGCCATTGATGCAGTGCAGTTAAAAGACTTTATTAAGTCCTTGCCACAAGGTTTGTTTACTCCTATTTTTCCCGAAGGAAAACAATTGTCGTCTTCTAATGCTCAAAAAATTCTATTGGCCAGAAGCATTGTGAGCAAGCCAAAAATTTTGTTTTATGAAGACCCAACAGACACAATGGACGAAAAAGTGGCAAATGAAATTATTGATTTTATAACCGATGAAAAACACCAATGGACAATAATTGTTTCCTCTAAAAATCCTTATTGGAAAACAAAATGCAATAGACACATTACGATGCAAAAAGGAAGAATCATTTTAGATACTAAAAAATAATAACATGCTAAATATCTCAAACAACAATAGAGTTGCTCCAGAAAATTTGGATCGTTACAAAACTGTCAAAGAGCTCAAAACAAGGCCTCATTATAGAATCTTAAACCGTATTATAACCATTCTTTCGATATTGGCTTTTGTTGCTTTGTTTCTGCCTTGGACCCAAAATATTTCAGGAAAAGGAGCGGTCACGACGTTAAAACCAAACCAGCGACCACAATCGATACAGAGTGTGATTTCGGGTCGAATTGAAAAATGGTATGTACAAGAAGGAGATTTTGTTAAAAAAGGAGACACCATCTTGTTTATATCCGAAATCAAAGAGGATTATATGGATCCTAATTTGGTAGAAAACACCAAAAACCAACTCGAAGCCAAACAACAGGCATTAGAATCTTATGGGTCAAAAGTAGGCGCTTTGGATAATCAAATTCAAGCGATTCTAAGCGAACAAAAATTAAAATTAGAACAAGCAAACAACAAATTGCAACAAGCGCAATTCAAAATTAAAAGTGATTCTATTGATTTGGTAGCGGTTAAAACCCAACTAAAAATTGCTACTACCCAATACAATCGAGCGGTACAACTTAATAAGGAAGGCTTGAAACCCTTGACAGATGTAGAGGAAAAACGCCTAAAATTACAGGAAGTTGAGGCTAAAATAATTACTCAGGAAAACAAATTGCTAACAAGTAAAAACGAATTAATTAATACAAAAGTAGAACTAAGTCGTATTGATGCTGAATATGGAGAAAAAATAGCAAAGGCTAAAAGCGATCAATTTACTGCTTTAAGTAGTCAATATGATACAGATGCTCAGGTGAATAAATTAAAAAATCAATATGCAAATTACAGTATTCGTAATGGGATGTATTATATTAGAGCGGCACAAAACGGGTACATCAACCGTGCGCTACAAGCGGGTATAGGGGAAACTATAAAGGAAGGAACACCTATAGCGACCATCATGCCATCAGAATACGATATTGCTGTGGAAACTTATGTGAATCCACTTGATTTGCCTTTGATTTCAAAAGGAGCCAAAGTACGAATCTGGTTTGACGGTTGGCCTACCATTGTATTTTCAGGTTGGCCTAATATGTCCTATGGAACTTTTGGGGGGCAAATTGTTGCTGTAGAAAATTTCATTAGTGACAACGGTAAATTCAGAGTCCTTATTGCGCCTGACCCTGATGATTTGCCTTGGCCTAAACAAATTAGCATAGGCTCGGGTGCACAAACTATTGCTTTGTTGAATACCGTACCTGTATGGTTTGAAATATGGAGAATTTTGAACGGTTTCCCTCCAGATTACTACGTAGCCAATGAACAACCGAGTAAATCTAAAGAAAAAAAATGATGAAATATCTCGTACTGTGTTTTCTGCATTTCACTTTCATTCTTCAGGCTCAGGTAATGAACAGTGGTGTTGAAACAAAACAAAAACAGGAATTTACATTTAATGAATACTTGGGGTATGTCAAAAAATTTCATCCCTTAGTAAAGACCGCTAACTTAGAAATCAATAAGGCTCAAGCTAATTTAATGGCTGCAAGAGGTGCCTTTGATCCAAAGATTGAAGTTGATTTTGATAAAAAACAATTTAAAGGCAAAGACTATTATTCGTTACTGAATAGCAGTTTTAAAATTCCTACTTGGTATGGTGTCGAAATCAAAGCGGGTTTCGAACAAAACGAAGGGTATTATTTGAATCCCGAAAATACAGTTCCCAATCCTGGATTAACCTCCATTGGGATTTCTGTTCCTATTGGGCAAGGTTTGTTTATTAACCAACGAATGGCTGATTTACGAAAAGCCAAAATGCAACTCCAATTGAGCCAAGCCGAACGAAAACTATTAGCGGTTGGAATTTTGTACGATGCCTCAGTTGCTTATTTCAATTGGAAAAAAAACTATGAAGAATTCCAAATGTACGCTCAGTACAATACCAATGCACAAACTCGGTTTGACGCTATTAAATCATTGATTCAACAAGGTGACAAAAGAGCGATTGATAGTATTGAAGCGAGTATTAGTTTAAAAAGTCGTCAATTGAGCATGGAGAACTCTCGATTGAAATTGTTAAAATCAAAACTGGAACTTTCTAATTTTCTTTGGTTAGACAATTCTATTCCTATGGAGCTTTCGGATACGCTTTATCCTGAACTGCTGTTAGAGAATACCATTCAAGAAACTTTAAAAACTAACGATTTGCTAGCGCAGGATTTTACGATTGAGAAACATCCTAAAATCAATGCACTTGAAACCAAAATCGATATGCTGGAAGTAGAACGAAAATTAAAAGCCAATTTGCTGCTACCTAAGATTGACCTTTCGTATTCGTATTTATCGGAGCCGCAATACATCGATAGTTATAAATTTGAAAATTATAAAATAGGAGTCAATTTTGCTTATCCTCTCTTTTTGCGAAAAGAAAGAGGTGGGCTAAAATTAGCTGAATTTAAAATTCAAGAGACGACCAATAGCTTACAATTAGAGCGTCAGCAATTGACCAATAAAATTAAAGCGCAAAATGAAGTGATTCAGTCGTTAAATAAACAACGCTTAATGGCCAACGATTTGGTGAGTAGTTACAATACGATGTTGCAATCCGAAGAACGCTTGTTCTCCTTTGGTGAGAGTTCGTTGTTTTTAATCAATAGTCGCGAAAGCAGTTTGATTACAGCCCAACTTACTGCAATTGCTTTGCGTAATGAGTTTTGTGTTTCTAATGCTGAACTCTATAAAATCATGGCAAATCCTGATTAAATCAATTAATATTGTACTTTTGCCAATTCAAAATTTATAATCATGATTATAGTAAAATCTCGTGAAGAAATAGAATTAATGCGCGAAAGTGCCCTAATTGTATCTAAAACATTAGGAATGCTTGCTTCTGAAATAAAAGAAGGAGTAACCACTTTACATTTAGACAAACTAGCCGAAGCTTTCATCCGTGACCATGGAGCAGAGCCTAGTTTTTTAGGGCTGTATGGTTTCCCAAATTCTTTGTGTATGAGTCCAAATGCTCAAGTTGTTCACGGAATTCCAAACAATACCCCCTTAGTGAGTGGTGATATTATTTCTGTTGATTGTGGTGCTTTCAAAAATGGTTTTCACGGTGACCATGCCTATACTTTTGAAGTAGGTGAAGTGGCTCCTGAGACTAAAAAATTACTACAAGTTACTAAGGAATCTCTATATGTTGGAATTCGCGAATTCAAAGCTGGAAACCGAGTTGAAGACGTAGGGAATGCTATTCAAAAATATAATGAGGCTCATGGTTATGGTGTGGTACGAGAATTAGTAGGTCATGGATTAGGAAAAAAAATGCACGAAGACCCGGAAATGCCTAACTATGGAAAAAAAGGAAGAGGTAAACTTTTTGTTGAGGGAATGGTTGTTGCATTAGAGCCAATGATTAATCAAGGAACCCGCAACATCAAGCAACTAAAAGACGGTTGGACCATCCTAACCGCCGACGGAAAACCCTCTGCTCACTTTGAACATGATGTGGCACTTGTAGATGGAAAACCTGAATTACTCTCCACATTCGCTTATATATACAAAGAACTAGGAATCGTTAGCAATGAAGAGGATGAATTTAGAAAAGTACCATTAGTGATTTAAGTTATTACGCTAAGATCCACAAAGACATCACAAAGATTCACAAAGATTTTATTTTTAAATTAGTACCAATGGATAGTGAACAACCAATAGTTACTTCCGAATACATGGAGACTCTTTCTTATAAAATTATAGGTCTTGCAATTGAAGTTCATCGACAGCTAGGTCCTGGACTTTTAGAATCAGCATATCAAGAATGTCTTTTTTACGAAATAAAAAATGCAGGTTTAAACGTCAAAAAGGAAATAACGCTACCCATAACTTATAAAGAAATAGAACTCGATCATGGATATCGAATTGATTTACTAGTTGAAGATCAACTAGTGATTGAATTAAAAACAGTTGAGAACTTTACCTCTGTTCATTTTGCACAAATACTTACCTACTTGAAATTAGGTAAATATCCATTAGGGCTTTTAATGAATTACAATAGTAAAATACTAAAAAACAATATAAAACGATTTATAAACACAACACCTGATTCTTAAAAAAACTTTGTGAATCTTTGTGATGTCTTTGTGAATCTTTGTGAAAGAAAATGAAAAAAGCATTCAAACTTATACTCAATACCATTCCGCGTCCTATCTTGATTCGTTTAAGTTATGTGGTCCGTCCTGTTTTAGCAATGGCTTTAAAAGGAAATACTTATACAGACCCGATTGACGGGAAAAGTTTCAAGAGCTTTTTACCTTATGGATACGGAACGCAGCGTACCAATGTTTTGTCGCCAAGCACCCTTTCCTTAGAAAGACACCGTTTGTTGTGGTTGTATTTGAATGAAGAGACAGATTTTTTCACCGCACCGCTAAAAGTATTGCATTTTGCACCTGAGCAAGCTTTTTATAAGTTGTTTCGAAAGCAAAAAAACCTCGATTATACTACCACTGATTTGTTTTCCCCTTTGGCGGATGTCAAAGCAGATATTTGCAATTTGCCTTTTGAGGACAATCAATATGATGTGATTTTGTGCAACCACGTTTTGGAACACATTCCTGATGATACCAAAGCGATGCAGGAACTATATCGCGTATTAAAACCAGGCGGAATGGCGATTTTACAAATCCCACAAGACTTGAATCGGGAAACTACCTTTGCAGATGATTCGATTACCGACCAAAAAGAGCGTGCTAAAATTTTTGGACAATACGACCATGTGCGTATTTATGGACGTGACTATTTTGACAAACTGCGTTCCATTGGTTTTACTGTAATCGAAGAAGATTATACCAATAAAATCGCCCCAGAATTAGTCGAAAAGTATTGTTTAGCCAAAGGCGAAGTGATTCCTGTCTGTTTTAAATAAATCCTACTTATTGCGTGGTGGAGTATCAATTTTGTTTTGATGTAAGTAGTGATGTAAAAACGGGTTTCTACATTCCTACTGCTTATGTTGTTCGCAAAAACGGACCCATTAACTATGTAGATAAAAAAGCGACAGCCGAAGTCTTACAAGCTCTGAATATCACTAGTTCAGCTTTAGATTCCAATATTCAAAAAGCATTAGCCTTTTGCGAAGCGTTAAAACCAGAAACGTTAATCAAAAAATTCAATGCCAATGGAAAATCCAAAAAAAGCATTGAAGAACTTCTTAAAGATGCCAAAATAGCAGTTGGAATTCAGCATTATTACCAGCTCAAAATGGTGGCTTTTTTAGATTTAATCACCACTTTGAACTACCCATTATCTGTTCAATTAAATAAGGATAAGGATTTTAGAAAAAGCTGTGTAGCTACACAAAACGCCCCACTCGAAGCCAAACTTAAATTTCAAAAAACAGAAGAAGGTATCATCTATACACTTTTTTTGAAGGATGAAACAACTGTCTTTTCGCCATGTGATAAAAACGTTTTGATTCTGTTAACCGAACCAAGTTGGCTGGTTGTTGACCAAAAACTATTTCGCCTCAAAGACATTGATGCTAAGAAAATCAAACCTTTTTTGAATAAAAAAACTATCGCTATTCCTTCGAGAATACTGCCTGAATATTTTGAGAAATTCATCAAAGACATGGTCAAAAAAACGACTATTGAGGCGGAAGGGTTTGAAATCATTCAAAAAAGCAGCATACAAAACTGTGTCATTGAAATAGTTCATGACTTTTTCAAAAACAGCTATTATCTGAATCTGCTTTTTGACTATCAAGGCTGTATTTTTGATGCTTCAAAAGCGAAACTAAGCCATTCCGAAATTGATGTAAGCCAACCCGAACACATCAAAGTCATTCAGTACAAGCGTAATCCAACCAACGAATTCATTTTTGAACAAAAACTAGAGTCAATGGGCTGTGCCAAAACTGAAAATGGCTTTTGGGAAGTTTGTCCAAAAACTGAAAAATCCGAAACTTACCAAACAATACAATGGTTAATTGATCAGCAACAAGAGTTGGTAAAACTGGGATTTACTTTAAGTCATTTGAAAATAGAAGGCAAAAAACTTCAAATTGAAAAGCCAAAAATTCATTTTTCAAACAGCATTGAAAACGACTGGTTTGATTTGAAGATTACCATCAGTTGTGGCGAATTTGAGTTTAGTTTTGCGGATATTATTCCGAATATCAAACAGCAAAACCAAGTTTACATTCTCCCCGATCAAAGTTGTTTTTTGATTCCAAAAGAATGGATGACGCAATATGCCTCTTTGGCAAAATTAGCCAAAGTCAAACAAGGTAATTTACAACTGCCTAAAAGTAATTTTGCCGTTTTACAGAATATCCCTGAACTCAAAATAGAAACGGCACCAACTGAAAAAAAAGAATTTCAGCTTTCGCCTTTAGTCAAAGCAACCTTACGTCCGTATCAAATGGAAGGCGTTCAATGGCTCTTAGAACATTACCACAATCAGCTAGGAGCCTGCTTAGCTGATGATATGGGATTGGGAAAAACACTGCAAACCCTTTCGGCTTTAGTCAGTGTCCAAGAACTATTGGAAGAACAACAAAGAGAGGCGGAACAATTGGATTTATTTGGCAATGTAATACCGCAAGCTAAAGAATATTTGAAAGCACTTATTATTCTTCCGTCTTCCTTAGTTTTTAACTGGTACAATGAAGCTCGAAAATTCACTCCGCACCTTAGACGCATCCAATACGTAGGAAACGAACGAAAACTGATTGCCAAAAAACTAGCGCGTTACGATTTAATTTTTACCAGTTACGCCGTAGCCTCACGGGATATTAGTATTTTAGAAAAATACAATTTTAGATTTTTAATCTTGGACGAAAGTCAATACATTAAAAATAAAAACTCTAAAATATTTAAGGCCATCCAGCAAATTCAAGCCCGCACCCGATTTTCGTTAAGTGGAACGCCTATTGAAAATTCACTTGATGATTTGTGGTCTCAAATGGAATTTATCAATCCTGAAATTCTGGGGAGCTATTCTTTTTTTGTGGAACATTACAAAAATCCAATTGAAAAACAACAAGACCCAATTGTTTTAGCGGAACTAAAAGCATTGATTAGTCCGTTTATTTTAAGGCGTACCAAGGAACAAGTATTGAATGATTTGCCCGAAATGACCGAGCAAATTTATTATTGTGAAATGGAAAAAGAGCAGGAGAAACTATACGAAGAAGAAAAATCCAAAGCACGCAATTCTCTTCTAAAAACGGATGGCTCAAAAACAGACAAAATCAATATCATCAACACCTTGATGCGTTTAAGACAATTGAGCAATCACCCCAAAATGATTGATGCTAAATCCGAATTGGATTCAGGGAAATTCAATGCGGTTACCGATTATTTGACGACTTTGATTCAAGCGAAACAAAAAACGATTGTATTTAGTTCCTTTGTTTCAAATTTAGATTTTTACAAAAAATGGTGTCAACAACACAGCATCAAATTCAAGGAACTCACAGGTAGTACGGCGCAACAAGACAGGGAAAACGCAGTGAATCAATTTCAAGAACAAGATGATGTTTTATTGTTTTTTATTTCCTTAAAAGCGGGAGGTGTGGGACTTAATATTACTAAAGCTTCTTATGTGTTGTTCCTAGACCCTTGGTGGAATCCTTTTGCTGAAAAACAAGGAATAGGACGTGCGCATCGCATGGGGCAATTAAATAAAGTCAATGTGGTTCGGTTTATTACCAAAAACACCGTCGAAGAAAAAATTATTCGTTTGCAAGAAAACAAAAAACTTTTATCTGACTCGCTATTAAATGAAGATAGTGTTAGCATCGAAATTGAAACGCATCTAGATTATATTTTAGAATAAAGAACCTTAGGATTTGCATTATTGCAAAATAATCTAAACTATATTTTGTTATATTTACGCAATAGTCATATCAATCATCGTTTATGTTTTCTAAATTCACTTTCCATTTTATTTTATTATTGGCTGTAGTTTCTAAGTTAACTGCACAAGTTGAAAATGAAGTGGCTCCTCCCTTTAACATCAAGACCATTTCGTTTATTCAAAACAATCAAAATGTGGTTCCTGTTTTCGAACTTGGTTCAGGATTCCAATTGCAGTTTGATGACTTATATGGGAATAATGGAGATTATTTTTACGAAATTGTTCATTGTGATTACAACTGGATACCAACAGATATTCCAAAAAATGAATATATGTTGGGTTTTGATAATCAACGTATTCAAGATATTGTGACATCATTCAATACCTTACAGATTTATTCTCATTTTAAATTATCAATTCCTAATCAGCATACCCAGCGCTTAAAATTAAGTGGAAATTACATTTTAAAGATTTTAAACGAAAATAGAGAAGTTGTTTTTAGTCGAAGATTCATTCTTCATGAAGATCTTGCTTCTGTTCCGGTTCAAATTAAAAGAGCTAGAACCATTCAAAATTTACCCTACAAACACAATTTGGATTTTTCCATAAATTCGAATACGATTACTTTTCAAAACCCCATTAAAAATGTTAAAGTTGCTTTATTTCAAAATGGAGTTTTTAATCAAGCTATCAAAAACATTGTGCCACAATATACGATGGGAAACAATTTGATTTACAAATACGATACGGAAACACAATTTTGGGCGGGAAATGAGTTTCATTATTTTGAAAATAAAAACATCCGATTTCCGTCTAATTTTGTGGCAAAAGTTGATGTGAATACCGCCATTTATAGCAGTTATTTGTTTACGAATGAAGCAAGAGCTAATTTTCCTTATACCTTCTACCAAGATGTGAATGGTAATTTTGTGGTTTTGAATGCCAATGCGGAAAATAACGAGATTGAATCGGATTATTCTTGGGTGTATTTTAGCCTCTCTGTACCCACTTTCAGACTTAAAAAAGACATTTATGTGGTAGGAATGTTTAATAATTATGTGTTAAGTAATGAAAATAAAATGGAGTATAATCCAGAAAAAGGGGTTTATGAGAAGCCTATTCTAATTAAGCAAGGTTTTACTAATTTTAAGTATGTTGTGGCAGATAGCAAAGGTGTAATTGATCATGAAAATGCGGTGGATGGAAATTTTTATCAAACTGAAAACGAATATACTATACTTGTTTACTATCGTGACAACACCGCGAGGTACGATAGAATCATTGGGAAAGGCAAAGCCAGTTCTGTAAATGTGGTGAATTAAAAAAAACCATCAACAAAATCGTCCAAACGAAAGCTTTTTTTTGTATTTTTGTTTCCTAAACACATAACTATTCGCTAGTTCAGTATGGTTTCTCAAATTACAAGAGGTATAAAAATTTCAGTTTTGACTAGTTTTGAAGGTACTTACTTCAAGAACTATAAGATTCATTTTGCCTTTAGTTATGAGATTACTATTGAAAATCACAGTAAAGATTCGGTACAACTTACCTCTCGTCATTGGGAGATTTTTGATTCATTGAACGATCTTGAAGTTGTTGATGGCGAAGGTATAATAGGTAAAAAGCCAGTTCTAAAACCTGGAGAACAACATACCTATAGTTCAGGATGTCTATTGGCTTCTCCTTATGGTGCTATGCAAGGTCATTTTAATATGATTAACTTTAGTAATGCCAAAAACTTCAAGGTTTATATACCTACTTTTAAGCTTTGTGCTCCTTTTGCTTTGAATTAAAAACCTTTATTTCACATCTAAATCCCGTCTTTTCGGATTAAACTACGTATTTTTGTGTTTATCACATTTGGTTTACAATTGGTCTAAATCATTTATTTTCTACAATGTAATTTGTGTCAAAGGATACAAATAGCTTAAAAAAACACACAACTATGTTAAAAGGATTTTTCAAAACACCAAAAGCAATTAATGAACCTGTAAAAGCCTACGCACCCAATTCTCCTGAAAAGAAAGCGGTATTAGAAGCTTATTCTGCTATGTGGCATTCAAAAGTTGAGGTCCCTTTGTATATTGGAAATGAAGAAATAAAAACGGGTACAACTCGAAAGATAACGGCACCACACCAGCATCAGCATTGCGTAGGGATATACCATCTAGCAGAAAAGAAACATGTTGAAAAAGCCATAACTAACGCACTTGAATCGAGAACCAAATGGGTGAGCATGGCTTGGGAACAACGTGCAGCTATTTTTTTAAAAGCCGCTGAACTCATTGCTGGGCCATATCGTGCTAAAATTAACGCAGCTACGATGATTGGGCAATCCAAAAACATCCATCAAGCTGAAATAGACGCTGCTTGTGAGCTGACTGATTTTTTGCGTTTTAATGTAGAATTCATGACGCAAATTTATGCGGATCAACCTCTGTCAGATTCCTCAACTTGGAATCGATTAGAGTATCGTCCTTTGGAAGGATTTGTGTATGCTATTACCCCCTTTAATTTTACGGCAATTGCGGCTAATTTGCCTGCAAGTGCTGCTATGATGGGAAATGTGGTGGTTTGGAAGCCAAGTGATAGTCAGGTGCTATCAGCAAAAGTTATAATTGATGTTTTCAAAGAAGCAGGTGTTCCTGATGGTGTAATTAATGTGGTGTTTGGTGATGCCTTGATGATTACAGACACTGTTTTGGCAAGTCGTGATTTTGCAGGAGTGCACTTTACTGGTTCTACTCATGTTTTTAAAGATATTTGGGCTAAAATTGGAGCTAATATTCATCATTACAAAACCTATCCTAGAATCGTAGGAGAAACAGGCGGTAAAGATTTTATAATAGCACATCCTTCTGCTAATGTCAAACAAGTTACCACTGGAATCATACGTGGAGGATTTGAATTTCAAGGACAAAAATGTTCTGCAGCTTCTAGAGTTTATCTGCCTAAAAGTTTGTGGCCTGCTATCAAAGAACAGCTCACTAAAGACGTGCAATCATTACAAATGGGGTCTCCAGAGGATTTGAATAATTTTATTACAGCAGTTATTCACGAAGGTTCCTTTGATAAATTAGTGCGCTATATTGAGCAAGCCAAAAAAGACGCTGATGCCGAAATTATTCTTGGTGGGAATTACGATAAATCAGTGGGATATTTTGTTGAGCCAACCGTTATTGTTACAACAAATCCTAAATACGAAACAATGGAAACTGAATTGTTTGGTCCTATTGTAACGATTTATATCTATGAAGACGAAAAATGGGAAGAAACCTTGGCTTTGGTGGATACTACATCTGATTATGCTTTAACAGGGGCTATTTTTAGTAAAGACCGTTATGCTATAGAGCAAGCCACTGTCGCTTTACAAAATGCTTCTGGTAATTTGTATATCAATGATAAACCCACTGGTGCTGTGGTGGGGCAACAACCTTTTGGTGGTGCAAGAGCTTCAGGGACTAATGACAAAGCAGGTTCTGCTTTAAATTTATTACGTTGGGTGTCACCAAGAACGATTAAAGAAGTTTTTGTAAGCCCAGAAGATTATAGATATCCTTTTTTGGGAACGTAAATTCCACTATCTCGAAGAGGAAACTAAAAAAAGCCCACAAGATTCAAATTAATGTGAATTTTGTGGACTTTCTATTTTTTGACCGCATAACTATCAAAAACAGAATATCCTTCTGTCAATATGTTAACCGTATTTTCAACTTTAAAGGTTAAACTTTTAAACACTCCAACAATAAAATTTTTTAAACCACAAACTTCAACGGTAAATGCACCACTTTTTTGGTTTCAAAAAATTCATCTTCAAAAAAAGTAGCTAAATCATATAGGGTTGCTTTTGGGAAATCTTTTAATTCTTCAGTCAAATCGCCTCCTTTTAGATAGAGTATTCCATTTTTCAATTCGTGTTTTTGTTGTTTTTTGATTTTGGTTTTTACCCAAGAAACAAAATCTGGCATATTCGTTACGGCTCTGCTTACGATAAAATCAAAATCTCCTTTTACATTTTCGGCTCTAATCTGTTCGGCTTTTACATTTTTTAAGCCCAAAGCATCTGCAACACCTTGTACTACTTTAATTTTTTTTGCAATAACATCAATCAAATAAAAACGAGTTTCAGGAAACAAAATTGCCAATGGAATCCCTGGGAAACCACCTCCTGTTCCTACATCTAAAACATAGGAGCCAGGCTCGAATTTCATAATTTTAGCAATTCCTAATGAGTGTAAAACATGCTTAGTATAAAGGGAATCAATATCTTTTCTTGAAATAACATTAATTTTTTCATTCCAGTCGTGATACAAAAAATCCAACCTTGCAAATTGTTCTTTTTGAACTTCAGTCAAATCAGGAAAATACTTCAAAATCTCGTCCATTATCTTAAATTTTTAACAAAAGTAGTATTTTTAAATCTTAAATAGTAGATGATTTTTGCAAATAGAAAATTTTAATAATTACCTTTGCAAACTATTACAACCTAAACTATTTATGAATTCGAATGCGCCGACTTTTCCACGACATGATGCTTTAAAATTTTTTAAAATTTTAAACTCGCGAGTGAATGAATATTTCAAGGAAAATAACATTAAAAAAACAGGTAACTGGAAATTGTACACAAAGACTGTTGTGATGTTCTCCATCTTATTTGTGCCCTATTTTGTTTTATTATTAACGCCTACAATTCACTTTGGTATCCATATTTTATTGAGTTTTGTTATGGGGATTGGAATGGCAGGCGTAGGAATGAATGTCATGCATGATGGGAATCACGGTTCCTATTCGTCCAAACCCTGGTTGAATAAAATTATGGGGGGAAGCATTTATATATTAGCAGGTAATGTATATAACTGGCAGGTACAGCATAATGTGTTGCATCATACGTATACCAATATCCCAGGTCATGACGAGGATTTAGAAGCAGGACGAATTATTCGTTTTACCAAACACGCTAAATGGTACAGCTTTCACCGTTTTCAACAATATTATGCCATTTTACTTTATGGATTGTTAACAATCAATTGGTGTTTGACAACTGATTTTAAACAGATGAGAGATTATCTAAAAAGAAAGTTGTCTTACGGTGGGCCAGCGAATCCTAAAAAATTATGGACAGGTTTGGTTATTTCTAAAATTATCTATTTTTCTTTCTGGTTGGTGGTACCAATGGTATTTATCACTTGGTGGAAAGTCCTCATTGGTTTTTTTATAATGCATTATACCGCTGGATTAATTTTAAGTGTTGTTTTTCAATTAGCACACGTAGTCGAAGAAACAGACAATCCAACACCAAATGAATTGAATGAAATGGACAATACTTGGGCTATTCATCAATTATATACCACTACTAATTTTGCGCCCAAAAGTTGGTTGCTTAACTATTACACAGGTGGTTTAAATCATCAAATTGAACATCATTTGTATCCTCATATTAGTCATATTCACTATGGTAAAATTGCCGAATTTGTCAAGCAAACAGCCAAAGAATGTAATTTGCCTTATTTTGAATATAAAACCATGTTTAGTGCTGTCATCGCGCACATGAAACATTTGAAGGAGTTGGGGATGCAACCTGAAATATCGCAATAAGAAAACAAAAATAAATCATTAACCGCTTCAATTTCTTTACTGAAATTAGAGCCTTTTAAATCAACTTTAATGAACCATATTCTTTCAGACAGAATTAACAATTTGGCTACTTCGCAAACATTAGCAATGGCAGCATTGGCTCGCGAATTAAAAGCACAAGGCAAAGACATTATCAGTTTAAGTTTAGGAGAACCTGACTTCAATACTCCAGACTTCATCAAAGAAGCTGCTAAAAAAGCAATTGATGAAAACTACAGTACCTATTCACCAGTAGATGGTTATGCTGAGTTAAAAGATGCTATTTGTCGAAAATTTAAAAGAGACAATGACTTAGACTACAAACCAGCAAATATTGTGGTTTCTACAGGGGCAAAACAATCATTATATAACATTGCACAAGTAATGTTAAACGATGGAGATGAAGTTATTTTGCCAGCACCTTACTGGGTTTCTTATTTCGAGATCGTAAAATTATCAGGGGGAGTTCCTGTAGAAGTTCCTACTTCTGTTGAATCAGATTTCAAAATTACTCCTGAGCAATTAGAAGCTGCAATCACACCTAAAACAAAAATGATGTGGTTTTCTTCACCATGTAATCCATCAGGTTCCGTATATAGTCGTGAGGAATTAACTGCTTTAGGTAAAGTATTAGAAAAATACCCAAACATCTATGTTGTTGCGGATGAAATCTATGAGCATATCAATTTTTCTGGAACATTTTGTAGTATTGCCTCAATACCAGGAATGTTTGAAAGAACAATTACCGTAAATGGAGTTGCTAAAGCTTTTGCTATGACAGGTTATAGAATTGGATACATTGGAGCGCCTGAATTCATTGCTAAAGCGTGTACAAAAATTCAAGGTCAAGTAACTTCTGGAGCTAACTCTATTGCGCAACGTGCTACCATTACGGCTGTTGATGCTGATCCTTCCGTGTTGAATCACATGGTACAAGCATTCCATTCTCGTAGAGATTTAGTGGTTGGCTTGTTAAAAGAAATTCCAGGAATTAAAATCAATGTTCCAGAAGGGGCATTCTACGTATTCCCAGATGTTTCTTCTTTCTTTGGAAAAACATTAAAGGGGACTGAAATTAAGGATGCTAATGATGTTTCTATGTACCTTTTGGCTGAGGCCAACGTAGCAACTGTAACTGGTGATGCTTTTGGTAACCCAAACTGTATCCGTTTTTCTTATGCAACCAGTGATGAATTGTTAAAAGAAGCTTTAAGACGAATCAAAGACGCTTTGGCGGGATAGTTGGTAAGGTTAAAAATATGAAGTTAGTGGTTCTAAGGATCACTTACTTTAAATAATAAAAATGCCTCAAGGAAACTTGGGGCAATTTTTTTAGTTAATTGATCAGCAGATAATTCTATAATAAAACCGTAGAATTTTATAAGACAAAAACTTAAGGCAATCTTCATCTTTGTATTATCAAATCAATTAAAAAAAAAGTTATGATACATACAGATGAAACAAGAGAAGAAATAGTTGCGGTATTAAATGGATTAATTTCAATTTTGGAAGATGGTAAATTAGGATATACCTCCGCAGCTGAACAGGTAGAAAGTCCAGCTATTAAATCGGATTTCTTAGAATATGCAAGAGAACGCGCTTTGTATATAGTGGAATTGCAGGACGAAATTAATAGGTTAGGGAAGTCAACGGATACTGCCGGAGGTGGGCCATTGGGCGCCATGCATCGTGCTTGGATAGATATCAAAGCGTCTTTTACCAGTGGCGATACAGAAGCAATCATTAATGCTTGTATTACAGGGGAAGAAGCTGCAATTGAGGAGTATAAAAATGCTTTAGAAAAAGGTCATTTAGAGTTAAATCAAATTGCCATTGTTTCCAAACAATTAAACGGTATTCAAAACACCCTGATGAAAATTAAGTCAAAAAAATTGTCTTAACATTCAGAACCATTTTTATTAAAAACTACTTGGTCAGTAAGCTAAGTAGTTTTTTTATTTCTTTTTATCAGAGTGGTCATGAAATTTTATTTCTAATAAAATTCGATTGAAATCCGATGAAACCTCTTAAGTTGTGATTATTTTGTAACGAAAATGATTTTCATTCCAGTTTGATGGTGTCAATAATAATCTTAAATTTAATTAACGGTCTATTAAGAGCCAATGTTAGAAACTAAATTGGCATTCTAAAAAAGTTACAACTTGGTTTTTCCTTGAATCAGTTGATTGTATTCTAAGGCCAATTTCGTCATCAAAAAATCAATTTGTATCTTATTTTTTGATTTTAAAACGGTCTCATTATTTTTGTCTTCAATCCAGTAATACAGGAAGCCTTTGATGTAGTCTTTTGGAATTTTCAGTCTTTTGGTAAAATAATCTTCGTCGAAAAGCGGGGTTATTTGATTTAAAACTTCCGATTTTTTTTCGACTTGGAACATTCTTTTAATTGATTTAGTTCTGCCATTGATGGCATTCAAAAGGGGATCTATGGCCAAGCATCCTCCTAATAATCCTAAAAGATGAATGGGTTTGAAATCACCTGCTGTTTCCAATTTTCTTTCCATTTGAGTAAAACTTTTTGGTTTTTTTGAAAGTACTCCAGTAGATAGGGCATTTATTTCAGGTTGTTTGTTGATGACAACAGTTTCAAGGTTGTTGACTTTATCCTGCATCTCTATTATCATAACAGCGTCGTTTAAATCTTCTAGTTCGATTAGTTTAGTTTGTTTTTCTAATGCAATGGAAGAGAATATTAACGAGTCGCCTTTTTTTACTTCAATATGAAATTCACCGTTGTTATTGGTTAGAGTGCTTGTTTTGTTTGATAAATTTGTAACGGTTATACCTTCAGTAGCATTCTGATTGGCGATGATTTTTCCATGAACGACTTTATCGTTTCTGTTTTGTCCATAATTTATTTGGATAAAGAAAAATACCCAAATGAAAACCTCTTTGCACATAAAATAGTGTTGCGTTGCTTGTTGTAAATGTAATTCAAGATTACTAGTTGTAGTTGCATTTTAGTAATAAAATCTTGTTAAAAACTGTGTTTTGTGCAACATAGAGTTTGTTTGGTGCCTTATTATGCAGATGTTATATTTTATAAATGAAGTAAAGAGATTGTAATCTCTTAAAATGAAATAGCGTAATTTACTTTAATATTCAAAAGTAAATTACGCTATTTGTGTTAGTGTTTTTAGGAAAAGGCAATTAATTTTTTAATTCAAAAGGAATGGGTATTCCTTTGAATGTGAAGGTGGCTAATTTATCGCAAGAACCATCGCCAAAATCCACTACGCCTTCACTACCGTTTTTAACAATAGTCATGGTGCCTTTTACGGGAAAAACAATTTTACAACTTGCTTTAACAATTAAAGCAGCTGTTATGGTTTTAGTGATTTTAGCGCCTGTAGGTAATGTGGTACTTGTGTTACCAGTAATAGAAAGCACATTGTCTTCCCAGTTGCCAGGAGTGGTATAGCCCTCTGAAAATTCTCTCATGATAGTTCCGGTTCTTGTGTAAACGTTACCATTGGCAAACGTAATTGTCATGTCTAAAGTGTGAGTTACAACTGGTTTGGTAGTGTTTAATTTACTTATAACTAAACTTTTGTTTCCCGTGATTAGATTGCCATTGTGATAAAAATTCTCTAAGGTATAGGCTATTGTTTTTGTTGCATCAGTAGTGCTTTTTGAAAAACTGATTGTGATTTTTCCTTTAATGACATTTCCGTTTTTAAGTGTGCATCCCGTCGTACCAAAATCAATGGTTCGAATGTGAGAGTCATTGGTTGTATTTGTTTTTATCTCAGCACAATCCGGTAGGTATCTAGGAACGACAACACTTGATTTGCTCGTTACAGTTTGCTGTGCGGCATATTGGTCTTCAGCAATGTTTGAAACATCTTCGATAGCTGCATCAATTTTCGTTTCATTTGATAAATCTGCCTCGGTAAGTGGTGTGTTATCAGTTGTTTTGTCATTGGAATCACAACTAATACAAAGACCTATAACAAGCAAGGTCGCTAGGATGATTTTTCTTGTTTTCATGATGGTTTAAAGTTTTAGGTTAAAGTTAAAGATTTGATTGTTAAATTGGTATAAGGTTTAATCTGGGGTGAAATTAAGGGTCTAATGTACAAAAAAAGCAACAAAAAGTATCGTTAAAGGTTAGGGATTTTTTTGGGCGGGAGTATTACAAATTATTTGGTTGTTTTTTTATTAAAAACAGTATATTTGAAATCGAAATGAATGTTACTTCCCAAATAAAACAGCCTATTAATATTGAAATGGAACTTTTTGAAAAAAAGTTTCATGAGTCAATGTCTTCACAAGTAGCTTTACTTAACAGAATTACTTATTATATTGTTAATCGCAAAGGAAAACAAATGCGGCCTATGTTTGTTTTTCTATGTGCAAAAATGGTTTCTAGTGGTATCGTTAATGAGCGCACCTATAGAGGGGCAAGTGTGATAGAATTAATTCATACGGCTACTTTGGTACATGATGACGTAGTGGACGATAGTAATAGACGAAGAGGTTTTTTTTCCATCAATGCGTTGTGGAAAAATAAAATAGCCGTTTTGGTAGGTGATTATTTACTTTCCAAAGGATTGTTGTTGTCCATTGATAATGGGGATTTTGATTTACTTCAAATTATATCGGTTGCAGTAAGGGAGATGAGTGAAGGTGAATTGCTGCAAATAGAAAAAGCTCGACGACTTGATATAACCGAAGAGGTATATTATGAGATTATTCGAAAAAAAACAGCTACCCTCATAGCGGCTTGTTGTGCCTTGGGTGCAAAATCTGTAGTTGATGATGCGATTCAAGTCGAAAATATTAGAAAATTTGGAGAATTAATTGGTATGGCATTTCAAATTAAAGACGATTTATTTGATTATTCAGATGACGCAATTGGTAAGCCTACAGGTATCGATATCAAAGAACAAAAAATGACATTGCCACTTATTCATGTTTTGAATACTTGTACTTCAAAAGAAAAAAGTTGGCTGATCAATTCGATTAAAAATCATAACAAAGACAAGAAGCGTGTCAAAGAAGTGATTGCTTTTGTAAAAGATAATAATGGTTTGGCTTACGCCGAAAATAAAATGATTGCATTTCAACAAGAAGCACTTTCATTAATAGAAAATTACCCTGATTCTGACTATAAAAAATCATTGATTTTAATGGTTAATTATGTGATTGAAAGAAAAAAATAATGCATTTCAATTTTAAAATTTTTTAAGTGATTTTTTGTTACCCTAGCTAATAAAGTTTTTTTTGATTTGTTGAAATTGCATTTGTTGCTCTTGAAATTTCATTAAAATACTTTGTAATTTTGCTTTCTCAAAATTTTTATACTTTATACCTTTTTATAAAATGATTTCTCAAGCTACCATAGATACTGTTTTTGAAACTGCTCGTGTCGAGGAAGTAATTGGTGATTTTGTACAATTAAAAAGAGCGGGAAGTAATTATAAGGGATTAAGTCCATTCTCAGATGAGCGTTCGCCATCGTTTATGGTGTCTCCTGTAAAACAAATTTGGAAAGATTTTAGTTCTGGAAAAGGAGGTAATGCAGTGGCTTTTTTGATGGAGCACGAACATTTTACCTATCCAGAAGCAATTCGGTACTTGGCTAAAAAGTACAATATCGAGATTGAGGAAACTGAACAAACAAATGAAGAGAAAGCCAATTTAGATGCGCGCGAAAGCATGTATTTGGTTTCAGAATTTGCTAAAAATTATTTTCATTCTACTCTATTAAAATCGGAGGAAGGCAAAGCAATTGGTTTGTCCTATTTTAAAGAAAGAGGATTTACCAATGAAACAATTGAAAAGTTTAGTTTAGGATATTCGCCAGAAACTTGGGATGCTTTTACAAAAGAAGCATTAGGTAAGGGGTATCAATTAGAATTTCTTGAAAGTACAGGGCTTACCATACCTAAAGAGGATCGTCCATTTGATCGTTTTAAAGGGCGTGTAATGTTCCCTATTCAAAGTATGTCAGGAAGAACCTTAGGTTTTGGTGGTCGTATTTTAACGAATGATAAAAAAGCTGCAAAATATTTAAATTCACCTGAGAGTGCTATTTATCATAAAAGTAAAGTTTTGTATGGTATTTTCCAAGCCAAACAAGCCATTGCAAAGCTAAACAATTGCTATTTAGTGGAAGGCTATACTGATGTTATTCAATTCCATCAGTCAGGAATCGAAAATGTTGTAGCTTCTTCAGGGACGGCCTTGACTCCAGACCAAATCAGGCTAATAAATCGTTTGACTAAAAACATCACTGTTCTTTTTGATGGTGATGCTGCAGGGTTACGGGCTTCTATTCGAGGAATCGATTTGATTTTGGAAGAAGGGATGAATGTCAAAGTGTGTACGTTTCCAGATGGTGATGACCCAGATAGTTTTGCCAAAAAGACATCTTATGAGGATTTGGTTTTGTATTTAGAAAACAATGCCAAAGATTTTATCCAGTTCAAAGCGTCCTTGTTGATGAATGAAGCTAAGGATGATCCAATAAAAAAAGCGGATTTAATTAGGGATATGGTGCAAAGTATCGCTAAGATTCCTGATCGTATTCAACGTGAAATTTACATTCAGGAATGTTCTCGAATAATGGATATTTCAGAACAAGTCTTACTAAGTACTTTGGCTCAATTGTCTCAAAAAGATATTGCTGAAGTTGAAAAGAAAGCCAAAAAAGAACAAAAATCATTTGAAGTAGTCAAAAATGATACGCCACAATCGCTAGAAAAAGTAGATATTTTATATCGTTTGGAGCGTAAAATTATTGAGATTTTGTTGCTCTATGGTAACAAGGCGGAAGAGTTTGAAGACACCTTTTTGAAAACCAACGAAGAAGGTGAAGTGGTGACAGTGACAGAAAAGAAAGAGTTGAAAGTGTTTCAACGCATTTATTTGAGTCTTCAAGAAGATGAAGTGGAATTAGCTAACCCATTGTTTCGAGGAATTTATAATGATTTGATTAATCATTATCTGCAGAATGAAAATTTCAGTTTAGAACACTATTTAATGCATTTACCAGCTGACTATGCGCAAGAAGTGACGGATATTTTAATGGAAGATGAGAAATTAGTGATGCATAACTGGGAAGGACAGAATATTTTTCCTAAAACAAAAAAGGATACCATTGCACAAAATGTCAATGAGACTATCTTAACATTGAGATGGTATTTAGTAGGTAGTATTATTGAAGAATTAAAAAACTCCATATCATCTGATGCAGATAATACGGAGTCTCTTTCGATGATTATGGATTATAATACCCTCACTAATGCATTTTCAAAAAAATTAGGGAGGGTAATGTCTCGTTTTAATTAGACGATTTCTAATTTCTTAGCTTTTTCCACTAAATCAACTAAGTTGGTAACGTTCAATTTAGTAAGTAGTCTTAATTTGTAAGTACTAATTGTTTTTTCGTTTAATCCTAAAATTTCTGCAATTTCGTGGTTCTTTTTACCGCCACTCAAATAGCGTAGTACTTCCACTTCACGGTTTGAAAGTTTTCTGTACAAACGCTCACTTTTACTTTGTTTAGCAATCAAGGCTAGGTTTTTCTTCACCGTTTCGTTCATGATGATTTTACCTTGGTGAACTTTTACAATAGATTGTCCTAAGGTTTCCAGTTTTTCTTTTTTGTGAACATATCCTGAAACTCCTGCTTTAATTGCATTTGGAGCGTAAATTTGTTCCGAAAGTCCGCTGAAGATGATGATTTTTGTCTTAGGGAAACTCTTTAAAATGGACTTAATTTCAAAGATACTAGCAAGTCCTTCTAATTCTAAGTCTAAGACAAGGACATCAATTTCCTTAGTAAGGAGGATGTCTCGAATCATCAAAAAGCTACCTACATTGGCAACAATTGAAATGTCTGAATGATCTTTGAAGTATGACTTTACTCCAAAATGTACTACGGGTAAGCTATCAGCTATACAAACTTTAATCATGGTATTTAATTTATTTGTGGTATTTAATTTATATTAATTTGTTATCTATTTCTTAATCAAGAAATTAAAAGTGTAATAAATTTAGTAAAAAAAATTGACATTGCAAATTTTTCGGACAAAAAAATTAGATATTGTCTATTTTGCAAACAGGTATTGGGTTCATTTTGTGTTGGTTGGCTTTGTTTAAGCGTTGGTATATTCCAAAAACAATTTTTTCGCGCTCAGAAAAATTGGTTTCTGGGGCATTATTTTCACTTGCAATCATGGCCCATTCTAGTTCATCATAACTCGCGCCAAGTTGTTCTTCGTCTGTTTTTTCATCACCAAATAACCCGTCAGAAGGCTGGGCGTTAAGGATAGAATCAGGAACTTTAAGGTAGGCTGCTAGAGCAAAAACATCTGATTTCATCAAATCAGCTATTGGGCTTAAATCCACACCACCATCTCCGTATTTTGTATAGAATCCCACACCAAAATCTTCCACTTTGTTCCCTGTACCTGCAACAAGTAATCCGTGTACCCCTGCATGATAGTAAAGCGTTGTCATGCGTAATCTTGCTCTTGTGTTGGCAAGGGTGAGTTGTAAGGCTTTGTCGTCAAATTGTGTAGGGACTTCTTTTTTGAAGGATTCAAAGACAGGAGTCAAATCAGTGATGACACTAGAGACATTTGGGAAGCGCTCTTTTAATTGTTTAATGTGTTCTTGGGCACGACTTACGTGGTCCTTATGTTGGTGGATGGGCATTTCTACACACAATACTTTAAGTCCTGTTTGCGCGCACAAGGTAGAAGTTAAGGCGGAATCAACTCCTCCTGAAATCCCAACTACAAATCCGTTTACTTTTGCAACTTCGGCATAATTTTTTAACCAGTTGACAATGTGTGTGTTTACTTTTTCAACTAGTATCGTACTTTTTTTAGTCATATTTGTTTCAGTTTTAAAAAGCAGGAATATGTATATTTGCAATTTATGGCTAATACGAATGCAAATAGTAGTTTATTCGTGACAAATTTAAATAAAATAAAATGAAAATTGGGCTTATTGCGTTACTTCTCAGTCTCTTTTTGATTTCTTGTGATAAAAAAACAAAAACAGAGAAAATTGTTGAAAAAATCCCTGTCGAAATAAAAGTGGAGCGCTTTGATAAAGCTTTCTTTGAAACGGAACCTCAAAATTTGGATCAAGTAAAACAGGCTTATCCTCTTTTTTTTCCAGAAGGGAACGATGATGCTGTTTGGTTAGAAAAAATGCAAAATCCTTTGTGGAGAGAATTGTATCAAGAAGTTCAAAAAAAGTACGGTGATTTTGAGCATGAAAAGCAAGATTTTGAAAAGTTATTCAAACATATTAAGCATTACTTTCCACAAACCAAAACGCCTAAAGTTGTAACAGTAATCGCAGAGATGGACTATACTAATAAAGTTATTTATACGGATAGTTTGGTTATTGTAGCGCTGGAAATGTATTTGGGGAAAGAACATCGCTTTTATGAATTTCCTAAGTATTTAAAACAAAATTTTGAAAGAGACCAAATGATGCCTGATGTGGTTTCGAGCTTTTTTAAATTTAAAGTGCAACCTAATCCTGAAAAAAGTTTCCTTTCAAAAATGATTTATGCTGGTAAAGAGTTGTATTTGAAAGATAAGTTATTGCCTGAAATTCCGGACGAGGTCAAAATAGGATATACTTCTGAGCAATTAGTATGGTGTCAGGAAAATGAACAGTATATGTGGCAATACTTTATTGAAAAACAATTGTTGTATAGTGACGATGCTAAGTTGGCTTCACGATTTGTAAATCCAGCTCCTTTTTCTAAATTTTATTTGGAAATCGACAATGAAAGTCCAGGTCAGGTAGGGGCTTGGTTGGGATGGCAAATCGTGCGTTCATACATGGAACATAATGAAATCTCATTAGAAAATCTTTTTGCAATGAATGCAAAAGAATTATTTGAAAAATCAAAATATAAACCCAAGAAATAATGTCAAATAAAAACAGATCTGAAATAAATTTTTTAGTTGAATTAGACGAGAATCGTATTCCCGAAAAACTAATGTGGTCCGCAAAGGACGGTGGTGTAGAGCTAGAAGAAGCCAAAGCTATTATGTTATCTATTTGGGATAGCAAGGCAAAAGAAAGCATGCGCATTGATTTATGGACCAAAGATATGCCTGTGGATGAAATGAAGGTTTTCTTTCATCAAACCTTAGTGGCTATGTCAGACACTTTTCATCGTGCGACGGGAGACGAAAAAATGTCAGCTACGATGAAGGATTTTTGTGATTATTTTGCTGAAAAATTGGAGTTAGGCGGTCATGAGTAATTCTTGATTTTTCATGCCAATAGTAGATATCACTTTTTTTATGTCTCGAGTTTAATGAGCGTTTTTTTTGGGTGTTAATCAGGTTAGTATTGTTGTGACTTTTTTGATTGTTAGAATTGTATTACGAATTTATTGGTTTAGATTTTTAAGTGTTTCTTTTTTTTTGTAACTTGTTGTTGTTTAACTTAATAATCTGAAATCATGAAAAAATCTAAATTATTTGCATTCGGAGTTATAGTATTAACAATGTTAATGGTCTCTTGTAATAAAAGTCGAAAAAAGTTAGTTGATTCTTGGAAAGTAACTGAAGTGGAAGCCAAAGTTCCCATTTCGGATTCGGTTAAAAATGATATTTTAGCTAAGGGTACGTTGACTTTTACTGATGACGGATATGTAAGTGGGCATTTAGAAAGAGATTTCAATGACGGACTCTATATATTGACCAAAAAAGGAAGGAGTTTAACGATTAAAGACGAAACAGGAACACCTTTTACTTATGAAAGTACTATTGAAAAAGATAAAATGATATTGGAAGATGAGGAAATGAAAATTACACTCTTGAAAGATTAAATTTTTATACATCGCTTAATTGGAGTGATGTGTTTTTTAAATCAAACCCCAAAAGATCGCTTGCTAAATGTTCTTTTGGGGTTTTGTATTTTCTTTTAAATAGGATTGTTGTTGTTCTTAAAAACATCTTGATTGACATCGTCAATAAATTGAAGTAATGCTTCTTTACCTATATTTTCGGTTGAAGAGGTTACAAAATATTGTGGCATTTCGGCCCAATTGTTTGCATACATACTTTTCTTGTAAGCGGCAATATGGGAATCAATTTTCGTTTTACTGATTTTATCGGCTTTGGTAAAAACAATACAAAACGGTATTTCGCTTTCTCCCATATACGACATGAATTCGATGTCAATAGCTTGTGCTTCGTGTCGGATATCAATTAGTACAAAGGCACAAACTAACTGCTGTCGGTTTTCGAAATAATCGGTGATGAATTGTTGAAAAACAGATTTGGTTTTCTTTGAAACTTTGGCGTATCCGTAGCCTGGTAAATCGACCAAAAACCAATTTTTGTTAATCAAAAAATGGTTGATTAATTGTGTCTTTCCTGGTCTTCCTGAGGTTTTTGCCAATTTTTTTTGATTGGTAAGCATATTGATGAGCGAAGATTTGCCTACGTTAGACCTCCCAATGAAAGCATACTCAGGTAAAAAATCTTTTGGACATTTTGAAGCGTCAGAATTACTGACTATAAATTCGGCGGTATTGATTTTCATACTAATGTTGTATTTAATAGGCAACCTGTTGAAGTTTAAAATTAATCAAAAAAATAAACCATTAAGAATTTTAGTTTTATAATCTTACTTTCTCAATGGTTTTAAGGTTGCTTTTTGGTGTCTTAACTGAAGAGAGGGTGTTACAAATTGGTTTTGATTAACCATTCTTCAAGTATTTGATTGAATTCTTCTGGTTGTTCCATCATGGCAGCATGTCCACATTGGTCAATCCAGTATAAGGTAGAATTTGGCAGCAATTGGTTGAATTCAACGGCTACATCAGGAGGTGTTACTTTGTCATTTTTTCCCCAGATGATACATGTTTGAACATGCATTTTAGGCAAATCTTTTGCCATATTGTGACGAATGGCACTCTTGGCAATGGTTAAGGTTTTGATGAGTTTGATGCGGTCGTTTACTGAGGCATATACCTCATCAATTAATTCAGGTGTTGCCACTTTTGGGTCATAAAATACATCTTCGGCTTTCTTTTTAATGTATTCGTAATCCCCTCTTTTTGGATAGCTGTCGCCCATAGCGCTCTCGTATAGTCCTGAACTCCCTGTGATTACAAGTCCAGCTACTTTTTCAGGATACATTTTTGTGTGGTATAAAGCAATGTGACCGCCAAGTGAATTCCCTAATAAAATGACGCGGTCAAAACCTTTGAATGTAATAAAGTCTTTTACGTATTTGGCAAAGCTTTTTACGTTAGTTTTTAGGATGCTTTGTGTGTAAATAGGCAAGTCTGGAATGACAATTTTATATCCTTTCTCCGAGAAGTGGTTAGCGACAGCGTCAAAATTACTTAGTCCACCCATTAGACCGTGTAAAATTACAATGGGAGTGCCCTCCCCAGCTTCATAATAGCTATATCTACCTTCTTTCTTGTAGTGCTTTTCCATGTTATTTATTCCAGATTTCAATTTTCACAAATATAGGATTTAATAAGTAAAAAAGAATTTTTGCTTCTTTTTTTTGGGTAGAATATTTAACACTTGTTTTTTGTTTCCAAATTTCGTTTTTGAGAAGAAAAACCAAGTGTTTTTTGTTGTTAAAAATGAGGTGAATTTGTTAAAACATTAAGGATTGTTTAATGGGTTTTTTTGGTGCTGTTGAATATTCTTACTGCGCTTCTTTTGAATAGCTAATGCGTTGAACCTCCAAAAATTAAGGTCTCAAGGGTAAATGTGGTTAAACTTATTAACAAAGTGGTATTTTGTGGTAAATTGTGGTAATAATTTTTATATTTTTGCTTAAATCAATTCGTAATAAAGAAAATTTGAATACAATTGTAGGGACATATGAGTGTAAAGTTGATGCTAAAGGGCGTGTGATGTTGCCTGCGCCTTTAAAAAAGCAGTTAACTGCCTCTCTTCAAGACGGTTTTGTTTTGAAGCGTTCTGTGTTTCAAACTTGTTTGGAATTGTATCCTATGGAAGAGTGGAATTTAATGATGGCCAAAATCAATAAACTTAACCGCTTTGTTAAAAAAAATAATGACTTCATCAGACGTTTTACTGCCGGAGTTAAGATGGTTGAGATTGATTCTTTAGGGCGATTGTTGGTTCCGAAAGATTTGGTCGTTTTTGCAAATATTTCAAAAGATGTTGTTTTTTCTTCTGCTGTAAATATTGTAGAAATATGGGATAAAGATTTATACGAGCAATCTATCAGTGGAGACGATATTGATTTTGCTGATTTGGCCGAAGATGTAATGGGAAATTTAAATGACGACGACAATGGAATATCATAATCCAGTTTTATTACAAGAATCAGTGGATGGTTTGAATATAAAACCTGATGGGGTTTATGTGGATGTGACTTTTGGAGGAGGAGGGCATTCGAGAGAGATTTTGAGACGATTGGGGCCAAATGGAAAATTGTTTGCGTTTGATCAGGATGAAGATGCATTAGCCAATGCGATTGATGATAATCGTTTTGTTTTGATTAATGAGAATTTCCGTTTTATTAAACGGTTTTTGCGTTTTTATGGAGCTAAGTCGGTTGATGGGATATTAGGGGATTTAGGCGTTTCTTCACATCAATTTGATGTTGCGGCTCGAGGTTTTTCAACTCGTTTTGATGCTGAATTGGATATGAGAATGAGTCAGAAGAACACTTTAAACGCTTATAAAGTGGTTAATGAATACGATGATGCTAATTTAAGACGCGTGTTTTATGATTATGGCGAGTTAAAAAATGCACCAGCACTTTCTCGAACAATTATTGAGGCTCGAACCAATCATCCTATAAAAACTACTGATGAATTGAAAGAAGTTTTGGCTAAGTACTTGCCAGAAAAGGTTCGTAATAAAGTCTTGGCGCAAATTTATCAAGCGATACGTATTGAAGTTAATCAGGAAATGGATGTTTTGAAAGAATTTTTAGAGCAATCATTAGAAATATTAAAACCCGAAGGAAGGCTAAGTGTTATATCGTATCATTCGTTAGAAGATAGATTAGTAAAACGGTTTATGAAGAACGGATTGTTTGAAGGAGAACCTGAGCGTGATTTTTTTGGAAACTTCTCTGTTCCCTTTAGGTCAGTAGGTAAATTGATAATTCCAGATGCAGCTGAGATTAAATTAAACAATAGAGCACGTTCGGCTAAGTTGAGAATTGCTGAAAAGAAATAGAAGCTATTTTAAAGATGAAAAACGGAATATACAGTTTGTTAAAAGCCAAATTTCTAATCGATGAAGATGCGATTAAGAATTGGCGTTTTATCGTTTTTTTGATTTTGTTGGCTATAATAATGATTGCCAATACGCAGCGATACGAACAGAAGGTTTTTAAAATAGCAGCCTTAACAGGAGAGGTTAAAGAATTGCGTTCTGAATTTGTGGACAGACGTTCTCAGTTGATGAAACTACGAATGGAATCCACTGTATCTGTAAAAATGGTTGATAGAGAAATTTATCCATCCACAGTGCCACCAGTTAAAATAAAAGTTAAAAAAGAAGAAGAGAAAAGTTTTTTCAAAAGAATATGGCAGTAGAGGAAAAATACATATCGTATAGAATGTACCTAGTGGCATTTGTCATCTTTTTGATGGCGATTGCTATTGCTGTGAAATTGACTAATATTCAGTGGGTAGAAGGGGAATATTATCGAAGTTTGGCCAAGGAGAGAACGGTTCGAAATTTTGTGATTCCAGCCAATAAAGGAAATATCTATTCTTCTGACGGAAGTTTATTAGCGACTTCTATTCCAAATTATGAAATTCGATTTGATGCATTGGCTCCGAAAGCTGAAGTTTTTGAAAAAAATATAGCGGCCTTATCTGATTCTCTTGCGCTAGTTTTGGGCAAATCGAGTAATTATTTTCAAAACGAACTCCGAAGAGCCAGAGCGACAAATAACAGGTATTATTTGATTTCTCGAAATTTGAGCTATACGCAATACATTCAAATTAAAAATTTCCCTTTGTTTAAATTAGGAGCTTATAAAGGGGGAATAATTGTAGAGCAAAAAACGGTAAGAGAGCATCCAATTGGGAAAATTGCAGAGCGTACAATTGGCTACGAAAGAAAAGTAGGTGAAGGTACTTTTGACGGAAAAGGAATCGAATGGGCGTATAGAGATTATCTTAATGGTAAAGACGGTAAAATTTTAAAACAAAAAATTGCCAAAGGACAATGGAAACCTATTCGAGACATTAATGAAGTTGACCCCCAAGACGGATACGATGTGATATCTACAATTGATGTTTATATTCAAGATATAGCACATCATGCGTTGTTGAAGCAGTTGCAAGAATATGAGGCTGATCACGGTTGTGTGGTTGTGATGGAAACCAAAACAGGTGCTGTTAGGGCGATATCTAATTTAGGAAGAGCTCAAGATGGAACCTATTATGAAACCACAAATTATGCGGTAGCCGAATCCCACGAACCAGGTTCTACTTTTAAATTAGTCGATTTAATGGCTTTGTTAGAAGATAAAGCAGCTGATACAAGTTCTGTGTATGATAGTAAAGGTGGAGAGATTCGGTATTCAGGAAAAGCAGTTAGGGATTCTCATAAAGGAGGTTATGGTAAAATTTCATTGGCTAGGGGTTTTGAGCTTTCTTCTAATACAGTAATGGTTCAAGCAGTTTACGAAGCCTATAAAGACAATCCGTCTCGTTTTGTAAATCATATCAATGCGTATGGTTTAAATAAAAAATTAAATATGGATTTTAAAGGAGAAGGGACGCCCTATATTCCACAACCTTCTAGTAAAAGGTGGTCTAATATCTCTTTGCCTTGGATGGCTTTTGGATATGGGGTCTCGGTAACGCCTATGCAGACTTTAGCGTATTATAATGCTGTAGCTAATAATGGTGTTATGGTGAAACCTCATTTTGTGTCCGAAATTAAGGAATGGAATAAAACCATAAAAAAAATTGAAACTGAAGTGATTAACCCGAAGATTTGTTCTCAGGAAACTATTTTGAAACTAAAAGAAGTTTTGAAAAATGTAGTTAAAAAAGGAACTGGGTCTAAATTATATACGAAAGAGTTTTCGATGGCTGGAAAAACAGGAACGGCTCAGGTTAATTACAGTAAAGATGGAGGTGCTGGAAAATATTATGCCTCTTCTTTTGTTGGATTTTTTCCAGTTGATGAGCCTAAATATTCCTGTATAGTGGTAGTGCATAAACCCAGTACTGTAAATAACAACTATTATGGAGCTGATGTTGCTGGGCCTGTCTTTAAAAGAATAGCTCAAAAGATTTTTACGGATGTTCCTTCAACTAATGAAATAAAAAACATTAATAAAAAAATCCCAAAACAAGAACAGAGTTACAATACCTATTTTGCTACTCTTCAAAAGCAACAAACAAAAATTCCGAATGTAAAAGGGATGCCTGGGATGGACGCGGTTGCTTTATTAGAGAATTTAGGTTTGAAGGTGAGAGCAAAAGGATTAGGTAAAGTTAAGTCGCAGTCCTTGCAAGCAGGACAAACGATTGTCAAGAATACTGCCATTATGTTGGAATTAATGTAGGACCTCTTTTAAGATTTGGAGAAAAATAACCAAGCAATGAATAAATTATTAAAAGACATATTATATAAAGTAGCTATAGAATCGGTCAAAGGAACTACGGATGTTCTTGTCAATAAATTAGAATTTGATTCAAGAAAATTAGAACCTAATGATGTTTTTATAGCCATAAGAGGGACGCAAGCGGATGGGCATGATTTTATCCCAAAAGCAATTGAGTTGGGTGCTAAAGTTATTGTTTGCGATACTCTTCCAGAACAGCTTCAAGCAGGAATTACTTATATAGAAGTTGAGGATACCAACAAAGCTTTGGCATTTATGGCCGCCAATTATTTTGAAAACCCTTCTAAAGATTTAAAGTTAGTAGGAATTACAGGTACAAATGGAAAGACTACAATAGCTTCCTTATTATTTCAGTTGTTTCAAAAGGCAGGATATAAAGTTGGGTTGATTTCGACAGTTAAAATAATGGTAGATGCCCTAGAATATAAAGCGACACACACCACGCCTGATTCTATCACAATCAATCATTATCTGGACGAAATGAGAGCGGCTGGGGTGCAATATTGTTTCATGGAAGTGAGTTCTCATGGAATTCATCAAAAAAGGACAGAAGCCTTGCATTTTGCAGGAGGTGTTTTTACCAATCTATCTCATGACCATTTAGATTATCACGCCACTTTCGCAGAATATAGAGATGTAAAAAAATCTTTTTTTGATCATTTACCTGCGACAGCTTTTTCCATTACCAATATTGATGATAAAAATGGGGCGGTCATGTTGCAAAATACCGTTTCTAAAAAGTGTACCTATGCTTTGAAATCCTACGCAGATTATAGAGCACAAATTTTAGAAAATCAGTTGTCAGGTTTATTGTTAAAGATTAATGATAACGAAGTGTGGGTTAAATTGATTGGAACTTTTAATGCATATAATTTATTGGCAATATATGGTACTGCGATTGAATTAGGTATGGAAAGTCTCGAAACCCTTAGATTGTTGTCGGATTTAGAAAGTGTTTCAGGACGCTTCCAATTTATTGTTTCGGAAGGTAATATTACAGCTATAGTAGATTATGCTCACACTCCTGACGCATTGGAAAATGTGCTAAAAACAATTAATGATATTCGCACCAAAAATGAACAACTATTTACAGTTGTAGGTTGTGGCGGTAATAGGGATAAGGCCAAACGACCGATAATGGCCAGAATTGCCTCTGAGTTGAGTACACAAGTAATTCTTACTTCGGATAATCCGAGAAATGAAGAGCCTGATATGATTATTAGTGAAATGGAACAAGGGGTGGAGGCTCAAAATTATAAAAGAGTATTGTCTGTTACTGATAGAAAACAAGCCATTAAAATTGCTTGTCAATTGGCGCGTCCTAATGATATTATCTTGATTGCTGGTAAGGGACATGAAACTTATCAGGAAATTAAAGGCGTACGTCATCATTTTGATGACATGGTAACGGTAAAAGAATTGTTAAAAGAATTGGGGAAATAAAATTATCATTTATTAAATCCCAAATTCCATTGAAAAATTGGAATTGAGAAGGTAAAATATTGTGGTTTCTGAGTAATCGGAATTTGGATTTTAAAAAAGAACTTATATGTTGTACTATTTTTTTGAATATTTAAACAAAACATTAGATGTTTCTGGAACTGGCGTTTTTCAGTACATCAGTTTTCGTTCAGCTTTAGCCTTTATTTTTTCATTAGGGCTGTCCACTATTTACGGAAAACGCATAATTCTTTTTTTGCGAAAGCAACAAGTGGGAGAAACCGTTAGAGAACTTGGTTTGGCTGGTCAAAATGAAAAAGCGGGAACACCTACTATGGGCGGACTGATTATTATTTTTGCGACCTTACTTCCTGTGTTGCTGTTTGCAAAACTTCAAAATATCTACATTGTATTATTGATAGTTACCACCTTATGGATGGGGACAATTGGTTTTATTGATGATTATATCAAAATTTTTAAGAAAGACAAAGAAGGATTAAAAGGCATCTTCAAGGTTTTTGGTCAAGTAGGTTTGGGTTTGATAGTAGGGTATGTATTGTATTTTAGTCCCGATGTTGTGGTGCGAACCGATACGAGCAAGCGAGATGTTTTCAAAATCCCTACTGAAAATTTGATTTATCCTGCTCCTGTAGAGGAGAAATCGACCGCTACCACCATTCCGTTTTTTAAAAATAATGAATTTGATTATGCCGAAATATTGGCTTGGACTGGTGAAGGATATGAAAAATGGGCTTGGTTGGTTTTTATTCCAGTAGTTATTTTTATTATCACTGCGGTTTCTAATGGTGCCAATTTAACTGATGGAATCGATGGGCTTGCAGCAGGAACTTCAGCCATATCGGTGCTCGCATTAGGCATCTTTACGTTTCTTTCGGGGAATATCATTTTTTCTAATTATCTAAATATAATGTACATCCCTAATTCGGGAGAAATGACTGTCTTTATCTCTGCTTTTGTAGGAGCGTTGATAGGGTTTCTTTGGTATAATTCCTATCCTGCTTCTGTTTTTATGGGAGATACTGGAAGTTTAACTATAGGTGGAATCATTGCTGTTTTGGCCATTGCCGTTCGGAAAGAACTTTTAATTCCCTTGTTGTGTGGGATTTTCTTGGTCGAAAACTTTTCTGTGGTATTGCAAGTGAGTTATTTCAAATACACTAAAAAGAGATTTGGCGAAGGCCGAAGAATATTTTTAATGTCTCCTTTGCACCATCACTATCAAAAGAAAGGGTATCATGAGAGTAAGATTGTGACGCGGTTTTGGGTAGTGGCCATCTTATTAGCCATTTTATCAATTGTTACATTAAAACTAAGATAAAGATGAGGTTAGTAGTTTTAGGCGGCGGCGAAAGTGGCGTTGGTACAGCCCTATTAGGCAAGAAAAAAGGATACGATGTATTTGTATCGGATTTTGGCAAAATAAAAGAAAAGTACAAACAAGTTCTTATAGATAATGAAATTAAATGGGAGGACGAAAAACATACAGAGGATTTAGTTTTAAATGCTGATGTAGTAATGAAAAGTCCCGGAATTCCAGACAAAGCGCCTATTGTCAAAAAAATGGTGGCGCTGGGAATTCCAGTCATTTCAGAGATTGAATTTGCGGCTCCCTTTACAGATGCAGTTACCATAGGTATTACAGGGAGTAATGGTAAAACCACGACCACAATGCTTACTTATCATTTGTTAAAATCGGCAGGTTTGAATGTAGGGTTGGGGGGAAATATAGGGAAGAGTTTTGCGTGGCAGGTAGCGGATGAAAATTACGATTCGTATGTTCTGGAATTAAGTAGTTTTCAATTGGACGGAATTATAAATTATAAGCCCCATATCGCAATTATAACCAATATAAGCCCAGATCATCTAGATCGATACGACTATAAGTACGAGAATTACATAGCAGCAAAGTTTAGGATTACAATGAATCAGACCGAAGACGATTATTTAATCTATGATGCCGATGACGAAGCAATTACCAATTGGTTACAAAACAATAAAACAAAAGCAAAATTAATTCCTTTTTCATTGTCAAAAACATTTACTGAGGGAGCCTTTATACAAAATAATATTATGGAAATTACAATCAACCAAGACGAATTTAAAATGGAAACAGAGACTATTGCATTAGAAGGAAAACACAATATGAAAAATGCAATGGCAGCAGTTTCTGTGGCAAAATTGATGCAAGTAAGAAAAGCAACGATACGTGAAAGTATGTCTAATTTTCAAGGAGTTGAACATCGTCTTGAAAAAGTGTTGAAAATTCAAAGCGTTCAATACATTAATGATTCAAAGGCGACTAACGTAAATGCAGCTTTTTTTGCTTTAGACAGTATGACAACGCCAACAGTTTGGATAGTAGGTGGTGTGGATAAAGGAAATGATTACAATGAATTAATGGCTTTGGTTCGTGAAAAAGTAAAAGCCATTGTATGTTTAGGTGTTGATAATAAGAAAATAATTGATGCTTTTGGGAATGTCGTGGATGTGATGGTTGAAGTTACCTCTATGAAAGAAGCGGTTGTTATGGCGCAACGATTGAGTGAAAAAGGAGATACTGTATTATTGTCTCCAGCCTGTGCAAGTTTTGATTTGTTTGAAAATTATGAAGATAGAGGCAATCAATTCAAACAGGCTGTTCAAAATTTGTAATGACTTTTAACGGTTCAAGTTAGCGTTTGTGTTAGAGTAATTATAATGTAGAACGCCTAACTCATAATATAAACCATAATCTAAAAAAATGAAAGAACTAATAAGCAATTTAAAAGGAGATAAGGGGATTTGGTCCTTTGTGGCCTTATTGGCTTTATTTTCATTTATGCCTGTTTTTAGTGCGAGTAGTAATCTGGCTTATTTAGGTCATGGGACTGGAAATACATTAGGATATTTGCTTAAGCATTTGGGACATGTGGTTTGTGGTTTTGCAATAATTTATGTGTTTCATAAGATTCCTTATCAATATTTTAGGTCTTTTTCTAGGTTCTTATTGCCCGTAGTATGGTTGATTCTCGCCATTACAATGATTAAAGGAACTGTAATTGGTGGTGCTAATGCTAGTAGATGGTTGCAAATTCCGTTCATCGGTATATCGTTCCAGCCTTCGGCCTTAGCGGCCTTAGTTTTATACATTTATGTAGCGCGGTATCTTTCAAAAACCAGAGAAACGCCTATTGACTTTATCGAATCTGTCAAAGAATTGTGGTTGCCTGTTTTTGTGACTTTGATGTTTATTTTGCCATCAAATTTCTCCACCACAGCGCTGATGTTTTCTATGGTGGTCATGTTGGTTTTTATTGGAAGATATCCTTTAAAGTATTTGAGCTATATTATTGGGATGGGTGTCGTATCCTTGTTGTTTTTTGTTTTGTTAGCAAAAGCTTTTCCTGATTCCAAATTTTTTAGTCGTGTGGCGACTTGGGAAAGTAGAATCGAAAATTTTACAACAGACAAACCTGATGAAGATGATTACCAAATTGAAAAAGCAAAAATTGCTATTGCTTCTGGGAGAATTTATGGATTAGGACCAGGTAAGAGTGTGCAAAAGAATTTTTTACCTCAATCCTCCTCTGATTTTATCTATGCCATTATTGTAGAAGAGTATGGTCTTTTGGGAGGTTTTGGAGTTTTATTGTTATATCTCTTATTGTTGTTTCGATTTTTGGTAGCTTCTCATAAAGCAAAAACGACATTCGGAAAATTAGTGGTTATTGGTCTAGGGTTTCCAATGATTTTTCAAGCCATGATTAATATGGCTGTGGCTGTCGAATTATTGCCAGTTACAGGGCAAACCTTACCACTGATAAGTAGCGGTGGTACTTCGATTTGGATGACGTGTATCGCTTTAGGAATAATTATTGGAGTAACGAAAAAAGAGGAAGAAATAGAACAAGAGCAAAAAGAGGCAGCTAAAAGAGAAGAAGCTTTGCAAAGATTGATTGATGAAAAAATCTTAGCAGATGAAGAGGCATTAAATCAAGATTTTTCAATTGAAGATAAAATGTCAAATCCAATGAATGCCGTTTTGAATAAATAAAAATCTAATTGATAGTAAGATGAGACCATATCGATTCATATTGAGCGGAGGTGGAACAGGAGGACATATTTATCCAGCCATTGCCATTGCTAATGAGTTAAAGCTACGTTTTCCTGATGCTGAGTTTCTGTTTGTGGGCGCTGAGGACAAAATGGAAATGCAAAAAGTTCCTCAAGCAGGTTATGCTATCAAAGGATTGTGGATTGCAGGCTTACAGCGAAAAATAACCTTGCAAAACATGATGTTTCCATTCAAGGTAATCGCTAGTTTATTAAAATCAAGAAAAATAATAAAACAATTTAAACCTGATGTGGTGATAGGAACTGGTGGTTTCGCCAGCGGACCTTTATTGCAAATGGCCAATATGTTAGGGATTCCAACAGTCATTCAAGAACAAAATTCGTTTCCCGGGATTACAAATAAATTATTAAGCAAAAAGGCGGATGCTATTTGTGTGGCTTACGAAAATTTAGAACGTTTTTTTCCAAAAGAAAAAATGAAAGTAACAGGTAATCCTGTACGCCAAGACTTAATAGCTATAGAAAACAAACGTGACGAAGCAATTAAGTACCTTCAATTGGATTCCAATAAAAAAACTTTGTTGGTACTTGGTGGAAGTTTAGGTGCTCGAAGGGTAAATCAATTGATTGAAAAAGAATTAGAAAGTATCGTAGCTCAAGGTGTTCAAGTGATATGGCAATGCGGGAAACTTTATTTTGAAGAGTATAAAAAATACAATTCTAGTTCGGTACAAGTTGTGGCCTTTATCGAAAGGATGGATTTGGTTTATGCAGCCGCGGATGTGATTATATCTAGAGCAGGTGCTTCTTCGGTTTCGGAATTATGTATAGTAGGGAAACCTGTGATCTTTATTCCTTCACCTAATGTAGCCGAAGACCATCAAACTAAAAATGCCAAAGCTATCGTTGATAAAAAAGGGGCATTAATGTTGAAAGAACAAGAGTTGGATAGCTTGTTTAGTGTGGTTTTTGAAGCTTTGATGAAAGATCAAGGGAAACAAGCTCAGTTGAGTGAAAACATTAAAGCATTGGCAATGCCTGAGGCAACCAAACTAATTGCTGACGAAATTGTGAAATTGATTAAATAGCAATCAGAATAAGAAGTGTAAATAAGCATAATTAATACAATTACGATGTAGGTTGTTGCTGTACGTGGTGATTGAAAAAGAGAATAAAATGAATTTAAATCAAATACATAACGTTTTTTTTATCGGAATTGGAGGTATTGGCATGAGCGCTTTGGCACGATATTTTAAGAATATCGGAAAGCATGTTTCGGGTTATGATAAAACGCCAACCATTTTAACTTCTGAGTTGATAGCCAATGGAATTGATATTCATTTTGAAGACCAAATTGATTTAATCCCTGAAAATTATTATGTAGAAAATACATTGGTGATTATTACTCCTGCGGTGCCTAAAGCGCATACGCAATGGAATTATTTTTTAGAGCGTAATTACCATGTGAAAAAACGTGCCGAAGTGTTAGGTATTATCACCAAAGATACCTTTTGCTTTGCAGTGGCTGGGACACATGGAAAGACTACTACATCTAGTATTTTAGGACATATTTTATTTCAAAGCGGTGCTGATGTTACAGCTTTTATTGGTGGTATCGTTGAGAATTATAATTCTAATTTAATAGGAGATGGGAAGACGGTAACTGTTGTGGAAGCAGATGAATTTGATCGTTCGTTCTTGCATTTACACCCAAATATCGCTTGTGTGACTTCAATGGACGCAGATCATTTAGATATTTATGGTACTAGTGATGAAATTGAAAAGTCATTTTTGGAATTTGCAAATAAAATTGAGGATAAACAAAATTTGATTGTGACCAATGATTTGCCTCTGAAAGGGGTAACTGTGGCAGTTAATGAACAAGCAATCTACAGTGCAACTAATGTGCGTATTGAAAATAGCAGTTATGTTTTTGATGTTAATACTCCTAAAGGGGTTTTAAAAGATTTTCGTTTTGGACTACCAGGAAGACATAATCTAATGAATGCTTTAATGGCTGTTGCTATGGCGGATATATATGGCACCCCAACCGACGCAATTGCAGCGGCCTTAGCATCATTTAAAGGGATTCGCAGACGATTTTCGTATCAAATAAAAACGGACGATTTTGTTTACATTGATGATTATGCGCACCATCCAACTGAAATTGATGCCGTGCATCAGGCAGTGAGAGAATTGTATCCAGGAAAGAAGGTCTTGGCTATATTTCAGCCACATTTGTTTAGTAGAACTAAAGATTTTGCTGATGATTTCGCAAGAAGTTTGTCTGCTTTTGATGAAACCATATTAATGGAGATTTATCCTGCTAGAGAGTTGCCAATGGAAGGGATTACATCCACTTGGTTAATGAATAAAATGGAGTCCAAAAATAAGAAATTGGTTGCCAAAGATGAATTGATAGATGCTATTTTGGATAGTGATGCGCCAGTTGTTGTAACAATAGGAGCAGGAGATATTGGAGAATTGGTAGGAACAATAAAACAAAAACTAAATGAAAAAATTACTTAGTTGGTCCAACATTCGGTTGATTTTGATTTTTGGGATTGTTATTTCGCTTTATTCTTTTACTTCTCATCGAAATAATAACCGAAAATTAAAAAAATCAGTTGTTGTTTTTGTAGGAGATAATCCTTTGTTTTTAAAAAGAGAAGCGGTTAATAAATTGTTAATAGAAAATAGAAGCAATGCTTCAAGCATTGAAAAAGATAAATTAGATTTGAATAAGCTAGAAAATACCCTAGATGCAAATGATATGATTGAAGAATCGGATGTGTTTGTGAGTATTGATGGTGTGCTCAAGGCTGTAGTGAAACAAAAGACCCCAATAGCAAGGGTTTTGGATGAAAATAGTTCTTTTTATATTGGGTATGAGGGAAGTAAAATGCCTTTGTCGGATAATTTTACAGCTAGAGTTCCGCTGGTTTCTGGTGTGATAAATGAAAAAAATGAGCAAAAATTGATTGCGTTATTTCGTTTTATTTATGACGATGAATTTTTGAAAAAAAACATCATTGCAATTGAAATTAGACCTAACGGAAGCTTAAAAATGCACAATAGGGATTTTGATTATCAAATTGATTTCGGGAGTATCATAAAAGTTGAAGATAAATTTAGGAATTATAAAGCTTTTTATCAAAAAGCCATTTTAGATAGTTCTTTGTATAATTATAAGAAGATAGATCTTCGATTTTCACAACAAGTAGTTTGCACTAAATAATAGATTAATGGAAAAAGAGAACATAGCAGTAGGTCTAGATATTGGGACGACCAAGATTGTTGCCATGATAGGTAAAAAGAACGAGTATGGAAAACTCGAGATTTTAGGAGTAGGGAAATCTAAGAGTTTAGGTGTAGCACGTGGCGTGGTAAATAATATTACACAAACCATACAGTCTATCCAACAAGCAGTACAGGATGCCGAAAATAGTTCAGGGTACAAAATTAAAGATGTGGTGGTGGGGATTGCTGGACAACACATACGCAGTATCCAACATACTGATTACATCAGTAGAAATAATCCTGAAGAAGTAATAGGTGGTGCTGATATTCAAATGTTGATTGATCAGGTGAATAAATTGGCGATGTTGCCAGGAGAAGAGATTATTCACGTATTGCCACAAGAATTTAAGATTGATGGACAATCAGAAATTAAAGAGCCTATAGGAATGTATGGCGGAAGACTAGAATCTAGTTTTCATGTTGTTGTAGGGCAAGCTTCGTCCATTCGTAATGTAGGGCGTTGCATTCAAAGTTCAGGGATTGAGTTGTCAGGATTGACATTAGAACCCTTAGCGTCCTCAGATGCAGTTTTGAGTCAAGAAGAGAAAGAGGCTGGAGTAGCGTTAATTGATATTGGAGGAGGAACCACTGATTTAGCCATTTTTAAAGATGGAATCATTCGTCATACGGCTGTAATTCCTTTTGGAGGAAATGTGATTTCAGATGATATCAAAGAAGGTTGTTCTATTATTGAAAAACAAGCCGAATTGTTAAAAATTAAATTTGGTTCAGCTTGGCCAGGTGAAAATAAAGACAATGAAATCGTTTCTATTCCTGGTTTAAGAGGAAGAGAGCCAAAAGAAATTTCGTTAAAAAACTTATCCAAAATTATTCACGCAAGAGTTGTGGAAATTATTGAGCAAGTATTTACGGAAATCAAAGCCTATGGTCATGAAGATCCTCGTAAAAAATTAATTGCAGGAATTGTTTTGACAGGCGGTGGAGCACAATTAAAGCATATCAAACAGTTGGTGGAATACATCACTGGGATGGATACAAGAATTGGTTATCCTAATGAGCATTTAGCAGGGGATTCTGATGAGGAATTTTCAAGTCCTTTATATGCTACAGCGGTAGGATTAGTAATGAATAGTATTGAAAACAAAACTCAAAGTGCCGTTCGAATTGAGGAAGTGGCGCCGCCAAAAGTGGTTTTTCATAGAGAACCAGCTCCAGTAGTTGATCATTACGAAAGAATGGCTGTAGAGGAAGAAGTGAAAGAAAGAGTGGCTGTTAATTCTAAGAAAGAAGAATCTACAGGAGATAAGATTAAAAGAACGTTTTTTGATCGTTATGTAGATAAAATTAAAGATTTTTTAGATAACGCAGAATAGTTTCTCGTTTAAGAGTACAACAGCAAATAGTATTAATATCAAAAACCAAATAAAATGATGAGCAACTCAGAATTTGGAAGTATTTCATTTGATTTACCAAAAAATCAATCAAATGTTATAAAAGTTATAGGTGTAGGTGGAGGCGGTAGTAACGCAATAAACCACATGTTTAAGCAAGGAATCAAAGGTGTAGATTTCATTGTGTGTAATACGGATTCACAAGCATTACAAAATAGTGCTGTCCCAAATAAAATTCAGTTAGGTGTTAATTTGACTGAAGGGCTTGGAGCTGGAGCTAATCCAGATGTAGGTCAGCAATCAGCTATTGAAAGTATCGCTGACATTGAAAAAATGTTAGACCGCAATACTAAGATGGTTTTTATTACCGCTGGAATGGGTGGAGGAACTGGTACAGGTGCTGCTCCAGTAATTGCGCAATTAGCTAAAGAAAGAGAAATTTTAACAGTAGGTATTGTTACACTTCCATTTTCATTCGAAGGGAAAGTGCGTCAGGAACAAGCCTTAATTGGAATTGAAAAGTTACGCAAACAGGTTGATTCATTGATTGTTATCAATAATAATAAATTAAGAGAAGTATATGGTAATTTAGGTTTCAAAGCGGGATTCTCTAAAGCGGATGAAGTTTTGGCTACTGCTTCACGAGGAATTGCTGAAGTAATTACACATCATTATACACAAAATATCGATTTACGTGACGCTAAGACAGTATTGTCAAATAGCGGAACTGCTATCATGGGTTCGTCAGTTGCTGAAGGGACTAATAGAGCCAAAGAAGCCATTGTTTCGGCTTTAGATTCTCCATTGTTGAACGATAATAAAATCACAGGTGCCAAAAACGTATTGTTGCTCATCGTTTCTGGCTCAAATGAGATTACTTTGGATGAGATTGGCGAAATCAACGATCACATTCAAACTGAAGCCGGTTTTAATGCTAATATTATTATGGGTGTTGGTGAGGATGAAAGTTTAGGTGATGCTATTGCTGTTACCGTTATTGCTACTGGATTTGATATTGAACAGCAAAACGGTATTGTAAATACAGAGCCTAAAAAAATTATTCACACCCTTGAAGACGAACAAAAAAGTGTGTATAATTTGTCGCAAAATACAGTAACCGCTTTTGACTTAACTACTGATGCTCCTATAGCAAATAAGGAAGAAGAAAAAAGAGTTGTTTTTGAATTAATTGAGGACGAAGTAACACCTGAGCCAATTGCTCCTCCTGTAGTAGTTGCTCCAGTTGCAGAAAATGATGATTTGGTATCAATGTCTGAGTTTATTAAAAATTTAGATGTTACTTTTGAAATAGTTTCTCCTATAAAAGACATTGAATACACTTTTACAGCACCAAAAGCTGAAGAGCCAAGAGTATTTCAAACTTCAAAACCAATTGAGAAACAAGAAGAACAAACGAGTATTACTTTTGATCTTCCGTTAGAGAAAAAAGAACCAGTTGCTAAGGTTTCTGAAAACACAATATTTGAACTTACCAATGAAACACGAGATATAAAAGTGAATCAACCTGTTCAATTCGTTCCTGTAACTGAATTGTCAGACAACGGTATTATTAAGTATTCATTAGAAGAATATATGGAGGCTGAGAATGAATTGTTGTCCTCTAAGCCAGCTGCTAAAGTTGTTGAAGAAGTGGTTCCTGAGGAAATGAACATCACGATGAAGCAAGTTGATTTTTCTAAAAAAGAAGAGCCAAAATTCGAAGATATTTCTCCAATGGAAATGACTATTGAAGAAACGCTTAGAATGAGAGCAGATGAAAGAAGAAAAAAATTAAAAGAGTTCAATTATAAGTTTCATAATAATGTCTCTAAGGTAGAAGAATACGAAAAAGAGCCAGCTTATAAAAGATTAGGAATTGATATCTCTAATCAACAAACTAACAATGCTACTTCGAGAATTTCAGTAGCGACGGATAGTAATAATGATGTGCAATTGCGTTCTAATAATTCTTTTTTACATGACAATGTAGATTAATTAGCGTAACAAGAATATTATGCTTAACCCGAAAATTCAATTTAATTTTCGGGTTATTTTTTTTATCTTCGCACCACATTTTTAAAGGCAAGATCTTGTGAAGTTTTGCTTAATGTGACCATTCATGTTGGAAGTTTCAATGCATTTACTTGGTTTTAAAAGTGCTTTTTGAAGCTATTTAATTAAGTAAAATCAAAATACTTTTCTTGTATTGTGTAAAGAAAAGGGGGGTAAAGTCAATTAGAGTGTCACAAAATAAATAGTTACAACATACAAATCATCGATATATGAGTTTAGCCGCAAATATCATGGACGAAATTAAAAACGCCATGAAAGCCAAAGATACTGTTGCTTTAGAAGCTTTAAGAGCCATTAAATCAGAATTGTTATTAGCACAAACTGCATCAGGTTCAAAAGAGGAAATTTCAGCTGAAGAAGAGATAAAGCTCTTACAGCGTCTGGTGAAAACAAGAAAAGAAAGTGCTCGAATTTACACAGAGCAAAACCGACCAGACCTTGCTGAACCAGAATTAGCTCAAGTAGCAGTAATTGAGAAATTCTTACCTGCACAATTAAGTGAAGCTGAAATTGAAGCTATTATCGCTAAAATTATAGCAGATACAGGAGCAACAGGAATTGCTTCAATGGGAAAAGTTATGGGAGTGGCTTCGGGACAATTAGGAGGAGCCGCAGATGGTAAAACCATTTCTACTATTGTGAAAAAATTATTAGTATAAAAGTTTAAATTCTAAACAAAAACGATAATTTGGAATTTTAAAGAATTAAATTTTTATAGTTTGACTGCGTAGTTTTTGCCTGTCGTCAGACAAGCAACTGGATGCCTCTCTGCCAATAGACAGGAGATATCAGATGACGTATCAATTAATTTATCATATAAAAATGGCTGCGTAGTTCAACTGGATAGAATATCAGATTTCGGCTCTGAGGGTTGGGGGTTCGAACCCCTCCGCAGTCACAGATTTTAAAAAGGATGACAAAAAACAGTTAAATGTGGATGTTATCCTTTTTTTATGGAAATTGTTTTGTAATTTTATATATGTAACTAATTGTTTATTAGTTTTTTAATAAAAGTATAAAATGAAAGAGCGAGTCCCAGTGTCAAGTATTATGACCAAAAATATAATTAAATTGAACTTAACAGATGATTTGTCCAAAGCAGAGATTTTGTTTAGAAGCAATAGAATTAAACACATTCCTGTGGTAGATAATTTTAAAATTGTAGGAATGTTAAGTTTAAACGATTTGTTGCGGGTTTCTTGTACGGAGACGGATGATATGGACGATTTGGATTTAGAATCAGTGGTATATAATATGTTTTCAATCAAACAGGCCATGACTAAAAATGTGGTGACAATTAAACCTTATACGACAATCAAAGAAGCTGCTTCTATTTTAGTTGAAAATGATTTTCATGCGCTACCTGTTTGTGATGGTGTTAATTTGGTTGGAATTGTAACCACAACTGATTTGTTAAAATATATGTTGGAGCAATACGAGCTTGCCGTTTGATTTTAAGTTGCCAATTGGCTTTTTCATTTGATTCTTTTTTGTATTTTGTACAGCATTATCTATAGATGTCATAAGATTGTTATTGCCACTCGCTGTTGTACTTTTATTTTTAATACCCTTTATAGCAATCTTTATCTTAAGATTTGTGGAGCCTATTTATGTGCTTATTTATAATCGCCCCCTATATTTATATTGTTATCCTTTTCCTAAAAAAATTTCATTAGTACAAAAGAAAATTTTAGAAACTGATTTTCATTTCTATTCCAAATTATCAGTTACTAAGAAAAAATATTTTGAGCATCGTTTACAAGAATTTTTACTCAAATATGAATTTATAGGTAAAGATATTCAAGTGACAGATCAAATGAGGGTTCTTATTGGAGCGACCTATGTGATGTTGACATTTGGGATGAGGCACTATTTGATTTCAATGTTTTCAAGAATCATTATCTATCCTTCGGCTTATTATTCTACTTCAGGGGAAATATACCATAAAGGCGAATTTAATCCACGGTTCAAAACAATTGTTTTTTCATGGGAAGATTTTTTATTAGGACATCATACGGCCAATGATAATGTTAATTTAGGCTTACATGAATTTACCCATGCATTGCATTTTTATTGTCTTAAGAGTAGGCAAACTAGTGCCCTCATTTTTCAAGATGAATTTGTAAATGTATTAAGTTATTTCAAAAATGAAGAGAAGCTTCAAGGATTGATTCAAAGAGGTTATTTTAGGTTGTATGCCTATAGTAACCCGTTTGAATTTTTAGCAGTTGTCTTGGAGCACTTTTTTGAAACGCCTAATTTGTTTAAAGAGGCGCATCCTGACCTGTATTCTTCTGTAGCAAGGATGATCAATATTAATCAAAAGTATTTTTCTTAACTAAAAAAACTTCCAAATAGCTAGTTGCTTTTTGGAAGTGGTTTAAAGTTTTTTATTGTATTTATGATATATAATAGCGTCGTTTTGTTGTCAATGACTTACTTCTAATTCGTAATATTTAACTTTTGCATAAGCACCTTGGTCTCTTGATTGAAAATAATTTCCAGCTTTGAAATAATTTTCGAATATTCCCCATTTTCGAATATGGATGCTGTCATATACTTTGTATTCGCTGTCATTCAATATGATGACCATTTTGCCATCAGAAACTTGAACTTCTAATGTGAATTTCCCGAAACCAACTTCTTGTTCGAAATTAAAGCCATCATCATCATCCCAAGCATCCTCATGCAAAAGTTCGTTCCCAGTTGCATTTAAGTTTTTTAAGATTTTGGTTTTGACTCTTATTTTACCGTTTTGCCAGTAAATTTTTAAAATGGGAGGTGCATTATTGTCTTTTTGACCCATCAAATCACGTTGCTCATCAGTCAATATACCATGTATTTGCATGATAATTACTTTATGGTATTTTCCATTGGCATCTTTAGATACTTCACCCATGGCAAGTTTTCCTTTCATTTTTGCTCCTTGTGCAAAAGTCCAATTGACTTTGTTGTTACCTGGGACTAATTGCTCTCTTAGTTCACAACGGGTGTATTTTGTATTTGCTGTCTTGGCCTCACTTGGGAATGAATAAAAGACTAAAGCACCACTAGTGGAATCATTATACATATATGGTAAGAGTCTTTGGTCAGTTGCGTAATTCAAAATTTCCGGTGGTTGTACGCTTAGGGCACTCCCTTTTTTATTTAATTCGGGTGTTGTAACACTCCAATGACTCAAATCAATTTTAGGTAGTTTGTATCTTTTTTTCTTCTTCTTTTTTTTAGCTTTCTTTTCAATCTTAGAACTTGAATCTGTAACACTACCTGCCTTATCTTGGCAAGTAGCGTTTACAGAAACAAATAATAGTAATAAAATTGGAAATAAGCTTTTTAGTGTGTTTCTCATGCGGTTTTAATTTGCGGGATACACTTTTACGTTATCAACGTAAGCATCAACATCTGTTACTCCATAGATTAAAATCGAGACTTGTCCAGTGGCGTTTGATGTAAATACTTTGGTGACTTTGGTGAAGGTAGTTTTACCAAGAACTTGATCTCCAACGTGCTTTGTTAAAGGTGCAGCATTAGAACTAAGGATGGCATCGGCTCCATCAGAAAAGTGACCATTCAAAATTTCTCCAATAATTCGGTTACCACCTGGGGCAACTCCTGATTGTTCTGCTTCCGTTTTAATGGCGTATTCAAACTCTAAAATATAGGGTGTGTTAGGAGTAACTACAATTGCTTGGTAAGCGTATCTGGTAGAGCTACTAACATACGCTCCAGCAGAAGTTGATTTTGTCCATTTGGCACCAGCGGTTTTTGAACCATTGTCTGAACCGTCATAGTTTAACCAAGATCCATCACTACTAGTATTGTAAGGACTAGTCGTACCTCCTGAAAAACTGCTGAATTTCCAATTGTTTTGACCGTCTGAAAAATCGCCATTCAAAATTTCGGGGATAATTGCTGGCGGAATTTCGGGTTTAACTACTGTAATTGTTGCGGAAAATGTACTGGTTTTTCCTAATTTGTCCATGGCTGTCAAAGTTACGGTATAGGTACCTTCTCCAGGGAAAGTATTGATTCCGTCTTTTTCAATACTCATATTACCATCACCATAATTCCAGCTATAATCAGTTGCACTGGAAGAGGTGTTAGAAAAAGTATAGGTTAAATAGTCGGTAGTTTCAGTTGCTACAAAGTTTGCTACTGGAGGTTTTAAATCGGCTTTAGAATTGGCTTCGGGCAAGTCAAATGCCAAGGCGTCAATAGTAGGGTCGCATGATGTTAAGGAAAAACAAGCGAGGAGCGCGAGGACACTCGTACTTATTTTTACTATTCGGTCTTTTATACTGCTAATTTTTTTCATAATTATATTTTTTATTTATCTTAATTATAGCCTGGATTTTGTTTCATTGCACCTTTACTAAGGTTGATTTCATTTTGAGGAATCGGTAATAGTAAATCAGTAGATTCAAATTTAAAATCATTGGCTAAGGCAAAGGCTCTAAGCACAGATTCGGCTTCACCAAAACGAACTAAATCAAAAAAGCGATGATTTTCAAAAGCAAATTCTACACGTCTTTCTAAAAGTAAATCTTGTTTTTTGATTGTGCTTGGGGTTGTTAAATTGGCTCTATCTCGTACTTCTTTAAAAGAAGCTATAGCGGTAGAAGCAGAGGTTTCATCAGCACCTGCCATAATTGCTTCGACATGCATTAAGAGGACATCAGCATAACGTAATACAATCCAGTCATTACCTGCAAGTCTAGGTAAGCCAGTAAAGGTTTTACCATCACTTCCGCCAGTTTCACCATTAGGGAAGTACTTGGCTACTTGATACCTGATAGTACCTGTTGAAATAGGATCTTCACGATAAGAATCGGCTTTTCTAGTTCCGCCATGGGCATCAATAGCCGCAACAACATCGGTAGTGGCATAATTCACTCCACTAGTTCTACCTACAGCATTCATCCATTCTGACGAAAACAATTGGCTATTGTTTTGTACTCCATTTTCATATCCTATGGCAAAAATAATTTCAGAGTTGAGTTCGCTATAAAACACATCATGAAAATTATTTCGCAAAGAGTATTTTTTACTATTGATAATTTCTTCACATAATAATTGTGCTTTGGTGTAAGATTCAGGTGTTCCAATTGTCAAATGTACTTTGGCCAATAAAGCTTGAGCTGCTGCTTTAGAAGCTCTTGTTTTGTAAGTGGGAAAGCCTGTAATTTCAGGGTCTAAACCTGTAACAGCTGTATTTAAGTCGGCTACAATAAAATCGTATATAGTTGCAGTAGCTACTCTAGTATATTGGATGTTAGTTTCAGCGGGGGAGATAACTCGATTTACTAATGGAAGGTCTCCAAAAAGACGTACTAAATTAAAATAAGCATAAGCTCTTAAAAATTTGGCTTCACCTTCTAGTGCAGCGGCTTTTTTGGCATCGGAGACTACAGCTAGATTTTCTAAAATGACATTAGCTCTGTAAATAACTTGAAAATAACTAGAATAGTAATTCAGTACAAAGCTATTAGTCGGTAAAATACTAAAGCTTTCCAATTGACCAGCATCTGAGGCGTCTTCAGAGTCAGGACTTTTGGTACTAGTATTGTCACTTCGCATTTCCGTTACATAAAATTCGTATTGAACCCCGTGATTGTTGTCTTTGTCGTAATCATTAATTCCTTTTACAGCGGCATACGCACCGATTAGTCCAGTTTCTAATTCAGCTGCATTAGTGTAATAGTTACTAGATGTAATACTCGAACTTGGAACGGGTTCTAAGAAATCGCTACAAGAAACAAATACACTTACTGTTAAGATTACAGTGATATATTTTATATATTTCATAATATTATTCGTTTATTCGTTTAAAAAAATCATTAAAAGTCTAAATTTAACCCCAGAGAAACCGTACTGTAAATAGGGGAACCACCTCTTTGATATCCATATTGAGTTGGACTGGTTTTATCTAAGGCTTCAGGATTCCAACCGGTATAGTTCGAGGCTGTTTTATACATTAAATTTTGACCTGTCGCATAAATTTTTAAACCAGAAATTCCCATTTTATTTAAAAGGTCTTTTGGGAAATTGTATCCAATACTTACATTTCTTAAAGCAATATATGAGGCATCCTGAACAATACTGCTGGTGAAAAATTTATCTACTAAGAATTCAGTATTAGTAGCGCTGTCTAAGTAAGTTCTGTTGTTGTTGTTACTGAATAAATAGTGGTCAGCAATATTTCGAACCTCGGCACCGTGTGAGCCTTGGAACATAAAAGACACATCTACATTTCCGATACTAAATTCATTGGTAATACTCCAAATAAGTTCTGGATAAGGGTTTCCTAAAACAGTTTTGTCTTCGTCATCTAGTACACCATCACCATTTAAATCTTTAACATATACTAATCCTGCTTGGGCTCCTACGTGTCTCCATGGTCTGTCACGGTCTTCAAAAGCTAATTCTTTATCGACCACATATCCATAAAATAAGGAAATAGGTTGTCCTTCAAGATTAATCCATTCAGCTGGTCTGTTAGGGTCTAAACTGGTGATTTGACCATTAGAATCTGCGAAATCAATTAAAGTATTGTTATTAGTTGTTCCAATGAAAGTTGTAGACCATTTGAATTTTTCGGAGCTAATATTTCTAGTTCTCAACTCAAATTCCCAACCAGTATTTTTAACTTTTCCTAGATTTACCAATGCATTGTTAAAACCAGTGGTATTAGATATAGGATTAGGTAATAATAATTGATCACTTGTTCTTTGGTACCAATCGATAGACCCTGTAATTTTGTTGTTTAAAATCCCAAAATCCAAACCAGGATTAAACTCAATTAAACGTTCCCATTTCAATTCAGGATTTGCAATATTTGCTGGAGATAACCCTGCTTGCACTCCTCCGTCAACACTGTAACTAGAACCGTCAGCAGTTAACAATGCGAGATGAGGATAGTAATCTACAAGAATATTTCCTGTACTTAATGTAGAGGTACTTCCTTGTGCATCTGGATCTACTGCACCTGTATTTAAACGGTCGTTACCAGTAACCCCGTAACTGGCTCTAAGTTTAAGGTTTTTAATAAAATTACTTTCTAGTAAGAAATCTTCTTTTCCTATGTTCCAACCTATAGAAGCTGCTGGGAAATTACCATACTTGTATTTGGTACCAAAGATGGAACTACCATCTCTTCTCATACTAACAGAGGCGAGGTATTTATTGTTGTAAGCATAATTCACTCTCGATACGTACGAAATTCCTCTTTTTTGCCATTCAAATGCATCCGCATCCGAAATAATAGTGGCATTGGTGATTTGTTGTACGACATCATTTGTATATCCTGTTCCGGTAACTGTTGAGAAGAAATAATTTCTACTCTCAATGGATGTACCTGCTGTAATTCCTATATCGTGTTTTCCAAATGATTTGTTGTAATTGAAGAAGTTGTCAAAAATCATGTAGTTTTCTTTTTGAGCAATCTCGGTCATATAAGCGTCGGTAGGGCTTTCTTTTCCTAGTGTTCCTAGGTAATCTGTTCTTTTGGTATCGTCATACGATCCTGCCAAAGTCGATTTGAATGATAAGTCTTTTGTGATATTGTATTGGCCGTAAAAACTACCGTATAATTGGAATTTTTTGTCACTTCTGTTTCGTTCCGCTACTCTTGCATAAGGGTTTTGGTTGTTACTGTTTCCTATATTGGTCAGTCTGTCATTAATTTGTCCGTCACCATCTAGGTCAAAGATTTCAAAATGTACCATTCGAGCATAATCTCCTGGTTGAAGTCCCGCATAAACACCATTTGGGTCAATAAAACGTAGGGTTTCTTCAGTATGGTAAATAGGTAGCCAAGGTTGGTGTCTCGCAACATTATGAATGTTTTCAGAGAATCTTCTTCTGTTAGTATAGGAAGGGCTAAAATTACCTCCAATGGTAAATTTATCACTAATTTTACTGTCTAATTTTAGACGGGCACCGTATTTTTTAAAATTGTCTAATAATAAAACTCCTTCGTCATTAGTGTAGTTTAAACTGGTAGTAAATTTGGTTTTGTCATTACCACCTCTTAACGAAATAGCGTGATTGGTAATTACGCCAGTTTCAAAAAATACATCTTGCCAAGAACGATCTGTTCCTATTTGTAATTGCGCTACCGTATAAGGGGAAAGTGTCAAGCCTTTATCAGTTTGTTGTTTAGCCCAGTCAGCGGTAGTGTAACCGTAAGCATCACTTTTTCGTGGGCTTTTGATACCAGTAAAAGTGCTGTAGTTAATTTTTGTTTTTCCTGCTACACCAGATTTCATTGTAATCATGATGATACCATTGGAACCTTTGGAACCATAGATTGAAGAAGAGGCCGCATCTTTTAAAATTTCAAAAGACTCTACATTATTCATGTTTAATGAACCTAAGAAGCTGGAATCAACAATAATTCCGTCCACTACAATTAATGGAGTGGAGTCACCAGCCATTGAACCAACACCTCTAATGGTAATGGTAGGGGCAGCACCTGCTTCTCCGTCAGTAGCTTGAATGTTAACTCCTGAAACTTGACCTACCAAGGCATCATCAACTCTGGATACTGCTATCTGATCCAAGTCATCATTGACTACCTTAGAGATGGAACCAGTTAGATGAGATTTTTTTTGTGTTCCATAACCTATTACTACTACATCATCAAGTACATTGGCATTTTCTTTTAAGGCTATATTAAGTTTTTTTTGGTTATCAATAATTTGTACTTCCGTCTTAAAACCAATGTAAGAAAACTGAAGAACGTCTCCTTTTTTAACTTCAATTGTATAATTACCATCAAAATCTGTAGCAACCCCTTTTTTGGATTTTAAAATATTCACATTTGCTCCAGGAATGGGGAGATTGTCAGATGCTGATGTCACGGTACCGGTCAGTTTATAGCTGTTTTGAGCTATTCCTATTGTACTATAGAGTACAACGACCAGTAACGATAATTTAATTTTTAGATTCATAATAGATTATGTTTTGATTAATAATTTCAAACGAACCAATCTGGAATATTAGATTGGTTTACCAGTTGTAGATTTTGCAATATACACATATTTTTGCGTTAATAAAAATTTTAAAGCCATTTATATGATTTTAATTTCTTTTTTAGGTCTAAAAACTATTAAAAAATGATTAATTATCAATTTTGAAAAACAACAGTTTTGAAAGAAAAATGTGTAAGAATTTGAGGGCGTTGCCGCTCTAGTCTTTAGCTGAGAATTTATTTTATCGAAATCGTTGGAATGTACTTAAACAAAAGAGGTTAGCTAACTTTGTTAAACAAAAATGAACTTTTGTTTCTGGTTTTAAAAAAAGTAAGAATCGATAAGTTATCGTTTGAAAAAGTAAATTGTGATTTTAGTATGAGGAAACGAAAAAAAGAAAAGTAAAATAAAATGTGATTTTTATGGTTGTTGGGGTCAAAAAAAGGGGTGTTTTGGCGATAAATTTTAAATAAAAAACATTTTTTTAAGGTTGTAAAACGTTTAAAAAGGCGTAAAAATAAATTCTCTTGAATAAAAAGGATGCTTTTTTTAAAATTGGTTTCTTAGAAAAGGGTAAAAAAAAAACGTCCTTACAACAGCAATTACTGTTGTAAGGACGTTTGATGTGTTAATGGTTTTTTTATAAGGCAGTCAATTGCTTCAAATCAGCAACAGTTGCAATTGGATCAGTAGCACCAAAAACATAACTACCTGCTACTAGAACATCAGCTCCAGCTTCGGCTAGTTGTTTTGCGTTTTTATTAGTAACGCCACCGTCAATTTCAATGATAGTCGAAGCGCCTTTTTTGTTGATTAACGCTTTTAACTTTCTTACTTTATCATAAGTATTTTCAATAAATGATTGACCTCCAAAACCTGGATTCACACTCATAATACAAACTAGGTCGATATCATTGATGACGTCTTCTAGTAAATCCACGTTGGTATGTGGGTTTAAGGCTACTCCTGCTTTCATGCCTTCGGCTTTGATGGCTTGTAGTGTTCTGTGTAAATGAGTGCAAGCTTCTAGGTGTACAGTCAATACATCAGCGCCTAATTTCTTGAAAGTCGAAATGTAACGGTCAGGGTCCACAATCATCAAGTGTACGTCGATAGTTTTAGTTGCATGTCTTTTGATGGCTTCTAAAACAGGCATTCCAAAAGAAATATTAGGAACAAAAACACCATCCATAATGTCGATGTGAAACCAATCAGCTTCACTGCTATTAATCATTTTAATGTCTCGTTCTAGGTTGGCAAAATCAGCAGCTAATACTGAAGGTGCGATAAGAGTATTTTTCATTATTGTTGTGTTGTGGATTTTTTTTTTGCAAAGGTACAAAAAAACTCCAGTGTAGTACTGGAGTTTTAAAGGAGTTAATACGTTGATTAACCTAAATATGTTTTTAATATTTTACTTCTAGAAGTGTGTTTTAATCTTCGGATGGCTTTCTCTTTAATCTGACGTACACGCTCACGAGTCAAGTCAAAAGTTTCTCCAATTTCTTCTAGCGTCATTGGGTGTTGGTCACCAAGGCCAAAATACAAACGAACCACATCGGCCTCACGTGGAGTCAATGTTTCTAGAGAACGCTCAATTTCGGTACGTAATGATTCATGGATTAGTTCTCTGTCAGGATTTGGAGATTCACCGGAACGCAAAACGTCATACAGGTTAGAATCTTCTCCTTCAACAAGAGGCGCATCCATGGATAAGTGACGACCAGAGTTTTTCATAGACTCCTTAACATCATTTACCGTCATATCCAGTTCCTTAGCAATTTCCTCAGCAGAAGGTGGACGCTCATTAGATTGTTCTAATAAAGCATACATTTTGTTGATTTTATTGATAGAACCAATTTTGTTTAATGGCAAACGAACGATACGAGATTGTTCAGCCAAAGCTTGTAGGATCGATTGACGAATCCACCAAACAGCATACGAGATAAATTTAAAACCACGAGTTTCATCAAAACGTTGTGCGGCTTTAATCAAACCTAAGTTTCCTTCATTAATCAAATCGGGAAGGGTTAAACCTTGATTTTGGTATTGTTTTGCTACCGAAACCACGAAACGTAAATTAGCTTTAGTCAATTTTTCCAAAGCACGTTGGTCTCCGGCTTTAATGCGTTGTGCTAATTCAACCTCTTCGTCAGCAGTAATAAGATCAACTTTACCTATTTCTTGTAAATATTTGTCTAATGATGCGGTTTCACGATTAGTAACCTGTTTGGTAATTTTAAGTTGTCTCATGTTTTTATCTCCTCAAATTTTAAAGTGTACAAGTAGTTATACGTATAGAGTTCCAAAAAAGTTACAAAAAGGATAAAAAAAAATATTTTATTTTCAATGAGAAGGTAAATTAGGGCATTCCTCGCCAGGAATCCCGCAGTTTCGGGAGGCGAGTCGGGCTGTCCGCACTCGCTTTATTGTTTCGTTTCTCTCCACAATAAGAGGGCAAACAATTGCTCCCATCCCTAATGCGGTGCTGTAGTGAATGGTAGTTTTTTAGGAAACAGTTGCAGTTTTTTAGTTTTTTGTGTTTTAATTTCAAAGGAATTGTAAGGGTCGTAAGGAATCGCTGTTACTGTTAGGTGTTCTTTTTTGCCATCGTCATCTATGTCTCTGTCTATAGCATAAATAAAATGAGTTTCTGTCAAAGAAATTACTTCAAATTTATCAACTTTAGCGGTTCCGAAATAAAAATCAATATGGTTGCCAATAGGTTCCCAACGTAGATTAAGATGGCGCCCAGAGCAATAAGTGCTTGTAAAATAGGTTTGTTCAAACTGATAAGGCTGAGTTTCATTGTTTCTGAATCCAAAGAAATCTTTATAACAATCGGGGTTGTGGTCATATTCATAAACTTGTTCGTTCCAAACTATGGTGTCGTAGGACCAGCCTCTTAGCAATAAATTTGGATCAAAAGTTTGTTGTTCTGCTGTTGGAATTTCGTCTTTATTACAAGAGATAAATAACAGCATTATAAAAATTAGAAGACCAGTTCTTTTCATATCCTAACGGATTTTACATTTTGTTTAAAACAAGTATAAATGTAAGAGAAGCGTTGATAAAAACAAATTGCTTTTGCGAAATTTTGAGTTTTGTTAATGTAAGTACTTGTAAGTTATTGCTTTGGTTTTTTAATTTTAAAAGGATAAATCTTCCTTTTAGCCCCGATAGGAACGAAAATCCTTGTGGTGGTAGGCCTTTATGCCACCACAAGATTGTAGTGGATAGCGGGAACAATCATTCCTACAACTGCGGAATCGTTCTGCTTCTAAAACGAAGAACTATTATAAACAAAAATCCCGTCTCAAATAAATGAAACGGGATTAATAATAAACCTTATAGTAAACTAAGATGGATTACTCTTGTTTTGCCTCACGAGGAGGGCGAGCGATAAGTGCTTTTCTAGACACTTTTTCTTTTTTAGTTTTTGGGTCAACTCCTAAGTATTTCACTTGGAATACATCGCCCATATTAACAACATCGGTAACGTTTTCAGTACGTTCCCATGCTAATTCAGATACGTGTAATAAAACTTCATTTCCTGGAGCTTCAGTATATTCTACTACTGCACCAAAATCGAGCATTTTTATTACTTTAACTTCGTAAGCTTCACCCACTTGTGGTTTGAAAGTGATGGATTTAATTTTAGCTAATACGGCCTCAATTCCAGCAGGATCAGTACCTAAAATTTCGATTACACCTTGCTCATCTACTTCGTTGATTACGATAGTAGTTCCTGTAGCTTTTTGTAATTCTTGAATCACTTTTCCACCAGGTCCAATTAAGGCTCCAATGTAGTTTCCAGGAATAGTTCTAGTAATGATTTTTGGAGAGTGTGCTTTTACGTCTGTTCTAGGAGTAGCAATGGTTTCAGTCAATTTGCCTAAAATGTGCAAACGTCCATCACGTGCTTGACTCAAGGCTTGTTCCATGATGTCATAACGCAAACCGTCAATTTTGATATCCATTTGACAAGCAGTGATTCCGTCAGCGGTACCTGTTACTTTAAAGTCCATATCGCCTAAATGATCTTCATCACCTAAGATATCTGAAAGTACTGCAAATTTTTCACCATCAGTGATTAATCCCATCGCAATTCCAGAAACTGGTTTTGTCATTTGAACTCCCGCATCCATTAACGCCATTGTTCCAGCACATACGGTAGCCATAGAGGAAGAACCGTTAGATTCTAATACTTCAGAGACCACACGAATAGTGTAAGGGCAATCAGCAGGAATCATGTTTTTCAAAGCACGTTGTGCTAAGTTTCCGTGACCTACTTCTCTTCTTGAAGTTCCTCTTAGAGGACGTGCTTCACCAGTTGAGAAAGGAGGGAAGTTGTAGTGTAAGTAGAATTTTTCTTCTCCTTGTTCAGATGGAGAGTCAATTTGGTTAGCTTCTCTAGAAGTTCCTAAAGTTACTGTTGCCAATGCTTGTGTTTCTCCACGTGTAAATAATGATGAACCGTGTACAGATGGTAAATAATCAGTTTCACACCAGATAGGTCTGATTTCGGTTGTTTTACGTCCGTCTAAACGAATTCCTTGTTCAAGGATCACATTACGAACCGCTTCTTTATTTGTTTTGTAGAAATATTTCCCTACTAATCCAGCTAAATCTGCATTTTCAGCATATTCTTCTTCTGTGAAAAGGGCTTTTACTTCTTCTTTTACAGCTGCAAATTTTTCGCCTCTTTCACTTTTTCCAGATGCTTCGGCTGCAATAGCGTAACATTTGTCATAAGCAGCAGCTTTTACTTTAGCATAAACCGCTTCGTCTTCAACTTCACCTTCATACGTTCTGTACTCTGGGTTTCCAACAGCCGCTCTTAAGCGTTGTTGTGCTTGAATTTGAACTTTGATAGCTTCGTGCGCAAACTTAATCGCTTCAATCATTTCAGCTTCTGAGATTTCTTTCATCTCACCTTCAACCATCGCAACAGAATCCATAGACGCACCAATCATCATATCGATGTCTGATTGTGCTAATTCTTCTCTGCTTGGGTTAATTACTAATTTTCCGTCGATACGTGCTACACGTACTTCTGAAATTAAGTTGTAAAATGGAATGTCAGAAACAGCTAAAGCCGCTGAAGCTGCTAAACCAGCTAAGGCGTCTGGCATAACATTTTCGTCGTGAGACATTAACTGAATCATAACTTGAGTTTCAGCGTGGTAGTCGTCTGGGAAAAGAGGACGCAATACGCGGTCCACTAAACGCATTGTTAATACTTCACTGTCACTAGGACGTGCTTCTCTCTTGAAGAATCCTCCAGGGAAACGTCCTGCCGCTGCAAATTTTTCACGGTAATCTACCGTTAATGGTAAAAAGTCAACACCAGGGTTTGATGTTCTTGCTGATACTGCTGTTGCAAGCAACATACAGTTTCCTAAACGAACAACTACAGAACCATCAGCTTGTTTGGCTAATTTACCAGTTTCGATTGAGATGCTTCTTCCATCTCCTAAATCGATAATTTCTTGTTTTACTTGTGGAATCATAAATTTTTCCTTCTTTTGGTTATAAAAATGGGTAACTAGTTGTGTTGTAGTTGCTGCGCGTAGTTACTGCGTAAAACCCAATGAAAAACCAAAACTTTTTTATTACTTTTTCCCTTTGTGTTAGGGATTTTAAAAAACAAAAAGAGGTACTTGCGCACCTCTTTTATATATTGACTATTTTCTGATACCCAATACTTTGATAATTTCACGATATCTGTTGATATCTTTCTTTTTCAAGTAGTCAAGTAAAGATCTTCTTTTACCTACTAATTTCACAAGTGAACGCTCTGTGTTGTAATCGTGACGATTTTTTTTCAAGTGTTCAGTCAAGTGGTTGATTCTGAATGAGAACAAAGCGATTTGCCCTTCTGCTGATCCTGTGTTTTCAGCTTTTCCTCCGTGTTGAGCGAAAATTTCCGCTTTTCCTTCTTTAGTTAAATACATGCTAATATTTTTTTAAATGATTTTTATGTATGTCATACAGTTGACTGTAAGACGGGCGCAAAGATAGTATTTATTTTTTGAAGTACAAGTGTTTGTCTTAAATGTCTTTGCGTTTTTAAATACTATTTCATTAACTATGTTTTTTTTAAAATTTATGGCGCTTATTTTTTAAGTGTAGAATTAATTGTGATGGGTATTGAGAAGAAGGTTTCTATAAGTTGTCCTCTGGTTTTAGCGGGTGTCCACTTTGGACAATTTTTAATGACTTCAATGGCTTCTTCATCAAGTCCATATCCTAAACCTCTTAGTATTTTAATGTTGCCTAGTTTTCCGTCTTTTTTAACGATGAAAGTGGCATATATTTTCCCGTTTATTGAATTGCTTATGGCTTCAGAGGTGATTCGGAAGTTTCGACCAATGTATTGATAGAAATCTGCTATTCCATCTTTGAAGGAGGCTTTTTCTTCGATTTGACTGTATTTTTTTTGAACTCCTAAAGAGTCTGTAGAAATACCTTGAATTAATTTTCCATCTTTATAGTTTTCAACAAATGTTAATTTTAGATTTGGGAATGAGCCCTTCCATTCTCCACTTTTTTTGGTGTTTTCAAATCGACCGTACGTCACTCCTTTTCCTAATTCAATACTTTTTTTTGTCTTCAAAGTGTCAATTAAGGGCAGTTGAATGTTTTCCTCATATTCTCCCGTTCCATCGATTAAGGTTTGTTTGTTGGCTTTGTTCCAGTAATTCAGTACTACAAATTCACTTTTTTTTCCTTTTTCGGCAATGTAATTGCCCTCTTGTTTTTTATTGCCGTTTTCATACCATTCTTCGTACTTGCCACTTAAGTTAGAGGAAACGTAATGTTGTACTTCTCTTTTGTTACCATTTTCGTAGTAGTAAGTGAATGCTCCTTCTTTAGTGAATTTTTTCAGATCTGTAACGAAGCCTTCCATGTATAATGCTCCGCTTTTGTAATAGTCGAGGATAGTATAATTTCCTTTGTTTAAATCAAAATCTTGTATGATGCGATAATAAGTGTGATTCCCTTCTTTGGTTGTTTTCCATTTGGAATCATAAAAAATTTTCTTGTTATTTTGATTTTGTGCATACATAGAGATACATGCAAAAAACAGGACGTAAAGAGTGAGTCTTATTTTCATAGTTGTTGTTTATTAATAGTTTTTAATTTTTGATTATAGGGTAGTAATGGGTATAGTGTATAAGACTTTGACATATAATCCTCTTACTTTTCCAGGAATCCATTTTGAGTAACTTGAAATTACTCTAATTGCTTCTTGGTCAAGGATAGGGTGTAACGATTTAAGGATTATTGGTTCGGTAATTTCACCTTCTTTGTTTACTATAAATTGGACATAAATTTTGCCTTTTATGGTTTCAAGTTCCTTAGGCTTTTTAAAGTTTTTGGAAATGTATTGGTAAAAATCTTGTAATCCTTTCTTAGGTTCAGGCTTGCTTTCTAGGGTATTGTATTTGTATTGTACATTATTCCTGTCTGTATTTGTACCTGAAACGAGTTTTCCGTTTTTGTAATTTTCGATATAACTTGATTTACTTTTATGAAATTCGCCTTTCCAGACACCATCTTTTAAGCCGTTTTTTATATTACCCGATTCCGAAAATTTCTCGGTATTAGATTCATAAGAGCCATCGCCATTTATCACTGTTTGTGTTCCGTCAGGATTCCAATATTGGTAAAGTTTGAAACTATTTGTTTGGCCTTCTTCGGGTTGAAAATACTCACCAACAGATTTTTTAGAGCCATCCTCATACCATTCTAAGCAATTTCCAATGAGTCTCTTGTCGTAATGTTCTTTTCTTTTTTTGTTGCCATTTTCATAATAATAAATGAAATCTCCTCTTTTTATGAGATCTTGCTTTGATATGGAACTGCCTTCCATCTGAAGTGCTCCAGATTTATAATAATCCTTTACATCATAAAGTTCATTGACCAATAATTCTTTAATTACTCTATAGTAGGTGTGATTTTCTTTGGTGGTTTTTTTCCAATCGGCATCATAATAGATGCTATCAATATTGGGGTTTTGTGCATAATTTATACTCGATAAAAGCACAAATAAAGAAAGTGTTGTTTTTTGGAACATAGTATTTGGTTAGTTGTCAATGAGTAAAGCGAAAGTAAGTGTAATAATACAATTAAGCAATAGGCAGACAAATTAAAATGATAAAAGAAAGTAGGGTGTTTTTTTATTATCAGTAAGAAGGTTGCGGAATCTGAAAACTATTTGAATGAAGACTTTAAAAAAATAGTAAATTTGGTTTTTTGTAAATTTTTATGTTGAAGAAATACTTAACGCGTTATAAACCATTTTTGCTTTTTTTGTCAAAATTCTTTTTGACTTATTTAGTATTAACACTGATTTATCAAACCTATTTACAGCGTTTTGGAAATCATGAAATCGACGGAATAACAAAGCTTGTAGCTTATCATACTGAGCAGTTAGTACATGTATTTGGAGCCGATTTTAGCATTAAGAGCCATAATTCTAATTTTGATATCCAATTGTTTTACAATCAAAAGTATGTTGCGCGCATGGTGGAAGGTTGTAATGCAGTTAGTATTATGGTGTTATTTGTTGCTTTTGTAATTTCGTTTTCAAAAAGATTTTGGGCCACCACATTTTATGTGCTTTTTGGGATAGCGGCTATTTATGTATTGAATGTTGTGCGTGTGGCTGTTTTGTGTGCTTTGTTGTCTAAATATCCTGAATACGAAGCGGTCTTGCATCGCGTGTTTTTTCCTCTTTTTATCTACGGTTTTGTCTTTGTTTTATGGGTGATATGGATTAATAATTTCTTTTTGGATGCTAAAAAAAATACTAAAATATAAAATTCGATTTTTATTAGGAGGGCTTTTAGTCTTTCTGCTAGTTTTAGTTCGTGTGTTCGAAAAAGACTTATTTTATGACCCTTTTCTAATCTATTTTGAGGGTGATTTTAAAAATTTACCGTTACCCGCATACCATCCCGTGCCACTTTTTTTAGGTTTAATGTTTCGGTATGGACTTAATATGGTTATTTCTTTAGCGTTGCTTTATGTCTTGTTTAGAAAAATAGATATGGTAAAGTTTTCCTTTTTTCTTTACATTTTGTTTTTTGTCGTTTTGATCATTGGTTTTTTTGGAGTGATTTATTTGTATGGCGCACAAAACAATTTGATGCTTTTTTATGTTCGAAGATTTTTGATTCAACCATTATTTGTCTTGTTGTTTATTCCAGGCTTTTATTATCAAAGTAAGAATAAATAGCTTTTTTTTCAGTATCTTTAAGGGAATTCATTGTGTTCTATAATTTAATTCTTTTAAAAGATGAAAGTGAAAAGACAGTCTGGAGATAGTGTTGATTTTGATCCTGAAAAATTAAAAAGGTCTTTGTTGAGTTCAGGTGCTAGTATGTCTGCCGTAGAAGAGATTCTGCATAAGATGACTAATGAAGTTTATGAAGGTATTACCACACGCAACATTTATAAAAAAGCCTATAGTCTGTTGAAAAAAAACGCCAATTTTCATGCAGCAAGATACAATCTAAAGACCGCCATTCATTTACTTGGGCCTACAGGTTTTTATTTTGAACAATATATAGCTAGAATTTTTGAGTCCGAAAAATACGAAACCAAAACGAATGAAGTTCTTCAAGGGCGATGTGTCTCGCATGAAGTGGATGTCATTGTGAAGAAAAATGATAGAATTGCGATGGTTGAATGTAAATTTCATGGAAGCCAAGATGCAGCTTCGGATGTAAAAGTTCCTATGTATATTTTGTCAAGGTATAATGATTTAAACCAAGTTACCCACAAGATTTTTTCTCAAAAAGACCAAATAACTGAATGTTGGATTGCCACGAATAATAGGTTTACAACGGATGCCATTGATTTTGCGCTGTGTTCGGGTATAAAGTTATTGAGTTGGGATTATCCAAAAGACAATAGTATCAAAGTAAAAAACTATAGAGATTGTCTTTATCCTGTGACTTGTTTGACTACCCTTACGTTGTCTGAAAAAGAAAAATTATTACCATTAGGAGTTATTCTAGCAAGAGATTTAATGGGAAATCCTCAAAAGCTGGCAGAAATTAAAATAAGCCCTAAGCGTATAAAAAATATTATAAAAGAAGTTACCGAACTGTGTAAATGTTTTTGAAAAAGTAGGTTTGTAATTTAAGTTTAAAAAGATGAAAGTAAAATTTATAGGTGGAGCAGGGACGGTTACAGGCTCAAAGACTGTTATTGAAACAACGACAATGGTTGTTTTAATTGACTGCGGACTTTTTCAAGGTATCAAGCCATTGAGGGAACTTAATTGGGAGCCATTTCCTATGGACGCTTCTTTGATTGATGCGGTGTTATTAACTCACGGACATTTAGATCATTGTGGTTGGTTGCCCCGATTAGTCCAAGAGGGTTTTCAAGGGAAGATTTATTGTACAAGTCCTACCAAGGCGGTGGCTAAGCTAATCATTATGGATAGTGCTAAAATTCAGGAAGAAGAGGCTGAGAAAGCCATGAAAGAAAAATATTCTATCCACGAAGTGCCTGAGCCTCTTTATACAGTAGAGCAAGCTAAAAAAGTTTTTTCCCTTTTTAAAGTTGTGAAACCCTCTGAAAGGATTGCAATAGGAGAGGGAGTTGAGGTAATTTTTGACCCTGTAGGTCACATTATAGGAGCTTGTAGTATTACTGTGGTCGCTGATGGTAAAACATTGGTTTTTTCAGGTGATATAGGACGTGATAATGACGTGTTGTTGTATCCTCCTATGAAACCAAAAGAAGCTGATTATGTTTTTCTCGAAAGCACTTATGGTGACAGATTACATCCTGATACAGACGTTAAACTAGAATTAGAAACCTATATAACCACAACTTTTCATAAAGGAGGCACCGTTATTATTCCGAGTTTTGCTGTAGAACGTGCTCAAACAGTAATGTATTTGTTGTGGCAATTAAAGAAAGAAGGGCGTATTCCAACCATGCCCTATATTGTGGATTCTCCCATGGGTATTGGAGCTTTTGAAGTTTTTTTACAAAATACAAGTTGGCATAAATTAACTCCTGAAATATGCCAGTCTATGAGAGATATGTTTATTATCAATTCAGATTATGAAGAAACGCTACAAGCTATTTACGATAAAGGTCCTAAAGTGGTTATCGCAGCAAGTGGAATGGTCACCGGAGGAAGGGTTTTAAGTTATCTTGAATATTATATTGGGATTCCAGAAACAACTATTATAATTGTAGGGTATCAAGCAGAAGGAACTCGGGGGCGAAAATTATTAGAAGGAGCAAAAGCTATAAAAATTTATGGAAATTATTATACCGTAAGGGCAAACGTTCTAGAAATTCAAGGACTATCGGCTCATGGAGATCAAATGGATTTAGTAGATTGGTTGTCTGATTTAAAAGCGAAGCCTAAAAAGATTTTTTTAGTTCATGGTGAAAATGAACCAGCAGATGCATTGCGAATAAAAATTAAAGAAGTTTATGGTTACCCTTGTACTATTCCGTTGATGGGTCAGGAAAGAAAGTTGTAATTTACTGATTATCAGTGTTATTTTTTTGTAGTCTTGGTTTTGTGTTTTTCTGTTCTTAAATGAATTATACAGTTAATTAGTATTATTCGTTAATAAAGTTTTAAAAAGGCATAATAAATTGTTGTTAAAATAAATTATACTTACTTTCACGGCAAATTATAGTTTAAAATAAACAAACAATGAGCAGCTTTGATTGGAAGAATTTAGTAGATCCGCTTTTTTATATCCATTTTGATATAAACGGAATAAAATTAGGTATTTATATTGTTTTGTTTATTGTTTTTGCAGAAACGGGTCTTTTTGCGGGGTTCTTTTTACCAGGAGATAGTTTGCTTTTCTTAGCTGGAATTTACAACAGAGAATTAGTTGAAAATATTCTTTTTATCGAAAGTGATTTTCTAAATGTATTCCTATTGGCTTTTTTAATTGGAATTGCAGGGATTTTAGGAAATATTGTAGGGTATTGGTTTGGGGCCAAAAGTGGTTATTATTTATACAACAAAGAAGATAGCTTTTGGTTCAAGAAACATTACTTAATTCAATCCAAAGATTTTTTTGAAAGACACGGTGGTCGTGCGATAATTTTTGCGCGTTTTCTTCCTATTTTTAGAACTTTTGCGCCTATAGTCGCTGGAATTGTTACCATGGATAAAAGAAAATTCATGTTTTATAATGTGGTTAGTTCGTTCCTTTGGACTTTTACGTTGATTTTTGCGGGTCATTATTTGTACGGTTTCTTATTAGAAAAATTCCAAATAGATTTAAAAAATCATATTGAGGTTATTATCATTGGGCTAGTTGTGTTGACACTTTCGCCTGTTATCTTAAAGTTGACCAAAAAGAAAAAAGACAATCCAGAAGTTTAGATTGAGGTCTTTTTTGAGCTACATCTAACGGTGTTTTTTGGTTTTTTGAATATTCATTTTTTAATACTCATACATGAAAAAAACTATAGTTTCTCTATTTGTGGGAATATTTGCTGTTGTTCAGCAAAATTATGGCCAACAACAAACAGGTAGTAATAACATTTGGTTGCATTATGTAGGGAAAAATGGGTTGACATCAAAAACATCCGTTACACTAGAAGCGTCTATGCGGTATGCTGATGGTTTTAATCAAAAGCAACAATGGTTCGTAAGACCCAGTTTAGACTATCAATTTTCTAAAAAAATTGTGGGAAGTATTGGTTTTACTCAGTACAATACTTATGTGTATGGTGATGTACCTTTGAATAAAATAAACACTCCTGAGTCTCATGTATGGGTGCAAGGTATTTACACTCATACCCAAGGCAATTTTAAGTTCGTTCATCGTTTACGAGATGAAAATCGATTTGTAGGAGTTGCAGTTAAAAATGATGTTTCTAATGAGTATGAAATTAGCCGTCACGATTATAGAAATCGAGTACGTTATATGTTTTTAGTAAATTATGCTTTAATGAAATCGAATGCCCAAACTAAGCTTTTTGCTGTTGTAGGTGATGAGGCTTTCCTGAACGTAGGGTCAAATGCTGGGAAAACGTTATTTAATCAAAATAGAGTTATAGCGGGACTAGGATATAATGTGAATTCTCATCATCAAGTTCAGCTAAATTATATTCATCAACAAATTTGGAATTTTGGAAATACTATTGTAGAATCCAATCCTACCCTTAGGTTGAGTTATATTACTTCTTTAGATTTTTATAAAAAGTAAAATGTCAATTATATAATGAGAGATGTGGCGCATAAGCCAAACGAATTTCAATAAAATTTCGGAAACATCATATTTTATAATGCCTTAGGGTGTTTTTACCAACTATTTTTGACCACATTACCCCAATAAAAAATCCTTTATAGTTTTGTGCTACAAAGGATTTTTTTTAGGAGTTATAGATGAGTTATTCTACTGGAATGGTTTGGTATTCAGAGATTAATTGGCCATCATTAGTAAATCCTTCTACCAGAACTTTAATTTCTTTTTGTCCCACTTTAGGGAATTTTAATTCGTATTCAGATTTTTCCTTTAGAGATATGGAAGGTGTCCAATTAAGAGTTCCAAAATAGAAATATTCTTTTTGTGTTTCAAAAGTAGCATTTTTAAAGTCAATATTTTTGCTAAAACCATTTGTAACAACAAGTGAGCTGTGTTTAACTTTGAAATAGGCATTGTTAGCGCCTTCTTTCAAGAAGATTTTAATCGTTCCAGTTCCTCCAGTTCCTCCTATTCCTGTCATCGCATCAGAAAAACCAGTTTTATCAATATACATTTCGTCCACTTGACTCATGTCAATACCGTATAGCATATTCAAATCAAATAAGAAGGCGTTATCAAGGTAAACTGCAGGTGAGCCTTCTGCAAATAGATCTCTTGGATTGCGTATAAATACAGTGTTGGTTTCTGGGTCAAGTCCCGTACGGAAACCTTTTCGAGTTAAGTAATCGAGTATGCTACCGTATTCATCAACTATTTTATACCCATCAGCAGTTAAACCCATTTCGTTTTGGTATTTTAAATTGTTTTTAAAATCGTTTTGAATGGTTACTCCTTCCAGGTTAATTATACTGTTGCCGAGAGCTGGTTTGGTAAATACAAAGTTATTTTCAGGTTTTTTCTCAATTGGACAAAGGTTTTTTTCTAAACGTAATGGGAACATGAATTTGGATTCATTAGCGCTTACTCTTGCTAGTATTTCCGTTTGTTTGATGATGTTTTTATCATTTTTCATTTGTAAAATAAAAACGGTAGAATCTTGTGCATAGAAATTTTCAAATTTAAAATTGCTGTTTTTGTCAATTGTTGTGTCTTCAAAAACATTGTCTTTTAGAGAAATAAGAGAGATTTTAAATTTAGAATTGACTTCTGGACTTTTATTAACCGTACCATTTATAGTTACTCCTTTGTTAAAATTGTATTTGATTGTTGGAGGGTTTTCTTTGATGTTAGTCCATGTATATTTGCTGCTTTTTTGGTTAAGCATTAAGAGTTCCATGTCTTGTTTTTGTGTCTTGTTTTCATTGTCATAGTACACAAAGTTGTTGTTCTCAGGAGTTGCTAAAAATGGATTAAGATAAAAACTTCCTTGAATGCATTTTTTTTGATGGCTATTGATATTGTCTTTGGGAAGCACGCTGATACTGATGTTTGAGTTAGTAGCATTTGTTTTTCCGTATAATGCAATACTATCGTTAGCAATTGCTTTGGCTACAAGTGTTGTTTCTGGTTTTGCAGAACCATAGTGATAAACTAATCTTTCAGTTACTTCATTTAGATTTTCGTCGATAAGGCGAATGCTGTTTACGCCATTGGAAAGGAATTTTTTGTCAAAAAGTAACACCGTTTCATTTTCGTCCTCTTTGAGTGTGAATTCTTTTTGAACCGAGTTAATGTTTTGGTGTAATAACAAAATGAATTTTTTTCCTTTGTATAGCTGTAATCCTTTATCATTTGTTTTTACAGCAACTGCAAGGATGCTTTTAGGTAGGTTGTTGTTGTATGAAAGGGTTAAGCCTGTCTCGTCAATTTTGGGTAAAGGTTGGTTTACGTTTAGTTTGTCTGTTTTTATTTTTAAAGTGTATGTTTCATTTAGACTAGGAATAAAATAAAAGCTCCCATTCCCCATTTTGTTAGTATCAAAACGGGTAATTTCATTGGATTTTGAATCAACAATAAGTATGTCTTTGGCTTCAATCGGTTTTTGATTGCAGTCGGTTAATTTTACCCCTACTGTATTATTAATGCCGTCAATAATAATGTTGCCTTCTGGGAAAAAAGTTGCTGTTGCGGTTTTCCAATTTGGCTCGGTAGGTTTAATATTGTAAACTTCATTTTTGTCAATGATTTCAATTTTTTCAGTAAAAGAATAATCTTCGTTGAAATTATTCATCCAATTAGTGTAAAAATGAAAGTGGTAATTGCCTGATTTGAATTTGTCGTTTAAGTGGATACCACCCGAAAACACCCCTTTTTCAGTGAATAGAAGCTGTTTCTGGATGATTTGTTCTTGGTCATCATAGATAACCAATTGGACATTAGTAGTATGTGTGTTGGGTTTGCCTTCTTTTGTGCTTAGAACATAACCTTTGAAGGCAATGTCTTCATTATTGACATAGGTATCTTTATTGAATTGAACGTGAATATTTTCACGATCTAGTTGAAAATAAGTTTCGATATACTTCCCTATTTTCTGAGAATTACTACTCGGTGTTTGTGAAAACAACTGGGTAAAAAAAAGTAAACCTAAGATAGTGCTTTTTAATCTCATTTGAGAACTGGTTTTAAAGGTTGGTTTTAAAGTTTTTTCGTTTTCTGTTTTGTGTAAATTTAGTTACAAAAAAAATGATTTTATATAAATTATTGCTCATTATTTGTAAATAAAGTACGAATTTTTGTTTGTTTAAGATTGTGCAAGCGTGTATGTAATAGCAATCGAATAGTAGGACTTTATTTTGTGTCAATAGTTTAAACGGAGATTGAAAAGATGGGAATAGAATTTTATTTTAAAAAAAGTTTTAAATGCCATCTAATAGTAGATACATACTTTAAAAAAAAATCCGTTCGGTTAGGAACGGATTTTTGTGAGAGTTATAGCTATTTAGTATTACATCATTCCTGGCATACCACCGCCGTGGGCGTGAGCAGCAGGGCCTTCCTCTTTGATGTCCACTAAAGCACATTCTGTAGTTAGAATCATTCCAGAAACTGAAGCGGCATTTTCTAAAGCCACACGAGTTACTTTTTTAGGGTCAATGATTCCTGCTTTCAACATGTCTAAATATTCATTTGTTTTGGCATTGTACCCAAAGTCACCTTCACCTTCGGCTACTTTTGCTACAACTACAGAACCTTCAAGGCCTGCATTTTCAACGATAGTACGCAATGGAGCTTCAACAGCACGTGATACAATTTGGATTCCTGTAGCCTCGTCAGCGTTTTCGGCTTTGATATCTTTTAATGCATTTTTAGCTCTTAATAAAGCAACGCCACCTCCAGCTACAATACCTTCTTCAACAGCAGCACGAGTAGCGTGTAAAGCATCATCAACACGGTCTTTTTTCTCTTTCATCTCCACTTCAGAAGCAGCACCTACATAAAGTACAGCTACACCACCTGCTAATTTAGCCAAACGCTCTTGTAGCTTTTCTTTGTCATAGTCAGAAGTAGTTACTTCCATTTGACCTTTGATTTGGTTCACACGGTTTTTAATCATTTCCGCATCACCAGCACCACTTACGATAGTAGTATTGTCTTTATCAATAGTAACTTTGGCACAAGAACCTAACATTTCTAAGGTAGTGTTCTCCAATGTATATCCTCTTTCTTCAGAGATTACAGTACCACCTGTTAGGATAGCGATATCTTCTAACATGGCTTTTCTTCTGTCTCCAAAACCAGGTGCTTTTACAGCAGCGATTTTTAAGGCTCCACGTAATTTGTTTACTACAAGTGTTGATAAAGCCTCACCATCAACATCTTCAGCGATAATTAATAATGGTTTTCCTGATTGAGCAACAGGCTCTAATACTGGTAATAATTCTTTTAATGAAGAAACTTTTTTGTCATATAATAGGATGTAAGGAGACTCTAAGTCCACTTCCATTTTTTCTGAGTTGGTTACAAAGTAAGGAGAAAGATATCCTCTGTCAAACTGCATTCCTTCTACAACATCAACAAAAGTATCTGTTCCTTTAGCTTCCTCAACGGTGATTACACCTTCTTTTCCAACTTTGGCAAATGCAGTGGCAATCAATTCACCAATTACATCATCATTGTTTGCAGAAATAGAAGCGATTTGTTTGATTTTATCTGAATCAGAACCTACAACTTTAGCTTGTTTTGATAAATCAGCTACAATAGCTTCAACAGCTTTGTCGATTCCTCTTTTTAAGTCCATAGGATTGGCACCAGCTGCTACGTTTTTCAAACCTTCTTTTACAATAGCTTGAGCAAGAACAGTAGCCGTTGTAGTTCCGTCACCTGCTAAGTCATTGGTTTTAGAAGCTACTTCTTTAACCATTTGAGCTCCCATGTTTTCCAACGCATCTTTCAATTCGATTTCTTTAGCTACTGAAACACCGTCTTTGGTTACTGTAGGGCCACCAAACGATTTTCCAATAATTACGTTACGACCTTTAGGTCCTAGAGTTACTTTTACTGCATTTGCTAATGCATCAACACCACGCTTTAGTCCGTCACGTGCTTCAATATCAAATTTTATGTCTTTTGCCATTTTGATTCTTTTTTAATAATTGTTTTAAAAATTCTAATACTTTGTACTTAATTCTTAATACTTCTTAGATTATAGCAAGGATATCGTCCTCTCTCATAATCAAATAGTCAGTACCTTCTAGTTTTAATTCGGTACCAGCATATTTTCCGTAAAGTACAGTATCACCTACTTTTACGGTCATTTCATGATCTTTTGTGCCATTTCCTACGGCTACAACAGTTCCTTTTTGTGGTTTTTCCTTGGCAGTATCTGGAATAAAAATCCCTGACGCTGTCTTAGTTTCAGCTGCAACTGGTTCAATCAGAACACGGTCTGAAAGTGGTTTAATGTTTAATGTCATGATTTTTTATTTTAAGTTAATATTGTTTATTTTGCCTTTCGCTATTCAGAAATTATGCCAGTCCATTTTGACTGACAATTTTTCTTAAAAAAAATGCCAGCTTTGACAGGCTGGCATTTTTTGTGTGTTTTGGTAATGCAAATGGATTATTTTGCAGGACTTGCTGGAGCATTTTGAACCGGTGCTGGAGCAGCAGCCTCTGTATTGTCAATGATTTTAGAATCAGAATCACTTAAGCTTCCTGTGAAACTTAAACTAGATAATAGGATTAATGCAATTAAGATTGTTGCTAATGTCCAAGTTGATTTGTCTAAAAAGTCAGTTGTTTTTTGAACGCCTCCTAACATTTGAGAACCACCTACTGCAGAGGATAAACCTCCGCCTTTAGGATTTTGAACCATGATAACTACAATCAATAGAAAGCAAACTATTGTGATTAAAACTAAAAAAATTGAAAATGTGCTCATTGTATGTTTAATTATTTTGTTGTAAAATTTTAATATCCGAAATACGGTCTGCAAAGAAACTACTTTTTTCTGGATATTTCAAAATTAATATTTCGTAGGCTTGAATCGCTTTTTGATATTTTTTTTGTTCCAAATAAACCCTAGCTAATGTCTCGGTCATCAAATAGGTGTGGTCCTCTTTATTAATGTCAATTTGTACGGCAGGACTTGTGCCTGGTTTGACGGGTGAAATCTTTGGACTTGTTTCGATGAACTTGTCAATCAATTCGGCTTTTTTTCTTTTTTCATCTGAAATTTCAAGCGAAGTAACGTTATTGTTTTCTTCTTTTTCACTCTTTTCTGGCTCTCTAACGATAGGCTGAATTCTTGACAGTTGAAGCCATTCTTGAAACGAATGTTTTTCGGTTTTAGAAAAATCTAATGGTGTACCCAATTCTAGTTTTTCAGCAGCTAATTGAGCGTTGGCACTTGTCTCTTTGGGAACGGCTTCCTTAATTGAAGTTAAAATCGATTCTTCAAGGCTATTAGTGGGCTGTTTTTTTTCTGTTACAATTGTTTCATGATCGACAACGGTAATGTTCAATAAGGCGTTGGCTTTTTTCTCAAAAAGCTCACGTTGTATTGAGGTGAAAGAATCCGAAGTGATAAAATCAAATAGTACAGCTCGGTCCGTTGTATGTGCGGCGGTTACTTTTAAGGCATAATTATATTTAAAACTATTTTGGTTATATAATCCTTTTAGTCGTAAGGCGCGTGCACTTTGGAAAAAAGGAAATTCATCCAGAACATTTTCCAAAGCCGAGGTGTGTTTCTCGGTAATGGAATTGGGTTTGTTTAATAAATAAGTATAATCAATAATGTTCATAGGGTGCTATTCTTTCGCTTTTAGGTCAAACGAATTATTACGTAAAGAATCATTTACCATTTAGCCAATGATTCGTTGAAAATGTCTTGTGTTATTCTTTCAAATATATCTTTTAAAGCAGTATCGAGTGTAGCGCCTGTTAACTGTTGTGTGGCAGGATAATCATAGAAAAACTCAAAAGATTTTTCAAAATTATCTTTTTCTTTCTTTTTATTGATAAAACGTACGTTGACTCTAATTTTTAATCGGTTTTGAGCGGCTTGTTGATCAGCAGTAGCAGTCATTGGGCTAATTCTGTAATCTACAATTTCGCCTTCATAAGTTAAATCACCACCATTTTTAACAAGATTCAAATTGGTTTGATTCATGATTAAGTCTTGTAAAGCAAGAGTAAATCGACGATCAATTCCTGGTTCAACTAGATCTGCATTGTTGGGGAAAAAGTTAACTTGGAAGGTCTTGGCGTCAATTTTTCCTGTTCCTGTGAAATTATATACTGAGCAACTGCTGGCTGAGAATGCTAAGATGAGTAATAAAAGAGGATATATTTTTTTCATAGAATTTTATGGTGAAACCTACATTCTAAAATCTCCATTCTCAATTTTGTAGTGTTGACTATATTTTTTCAAATATAATAAATTGGATGTGGTAATTTTGAAGTTGGTGTTTATTTGTTTTTTTATAAATCAAATTGTTTTATTTTTCGATACAGTGTACGTTCTGAAATTCCAAGTTCTTCGGCTGCTGCTTTGCGTTTTCCTTTGTTTTTTTCTAATGACTTTTTAATCATTTCAATTTCTTTTTGTTCTAATCGCAAAATTTCTTCTTCTTCAATAGTCTCGGCAAAGAGATAGTTGTCCTCTGGTTCTTGGTATTGATTTTCGCTCTTAGGGGTGCTAATCAAGGCCGTGTTAGGTCGCTCCTCAAAGTCAATTTCGCTTTCGTTTTCCTGAGAACCATAAATTTTTTGAATCAAATTAGGATTAATGTCTTGCGTTTTGGCTGCGCCGTTTTTCATTAATTCTAAGGTGAGTTTTTTCAAGTCGTTCAAATCGCTTTTCATGTCAAAAAGCACTTTATATAAAATGTCTCTTTCTGTACTAAAATCACTTTCCGCTTTTTTGTCACTAATAACTGACGGGAGATTGTTTCCTTCAGAGGGGAGGTAGGATTGAAGCGTAAGGGCGTTAATGTCACGATTGGTTTCTAAAACTGAAATTTGTTCAGCAACATTTCGTAACTGACGTACGTTACCGCTCCATCTAAATTTTTGTAAAACATCAACAGCGCCATCGTCTAATTTTATAGGAGGCATTTTGTATTTATGAGCGAAGTCAGCAGCAAATTTTCTAAAAAGTAAATGAATGTCGTCTTTTCGGTCGCGTAAAGGTGGTAAGGTAATGTCAACCGTACTTAAACGATAATACAAATCTTCACGGAATTTTCCTTTTCCAATGGCGTCAAAAAGATTAACATTGGTGGCCGCCACAATGCGTACATCTGTTTTTTGAACTTGTGATGATCCTACTTTTAAAAATTCTCCATTTTCTAGAATTCTTAATAAACGTACTTGTGTGGTTAAAGGAAGTTCGCCTACTTCATCCAAAAAGATAGTGCCTCCATTAGCTACTTCAAAATAACCTTCTCGGGTGCTTGTTGCTCCTGTAAAAGCTCCTTTTTCGTGGCCAAAAAGTTCACTGTCAATCGTTCCCTCTGGAATGGCTCCACAGTTGACTGCTATGTATTTTCCGTGCTTGCGATGCGACAGGGAATGTATGATTTTAGGAATACTTTCTTTACCTACACCACTTTCTCCCACGACCAAAACAGAAATGTCAGTAGGGGCTACTTGTATTGCTTTTTCAATAGCGCGATTGAGCTTTGGTTCATTACCTATAATCTCAAATCGTTGTTTTATATTTTGAACTGATTCCATCAAATAATTGTTTAAAGTTTTTATTAGTTTAAGGTTAAAGATTGAGAAGAACTTGAATCCTTAAATTTTTATACTTTTTTAATTCATCTGTGAGTAACCTACTGCTTGACCTTTCAAAGTTCCGCTGGTGCAACTGTTGATTTTTACGTTAACAAAATCACCAATTTTATAATTTTCCTTAGGGAAAACAACGGTTGTGTTTTGAGAATTACGTCCTGAGAATTCTTCTTTTGATTTTTTAGAAATTTTTTCAATTAAAACTTCAACTGTTTTGCCAATGAATTCTTCTGAGCGAAACCAAGCATGTTTTTGTTGTAAATCGACAATTTCTTGCAAACGTCTTCCTTTGGTTTCTTCCGGAACATCATCGGTCATTTTTCGACCCGCCAATGTGCCTGGACGTTCTGAGTAAGCATACATATATCCATGATTGTATTTTACATATTCCATCAAACTAATGGTGTCTTGATGGTCAGTTTCTGTTTCCGTTGGGAAACCAGCAATCAAGTCTTGGCTAATGGCACAGTCGGGGATGATGGATCTGATTTTGTCAATTAAGGCCATATATTCTTCGCGTGTATGCAAGCGATTCATTTCTTTCAAAATGCGATTGCTTCCGGATTGAACTGGCAAGTGGATGTGCTTGCAGATGTTAGGGTATTTAGCAATTACATGCAGTACGCTTTCGTGCATGTCTTGTGGGTTTGAAGTTGAAAATCGTATGCGCATTTTAGGAAAAGCTGTAGCAACCATTTCGAGTAATTGGTCAAAATGGACGGCTGTTGCCTTCTGGATTTCAGAAGCATTGATAAAATCTTTTTTCAGCCCACCGCCATACCATAGGTAACTGTCCACGTTTTGTCCTAAAAGTGTAATTTCCTTAAAACCTTTACTCCATAAATCTTGTATTTCAGTCATAATGCTTTGAGGTTCACGACTTCGTTCTCGTCCGCGAGTAAAAGGAACTACACAAAAAGTACACATGTTATCACAGCCTCTGGTGATAGAAACCAAAGCGGTTATGCCATTACTCATTAATCTAACAGGGGAAATGTCACCATAGGTTTCTTCTTTTGATAAAATCACATTAATGGCATCTCGTCCTTCTTCAACTTCGTTTAGTAAATTAGGCAAATCCTTGTATGCATCAGGGCCTACAACAAGGTCAACAATTTTTTCTTCTTCTAGAAATTGACTTTTTAAACGTTCAGCCATACACCCTAAAACACCTACTTTCATTTTAGTGTTTTTACGTTTTACAGCATTGTATTTTTCTAAGCGCTTGCGTATGGTTTGCTCTGCTTTGTCTCTAATCGAGCAGGTATTTACCAATACCAAGTCAGCTTCTTCAAGTATTTGAGTAGTATTATATCCGTTATCCGATAAGATGGCAGCAACTACTTCACTATCGGAAAAGTTCATGGCGCAACCGTAACTTTCAATAAATAGTTTTTTTGTGTTCTCGGGTTTATTTTCTAAAACAAGGCGTTCTCCTTGTTTGTTTTCATCAATACTCTTTTCCATAAGTCACTTTACAAAGTGTGTTTTAATAAGAGGACAAATGTACGATTATTTGAATATATATGACAAGTTGTCAGATTAAGAATTAACAGTATTTTGTGTTTTTTTATTTTAAAATAATTTAGGTCTTTTAGGATTCTGAAAGGAGGTAATTCTTTGCTATACTATGAAACCGTTCTATTTCCTCTTCTATCCATTTGTTGTCTTTGTGTAATTCAACTGATAATAGGGAGGCCACTTTTTCTGTTGATTCAATAGCAGCTTGTGTGTCTAAAAATAAAAGGCGTACTCTGCGGGCAAGAATATCATCAACGGTTCTAGCCATTTCATGTCGAATTGCCCAGAGTACTTCGGCTAGTGTAAAATCATACTGAGGATGTAATTTTTCTTTAAGTTCAGGATGATTTTCTTGTAAAGCGATAATATTCTTGGTATCTGTACCATAGATATACAAATGATTTAGTCTTTCTGTCTCTGAGGTTTGTTTGTTACCGTGAATGGGGAGGTGTGTGGTGAGGCATTTTCTTTTAGGGATTTTTTTTGTGCTTATTGCCTTATCCACGGCATCTTGAGCCATTTTTCTGTAAGTGGTCCATTTTCCTCCCGTAATGGTGATTAGTCCTGTTTCAGAAAGTAAAATTTTATGGCTTCTTGAGATTTCTTTGGTTTTTTGATTTTGTTCTGTTGGGGCGGTCAATGGACGTAAACCTGCAAAAACAGTTAGTACATCTTTGCGTTGAGGCTTGTTTTCTAAATAATGTTGTGCATTTTTGAGGATGAATTCAATTTCAGATTCTAATGCTATAGGATCAAGACTATGACTTTTAATTAAAGTGTCGGTGGTGCCTATAAGGATTTTATTGTGCCAAGGGACAACAAACAGTACTCTACCGTCGGTAGTTTTGGGAATCATTAACGCTGTTGCCGTAGGGGAAAAGACATTGTCTAAAACCAAATGGACACCTTGACTGGGAACAACATATTTCTTATAGGTCAAATCGTTGAGCTTCATAATCGAGTTGGTGAAAACACCTGTTGCATTGATGATGATTTTGCCTTTTATGGTGAAAATTTCTTGGGTTTCTTGGTTAAGAACTTGAACTCCCTCCAATTTGTTTTGCTTGTCTTTTAATAATTGGATGACTTTGAAATAATTTAAAACACAAGCTTTATTGTCAATAGCAGTTTGCGCTAGATTAATGGCTAATCGTGCGTCATCAAATTGACCATCATGATAGATAACACCATTCTTAAGATTTTCTTTTTTAATATTTGGAAAAATTGCAATGGTTTTTGCTTTCGAAATCAACTTTGATTTGCCTAAACTTCGATTTCCTGCAAGTATATCATATAAAGTAAGGCCTAATGCGTAAAAATAGCCAAGCCATCTATTATATATAGGTATAACAAATGAAATGTTTTGGGTCAAATGTTTTGCGTTTTCGAGTAAGCGTCCTCTTTCTTTTAGCGCTTCGATAACTAAAAGGAGTTGGCCTTGGGCTAGATAGCGTACACCTCCATGCACGAGTTTGGTACTACGGCTTGAAGTGCCTTTTCCAAAATCTACAGCTTCAAATAATACGGTTTTGTAGCCACGACTCGCTGCATCTACAGCGGTGCCCAATCCGCTGGCTCCTCCGCCAATAATTATGATGTCCCATTCGGGAGTGGACTTTAGTTGGGCTATTTGAATTTGTCTTGACATGGTGCTAGGCGATTGACTTTGTCGTGAAAATACTAAACCAGAATGAATTTTGCTTTTAAAAAAAGAAAAACTTATGTTTTTTTAAAAAGAATCCAATATTTAGGTTCTGGTATAAAAATCAGTTCATTGTCTCTCAAGAATGTGTTGTTGCGAATTCTTTTTTAGGCGATTTGGTAAAAAGTATGTAATAGGTTTTGTGTTTTAAAAATTAGCAAAAGTTTAATATTTAAAAAAAACTTATACTTTTGTCTCAGAAAAATAGAGCAATGGCAAAGAATTTAGTTATAGTAGAGTCACCTGCAAAGGCGAAAACAATCGAGAAATTTTTAGGTAGTGATTTTCAAGTAGAGTCAAGTTATGGGCACATTGCCGACTTGCCTTCAAAGGAAATAGGAGTGGATGTAGAGAATGGTTTTAAACCTAAATACGAAGTTTCTTCAGATAAAAAAGCTTTGGTGAGTAAGCTAAAAGCCTTGTCAAAAAAAGCAGAAATGGTTTGGTTAGCAAGTGATGAGGACCGTGAAGGAGAGGCAATTTCCTGGCACTTGGCTGAAGAATTAAAATTAGATTCTAAAAAAACCAAAAGAATTGTTTTTCATGAAATCACTAAAAATGCGATTCTAAAAGCAATTGAAAATCCTCGCGAAATAGATTATAATTTAGTTAACGCACAACAAGCACGTAGGGTACTCGACCGATTAGTAGGGTATGAGTTGTCACCCGTACTTTGGCGAAAAATTAAAGGAGGGCTTTCTGCGGGTCGTGTACAATCAGTATCTGTTCGTTTAATTGTTGAGAGAGAACGCGAAATCCAAGATTTTAAAGCCGTAGCAACTTATTCAGTTGTAGCCGAGTTTACAAATGAAGCAGGGAAGACTTTTAAAGCTAAATTGCCTAAAAACTTTACTACCAAGAAAGAAGCCGAAGATTTCTTAAATAAAAATAATGGTTCGACTTACAAAGTTTCTGATTTAGAAACAAAGCCAACTAAAAAAACTCCTGCTGCTCCCTTTACAACTTCGACCTTACAACAGGAAGCAGCTCGTAAGTTATATTTGCCAGTAGGAATCACCATGCAATTAGCACAACGTTTGTACGAGGCGGGATTAATCACTTACATGAGAACCGATAGCGTGAATTTGTCAAAAGAGGCGATGGATGCAGCTCAAGCTGAAATTATTAACTCTTATGGCAAGGAGTTTTCATACCCTAGAACATTTGCTAATAAAAATAAAGGAGCACAAGAAGCCCACGAAGCTATTAGGCCTACTGATATGTCTCGTCATACTGTGAATATAGATCGTGATCAGGCTCGCTTATATGATTTGATTTGGAAAAGAACATTAGCTTCACAAATGAGTGATGCTCAATTAGAACGTACAAATGTTAAAATACAAGCCAATAATCATAACGAATTATTTACGGCTTCAGGAGAAGTATTGCTTTTTGAAGGCTTTTTGAAAGTGTATTTGGAGGGGCATGATGACGATGAAGAAGAACAAGAAGGGATGTTGCCAGCCTTAAAAGTGAATGAGTCATTGTTGAATAATTTTATTTCGGCAACAGAGCGCTATTCAAGACCTCCAGCACGCTATACGGAAGCGTCATTAGTTAAAAAGTTGGAAGAACTAGGAATCGGACGACCTTCAACTTATGCCCCTACGATTTCTACCATCATCAATAGAAATTATGTGGAAAAAGGAAATTTGGAGGGAACGGAGCGTAAATATACGCAGTTGATGTTGCAGTCAGGAAAGCTAACGGAAAAAGAATTAAAAGAAAATACAGGTTCAGATAAAGGAAAGTTAGTTCCAACGGATATAGGTACTATAGTTACTGATTTTCTAGTGAAGAATTTCGGTAATATATTAGATTACAATTTTACGGCAAAAGTAGAACAAGATTTTGACGAGATTGCTGAGGGGAATGTAGATTGGGCAATTATGATGAAGGAGTTTTACGATAGATTTCATCCTAATGTGAAAGATGTAGAAGCTAATGCAGACAGAGAAAGTGGTGAACGAATTTTAGGAAAAGATCCTAAAACGGGAAAACCTGTTTCGGTGCGTTTAGGGAAGTTTGGTCCTATGGCGCAAATAGGTGATGCTGAAGATGAAGAAAAGAAGTTTGCAAGCTTGATGAAAGACCAAAACATTGGGAATATTACACTTGAAGAGGCCTTGAATCTGTTTTTGTTACCAAAAGATTTAGGTGTTTATAAAGGGGAAGAAGTTGAAGTTAATAATGGCCGATTTGGACCTTATGTGCGACATGGAAGCGTTTTTATATCATTGCCTAAAGGTGAAGATCCATTAGCGGTTACTAAAGAAAGAGCTCAAGAATTAATTGATGAAAAAATCAAAGCAGATGCCCCTATTGCGACTTATAAAGGAGAAGGTGTTCAAAAAGGAGTAGGGCGTTTTGGTCCATTTATCAAATGGAATGGATTGTTTATTAATGTAAGTAAAAAATACGATTTTGATAATTTGTCACAGGCTGATATTGAGGCGTTGATTGAAGATAAATTGCAAAAAAATATTGATAAAGTACTTCATAATTGGGAGGAAGAAGGTATTGTAGTTGAAAAAGCAAGATGGGGACGTTCAGTTATCTTGAAAGGAAAAATTAAAATCGAATTAGGTAAAGATATTGATGCTGCAAACTTAACATTAGCAGAGGTTCAGGAAATAATTGAGCAAAAAGCACCTGCTAAAAAGACAACTGCAAAAAAGACGACTGCTAAGAAAGAAACAGTAAAAAAAACGACTCCTAAAAAGAAAAGTTAATTTATGGAATTTGAATTTTTAACCCCTTTGAATAAAAATTTTGTTGAGGAATTAAATGGGTTTTCAAATCAACAATTAGGAAGTAAGGTGGTTTTTCATACTAAAGATGCATTTCCATCCATTGAAAAAATTAACATTGCCATAATTGGAGTTTTGGATAATAGAGGTGATAAATCAGCGATTTATGATGTTGATTTGGATTTTATTAGAAAGCAACTTTATGGAATGTATCCAGGAAATTGGCATGCTTCTATTGCGGATTTAGGAGATATAATGGCGGGAGAACGTATTGAAGATACCTATTTTGCGTTGCGTAAAGTGGTAGCCACGTTAATCAAAAACAAAGTAATTCCCATAGTTATAGGAGGTTCTCAGGATTTGACGTATGCATTGTATCGTGCCTATGATGATTTAGAGCAAATGGTTAATTTGGTTGCGATTGATAATAAATTTGATTTTGGAAAGGAAGATGAGGCAATTTTAGCTTCTTCTTATTTGACTAAAATAATTATTGACGAGCCTAATAATCTCTTTAATTACTGCAATATTGGGTATCAAACCTATTATAATCCCCAAGAAGAAATTGATTTAATCGAAAAACTCTTTTTTGATGCATATCGATTAGGTGAAATTTCAAATAATATCGCTCTTGCTGAACCTGTTTTTAGGGATGCAGATATTGTAAGTTTAGATTTAAATTCAGTTAAGTCAGCAGATTCAGGGAATTTTGTTTCTTTTGAACCCAATGGATTTGATGGTAAAGAAATTTGTGCTTTGTCAAGATATGCTGGTATAAGTGATAAAGTATCAATGTTTGGAGTGTTTAATCATGGTAATTCAGCGCAAGAATCTAAATTAATTGCTCAAATAATTTGGTATTTTATAGAAGGATACCATTATCGTTCTAATGAGTATCCTTTTGGTAGCCGAGAAAGTTATATCAAGTTTATAGTACCTATAGAAGAAGAAACCTTAATTTTTTATAAAAGCGATAAAACAGATCGTTGGTGGATAGAAATACCATTTGTTGTAAATGGGAACAATAAATTAAAGAGGAATACGTTATTACCTTGTTCTTATGAGGAGTATTTGGGGGCTTGCAATCAAGAATTACCAGAAAGATGGTGGAAAGCACTACGTAAAAACATCGTCTAAGTTTAGTTTTGGTAGTTCGTTTTTTGTATTTTTAAAAAAATAATTTGTTTTAGTAAAATAATTGTTTTTTAAAAAAATAATAAATACGTTTACACATTGAAAAATAATGAATATATAACCCTATTTTATATGAAGAATTTCATTGCATTTATGGCAATTGTAATGCTGTTAGTTAGCTGTGGTAAATCAGGTGATAAAGGTGAATTAGTGGGTGTTAAAGGAGCAAAATGGCATCCTGAAAAGCCTTATGGTATGACATTGGTTCCTGGAGGTTCATTCATCATGGGTAAATCTGATGAAGATGTGGCTGGAATTCAAGATGCACCAACCAAAACAGTAACTGTTCGATCATTTTATATGGATGAGACAGAAATTACGAATAGTGAGTACCGTCAGTTTGTAGAGTGGGTTAAGGATTCTACTATTAGAGTGCGATTGGCAATTCTTGCTGATGAAATGGGGATTAAGCCTGGTTCAGGAAAGAATGGTAAAACAGGTAGTATAGGGGATTTTGCATTCAATGATACTGATCCAGCTAAAATGACTGCATATGATAAGTATATGTATGACAATTATTACAGTATAGGTACAGATGATGATCCCTACGCAGGACGAAAACTTAATAGAAAAGTAAAATTAATTAAGGATCCACAAAAATACCCAGACGAATATTATGTTGAGGTAATGGATTCAATGTATTTGCCTATAGAGGCTTCTTATAACGGTTTGAGAAGCATCGATGTTGATAAACTTAAATTTCGTTATTCTTGGATGGATATTCAAGCTGCTGCCAAAGCAAAAGTAGGGAAGCGTAAGGATTTTATTAAAACTGAAGAAGTAAAAGTATATCCAGACACGACAGTTTGGATTAAAGATTTTTCATATTCCTACAACGAACCGATGCACAATGATTATTTTTGGCATAAAGCTTATGGAGACTATCCTGTGGTAGGGGTTAAGTGGACGCAAGCAAAAGCTTTTTGTGCTTGGAGAACATTAAATAAAAATTCATATATCAAATCAAAAACGAAAGGCAGAGATTTGATTAATTCTTTCCGTTTGCCAACAGAAGCTGAGTGGGAATATTCTGCTAGAGGAGGGTTGCAATCAGCTACTTACCCTTGGGGAGGTCCTTATACTAAAAATGATAGAGGATGTTTTTTAGCTAATTTCAAACCAAGTAGAGGTGACTATGCGGCCGATCAAGCCTTATATACGGTTGAGGCAAAATCCTATGAGCCTAATGCTTACAATTTGTATAATATGGCTGGAAATGTTTCTGAATGGACAGATTCTTCCTATGATCCAAATGCTTATGAATATGTGTCTTCTATGAACCCAAATGTTTTGGACTTGTCTAACAAGCGAAAAGTAGTTCGTGGAGGGTCTTGGAAAGATGTTGCTTACTTCTTACAGGTGAGTACAAGAGACTATGAATATGCTGATTCGGCAAGAAGTTACATTGGTTTCCGTACAGTTCAAGATTATATGGGGACTGAAGTTACTGGGAATGGTACGACAAATAGAAGAAATAGATAATAATTTACTGATTTAAACCTCAAATTTAAACCAAATTCAAAACCAAATATTAAACTCTAAAAAACACAATTTATGGCATTACTAAGTAAAAAAGCAATGAACTTTGCTTATGGTATGGGAGCTGCGGTAGTTATCGTAGGAGCATTATTCAAAATTACACACATTGAGTTAGGACCTATTACAGGAAATTTAATGTTGACTATTGGTTTATTAGTGGAGGCCTTAATTTTTGCGCTTTCAGCTTTTGAACCTGTTGATGAGGAGTTGGATTGGACATTGGTTTATCCAGAATTGGCTAATGGTAAGGCCCAAAAAAGAGAAGCAAAACCAAAACAAGAGAACCCAATAGAAGCTCAAGGACTATTGTCACAAAAATTAGATGCTATGTTGAAAGATGCTAAAATTGATGGGGAATTAATGGCAAGTTTAGGAAATAGTATCAAAAACTTTGAATCTGCTGCTAAAGGTATAGCGCCAACAGTTGATTCAATCGCTTCTACAAAAAAATACAGTGAAGAGTTAACGTTAGCAGCTGCTCAAATGGAGTCGTTGAATAGTTTGTATAAAGTACAATTACAAAGTGCATCTAGAAATGCTCAAATTAATGAAGAAGTACTTGAAAATAATGTGAAATTAAAGGAACAAATGCAATCATTAACAGCAAACTTGTCTTCTTTAAACAACGTTTATGGTGGTATGCTTACTGCAATGAATAATAAAGGATAATTAGTTTCATGACCCTTAACAAAAAGAATTAATTAAACTAATTAGAAAATAACAACTATGGCAGGAGGAAAACTAACCCCTAGACAGAAGATGATTAACCTGATGTATCTGGTTTTCATTGCGATGTTAGCATTAAATATGTCCAAAGAAGTATTATCAGCCTTTGGAATTTTAAATTTAAAGATTGTTGAATCAAATTTAATCTCGGACACTCGTAACGAGTCTTCTTTTCAACAATTAGCTCAAAAAGCAATTGACCAACCTGGTCAATTTGGTGAGAAAAAAGCAAAAGTTGACAAAATTAGAGCTGTTTCTAAAGAGTTGAATGATTATATTGAAAACATAAAAGTTTCTGTTACAAAAAATTTTGAAAGAGACGAAGAAGGAAATCTACCTTATGAACAAATGGATAAAGGGGATTTAATCGACAATATGTTTTTTACTGGAGATAAATTGTCTCCTAAAGGGAAAGAGTTTTTGGAGAAAATAAACAATTATCCGGCTCAAATCAAACAAATTGGAGGTAGTTCTATTGCTGAATCTGAGATTAAAAAAATTGAAAATAGATTTGCTACAAAACCTATTTTTTCTAAAAAAGCAGGAGCGACTTTACCTTGGATGGATTACAATTATAAAGGGTTTCCTTTAATTGCAACTATTACTAAGTTGTCTCAAATCCAAGCGGATATTAAAACGACCGAAAGCGATGTGATGACAGGTATGTTTCAAACTGATTTGGTTGCAGCAGCTTCTCTTACAGCTTATCAGCCAATAGTAGTTTTAGATAAATCAGTTTTCTTTCAAGGTGAAGCCGTTTCAGGAAAAATTATTTTAGGAAAATTTGATCCGTCGTTAAAAGCAAAATCTGTAATTGTAAATGGTTCAAGCATCCAAGCGATGGCTGGTCAGGCTAAGTTTTCATTTGGTGCGGGTAATATAGGTGAACATGCGATTGCTGGATCTTTTAATTTTGATGAAAATGGTAAAGTAGTGAGCTTGCCAATTAAAGACAAATATGTAGTAGTTGCTAGACCTAAATCAGCAACAATTTCTGCTGATAAGATGAATGTGGTTTATAGAGGCGTTGTGAATCCAATGACTATTTCTTTTGCGGGTATTCCTGCTGATAAGGTTTCGGCTTCAGCTCCGGGATTGAGTTCTGCTGGGGGAGGGAAATTCAATATGAGTCCTACAACAGGTAATCAAGTGGTAATAAACGTAACAGGAACTTTGTCCGACGGTTCTAAAGTTTCTGATAGCAAAACGTTCAGAATTAAAGGTATCCCTGGTCCAACTGGTACAATTCGTGGTGAATCAGGTGTGGTAAAAGGACCAAAATCAAATTTAGAAATAGCTACAATTGGAGCTAAGCTTGAAGATTTTGATTTTGACGTAGACTTGGATGTAGTAGGATTTAATTTAAAAATAACAGGACAACCTACAGTTGTTGTTCAGGGTAATAAATTAAATGCACAATGTAAATCAGTGCTTTCAAAGGCAGTAAGAGGAGATCAAGTTACAATATCTGAGATAAAAACGAAATTAGTTGGAGCAGGCAGTTATTTGTTGCCTAGAACAGCTCCTGTTATCTTTGAAATTCAGTAATGCTTGGTAATAAGGAGTGTGTTAAAAATATATAATGACATCATGAAGAATGTAAAAAAAGTTTTATTGGTAATGTGTTCTGTACTTTTGACTGTGTCGTCTTACGGCCAATCAAACTTGCTAAATGCAAAAACACCATCGCAAATCGGACTTAAAACGGCTGCTCAATTGATATCAGATAATGATAAGCCTTTGGCTTATGGTTATGTTCATGATAGAGATATCCTGATGGGTAAAACAGTTTGGGAGATTATTGATTTGAGCGAAAGGATAAATTTTCCTTTGTATTTTCCAATAGACGAAAACATCGGTTCTGACAGGCGTTCATTATATACTGTTTTAACTACAGCTATTAAAAATGGAAAGATCACTGAAGTGTATTCAGACAGTTATTTCAATACTAAAAAGTCATACAAAGATATTGAAGCTTCTCTATCTCGTATAGATACTACTGATGCGGGTAGAGAGCAAATTAACTCAGGTATGAAACGTGTTTCTCCTGAATATATTTTGCGTTCTGATTTAACCGCACAAGATGTAACGCAATATAAAATTAAAGGGTTTTGGTATTTTGACAAGCGTCAGAGTGAATTGAAATACCGTTTGTTAGGTATTTGTCCTGTAACTCCTGATGTGTACACAATGAATAGTGATGAGAAAGATTATATCGAATTGTTTTGGATATTCTTTCCTTCTGCTCGAAATGTTTTGCACGAAGCAAAAGCTTTCAATGATAAAAACTCTTCGATGCCCATTTCATTTGACCAAATCTTGAATTCAAGACGTTTTAATAGTGTTATTTATAAAGAAGAAAATGTGTACGGCGATCGTGAAATCAAAGAATACATGAAAGAGAATGCGCAAAAACAATTGTTAGAATCTGAAAGAATTAAAGAGAAGATTCGTAATTTTGAACAAGACATGTGGAATTATTAATTCAATTTTTTCGATTTGATATATTAAAACTAACTCTTACTACCTAGTAAGAGTTTTTTATTTGTGGTAGGTAGTTTTAAAGATTTGTATTATGATAGACTATTTGATTGTTGGGTCAGGTTTAGCGGGGATTTCATTTTCGGAAACAGCATTGTTACATGGTAAAACCGTACTGGTTATGGATGATAATTCTCAAAACTCCTCTAAAATAGCTGGAGGGCTTTATAATCCGGTTATCTTAAAACGTTTTAGTGAAGTTTGGCATGCGAAAGAACAATTGGAATTAATGACAAGTTTTTATTCAAGATTAGAGTCAAAATTACACACTCAATTTGATTTTAAAAAACCTATTTTAAGAAAGTTTTTTTCAATTGAAGAACAAAACAATTGGTTTGCTGCATCGGATAAACCTAATTTGTCTCCTTTTTTATCACTAAACTTAATAACTAAAAAATATAACGGAATTGATTCACCTTTTGATTACGGTGAAGTTTTGCATACTGGTTATGTCGATACAGCCAAGTTGGTTGCTGCTTACCAAACCTATTTAAAGGATAATAATTGGTTTATGGATGTCCGCTTCAATTATAGCGAATTGGTTGTTAAGGACGATGGTGTTCTTTATGAAGGTATTAAAGCTAAAAATATTGTTTTTGCAGAAGGCTTTGGGATGCATGCAAATCCTTTTTTTAAACATTTGCCTTTGGACGGAACCAAAGGAGAGTTGTTTATCATAAAGGCTCCAGACTTAGAACTAGACGTAATTGTAAATACAAGTGTCTTTATATTGCCACTTGGAGATGGATTGTTTAAAGTAGGGGCGACTTATAATTGGAAAGATAAAACAGCAACTCCTACCGAAGACGGTAAAATAGAATTGGTAGAACGAATTCAAGAAATTATCAATTGTCCCTTTGAAATCATAGCTCATTTTGCCGGCATACGGCCTACAGTTAGAGACAGACGTCCTTTAGTTGGAACACATCCACAATACAAATGTGTTCATCTTTTAAACGGACTGGGAACCCGAGGGGTGATGTTAGGCCCAGAAATGGCAATGGCCTTATTTAATGCAATTGAAAACCAAATTCCACTTGATAGAGAAGTTGATTTTAATCGCATTAAGCCCAAAAACTTTAGGTAATTATGGTTTGTTATTCTTACCAGGAGGTTCGTAGGAAATAAACATATTAATGTAAATGTTTCTCGACCATCTAAGTACAAAAGGGAATAAGATAATCAAAGTCGTAATGATAGCTATAAAAGATGTTTCTAAACTGCTTTTTAAAAAGATAAATGAAACTATAAAAGCAGCAATACCAATGGCAACATTTAAACCGTAACTTACATACATAGCACCGTAAAAAAATGATGGTTCAATTTGGTAACGCAAACCACAATGACTACAAGTTTCGTTCATTTTAAGGATAGAAGTAATATGATACGGGTTTTTGTTCACATACATGCTTTCATTTTGGCATTTTGGACAACTTCCTGTTAAAATACTATTTAGTTTGGATCCTTTTTTTAACATTTGCAAAAATTTTAAACAAAGGTACACTTTTAGTGGTGTTGCCTTAGTAACTTTAGTCACAAAATATGCTAAATATTCACAATTTATCCGTTTCATTCGGGGGTACCTATTTATTTGAAGAAGTAACTTTTAGATTAGGAGCTGGAGACAGAGTAGGTCTTGTAGGAAAGAATGGTGCTGGAAAATCAACCATGCTCAAAATGCTCGCAGGAGATTTTAAACCTGATTCAGGGGTTATTTCTCAAGAAAAAGATATCCGTTTAGGATTCTTGCGTCAAGACATCGATTTTGAACGTGGGCGTACGGTGCTTGAAGAAGCTTATGAGGCATTTACTGAAATAAAAATTGTCGAAAAAAAATTAGAAGAAATCAATCATCAACTCGTAACACGTACCGATTATGAGAGTGAAGCCTACAGTCAAATAATCGAAGATTTATCGGATTACACCCATCGTTTTGAACTTTTAGGAGGTTACAATTATGTCGGTGATACCGAAAAAATTCTTTTGGGTCTTGGTTTCAAAAGGGAGGTTTTTGACAACCAAACAGAAACGTTCTCAGGAGGCTGGCGAATGCGAATTGAATTAGCTAAATTATTGTTGCAATCTAATGATGTACTGCTGTTAGATGAGCCTACTAACCACTTAGATATTGAAAGTATCATTTGGTTAGAGAATTTTTTACGAAATTATCCAGGAGTAGTGGTTATAGTATCGCATGATAAAATGTTCTTGGATAATGTAACCAATCGAACAATAGAAATTTCACTTGGAAAAGCCTATGATTTTAATAAACCTTACTCACAATATTTAGAATTACGTCATGAGATAAGGGAAAAACAATTGGCTACTCAAAAAAATCAAGCCAAGAAAATTGAAGAAACAGAAAAACTCATTGAAAAATTCCGTGCTAAAGCTTCTAAAGCTTCGATGGCGCAATCTCTTATAAAAAAACTGGATAAGGTAGAACGCATCGAGGTAGATGAAGACGACAACTCAGTTATGAATATATCCTTTCCTGTGTCTAAAGAACCAGGAAGAGTGGTAATTGAAGCCGAGAAAGTGACTAAAAGCTATGGCGATAAAACCATCTTGAAAGATATTAATTTACTTGTAGAAAGAGGAAGTAAAATAGCTTTTGTAGGACAAAATGGTCAAGGAAAATCCACCTTTATCAAAGCAATTGTTAATGAATTTGAATACGAAGGCAATATAAAATTAGGTCACAATGTGCAGTTAGGTTATTTTGCTCAAAATCAAGCCGAATATCTAGATGGCGAACTCACCTTACTTCAAACGATGGAAGAGGCCGCAACTGATACCAACAGAAGTAAAGTTCGAGATATGTTGGGTTCATTTCTGTTTAGGGGTGACGATGTGGAGAAAAAAGTCAAAGTACTTTCAGGGGGAGAACGCAATCGTTTGGCCTTGTGCAAATTGCTTTTGCAACCCATCAATGTTTTGTTAATGGACGAACCTACCAATCATTTGGATATCAAATCCAAGAATGTATTGAAGGCAGCCTTGCAAAAATTTGGAGGAACACTCCTTTTAGTTTCGCATGACCGTGATTTTTTACAAGGAATGTCAAATATCGTTTATGAATTCAAAGACCAAAAAATCAAAGAATATTTAGGGGACATCAATTTCTTCTTGGAACAACGCAATCTCGAAAACATGCGTGAAGTTGAGAAAAAAGAGGTTCAAAAAACAATAGCGCCAAAAGAAAGTAAAAAGACTTCTTACGAGGACCAAAAGAAAAACAAAGCACTCCATAATAAGTTGAGCAAAATTGAAAGTCAAATCAAACAACTTGAAATAGATATTCAACACGACGACAAAATGTTAATGTCTAATTATGACAAGCATATCGAAGATGCCTCTTTCTTTAAAGCTTATAACAAGAAAAAAGAAGAATTAGACCAATTGTTATTGGATTGGGAAATTGTTCAAGAAGAGATTGATAATTTGTAGCTATTCCAGCTGTTCATTTCAATCTTTTACTCAAAACACTTTTTTTGCTAGCTTGTGGCAGGAGCTTCCGTTGGTCGCTCTGCCACAAGCGCAAAAAAAACTAGTGTTTTTCATAAAAGGATTTTCATTGCCATCTGGGCTATTGCTTAATCGATAATCCCTATTGCCTTTGAATGTTCAATCGCTTGAGAACTGTGTTCAAAATAGTACGCCGCAACATCTAGAGTCATAATATTTTCAATAGCTTTAATAACCTCATTTTTTGGAGAACGTCCAGTCTGTCTGATGTAAACGGCACGTACACTCAAGGGAAAAATTTTGCAAATTGCTTCATATAAAAAAGCATCTTCCTGCGTATCATCACCTAATAGAACATATTGCAAGTGAGGATAAAATTCTAAAATGTGTTTTATTTTCTCAAATTTATGGTTGTGTTTTTCAGGATTTAATGACCAGAAAAACTGTCTCAAATTAGTTTTAATGTCTTTTAGTAACAACACTGCTTTTGGGAGTTGATGGATTTCAGTAAACTTAATAATAAAACGGTAAAGATTCCATTCACTACTAGAGACATAAAAAAAAGTATTGCGCTCTTTTTGGTTTTCTCTACCCGCTTGGCTTAGGGCTTGGTAATGCAATACTACATCTTCGAAAATTTGTCTGCTAGTTACGTTTTTAAAGAGGAGGTGGTAGATTTTTTTTATTGGATTTTTAGTATAGGACACCAAAAAAGTGTCGTCAATATCTGAGATGATACCTAAGTCACCTTGTTTAGGACGGTTGTAACTTTCATGACTTTCTATTTTTTGATTTTTATAAATGATACTTACTTTATAGTCGATCCAGCCATATTCATTTTCCATCAAAGGAATGCAAAATTTAAAGTAGCCGTCATTCAATGTTTTGGTATGAATTTTGGTATTGTTGTGCTCAAGATATACATCAGCATTTGCTTGTGTTTTGATGCGAAACATGTTGATGGTTGCCTTTGCGTTTTTAAACTTTTTAGATAAAAAGTCATAATCTTTTTTGTTAGTAGGTTTAAAAACGTGTCCCATAACAATCAATTCTTGTTCGTTAGCGTAACCACGGTATAATTTTAAAATAGGCTTCATAATTAGGAATATTTTGAAGTACAATGAAATTTAGTTATTTTTAAGCAATTATAGTATAGAAATAGTGAAAAAGTATGTTTTAATGGTTGTAAATCCGGTTTCTGGAGGTGTTGATAAAGAACAATTTATTGAAGCAGTAACAGATTTTGCTAAGTCAAAGGAAAATCACATTGTAGTTTACAAAACCACAGGAACTGACGATAAGGCTAAAATAATAGCGTTATATAAAGAACACAAACCCGAACGAATTATTGTTGCAGGGGGTGACGGTACCATCAAAATGGTAGGCGAAGCAATGGCTAATGAAAATGTTTTATTTGGAATTTTACCTGTTGGCTCAGCCAATGGATTGGCAGTAGAATTGGATTTGCTGAAAACATTAGAAGAAAACATTCAAATTGCTTTTAGTGACCAGTTTGTCGAAATTGACATGGTGGTTATTAACGGTAAAAAAAGCCTCCATTTGAGCGATATTGGACTCAATGCCTTGCTGATAAAAAATTACAAAGCCAGTAAAATTCATGGGAAATGGGGTTACGCCTTACAAATTATAAATACTTTATGGCATTCAAAAGGAAAGTTTAAAGCAAAAATTAGTTCAAAGACACATCATTTAGAGTGCGATGCCAAGATGATAGTGATTGCTAATGCTCAAAAATATGGTACGGGTGTAGTTATCAATCCGCTGGGAGTTATTAATGACGGAAAATTTGAATTAGTTGTTTTGAAAAATCTCAATTTAACCGTTTTTACTAAAATAGTTTTAGGAAATATGCCTTTAAATTATAGTGATGTGGAAATCATTTCCACAGATGCGGCTCAGATACAAATTGACAAGCCGTATAGTTTTCAAATCGATGGGGAATATGTGGGAGAATTAACGGATTTAGAAATTTCTATTTCTACGGAGAAAATGAAAGTGGCAATTGCATAATTTATTTAAATGGCTTGCGTTGTTGCCAAATTGTTTTGGGTTCAAAGTATGCAAAACTTTTAGCCATAAGTAAATTTAAAAAGTAATTTTCATGTTTGATTAATCCAAACATTTCTACTGGAGTTGCGCCTACTGAACTTTTAATTTCGAGTGCTGTACGAGCAAAAATGATTCTTTTGAATTTTTTCTTGATGGAGTAGCCTATCATGTCATACAACATGTTTAGGTATAGCATTTTCTCCTTTTGAAAACTTTCATCATATCCCAAGAAATAGGTATCAAAATCTTCGTGGTTTTTAATCAATGTGTTGAAACCTATTAACTCTTCTTCAAGAAAATAGCCGTAAAATAAAAATTGTTCTTTTAATTGAGATTTAAATGTTTCAAAATGATTTTCGGACAAATAAAAAGTGTTGAATGGAGCATTACGCGCTACATGGTGATACAATTGATAGATGCGTTGATGATAATGTTCAATTTCAGTAAGTGACAGTTTTCTTTTAGTAATTCCATCTGATTTTTTCTGGGCGCGTTTGTATTGGTCCCGGTATTTTTTGGTTAGGTCACCTATATAATCGTTAATGGTGTGCCAAGAAGATTTTATTTCAAATATCATATTAGGTTGCGTATTGAAGCGATAATAGGAATTGAAGGTAGGTTGATCAAAAAGGGAAGCATTGGCTAACAAGAAATCTTTAAACACCGTGAGGTGAATTTTTTTATTTTCTTTTTTCAACTGTGATTTTAAGGCAATTGCAGCTTGATTAAGTTGGGTGATTCCTTCGGATGGGCTTATTTTGGAACTAAATTGAAAGCAATTTTGCCCAGTAAGCATATTGTTTCCAATGATTAAAACATTTGAAATGAGTCTTTTAAAAATAAAATTTTTTAATAGCGTTTTAAAACAATGATCTCGTTCGCCGAGTGAATTTACTTCGGTCAAATTAATGTATTGTGCCAATGAAACGCCAACTAAATCTTGGTTTTTAAAAATTCCTATAAAATAACATTTCATATTGATAGGTGCGGCTTTATCAAGAACGGTCAAATAATCTTTGCTTAAAAAAAGGTTATGGGATGCCACAGTGTCCCATTCAACAGGAATATTTTTTGTTGAGGAATAAATGTGAAAAGTCAGATTTGATTTCAAGATGATGTCCCTAATTTGTAGAGGTCTAAAGTACTATTAAAAGTTAATATAGTTACGTAATCGTTTAATTTTAACTAATTTTATAGATAAAAAAAAAGATATGACTACGTATAACGAAACCACCGCTCAATCACAATTAGCAAATTTAAAAGATTGGAAATATGATACTAACGGAATAGTTAAGGATTTTGTATTTAAGAATTTTAATGAAGCGCTTGCTTTTATTGTTCAAGTAGGATTACTGGCAGAAAAAGTAAATCATCATCCTGAAGTTTTTAATGTGTATAATAAAGTCCATTTGAGATTGTCCACACATGATGCAAACGGGCTAACGGATAAAGATTTTAACTTAGCCAAAATGATTAATTTATTAGGATAAAATTGGTCTTCTGGAAGTTAATTTCCAGAAGACCTTTTAATAACTATTTATGCCCAAGCACAAATAATACCACCCATTATCATAAAACTTACTGTCCAGTAGCCTGCTGAAATTAGAGTGTATTTCCAACTTTTTCTTTCGTATAAAGCATTGGTTCCTACAATTGGTAACGCCATGAATATCCCGGTTAAAGCGCCATGAAACACACCATGTTTAAAGGTTCTAAATGAACTGCCATAATCCGCCATAAATGCTTCAAATGAAGGTTTAGCAGTTGACGGGTCTCCCCCCACCATGCTGACGGCTCCCCATTGATGTATGGTAAGCATCTGGAGAACCATAGCAATTAAAAAGGCATAAAAAACAGAGGTGATAAAAATGAGGGCCATATTAGCACCTTTCATTTTTTCTTCGGTCATGCCCGATTCTTTCATCCATATAGTTCCAAATACTTTGGGATTGTACCAAATGAATCCTGTAACAAGAGTAGAAGCAGCCGCTACTAATAAAGTAATAAAATTAATTTCCATTTGTATAAAGGTTAAAGATTAGTATATCAAATATAGTTTTTTTATGGTTACAATTTAGTATTACTTTTATGTAAGAAAAATATATTTAATTTACCTAAAATGTGTATTTCGTCGATTTTTTTATGTATTTTATCTTGTTTCTAACTACATTTGATAGTGAATTAGAAATAAATCAAAGGTCATGAAAAACATATACTTATTTATTTTAACTGCTTTATTTTCAGTTGTAATGCAAGCAGAGGTTTCTGTAGCAGATAAAGCAGCATTAGTTGACTTATACCATGCTACTAATGGAGCTAATTGGAATACAAAATGGAATTTGTCCGCTCCCGTGGATTCTTGGTATGGAGTAAAGGTTGTTGGAAATAAAGTAATTGCTATTCATTTAAAAAATAATAATCTGGAAGGCCAAATACCTTCATCTATTGTTGCTTTAACAGATTTGCAAGAATTAAATTTGCACAAAAATAAGCTTTCTGGTGAAATTCCTACTGCTCTAGGAAATTTAAAACAATTACAAGTTTTGGATTTATCTTTTAATAAATTATCGGGTACTATTCCAGCTTCATTGACAGAAAATGTTAACCTTGTTACAGTAAGTTTGTACATGAATCGTTTGTCAGGTGAATTACCTCAAGGAATTGGAAATTTAAAAAGGCTTGAAGTTTTATCTGTTTTTAATAACGAAATTCAAGGTGAAATTCCAGTTTCTCTTTATACAATGAATAACTTAAAAGTATTGTTGCTTAATAGTAACCAAATGTCAGGTAATTTAAGTCCACGAATAGCAGAATTAACAGCACTTGAAAACTTGAGTTTGTTTGAAAATAATTTCAAAGGACAAATACCTTTCGAATTAGAGAAATTGAATCAGTTGAAGGAAATGAACTTATCTTATAATTCTTTTAGTGGTTTTACTTCTAGAAAATTAGCTTCTTTAGATACTTTAAATATGACGATGTTCAATGATAAAGGAGTTGCTGTTTTGTTGAATGTAGGAGGAAATATGAATATCAGTACTTCAATTGTTTCTGAAGAGTAAAAATGTTTTTTCATAATGTTAGTAAATAAATTTAGTTGAAAAAGCTGCCTTTCTAAGGCAGCTTTTTTTTTGCTTTGTTGTATGTATTTTTCTGTGTTGTTCCTCTCTTTTTTTTTAAAATATTGATAAAATCTTCGAGAATTTTCTTGACTTTTTATGGGTTTAATATAAAATAGTGGGCAATTAATTTGTATAACCAATAATTAACCATATATTTGTGCAATCGATTACATTTATTCTGTGTGTTACTATTAATAAAATCGATTTAAAAAGAGAAGACAATATTTTAACTATTTAACTATGAACCAGAATACTAAGAAAATTGGAAACTATCGTTGGACCATTTGTTCTTTGTTGTTTTTCGCTACCACTATAAATTATTTGGATAGACAAGTGCTTTCATTAACTTGGAAAGATTTTATTGCTCCTGAATTTCATTGGACTAATAATGATTATGGTAATATCACTGCTTTGTTTTCCATATTTTATGCAGTGTCTTTATTGTTTGCGGGTAGGTTTGTAGATTGGCTAGATACTAAAAAAGGTTTTTTGTGGGCCATTGGTATTTGGTCTGTTGGGGCTTGTTTACATGCCTTTTGTGGCATTGCAACTTCAGGTTTGTTGACTGGAAATTGGTTTGTAGGTTTTGATGGTGCCAAAGAAGCCTTAGCAACTGTGGATGATGTAGGAAAAGTAATTGCTGTAAGTGTAAGTCTGTTTATTGTAGCTCGTTTTGTTTTGGCATTGGGCGAAGCAGGTAATTTTCCAGCAGCTATTAAAACGACAGCTGAATATTTTCCAAAAAAAGACAGAGCATTTTCTACTAGTATTTTTAATGCAGGCGCTACAGTAGGTGCATTAGCGGCTCCAATTACTATTCCTTTTATTGCAAAGTGGTACGGTTGGGAAATGTCCTTTATTATCATTGGTGCTTTGGGGTTTGTATGGATGGGATTCTGGATTTTTATGTATGAAAAACCAGAAAAACACCCTAAAGTTAGTTTAGCGGAATTGGAATATATTCAGCAAGATAGTATAGCCGATAGTAAAATTGTAGGTTATGTACCTGAAAATACCGACAAAGTGTCATTAAAAGATTGTTTGAGGTACAATCAAACATGGGCTTTTGCTTTTGGTAAATTTATGACTGATGGGGTTTGGTGGTTTTTCTTGTTTTGGACACCGGCTTATTTGAGTTCGGTATATGATATGGATTCAGCTGAAGCAGCCTTTCCTTTATTTATTTTATATATGATAACGTTGTTGTCCATCATAGGAGGATGGTTGCCAACTTATTTTGTTGAAAAAAAAGGGATGAATCCATATGAAGGGCGAATGCGTTCCATGTTAATTTTTGCCTTCTTTCCTTTACTTGCTTTAGTTGCACAACCATTGGGGCATATTAGTTATTGGTTACCAGTAATTATTATTGGTATTGCAGGAGCTGCGCACCAAGCTTGGTCTGCAAATATTTTTACAACAGTAGGTGATATGTTTCCCAAAAAAGCAATTGCGACTATCACTGGTATTGGGGGATTGGCGGGCGGAATTGGCTCCACTTTAATCAATAAAGGGTCAGGAATGTTGTTTGATTATTCAAAAGAAACTAATATGGTTTTTATGGGATTTGAAGGAATCGAATCAGGATATTTTATCATCTTTTCTATTTGCGCAGTGTGTTATTTAATAGGCTGGACAGTGATGAAAATGTTGGTGCCAAAATACAGACCAATTACAGATTTATAATTTTTTTAATGAATTGATACTGTCATATTTTCAATTGTGGGTTGTGAATTTTTTTGATTGTTCTTTTATTGTAATCGATTGCATTTTAAATGATAGATTTTAAGTATTTAGAATAATGAATCACAAGGTAAACATAGAAATGTTTTAAATATAGAGTGAGAACTTTTAAAGTGAAAATAAATTTTTAAGAATAGTGGAATGAGTACAACATTTATTAGCGACAATTTTTTGTTAGAAAATAAATATGCTGAAGAGTTATATCATAATTACTCCAAAAATCAGCCTATTATAGATTATCATAATCATTTGAGTCCTCAGTTTATTGCCGAAGATAAAATTTTTGACAATATAACTAAAGTATGGATTGATGGTGACCATTATAAATGGCGAGCGATGCGTACATTGGGAATCAATGAGCAGTTTATCACGGGAAATGGTTCTGATAAGGATAAGTTTTTAAATTGGGCAAAAACGGTTCCGTACACGATGCGTAATCCATTGTATCATTGGACGCATTTAGAATTAGCACGCTATTTTGATATTTATGATTTATTAAATGAAAAATCAGCGGAGAAGATTTACATAGAAACTTCTGAAAAAATGAATTCGGCAGCTTATAGTACTCAAAATCTTCTCAGAAAAGTAAATGCCGAGTTTGTGTGCACAACAGAAGATCCTATTGATAACCTAGCGTATCATCAACAATTAGCCAAAAGCAACTACGAAATAAAAGTAAGTACCGCTTTTAGACCTGATAAAGCAATTTTGATTTCTAATGATGGTTATAATGATTATATCAATACCTTAAGTGAAGTCGCAGAGATTACTATTGCAAGCTATGCTGATTTGTGTGCTGCTCTACGAAAAAGAATAGAGTATTTTGATACAAAAGGTTGCAAGTTGTGTGATCATGGTTTAGATCAAATTTACTATGAAAACTACACAGAAAATGAAGTGGTTGCTATTTTTAAGAAAAAAAGAGAAGGTAAGGAGTTAAGTCACGAGGAGACCTTGAAATTTCAAAGTGCATTGCTCGTGTTTTTATGTGAAACTTATCATGAGTTTGGTTGGGTACAACAATTTCATTTAGGGGCACTCCGAAATAACAATGCTCGTATGCATCGCATTTTAGGGCCTGATACAGGATGGGATTCAATTGGAGATTATCCTCAAGCCCAAAAATTATCAGCATTTTTAAACGGTTTAGACAGTAAAGATAAATTGACCAAAACTATTATTTACAATTTAAATCCTGCTGATAATGAAGTAATGGCAACCATGATTGGTAATTTTAATGATGGAAGTGTCAAAGGAAAAGTTCAATTTGGGTCTGGGTGGTGGTTTTTAGACCAGAAAGACGGAATGACGAAACAGCTTAATGCACTTTCTAATATGGGTTTAATTAGTTGTTTTGTAGGGATGCTAACAGATTCTCGTAGCTTTTTGTCTTTCCCAAGGCATGAATATTTTAGACGTATTCTTTGTAATCTTTTGGGTGACGAAATGAAAAGAGGGGAATTGCCTAATGATATGGAGTGGATAGGTAAAATGGTAGCTGATATAAGCTATCATAATGCTAAAGAATATTTTAAATTTTAATTCAGTGTGCTAAAGATGAAAAAGTTAAATAGAAAAAATACAGGATTGGAAAAGGTAAATCCAATTAAAATAGTACAATTTGGAGAAGGTAACTTCTTGAGAGCTTTCGTTAATTATGCCTTTCAGGAGTTAAATAAAAAAGCAGATTTTAATGCGGGAATTGCCGTTGTCCAACCTATTGAGCAGGGGATGATAAACATGTTAAACGAACAAGATGGTTTGTACACTTTGTTTATTAAGGGGCTTGTTAAAGGACAGGAAATTCAAGAAAAGGAATTAATAACGAATATAGTAAAGGGGATTAACCCTTATGTTAATTACGAAGATTATTTAGCTTTAGCTAAAGAAGAATCTTTAGAGTTTGTCATCTCAAATACTACTGAGTCTGGGATTGCTTACGTAGCTACTGATGCTCCGCAAATGCAACCACCTTTGTCATTTCCTGCCAAATTAACGGTGTTGTTACACGAAAGATTTAAGCATTTTAACGGTGATTCATCCAAAGGATTAACTATAATACCTTGTGAGTTAATCAATCATAATTCGGAAGCACTCAAGGAGATCATACTTACTTATATTGATAACTGGAAACTGGGCGATGAATTTAAAAATTGGATTTTGAATCACAATTCTTTCCACAGTACTCTAGTGGATAGAATTGTTCCAGGTTATCCAAAAGATGAAATTGAGGCTTATAATAGAGAGTTAGATTATAGTGATAATTTGATTGTTACGGCTGAAAAATTCTTTTTATGGGTAATTGAAGGAGATGATAAATTGAAAGCCAAGTTGCCTTTTGAGAAAACGGATTTGGATGTGAAAATTGTACCCGACATGCAAATGTATCGTACTCGTAAAGTGCGTATTTTGAATGGTGTACACACTGCGATGGTTCCTTTTTCATTGATGTATGGGAATGAAACGGTAAAAGAATCGGTTGATGGCAATTTTACTGGCAAATTCATCAACGAAGGAATTTTTAAAGAAATTATTGAGACAATCGATATGGATAGAGCAGAATTAGAAGAATTTGCTGAAGCGGTACTAGACCGTTTTCGTAATCCATTCGTAAAACACATGCTTGCTTCAATTGCCTTAAACTCAATATCTAAATTCAAAGTACGAGTATTGCCAAGCGTTTTACAATATTGTAAAAGTCAGGGCAAGATTCCGGCTCATTTAACATTTGCATTCGCTTGTTTGATTCGTTTTTACAAGGGAGAATGGAATAACATCACATTGCCTATACAAGATAGTGAGGATATTACCACAGCATTTTTAAAAATTTGGCAAGCTAAAACCACTGAAGAAGTAGTAAGATTGACCTTGTCAAATACTGTATTTTGGGACCAAGATTTAAGTGAGATGACGGGACTTACAGAAGCGTTGGTTTTGGCTTTGAATGAAATTGAATCGAAGGGAGTTGAAAAAGGATTTTTACAATTCACAAATGCTATTAAAAATAGTCAAACAGTATAAAATAACAGTGTTATGCAAAAGAAATTAATAAAGGTTGATCCTTCGGATAATGTGGCTGTAGCATTAGTGAATTTAGCAGCTGGTGAAAAAATCCCTTTTGAAGGAGAAGGTGTTTTGGTATTGTCTGATACTAAAATGAAGCATAAGATTGCAATGAAGGATTTTGAGTCTGGAGATAAAATCATTATGTACGGGGTCATCGTAGGGAAAGCGAGTCAAAAAATTGCCAAAGGGGATGTAATTACTACCAGTAATGTAAAACACGAAAGCGCAAAAGTTACGGGTAAAACGGAAACGATTGGTTGGAATGTTCCCAATGTTGATAAATGGAAAGATAAAACTTTTTTGGGTTACCAACGTGAAGATGGACAGGTAGGGACTGAAAATGTTTGGTTATTTTTTCCTTTGGTTTTTTGTGAAAATAGAAATATTGAAATATTAAAAGATATTTTTGAGAAAGAATTAATGAAACCAAAAGTTAACGATTATCAATTGTTATTGCGTTCATTAGTTAAATCAGAAAGTGGTCAAGAAGGTGCTGTAGCTGAAGCAAATGATGATGATTTGTTTAAAAATATTGAAGTTAAATTTATAACTCATCAAGGAGGCTGTGGTGGTATTCGTCAGGATGCTCATAGTTTAGCTAAATTATTAGCAGGATATGTTAATAATCCTAATGTAGCTGGAGCAACTGTTTTGAGTTTGGGATGTCAAAATTTGCAAATTCAAATCTTTAAGGATGCTTTAGATGCAATTAATCCAAATAATAAAAAACCAGTATTGATTTACGACCAACAATCAATTGGTACTATTGAAGCCATGTTGAGTAGTGTGGTCAAAGATTCATTTGAAGCTATTAAAAAAGCGAATGAATTACAAAGAACACCCGCACCTTTGTCTAAATTAAGAATTGGTTTAGAATGTGGTGGTTCAGATGGATTTTCAGGAATTTCAGCGAATCCTACTTTGGGGGTTTTGTCTGATAAGTTAGCTGCCTTGGGGGGAACCACAATTCTTTCTGAGTTTCCTGAATTGTGTGGGGTAGAACAAGAATTGGTAAATCGTTGTGTGAACGATGAGGATGGAAAACGTTTCTTAGAATTGATGAAATGGTATGAAAAAACGGTAGTTGATGCAGGCTCAGGATTTGATATGAATCCCTCTCCCGGAAATATCAAAGACGGTTTGATTACCGATGCTATGAAATCGGCTGGCGCTGCTAAAAAAGGCGGAACATCACCTATTGCAGGAGTTTATGACTACGGTGAGTATATTAATGAACCAGGATTAACATTGTTGTGTACACCAGGAAATGATGTGGAATGTACCACAGCTATGGTAGGTTCGGGCGCTAATATGGTTTTGTTTACAACTGGATTAGGAACACCTACAGGAAATCCAATTGCCCCAGTTGTAAAAGTGTCTTCCAACTCTGAGTTAGCTGCAAAAATGGATGATATTATTGATATTGATACAGGGGGTATTATTAAAGGAAATAAAACTATTGAGGAAATGGCAGACGAAATGTTGGATTTTATTATTGATGTAGCTAGTGGGAAAATTAAAACCAAAGCTGCTATTTTAAACCAAAACGATTTTATTCCTTGGAAAAGAGGAGTTTCGTTATAGTATATTTTTAAGAGGTAGCTGCTTAGGTCGGTTACCTATATAAAAACAACAAAGGAGAAATTTCATGTAATGTATCATGAATTTCTCCTTTTGTTATTTAGGTTGTCCTTTTTTTATTCTTTGATTCGAGAACTAGATTTTCGAATATGTAAAATCGGATTTAAAACAATTTTTTTCTCGATAGTAACATCCTCTTTGTTTTGAATTTGTTCTAAAAATACTTTTGCAGCCATTTTACCCATCTCAAGAGGAGATTGGTCTATGGTTGTAATAGATAATTCCATGAATTTAGTAAATGGTTCATTTCCAAATCCCATTACACAGATGTCTTCGGGAATTTTGAATCCCTGTTTTTTTATTACCTTGATGGCTCCTAATGCAGCAAAATCACTGGCAGAGAAGATAGCATCGGGTGGATTGGGTAATTTTAATAATTTTTTGGTAACAGTAGCCCCATCTTCTTGATTACTTCGAGCTCGTAAAACATAATCCTCATTAAATTCTAAACCGTTGTCTTCAAGTGCTTTTTTATACCCTTTGAAACGATTTTCATAGATTTCCAATGCTTGATCACCACACAAATGAGCAATTCGGGTACAACCTTGGTCGATTAAATGTTGAGTAGCGATATAACCCGCATTAAAGTCATCAATTGATACCGAACTTACACCATTGATGTTTTTCTTTCTATCAAAAAAGATTAAAGGCACTTTTTTTTGTAAAACCCGTTGAATGATTTTTTCATTCTTCTTAGATTCATTAGTAATAGAAATCATTATTCCATCGACTTGTGCATCTAGTAGCGTATTGATGTTTTCAATTTCTCTGTTTTCATCCTCATGGGTTTGACAAATAATAACATTGTATTTGTTGGGATGTAATTCTTCTTCAATACCCCGTATGGTCGAACCAAAAAAGTTTGTATTTACTCTGGGTACAATCACACCTATCATACCACTTCTTCCACTTTTTAGTGCTAGTGCCAGTCGGTTCTGCTTGTAATTCATTTTCTCAGCAGTTTCCATCACCAATTTGATGGTGCTTTCGCTTATTTTTGGATTTTTATTTAAAGCCCTAGAGACAGTAGCGGCGGATATATCCAACTTTTTTGCTATGTCATAAATGGTTGTTTTTTCGCTCATTATGGAGTTCCGTATTTTATGGTGCGTAAAAGTAGTTTTTTTTGTTGAATTTAGGAAGTACAATCATTGTTATCGATTGCTTTGATTTTTAAAGCAGAATAGTAAACTAATAAATTTCTTTCTTTTAATGTGTGTATGTTTCCTTTTTAGAGTCAAAATTGTTATAAAAATAAGTCTTTTTTTATGTTGAAGCTAAAAAAAGTGGTTTTTTTTTGGATTTAAGTTATTTTATTTCTACGTTTGTGTAATCGATTGCATTAGATGGTGTTTTGTTGTTTTGGAATAGTTGAAAAACATTAAAAAAAGTAAAATGAAATTTAAAATAAGATGTATTTTGTTTTTTTCGCTTATCGTTGCGTCTAAATCTACACAAGCCCAAGATGCTGGAGCTTCTCCATGGTCCCAAATGAAATCAATTGAAGCTTCTATTGTAGTTCCTGTTTTTAAAAACAAAAGCTATAATGTGCTTGATTATGGAGCAATTCCTGATGGGGAAACGGATAATACAAAGGTGCTTAATAAAGTCATTTGGATGTGTTCCAATGCAGGAGGAGGAAGAGTAATAGTTCCAGCCGGAAAATATTTATCAGGCCCGATTAATTTACAAAATAATGTCAATTTGCATTTGGCGGAAGGAGTGGAAATTCTTTTCAGTACAAATCCTAAGGATTATCCGATAGTACATACTTCTTTTGAAGGAACCGAAGTGATGAACTTTTCACCTTTGGTATATGCCTATCAAAAAAAAAATGTGGCCTTGACTGGTAAAGGAGTTTTAAATGGTCAAGCGACTAATGAAAACTGGTGGTTTTATTCTAAAATTGGAATCATAGTAAAAAGATAAGGGTGTCTGAAAAGAGAAGTCCATATTTAATTGCTGTCTAAAAGTAAACTTTTGCAAAATAGAAATAGTTCTTTTATTACAGCAACCAATGATGGTATTCTTTACAGACACCCCCATTTAGAGAGATACTAATTTAAAATTGTATTATCCTTGGTAAGCAACAACATTTTGTTTAGCAACACCAAGTCCGTCAATTCCTAATTCGATTACATCACCTGGTTTTAAATAAGTAGGAGGAGTAAGTCCAAGTCCTACACCAAAAGGTGTTCCTGTTGAGATGATATCACCTGGTAATAAAGTCATAAATTGGCTGATGTGACTTACTACTTTTTGAACATTAAAAATAAAGTCAGAAGTAGTACTGTTTTGCATCATTTTTCCATTTAATTTTAACCATAAATTTAAATTATTTGGATCTTTAATTTCGTCAGTAGTTGCAATAAATGGGCCAATTGGTGCAAAAGTATCACAACTTTTTCCTTTAACCCATTGTCCAGAACGCTCTAATTGAAAAGCACGTTCGCTTACATCATTGTGCAATACATAACCAGCAATGTGATTGAAAACATCTTGTTCTTCAACATAAGAAGCTTTTTTACCAATTACAATAGAAAGTTCTACTTCCCAGTCTGTTTTTGTACTTCCTTTAGGGATGATAATATCGTCATTAGGACCTACAATAGCAGTTGTAGATTTGAAGAATAAAACAGGTTCTTTTGGGATTTCCATACCACTTTCAGCAGCGTGTTGCGCATAGTTCAATCCCACACAAACAATTTTGGATGGGCGAGTCAAAGGCGCTCCTAAACGAACGGAATCAGCTACTACAGGACAGTTGCTTTGATTGTCTTTTAACCAAGCACTTAGTTTTTCAATTCCTCCATTACCAAAGAAGTCTTCATTATAGTCAGAGCCAAAAGCAGATACATCAATTCGGGTACCATCAGCTAATTGTACTCCTGGTTTTTCTTCGTTTACTGCTCCAAATCGTATTAGTTTCATAGTGTATTTTTTTTGTGTTATTTTCCGTTTAGTGTAACAAAACCTCCATCAATAGCATAGTTAGAACCTGTAATAAATGCAGCTTCATCAGAACATAAGAACAAGGCTAAATCAGCAATTTCTTGTGTACTTCCCATTCTACCAATCGGTTGTGTTTTTGATAATTTTTCGAACATTTCGGCTTCTTGCCCTGGATAATTTTTACTGATAAAACCATCTACAAAAGGCGTATGAACTCTTCCTGGTGCAATACAGTTGCAACGTATTCCTTCATTGATGTAATCTTTAGCGATAGAGTAGGTCATTGTAAGTACCGCTCCTTTACTCATAGAATAAGCAAATCGATCGTAGATTCCAACGGATGAAGCAATTGAAGCCATATTTAAAATGACGCCACCCCCTTTTTTCATAGAAGGTAAGGCTGCTTTTATGCAATTGTAAACTCCTTTTACATTTACATTATAAAGACGGTCTAAGTCCGCTTCAGCAACTGCTTCAATATTGCCTACATGCGCAATACCAGCATTGTTGATTAAGATGTCTATTTTTTCAGTTTCAGTGATTTTAGCTATGATTGCTTCTACATTTGCTTGATTAGAAACATCACATTGATGTGCTTCAGCTTGATTGCCTAGTGCTTTAATTTCAGAAACAGTTTCATGTGCTGATTCGATATTAAAATCTAAAATATGAACTTTAGCGCCTTGTTCAGCAAAAGTAAGTGAAATGGCTTTTCCTATTCCGCTTCCTCCTCCTGTAACAAGGGCAACTTTATTATTTAAACTAAATTTACTCATTCTATAAAATTAATGGTTTAAAATGATTTTTTATAATGACATTCCTCTTTTCCAAGGAATAAAGTCGTCTTGTCTTAATTTTCTAGCTTTTGTTTGTTTACCGCTAGCCACTTCGATTACATAATCTAATAAAGCTTCACCTGTTTGTTCGATTGACGCTTTTCCTTCAATGATGGTTCCGGTGTTAAAATCAATGATGTCATTCATTTTTTCATACAATTTGGTATTGGATGAAACTTTAATAACAGGTGTAATTGGGTTTCCTGTAGGTGTTCCTAAACCAGTTGTAAACAAAATAACATTACAGCCAGAACCTGCTAATGCGGTGGTGGATTCAACATCATTTCCAGGAGTACATAACAAGTTTAAACCAGGATTTACTACTTGCTCAGTATAATCTAGTACATCTTCTACTGGTGAAGTTCCTCCTTTTTTGGCCGCTCCAGCTGATTTAATAGCATCTGTTATCAAACCATCTTTGATGTTACCCGGTGAAGGATTGGCGTAAAATCCAGAACCTAGAGCATCCGCTTTGGCATTATATGTGGACATTAAATGAGAGAATTTTTCAGCTTTTTCAGTTTTTGAACAACGGTTAATCAACTCTTGCTCTACACCATTCAATTCAGGAAATTCAGATAAGACAGTAGCTCCTTTTAATCCTACAATTAAATCAGATACATAACCCAAAGTTGGATTGGCAGAAATTCCTGAAAAACCATCCGAACCTCCACATTCTAGTCCAATTACCAGTTTGTCTAAACCAGCTGGTTTTCTTTCACATTTGTTAGCTTCAATTAATCCAACAAAAGTCTTTTTGACAGCTTCAGCAAGTAATTCTTTTTCAGAAGTACTTTTTTGTTGTTCTAAAATGTAAACGGGTTTTTGAAGGTTTGGTGCCATTTCTTCTAAGGCCTTTGTTAAAATGGCCGCTTGTGCATGTTGGCAACCTAAACTTAATACCGTCGCTCCAGCAACATTGGGATTGTTGATGTAACCAGCTAACAAATGACATAATGCAACTGCATCAGAGGTAGCTCCACCACAACCGCCGTCATGAGTTAAAAAATGAATCCCATCCACATTTGGGAATAAAGGATTTTTATGGTAATCGTTACCGTCTTTTATAATGTTTTGTTCTAAAAGGGATTCTGGGGTAGCTCCTGAATTGTAAGCTTCAATCAAACTTTCAACATTAAAACCTAAATGTTGTTTTTTTCCGAAACCTAATTTTTCAACCAGAGCTTCTTTAAGTACTTCCACATTTCTATTTTGACAGAATACTAATGGAATGATGATCCAGTTGTTTTCGGTTCCTACTTTACCATCAGCTCTATGATATCCTAAGAAGGTTTTGTTTGCAAATTTAGAAATATCAGGTGCTGACCATTTTGATTGTTGTTGCGAGCTAGATACACCATATTTTTCAGTATCGTGTACCAGATTTGAAGTGCTGATTAATTCACCTTTTACAATTTTGTTTTTAGCTCTTCCTACAAGTACGCCATACATATAAACCGCGCCACCCTCATCGAGGTCTTCGGTTACAAATTTATGTTTAGCAGCAATGTCATTTTGAATTTCATAGGTGTTCGATTCAAAAGTAACCGTGGTACCTTTTGGTAAGTCGGTTAAAGCGACAAGGACATTGTCTTTAGGGTGTATTTTAAGTACTTTTTGTTGCGTGTCCATTTTGTTTTAGTTTAGAGGAAATAAATAGGGTACAATATTACAAGGAATCTAAAAACAAATCTGCCTATATTTTGATTAAAAGTGATATTATTTTTGCATTTGGATGTTGTATAGCAGTTAATAGGCAATTTATTTATTGAGACTAGATTTTTGTAAATATAATCAATTTAAAATCAATTGATTATATGTCTTGTGTGGTTTCGGATTTATGTCTTTTGACATATTCTGTTGGGGTGCAATCCATGATGAGTTTGAATTGTCTGTTGAAATTAGAAATGTTATTGAATCCCGCCTCGTAACAGATGGTAGCTACATTTGATTTGTCTTCGAGTAATCGCTTACAAGCATATCCTATTCGGATTTCGGCAAGATAATTAGAAAATGTTTTTCGATTTACCCGTTTAAAAAAGCGGCTAAAAGCGGAGGCATTCATGTGAGCAATTTGCGCTACTTCTTCTAAGGTGATGGTCTTGTTGAAATTTTTGAAAATATAAGCTTGAACTTTGTCTTTGATTTCGTTTTTGGTTTCTTTAAATGAATTGACAAAACCTTGACTGGCAAGTGTTTTTGTTTTTTTATGCTTGGCTAATTGGTCCAAAATTTTTAAAAACGAAATGGTTTTTTCAAATCCTTTTTGTTTCATCATGGCTTGAATTTCAGCAATGATTTTTTTATTGATGTTCAAGAATTTGATGCCTAGGCGTGCTCTGTTAAAAAGTTCGCCTATGTGAGTCATTTCAGGTGTTTCAAAGAAAACGGAACCTAAATAATTTTTTTTAAAATGAATAGCGATTGCTTCGGCTGTTTTATTGGTATTTTGTTGAAAATAATCCTCATCATTCAACCACATGTGAGGGAGGTTTTCTCCAATTAAAATAATATCTCCTACTTCAAATTTTTCGATGCTATCTCCCACAAAACAACTGCCTTCGCTTTTTAAAATAACGACCAATTCTAACTCAGGATGGTAATGCCATATTTTTAAAAAATAAGGATAGTCATTGAGTTTCGTGGTAAACGAACTGTTGTTAAGGCTACTTCGGTCTAATAAATGCAGCTTCATTGGGTTAGCTCTTTTTAAGTGATAGGATATGATTCGGTGTTTGTAGTTTAGGAATCACTACTGCAAAAATAGTATCATTTTTTTAATTGATTGTGGTTTTGGGGCTAATAAAATGATGAACTATAAGAATTGTAAGAGATGTTGTTTAAGCAGTTAATGTGTAAGGTATAAAAACTACTTAGCCAAAGGAAATGATTTAGTACATGCTTCAATTAAATTTGAAATAGGTTAATGAAGATAAGGTAACTGTGAAATATAGTAATAACGCAATTTGAGTTTAATTATCTAATGTGAATAAGTGTAACTTTTCCGTTTTACCTACTGTTTTATCTCAAAATAGTAAATGTTTACCGGTTTTGAGGTAAAAAAGTGTAGCTATAGGGTAATTTTAATAAAACAGCTAGCTTCATAATTTATTTAATTTGTATAATCATTTGTAGATAAAATTATCTATATGATAAAAAAGAGTTCTTTTTTTTAAAGTATATTATTTTTTGACTCATGGTTTTGGTTTTATTGAGAGCGAATTTTAATCCTGTTTTTTAGCTTGAATAGACCAATGAATCAATGATGTTATACTAATGAAACGTTTACTAGGACCATTAATAAGAAATAATTGGTGAGCTATGAAAGTATATTCCAATATGATGTGTTACTTCCGTTAAGTACCAAAACCAAAATAGCATAGGATTAAAGCAATAACAACAACTAAAATTAACCAAATGAAAATTAGAAAAATGAACAAACAAAAAAGTACGTTAGAACATTTTTTGTTTCTTACCCTATTTGCATTATTTTTTAATGCAATTGCATATGGTCAAACTGGTGTGATCCAAGGGAAAGTAATAGGTGAAGATGACGGTTTTCCCATACCAGGTGTCTCCATTATAATCAAAGGACAAACCAAAGGAACGGCGACAGATTTTGATGGTAAATTTGCTATTAAAGCGAATGAAGGTGATGTTTTGATTTTTACCTATATAGGAATGAGGACAGTAAATGCCAAGGCGATAAATGGAATGACGGTCAAAATGAAATCTGTAGCCCAAGACCTTTCGGAAGTTGTCGTAATTGGTTATGGTAAAGTAACAAAAAAGGAATTGACGGGGGCTGTTGCTAGTGTTAAAGCCGAAGACTTATCTAACCAAGTAACCTCTGACCTTGGGAATGCTTTGCAAGGGCAAATATCTGGTGTAAACGTGGTGAGCTCAGGAGAACCGGGTAGCAATTCTGAAATTTTAATTCGCGGAGTCACATCAATATCGGGTTCTAATACACCATTATATGTTGTTGATGGAATTCCGCAACTAGGTGATCCAGGAATTAGTCCTAACGAAATTGAAACAATAGATGTATTAAAAGACGCGGCTTCAGCAGCTATTTATGGAACACGTGGTGCTTCGGGGGTCATTATGATTACCACTAAAAAAGGAAAAACCGGAGCTTTAAGTGTCAAAGTTGATGCCAGCAAAGGTTTTGAAACATTAGGAGATGGTCAAAAATTACTAAATGCTGTTGGTCAAACCTATGTAGATATGCTTTTGGCACGTAACGTAGCTGGTACCGCAGATAACTTGACTAATTTGGCTCCTTTATCAAATGCTCCTGATCGTTTTCAATATGATAATGATATTTCCAGAATGCTTTTTGTTGACAATGCAGGGACTCAAAACTATAGTGTGAATTTGAGCGGAGGAAGTAATGATTTGAAATATTCATTTGTCGGAGGTTTCTTTGATAAAAAAGGAATCATCTCAAGATCTAGTTTTCAACGATTTAACACTCGTTCTAATGTGAATTATAAAAAGAATAAATTTTCAGTAAACATTGGGCTGGGAATGATTAAAGAGTTTACAGATAGAGGAGCCGCTAATACCATTAGTCAATTGCTTCGATACCAACCTACACAACCTATTTTATCAATAGAAGCGGATGCGTTAGACTTATTTGGGGGTAATGACTTTAATACCAATGTGTCCTTATTAACCAGTCTTAATTCATTGGATGAGGCTAAATCTACGAGAGCTTTTACCAATATCGAATTAGGGTATGAAATTATCAAAGGATTGAACCTAAGTACTCGTTTCGGAATAAATGATTTGAATTACGGGCGAATGAGATTCAGACCTCGTCAATCTACTTATGATGTGCAAAGATTGGTAGATGTTGTGCAACCTAGTTCGATTTCTGAATACATTCAAAGACAATCGGCTATAACTTGGGACGCCACACTTAATTATCAAACGACAATTGCTGAAAATCACAAATTGACATTGACAGGAGCTTTGTCTTCTGAGAAATTTATCAATGAAGAATTTATTGTGACTAAAACTGATATTTCAGATAATGATATTACCGTATTAAATAGCGCTACAGGTGTTGCTTCAGCCTTTTCAGGTTTTGATTATACCAATAGAATAGCGGGTATGATTGGTAGATTGCAATACGATTACAAAGGAAAATATTTGATTAGCTCTAGTATTCGTAGAGACGGTTCTTCTCGATTTGCAAAACAAAACCGTTGGGGATTGTTTCCATCAGTATCTGCGGCTTGGAATATCTCTGATGAGAATTTTTTCAAACCTCTTAGTGGTGTGGTGAATAATTTCAAATTACGATTGAGTAGTGGAACTGTAGGGAATCAAAACTTTCAAGATTATTCGTATGGAACTGCCATTTATAGAGATTTAGTGTATGCTTTTGGTGACGGGAATTTAGCTAGTTCAGCAATTCAAACGACTATAGGAAACCCTGATGTAAAATGGGAAACTTCTATCCAGAAAAATATAGGTGTTGATTTGGCTTTTTTCAAAAATAAATTGACTGTAACAGCTGAATATTATCAAACGGACAAAGAAGATATGTTGTTTAGTTTAACAATGCCTCCAAGTGTTGGTTTGGATGATTCTTCATTTGGTGGAGGCGCTCCTAATTCAATTCGAAACTTGAATAACAACAATCAAGTAGTATTAAATATTGGGAACATGACCAATTCAGGTTTTGAATTGGCTGTGGGCTATCGTGATAAAATTGGAAAATTAAGATATAGAATGAATGGTACTTTTAGTACGAATCAAAATAGAATTACTAAAATTACAGATGGATTTAACGGGCCTATATTGACTAGCGATACTGGAATTGTACCTAATGGGAATGCATCCACAAGTCAAATCACAGCATTAGCAAAGGGGTATGAAGCAGGAGCGTATTTTGTATTTGCGACTGATGGAATTGCTAATACACCTGAAAAATTAGCTCAGGCTAACACTTATTTTTCTAACCATCAATTCAAAATGGGGGATTTAATTTATAAAGATGTAGATGGGGACGGAGTCTTTCAATCAGTTGGGGATCGTGTCTATGCTGGTAGTGGATTGCCAAAATACGAGATAGGATACAACTTGAGTTTGGATTATCGCAATTTTGATTTGTATGTCAATATGTATTCTGCATTGGGGCATGAAATTGTTAATGGAGCGAGAGCTACTGCAATTGGATTTGGAAGAAGCCAAGAAATATTAAATTCCTATTCTGATGTGAATCCAAATGGAACACTTCCTGCTTACAGAGGTATTTTTTCTGCTCATCCCAATTACCAACCCAATACAGCCTTGTTTATTGAAGATGGTTCGTATTTGAGAATTCGTAATATCACCTTAGGATACAATTTGCCTAAGAAAACCACTTCGGCATTAGGAATTGAAAAATTCAGGATTTTCTTGACGGGTCAAAATTTATTCACCTTTACAAAATATACGGGGTACAATCCTGAAGTAGGAGGGAATGTTAATTCTAAAGGATTGGACAAAGGAAACTACCCTTTGACAAAAATGTACTTGGTAGGTTTGAATTTTAACTTTTAATATTTTAAAAATGAAAAAATATATTTATAAATGCATTTCTGGATTTTTAATACTAGGACTATTGAGTTCTTGTAATCCAGATTTGACTGAGAACAACCCAAACTACACTGATTCTAGTCAATTTTGGAAAAACTTAAATGATACCAATAGTGGTTTAACAGCTGCTTACGCTACATTACTTTCTCCTTACATCTTTAATCTGAGAGAAGAAATGGTGCGTTCGGATATGGGATGGTATTCAAATGTTAGACCTGTTCCTTTTTTAACAGGGGATTTGGCTTATACGTTTTGGTTTCAAAACTATACTAATAACAATCAGTTTATCGATCGGCATTGGGCAGCTTGTTACAGAGGGATTTTTAGAACCAATCAAGTAATTGAGGCACTTGAAAGAATTAAATCGACCACAACCGATATGGATAAATGGACGTATCAAATGGCTCAAGCGCGTTTTCTAAGAGGTTTGTATCATTTTTATTTGCATACTTCTTTCAATAAGGGTAAAATTATTATTGAAGATCATACTCCTGTTACTCCGGATGATTTTTTTAAATCAGTTTCTTCGTCTGAAGATGTTCTAAAATTTTTTAGAGCTGATTTACAATACGCATACGAAAATTTACCTGCAACAAAACCAGCAGAAAAAGGACGTGCTACTAAGGCTGCTGCTGCTACGGTTTTAGGGACTAGTTATTTGTATGAAGGAGAGCATGCGCTAGCTGAACCGTATTTTGCAAATGTGATTTCAAATACTAATTATAGTTTATTTGGAACTGCTGGTTCAGGAAAAGATCCAATCACGCTATTTTATACTGCAAATGAATTCAATAGCGAATCTATTTTTGAAGTAAACTTTGACGGCGCTTTTAGACCTGAATTAGGGAACTTTGATGAAGAAAGCACTACTAATCGATTGGCATTTGTAAGCTTTTCTCAAAATTTATGTTTTACAGCTCCAGCTTGGGTAGCTTATTCTTATAAATCTGAGCCAATGGATGCTTTGGATGCAAGAAACCATGTCGGAGGTGTGATTACAAATCCGTTGAGAGCCGTTCCGTTAAGAGCTTCGGCGATGGTTACTTTGCCAGAAGATCTTCACACTCCTGCTTACGGAGTGCCAGCGGTTATTGATGCTTCGGCTGGGTTGACCTTTGGAGCTGTGAATGCCACCGCTCAACCACGAGTTTTTGCTTATTATAAAAAATATTTGAATGTAGATTTGTTTACAGCTGAAAGTGCAAATCCATTAGGAGCACAAAAATCTTCTAAAAACTTTATTGTTCACAGATTGTCTGAGGTGTATTTGATGCAGGCAGAGTGCTTGATTAAAAGAGGAGCGATCAATGAAGCTTTGACACTCATCAACAAAGTGCGTGCGCGTTGGGGGCTTGTTTTATACGGCTCACCAGCAGAATTTGCAGGTACACGCACCTATGATGGTGTGGTTTATAACGCTACCACGCTTATGAATAAAATTATGTATGTGGACAAGCCGTTAGAAACATCAGCTGAAGGTCATGCCACTCGTTTTACTGATTTAAGAAGATGGGGGATATTGAAATCTAATTTTGTAGCATTATCAGCTACAACCTATTATACCAATGATTTTAAATATGCAAAAACTGTAAATCCAAATATTGGTACTCAAGTAACTAGATTTAAAACTTCTGTGGTAAATGAAGCCAATAAAGTAAGCACAAGTTTACCTATACCAAATGAATTTACCATTCCAGCACAAAATTTCGTTGAGGGAACACATGAATATTTGCCATTGCCAAGTAATGAAGTAGGTAGAAATCCTAATTTATCTAAATAATAAAAAAGTAGAAGATGAAAAATATAGTAATAATATTGTTTTTAGGTTTGTTTTTTACAAGTTGTGAAAAAGAAACCTTAACACCTGATCCCAATTTCTCTGATGTAACTTGGTATGCGAGTACTCCTTTGAATGTAAGTGCTCCCATTATGCTTCCTGCAGGTAGAGCACTGTCTATCTATGATTTGTCACAGGGTCTTTTAACTCATGAATGGAAAATTGTACAAGGCTCACATTTTTTAAAACCAGGTTTTACAAATGTATTAGCGGCTCCTTATCCTGATTTAACTCCATTTATTGATACGTCAAAGGGTTTGTCAACTACGGATGCAACCGTATTTATCTATTTTCCCACAGCAGGGAATTATACCGTGACCTTAAAAAATACCTATAAAGACAAAGTCACGTACAAAGGTACCACTCCTGTCGAAGCGGTCTTAGTAGATGGAGTTTGGGTATTTGAACAAGTTTTCCAAATAACAGTTTTTTAATTAATAGTTTTTTGTAGTTAGTTTGTGAGGCTATTGCATCTTTTTGGATGGATAGCCTCATTTTTTTGTACTAGACAAATTTTTATTGGTCATATTTTTTTCAATTAATTTTATGTCCTATCAGTTTTAATGTTTCTAATGTTTAGAGAATGTTAAATTGATGTAAAATCACGAACTAAAATCATTATATTTGTAACTACCTAATTTGCAGATAAAAGGAGAAAAACCTCTTTTTTCGGGTAAAATAGGATAGGTTTGTGTAACGCTATATCTTTTTTAGTGTAGTATTTGTTCCGAATAATATGAAATTAGTATTAAAGAACCCAGAAAATTTTGCTAGTCAAAGGATTAATATCTTTAAGAAAGAAGTCCCTTGTTTGGATACAGCTTGGCATTACCATCCCGAGTATGAATTGTTATATATTTCTCAAAGTACTGGTATTCGTTTTGTAGGCGATAATGTGTCTCATTTTTATCCTGGCGAATTGGTCTTGGTAGGATCTTATTTGCCTCATTTGTGGCGCAATGATGAAGCCTATTATGAGTCTGATGGAAATTTGATGGTGAAAACCATTGTATTGAAATTTACTTCTAATTTTATTGGAGAAGGTACTTTTGATAATACTGAATTTATCGGAATTAAAAATCTGTTGGAACAATCAAATTTTGGAGTAAGTTTTGACAAATCCATTAGTGAGGAACTGCATAATGAACTTTTGGAAATTACTGAACTCCCAAAAGGAAAACAAACCATCAATCTCTTAAATATTTTATACCGTTTGTCGCTTTGTAAGGAAGAGGAGAAAACCATTTTGTCCTCAACCGATATGAGGCAGTTTTCTAATGAAAATCCCGACAGGTTGGATAATGTGATTCGCTACATTTCAGATAATTATAAATCAGATATTTCATTAAAAGATGTTTCGGATATAGCCTGTATGACTACGAATTCGTTTTGTCGGTTTTTTAAAAAAATGACCAATAAATCCTTTACTGAATTCTTAAATGAGATTCGTATTCGGAATGCTTCACGCATGTTAATTCAAGAAAACACCCCTATATCTGAAATATGTTATAATGTGGGTTATAAATCTATACCCAATTTCAATAAACAGTTTAAATCGGTGATGGGAGATACACCGAAAAATTACAGATATAAATTGTAATTCACTCCTTTTTATCATTAAAAAAACTTCTTCTTTTAGTAGTTAAGTTCGCTTTGTTATTCGAGTGAAAGATAACTTTTTGTTCTCTAAAAAAAACAATGGTTGTACCTCAAGCATGATGAATAGCGTACCATTTTCTAAAATTATTTTCATAGCATTTTATACTGAAATTCTTATTAGCTAATTTATTATGGTAAATTAGGTTAGTAACAGGGTAAGTTTGGCTTAATTTTAATTTCAAAAACCAACTTACTTTGTGATGAGCTATCTTTTAGAAAGGACTTTGAGCTGCTTTCTATTTTATAAGTTGGGTCGCAAAAAAAAATAAAATTCTCCAAAATGATTTTTTTAAACAAACTATTTTCGCTTGTTGCATTTGTATTAGTGCTATCACTAAGTTTTAGTTGTTCTAGTCAAACAGTGTCAAAAAACAAAAATAGCAGCAACGCAAAAGTGCTTCCTTTTTCTGATCCAGCGAATGAAGGAAAATGGATTTTGAATACAGAGGTCAGTGATGAATTTGACGAAAAGACAATTGATGAAAACAAATGGTATATCGTAGGGAAATTTGAAAATGGCAAACCCTTTTACAAACATCCTGATAAACCCAATAAAAAAGTTTGGAAAGGGCGCGCTCCTTCGCAATTTTCTGGACGCAATTATAGATTGGAAGACGGGAAACTCATTCTTGAAACACGCTGGGAACCTGATTTTCCATTTTCGGATGAAATTGTTAAACCTGTATTTGGTGAATCACTTCCGTATGAAAATATTACAACCGCCTGTTTGATTGGGCGAAAAGAATTTAAATATGGCTATATAGAAATCAAAAGCAAAGCAGCCGATGCTCCTGTATCAAGTGCTTTTTGGGCGATGGGCGAAATGCTTGAGATTGATTTTTACGAATTATACGGAGGTACTTTGAATCCCAAAAAAGAACATTTAGACCGTGAATTGTGGTGGTCTATTAGAGACTGGAACAAGCCTATGACGGGAAAACCTACTTACACAGAAAAGAAAGATGTTGGTTTTAGAGTGGCAGATGATTTTCATATTTGGGGTGTAGAGTGGGATGAAAAAGGAGTTAAATATTATATTGACGGAAAATTGTTTTCTTCAGTTACGGCTGAAGAAGCTACCAAATGGGTCAAAGAAAACCAAAAAGAAGTGAAATTACCCGAAGATTACAATGGATATGTGGCAACAAAACCAATTAGTTTGTGGCTTGACCAAGAAATTTTTCCTTGGCACGACATTCCTAAAACTAAGGAAGAATTAGAGCATCATAGTCCAAAAGAGAAACAACAAGACGGTGTAGTCGATTTTGAAATCGAATATGTACGTGTGTGGCAAAAAAAACAATAAATAACTATAATTAACTTAAATTCTAAAAAATGATGAAAAAAATTGTATTCGCAATGATGATGATGTTGGTGTTTTCAGGAGCATTTGCTCAAAACAAAACACAAGAAAAAAAGATTAAATATTTTGTCGAAGCAGCAACAAAAGAGTTTAGCTTGGATGCAGCTCAGTCCAAACAGCTTTTAGATGCTAGAAATGCTTACATTACGGGTTATATGGATGTAATGAGTAAAGTGAAAAATGAAGGTTTATCTGATGAGGATAAGAAAAATCAATTGAATGAGGTTAACAAAGACTTTAATAATGCATTTTCTAAAATCACAGGAAAACCGTTATCAGAGCTTCAACCCTTTTTTGCTAGAATGCGTGATGAATTGAATAAAATTTAAATCCAATTGAAAATAAAAAGGCAATCGCTTAATCCACTCCAACCAGAGTGGATTTTTTTATGGTAATTATTAGCATCCTAATCAACCTAAAGAGAATTAATCATAGCGCTATGATGGTGTTTTTTAATAATAAGAATGGATGTGAAATCAATAATTAGGGTAAATACGGATTAGTAGTTGATAATTTGAAACCACAACCACTCACAGGCTTCCTTTAAATTTGTAAGAATCTATTAATTACAATTAAATGATGCGTATGAAGACTTTTGTGAGTGTCGATTGGGGTACTACTAATTTGCGATTAAGATTAGTGGCAACGCCTCATTTGACTATTCTGGAAGAAGTGGTTTCTCCTAAAGGGATTAAAACTATTTATGATGAATGGTTGGCTTTTGGAGGAGAAAAAGAAAACTATTTCTTGACTTTTTTACAACAACAACTAGCCCTTTTTACAACAACAATAAGTGAGGAAGTGACAATTGTTATTTCGGGGATGGCTTCTTCTAGTATTGGGTTAAGAGAACTTCCTTATGCTAGTTTACCTTTCACCACTGATGGAAAGACTTTGCTGGTGGAAAAGATATCTTCGGCAATAATTCCCAATCTGATTCAATTGATTTCAGGTGTCAAATCGGATTCTGATGTGATTCGCGGCGAAGAAGTGGAAATTATAGGATTGATTAATGAGGAGGATAAAAAACAGGCTGTTGTATTTGTTACCCCAGGAACTCATAGTAAGCATGTACTATGTGAAAAAGGAACGATTACAAATTTTTTCACCTATATGACAGGCGAAATGTTTAGTGTAATTGCGGAACACACGCTACTAAAGAATTCTATTGAAAAAATGCCTTTGGAAGCCGCTTACCTAGCCTCTTTTGAACAAGGGGTACAAAAAACAATGGAGGGAAAATCAATTTTGAATACGCTTTTCAAAGTACGAACCAATACGTTGTTTAGGGAAAAAACAAATGCTGAAAACTTCTATTATTTAAGTGGTCTTTTGATTGGTGAAGAATTGAAAAGCCTTAAAAAGTTGCCTTGTGATACGATTAAATTATGCGCAGGCGGACAACTTTTTGAATTATACCATCGAGCTATTCATGTTTTAGGTTTAGAATCCAAAACACAAATAGTAGAAAAAAGGGAAGTAGATAGAGCTGTTGTTAAAGGACAGTGGAAAATAATTGAAAACAACTAAAGCAAAAGTAAAATGACAACAAACTACAAAGCAGAATTGTTTGAGAAAATGCCTGTGGTAGGGATTTTGCGTAATATTTCGTTAGAAGTGATTCAAGAAATACTGCCTTACTATAAAAAAGCAGGTTTCACTACACTTGAAATCACGATGAATTCTGCCAATGCAGCTACCATCATCCAAACGCTTTCAAATGAACATACGGATATGAATATTGGTGCGGGAACCGTATGCACCCTCGATGATTTAAAGGAGGCTTTAGCAGCAGGCGCTTCATTTATTGTAACGCCTATTATGGATGTTGAGGTAATGCGTTATTGCAAAGAAAATAACGTTCCAATTTTTCCCGGAGCATTTACTCCATTAGAAATTTATACTGCTAATAAATTAGGAGCTACGGCAGTCAAAATCTTTCCCGCCACACAGTTAGGAGCAGGCTATGTTAAAGATGTACTTGCCCCCTTAAATACCATCAAATTATTACCTACAGGAGGTGTTGATGTTAACAATATTCAGTCCTTTTTTCAAGCCGGAGCTGTTGGAGTAGGGATGGGTGGTTCCTTATTCGATAAAAAGTGGATTGATAGTAAAGATTATGATTCATTGTATGAGCACTTTAAAGCAATAAGCGATAAGATAACAGCAATAAGATAACAATGGTTTATCAAAAGGTAATTTTAGTACTATTTAGCGATAAGAGTTGGGCTAACTTTACTTTTAGAAAAAGTAAAATCAAATTTAAAACATAGTAAAGCGGTGAGCTGCTTATAAATTCAAGAGAAAAATGGTAATTGAAAAAATTGAAACGTTTGTATTAAAAGATGTCCTTTCAAAAAGCTTTTTCTTTTCGCAATGGGAATATGCTGAAAGATGTATTTGTGTAGTCAAAGTAACCTGTTCTGATGGGACACATGGTTGGGGAGAAGGTTATGGTCCTGCCACGGTCATAGAAGCGGGAATAAAATTTCTAGAACCAATGGTTATAGGTAAAAATCCTCTAGAGAACGAAGTAATATGGAACGATATGTACCGTAGAACATTGGATTACGCTCGAAGAGGAATTCTAGTAGCTTCTATGAGTGCCATTGATATTGCCATTTGGGATTTGAAAGGTAAAATTTTAGGACTTCCAGTTTCTACTTTATTAGGTGGAGCTCATAGAACTAAAATTCAGCCTTATGCTACGGGATTGTATTTTACAGACCATGCAAATCCATCTAAAGATTTTGAAGAAGAGGTGATTTTATACAAATCTCAAGGTTTTAAAGCCATCAAAATGAAAGTAGGTTTAGGAATTAAAGAGGATTTTGAGAATGTAAAACGCATGCGTGAATTGATGGGTGATGATATGCAATTGATGATTGATTCAAACCATGCTTATAATCTAAGAGAAGCGGTAGAATTGTGTAGAAAAGTAGAACCTTTTAACATTTCATGGTTCGAAGAGCCTTTGTCTCCAGAATATTATGACCAGTACAGAGAATTACGAAGTAAAACTTCAATCCCTATTTCAGGAGGAGAATGTGAGTATTTGCGATTTGGATTTCAACAATTGCTAAAAAGTAATTCAGTAGATATTATTCAGCCTGATATTTGTTCAACAGGAGGATTAACGGAAACCAAACGAATCGCAACTCTTGCCAGTACCTACGGTGTAGATATTATACCACACACTTGGGGTACTTCAATAGGAATTCACGTGGCACTTCATTTTATTTCAAATATTGAAATTATGCCGGGTAGAATGAAAAAACCTAATTTGTTGATGGAATTTGATCAAACAGAAAATGGATTAAGAGAGCGTTTGACCTTTCCAAAAATCCAAATGGTTGATGGTATGATTGATGTGCCTAATCGTCCTGGTTTAGGAATCGATGTGGATGAAGAGGTTCTCGAAGAATATGCTATATATAAAAAGAATAAAAATACTATATTTAAATAAAAATAAGAGATGCAAACTCAAAATTTTGGATATAAAAAATTATATATCGACGGAGCATTAGTTGATGCTGTAAGCGGCGAAAAAGCAGATGTAATTTGTCCTGCAACAGGTGAATCCATTGCTCAGGTGGCACTGGCAGGAAAAGCCGATGCTGAAAAAGCATTAGCAGCAGCTCAAAAAGGATTTCAATATTGGTCTAAATTATCTTTGGCTGAAAGAACGGCTTGGATGACTAAATTAAGAACAGCGATTCTGGAAAGAGAAGCAGAATTGCGTTCGGCGATGGTACACGAAATGGGTAAAACCTATGCAGGGTCTGCCGAAGATATCGAGGCGATTACCAATGCCTTAGAATGGTATCCAGCGGCAATGAAAAACCGTAGAGAAGAGCAAATTCCAGATTATGAAAACACCCATACGCACAAAATTGTAGAACAACCTGCGGGTGTGGCAGTAGCTTATTTGGCTTGGAATTTTCCCTTATTGAATGTCGGATTCAAATTAGGCCCAGCCTTAGCAGCAGGATGCTCCTTAATTATTAAGCCATCTGAATATTCGCCTTTGTCAACCTATTTGATTGGCGAAATTTTAAGCGAAATTAATTTTCCTGCGGGTGTGGTGAATATTTTGGCAGGTCCTTCGGCTGAAGTGGCTACTACGATGACAACCAGTACTATTCCAGCCGTTTTAACGATGATTGGTTCTACTGCTACTGGTAAAAGAATCATCGCCGATAGCACCACTTCTATCAAGAAATTAGGAATGGAATTAGGTGGAAATGCGCCCTTTATTGTGTTTGAAGATGCTGATTTTGATACTGCTCTAAATTTGGCCATCGGATTAAAATTTGGAAACAGCGGTCAAATTTGTGTAGCGGCTAACCGAATTTTTGTTCACAAAAGCATTTATGATAAATTCCTTGCGGCTTATATCGATAGGGCTTCTAAATTGAAATTAGGTTTTAGTACCGATGAAAATGAAACGGTAGATATGGGACCTGTTGTGAGTCGTAAAGACAGAGATAGAATGTTTGATTTAGTTCAGGATGCCGTAAGCAAAGGGGCGAAACTAGAATATGGTGGAAAAATCCCTGCTGGATTCCCTGAAAACGGAAACTGGATTGAGCCAACGGTAGTTTCAGGAATCAACACGGATTGTCGTTTGTTTAGAGATGAAACTTTTGGACCTGTGGCAGGAATTATGTCATTTGAAACTGATGATGAGGTTTTAGCATTGGCCAATGATACTGAATACGGATTGGCTTCGTATATTTTTACCAATAACCACAAAAGAATTCAACGTTTTACGGAAGAATTGCAGTTTGGAGAAATTCAAATTAACGGGGTGAAATACGCTATTTATTTGCCTCATGGCGGAATCAAAAATAGCGGAATAGGTCATGACTGTTCGCACTTAGCTTTAGAAGATTATTTGGTTAAGAAACGTGTTTCGACAGCAATCTAATTAAAGGCAAAAATGATTTTAAAAGAATACAATAGGCTGTCATTATTTTTGGTTGCAAGTATTTTTTGTTTTGGCCTGCCTATTTGCGTTGTTGGACAGACACCGAGTTCTAAAAAAGGAAAAGATGCTTTTGTCGAGATTATAAAAGATTTTCCACGACAAGAAAAGAATTTAAGAAAATGGGACGCTCCAGTGGTGGCTGATTTAGATCAAGACGGTTATCCTGATTTGCTAATCAATGACCATGGCTACGGGCTGCAAGTATGCTGGAACAATAAAGGGAAATTTGATAAACCGTTTGATATTATCATTGGTGATATTCATGGCGTTTCGGTAGGGGATATTGACAAAGATGGACAATTAGAAATTATCGTTTCTCGTGGTGGAGGTTCTGGAAGTAATGCAAGGAATTCAAAAATTTTCAAAGTAAATAGAAAAAGAGAATTTACGGAAGTTCCAGATTTTGATATGCCTTTAGAAATGATGAGAGGTCGTACAGTCAAATTTGTTGATTTAGATAAGGATGGTGATTTAGATCTGTTAAACTTTGCCTTTCCAGATGCTGATAAAAAAGGAGCAACGGAGAATTATGTATATGAAAACAACGGCAAAGGTGAATTGATTTTAAAGTCAACATTGCCAGCGATTAAAGTCGATGGTCAAAAAACCTTGGTGACGGATTTTAATGGAGATCAATATATCGATATTTTGATGTATGGCAACGGAAATGTGAAAGCCTATCAAGGAAAAGGGGATTTGACTTTTGAAGATGTTACGGATAAAATTTTCCCGTATAAGATTTCAGATGTAACCTCCATAAGTGAAATTGATTTCGATAATGACGGTGATTTCGATCTTTATTTTACACGCAGTAAAGAATTTGAAATAGGAGAAACTTTTTTTGATAAAAATTCTAAAATATGGGGGTTTTATACCAAAAGAGGCAAGTTTAAGTTTGAAGATTTAGAGGTAGGTGATGTGTTGAATTTAGAAAATTTTCAGTCCCAATGGCCTAACGCTGATACGTATTTTATAGGTGAATCGGGTTACGATTATAAATTTTCGGGCGAAACACATTCGGGTAAAGACATCAAATTGGTTAACAGTAATGCGCTTGGTTATCCTGATAATTATTCTGATAAGTCGGGTTTTTATATTGGGTTTGTTGGTAATGATAAATGGAGAATTGCAGGAAGTCTCAATGCACCATCAACAGGAATTGTACACGGTGTGAAAAGCTATCCTGACTACAAACATCCAAAACCACCCTCAGCTATCCTGCTTGAAAATAAAGGAGGTAAATTTTTAAACATAACCAAAAAAACAAATTTGTTCTTAGAAGAGTTTACCGAGGGAGCTACCGTAGCTGATGTGGATAATAATGGTTATCAAGATTTGGTAATTGTTAAACGTGGTGATTTAATTCACGCAAACGAATCTATCATTTACTTGAATAAAGGCAAAGCCGGTTATGAACTATTAAAAGGACACAACATCGTTTCACCAGAATTGGGTGCTATAGGAATTGCAGTAGAAAGTTTTGATTATAATCTAGATGGAAAGGTAGATGTGGTCATAGGAAACGAAAGAGGAAAATGGCATTTGTTTAAAAACGAATTAGAACAGGCTAGTAAAAATAATTATTTGACCCTTGAAATAGGGAATTCTAAATCAGGAAAAGCAACAGCATTGGGCGCATTAGTAGAAGTGCAATCCTGCGGTGCAAAACAAGTGAAACGTGTTGGGGCAACTGGCGCAGCTTATTCTTTAAGTTTTAATAATTTGGTTCCCTTTGGTTTGGGTTCTTGTGATAAAAACCTAAAGATAAAAGTAACCTGGACGAATGGTGAAACTGCCGAGATAACGACTAATTCTATAAATAGCAAAATAACAATAGGAACAGAAAACTAACCCAATAACCAAACTTTTAATACATAAATTAACATGAGTTCATATAAAATCAATGCATTTACTTATGCCTTAATTGTAGCCCTTGGTGGTTTCATTTTTGGACTTGATGCGGCTTTAATTTCCGGTACAGTGAAATTTATTACCGAAGAATTCAACCTGAATTCGATGCAACTCGGTATTGTCGTGGGTTCACCTAGTATCGGAGTGTTACTCGCTTTGTTTTTTACAGGTTCCGCTTGTAATAGTTTAGGCAGAAGAAAAACACTGCAAATAATTGCCTCATTGTATTTGATTTCTGCAATTGCATCGGCTTTGGCACCAAGCTATTGGTCCTTAGTAGCTGCTCGTTTTTTAGGTGGATTGGCCTTTAGCTCAATCTCTGTAGCTTCGATGTACATTGGTGAAATTGCCCCTCCACAATGGCGTGGAAAATTAGTGTCCATGACACAAATCAATATTGTATTGGGATTGTCAGCAGCTTATTTTATCAACTATTCTATCATTCAACTCACTAGTTCTGATGCTGCTTGGGTTACTAGTTTAGGGATAAAACAATATACTTGGAGATGGATGCTTGGTTCTGAAATTGTACCTGCTTTTTTGTGGCTCATCCTACTGTTTTTTATTCCAAGAAGCCCTTCTTGGTTAGTGTATAACGGTAAAACTGAGGAAGCTAAAAACACCTTACGAAAAATAATTCCAGAAGCTGAAATCAATGTTCAAATTGAAGAAATGATTCAAAGTATGCAATCTGGTAATCAAGATCAGTCTCTTGTTTCGCAACTAAAGCAAATTTTCAGCAAGCCGATGCGAAATACGTTTATCATAGCGATGACTATTGCGATTGCTCAGCAAGCTACGGGTATTAATGCCATATTATTTTATGCACCTACGGTTTTTGAACAAATTGGAGGAGGAACTGATGCCGCTTTTGTACAATCTATTTGGGTGGGATTAACTAGTATTGTGTTTACCGTTTTAGGTTTGGTACTAGTGGATAAATTAGGTCGAAGACCTCTTATTATTTGGGGAATGGCATGGATTATATTGAGTTTGGGAATTTGTTTTTACGGATTCAAGACAGCACGATATACGTTAACTCCAACTTCAATAACTGAATTAACTTCAATAAATAATGCCGAAAGATTGCAAACCATTGCTGGTAAAGAATACGGAAGTGATATTGAATTCAAAAAAGCGTTAGAAGAGAGTTTAGGCGAAGCGGATGCTCGTAAATATTCGAGTCAATTGATACAAAAGGCAGCCGACATTAACGCCGTATTAATTTTATTTGGGATACTTAGTTTTATTGCGGCTTTTCACTTTTCAGTTGGCCCCGTTATGTGGGTACTTTTTTCAGAGATTTTCCCAATTGCGATTAGGGGGATAGCGATTCCGTTTTTTACCTTAATTACCAGTATCGTAAGTATGTTAGTCCAAGTGTTTTTTCCAGAACAACTCGCTACTATGGGAATCAGTTATACTTTGTTGTTTTATGCCATCACAGTAGCAATAGGACTCGTTATCTTGTACTATTACCTTATTGAAACTAAAAACATGACCATTGAAGAGATTCAATTAAAACTTCAAAAAAAGTAATCGTTGAGAATGATTTACGATTTAACTATAAAAAAATAAGAATGAAATATATTAAAATAGGGGTGCTGTTTCTGTTGAGTTTAGCATTGTTTTCAAATGTAAGTTGCGCCCAAAGAAGAAGTACAGAAACGACTGTCGAGAATAAAGGAAGCGCTAAGGTGTATCCTTTTTCAGATTTAAAAAACAAAGAAGGTTGGGTATTAAATACCGAAATCTCAGATGAATTTGAAGGAACACATATTGACTCTTCCAAATGGTTTGTTGAAGGTCAAAACGGGGAATATTATATCTGGAAAGGACGTGCTCCTTCACAATTTGCGCCCCACAATGTACGCGTGGAAGACGGAAAATTAAAATTAAGAACCGCATGGGAACCTGATTATCCTTTTTTCAAAGAGAGTTATACGGATGGTAATATGGGTACTGCTAAATATGGTGAATATGAAGGGAAACCAATGCCAGTTACTACCGCGGGTGTGATTTCTAAAAAACGTTTCTTAAACGGCTATATGGAGGTGAAATCTAAGGTAGGTAATGCTGCCATTACAGGAGCTTTTTGGGCTTTGGGCTATGAGCAGGAGTTGGATGTTTATGAGTTAATGGGGAAACCAAAAAAACAGGGTAATATTCGAGAAGACTCATATTTAGCGACAGCGCACGATTGGAGTCCTCCGGCACAACGTCCAACAAACGTTTTCCAGCATACCGAAAATTTGCCTTTTAGAACGGCTGATGATTTTCATGTGTATGGAGCTGAATGGGGTGAAGATTACCTAAAATTATTCATTGATGGACGATTGGTACATCATTTTACCCAGAACGATGTGGGCTTGGATTGGGTATTGAATAATCCTATGGAAATTTGGTTGGATTCTGAAATATTTTTTTGGTTGGGTATGCCTCACAAAGAGGAATTACCTGTTGATTTCGAAATTGAATACGTAAGAGTTTGGCAAAAACCGTCCGATAATTTATTGGCAAAACACAAAGCATTCTATGGTTTTGAAGGGCCTATTTTATTCGAAGAAAATCCTCGTCCGTTAATGATGGTTCCTGAAGACTCTAAACCAAATGACTATCAAAAATTTTGGATTATAGATAAGCCTTCTGCCAAATACCTAGAAATTGTTGAGGGTGATTATGCATCAGGAGTAAATAGTTTGCGATTTTCTGGTTATGGAAAAAATGAACACCTTGAAGTGGATAAAGTGACAGCCATAACACCCGAAGGAGCGATTAATCTTCCTGCTGGAAAATATAAATTATCAATGAAAGTATGGCTAGATCAAGGGAGAATTGCAGATAAAATTCACCTGAGTTTACAAAACCCAAAAGTGGAGGTTGTATTTAAAGATTTGCCGAAATTACCTCGTCGTCAATGGGTTACTGTCGAAGCTGAGATTAATAAAACAGCTACTTCAGCTAAAAATGATCAGTTAAAAATTGAGATAAGAAAAGAAGATTTGCCTAAAGACAAGGCACCAAAATTATTTATAGACGATATAGCAATTAAGAAAATAAAATAAATAGGTTTTTCTACCTAAAATATAATTAATACGAAGAAGATGAGTACTATTTCAAACTTTCATACAAAAGCGATTACGAATAATTCTGAGAGTCCTTTTGTAAAATTAAAGAGCATCAATTTTGGAGACTGTAAATGGGATGCAGGTTTTTGGGCTGAAAAAGTAAAAACGGCTGAGGAAAAAATGCTTCCGTACATGGGAGATTTATTATGTGGAGATATTGGACACGGATTAAATAATTTCAAAATTGCTGCGGGTTTAAAAGAAGGGGTACATAAAGGTTTTTATTGGCATGATGGGGATTTCTATAAATTTATGGAAGCCAAAACCTATGTGTATGGACTTACCAAAAACGAATCTTTGTTAAAAGAATTGGATGAGTACATTGACATTATTGCTCAGGCGCAAGAAGAAGACGGATACATTCACACTCATATCCAAATTACCGAAGGTGCAGACCGATTTGAAAATAGAAAATACCACGAAATGTACAATTTTGGGCATTTGTTTATTGCAGCTTCTGTTCATTACCGTATTACAGGACAGAAAAACTTCTTGGATATTGCTGTTAAAATGGCTGATTTATTGTGTGTTTATTTCATGCCTGAAACCAAGCATTATCAACGTTTTGGTTTCAACCAAACTCAAATTATGGGATTGGTGGAATTGTACAGAACTGTAAAAAATGAAAAATACTTAGCACTTGCTGAAAAGTTCATCAACCGAAGAGGGACTTATGAAATCAAGCATGATTCCACGACCGTAGGATATCCTATTGGTGATATGGTGCAAGAGCGCACTCCGTTAAGAGAAGCAAATGAAGCCGTAGGACATGCGGTACTTGCCTTGTATTATTATGCAGGTGCAGCAGATGTTTATGCTGAAACAGGTGAAAAAGCCCTTATTGATGCTCTTGACAGATTATGGGAAAATGTTACTGATAAAAAAATGTATGTTACCGGAGCAGTAGGTCAGGCACATTATGGTGCGTCTTCTAATAGAGAAATGATTGAAGAGGGATTCATAGATGCGTATATGATGCCTAATATGACTGCCTATAATGAAACTTGTGCTAACCTTTGTAATGCTATGTTCAGCAATCGAATGTTAGGTATCAAAGAAGATGCTAAATATGCTGACATCATCGAGTTGGTACTGTATAATAGTGGTTTGTCAGGAATCAGTTTAGAAGGAAAAGAGTATTTCTATTCTAATCCGTTGCGAATGGTAAACAACGCTCGTGATTACGAAGCGCATAAAGATGTTACCGAAAGTCCTGTAAGACAACCTTATTTAGAGTGTTTTTGTTGTCCTCCAAACCTAGTGAGAACCATTTGCAACAGTTCAGGATGGGCGTATAACCTGTCTGAAAATGGTGTGGCAGTGATTTTATTTGGTGGAAATATGTTGGATACAACGCTCTTGGATGGTAGTCCAATTAAACTATCACAGGACACTGAGTACCCTTGGAAAGGTTTAGTGAAAATTACAGTAGAAGCATGTAAAAACACTGCTTTTGATATTAAAGTAAGAATCCCAAAATGGGCTAAGGGAAGTACCTTAACCGTTAATGGTGAAGCGGTAACTGTAGCCGTAAATCCAGGTTCATTTGCTACAATCAACCGAGTTTGGCAAGCTGGTGATGTAATTACTTTAGACATGCCAATGGAAGTAACTTTGGTAGAAGGTCACGACCGAATTGAAGAAGTAAGAAATCAAGTGGCTGTTAAAAGAGGGCCTATAGTATATTGTGTGGAAACGCCAGATTTACCAACAGAAGCTTCAATCTTAGATGTATATATTAACGGAAACAGCCCACTGGTAGCTGAACATAAAGCCGATTTCTTAGGCGGAATAACGGTTGTCAACGCGGAACTTTTGATTAGAGAAGGTAAAACAGATGAGATGTACCAAGTGGTTTCTAAACCTCAGTTCAAATCGTTTAAAACGCAATTGGTTCCTTATTATGCTTGGAGCAACAGAGGACAAGCAGAGATGACTGTTTTCATGCCGATTGTTTGGTAGTAAATCCATTACCTATTGAATGAAAGCTGAAAATTAGGCACCTCTTTTTGGAGTGTCTAATTTTTGGCTTTTTTGTTTAACAACACCAAAATAAAAAGCTTTTTAGCTCAATGAGTAGTATGTTTTATCGATTCACTGTAAAGTAGTAGAAATAGTCGCAGTGTCTTTCTGTATAAATGGTATAGGTTAAAAAATGATATTTAAAATTAATAAAAATGAAAAAAACACTTTTGTTGCTAATCCTTATCGGGTCAACTATAACGGTTAAGGCCCAAAAACGACCCAATATTATATTCTTATTTTCAGATGATGCGGGTTATGCTGATTTTGGATTCCAAGGCAGTACCGTAATGAAAACCCCAAACCTAGACCAAATGGCTAAGGATGGAGTCATTTTCAGTCAAGGTTATGTTACAGATGCGACCTGCGCCCCTTCAAGAGCCGGATTGATGACGGGAAAATACCAACAACGTTTTGGGTATGAAGAAATCAATGTACCGGGTTTTATGAGTGAAAGTTCTAAATTTCTTGGTGATGATATGGGATTGCCTTTAGACCAAGTAACTATGGCTGATTATCTAAAAAAATTAGGATACACCAATGCGATGATAGGAAAATGGCACTTGGGCGATGCAGACAGGTACCATCCGTTAAAACGAGGTTTTGATGAGTTTTATGGATTTAGAGGAGGAGATAGAAGCTATTATGCTTACAAAGATATTCCAAAAGGGCATTTGGATAAGTTGATGGAGAGTGGCTTTGGTAATTTTGAAGAACCAAAAGCCTACGCTACGGATGTATTTGCAGACAAGGCGGTGTCTTTTATCGAAAGAAATCAGGACAAACCTTTTTTTATTTATTTAGCTTTTAACGCCGTGCATACTCCGATGGAAGCAACTCCCGAAGATTTAGCTCAGTTTCCTAACTTAAAGGGAACTCGTAAAGAAGTTGCCGCAATGACATTGGCCTTAGACCGTGCTTGCGGAAAAGTTTTTGACAAACTAAAAGCATTAGGCTTGTATGAGAATACCATTATTGTGTTTTCCAATGATAATGGAGGGCCTACCGATAAAAATGCATCAAGCAATTTGCCTTTGAGCGGAACCAAGTCCAATCATTTAGAAGGAGGATTGCGAGTACCTTTTGTAATGAGTTGGCCAGCGAAATTAAAAGGAAACCAACGCTATCAATATCCCGTAAGTACGATGGATTTACTACCTACTTTTTACGCTTCTGCAGGAGGAAAACTTTCGGATTTAAAAGATATTGATGGGGTGAATTTATTGCCTTATGTAAAAGGAGAGCTTGCATCAAGACCGCACGAAACGCTGTTTTGGAAAAAAGAAAATAGAGGGGTTTACAGAGAAGGTGATTGGAAATTTATCCGTTTCCCAGACAGACCAGCAGAGTTGTATGATTTATCCAAAGACATTGCAGAACAAAACGATTTGGCTACAAAATACCCACAACGAGTTCGTGAAATGTATAAAAAACTATTTCAATGGGAGTTAACCTTAGAGCGTCCGTTGTGGATGTTGAAACGGGAATACGAAAAGTATGATTTAGATCGAATGGATCGTTATAGAACCCCCGAATTAGTCAAAAAAGAGTTGTTACAATATAATGTTTCAGCCAAAAAGTAGTTTGGTAGATAAGCTCAAAAAAAAATCCAGTGTAGTTTTTTAACTGCGCTGGATTTTTTTTATGGGGCAAATAAGGGATTAGTATTTTTTATCTAATAATGCCATTAGTTCTTTTACTTTTTTAGGGTTTTGAGCCGCAATATTTACGGTTTCGTTTGGGTCGTTGACATGGTCAAATAATTCTACAAATAGCGGTTCGTTAGTAGGAAACCTTCGGTCTTTCCATACAATTAGACGATAATCTTCGGTACGCATGGCATAACCCATTACAAATTTCTCAAAAGTTTTTCTGTTCCATTTGTCACCCATCTGTTTTTCAATTCGGTTTTCGATTTTCTCAATCAAAGGCATGAAAAAAGTCGTTCTGAAAGGCGGTGTAAACGGACGCGCTGCCCATTCGCGTAAAGCGGGAGTAGGGAATACGCTAAAAGCAGGTTTTTTGGACTTTTCAGTTGGTTTTTTCAAAATAGGAACTAAACTATGTCCTTCAAGGTTATTGGGTTTTTTAAATCCTGTCAAATCACAAAGCGTTGGGAATACATCAATAAGTTCTACCATAGCGTTTGATTGCTGTCCTTTTACTTTATCTGTAACCCCTGGAGCCACGATGATAAAAGGCACACGAGTAGCAAGTTCGTAATTAGTTGCCTTACCCCAATATCCCATTTCCCCAAGGTTGAACCCATGGTCTGACCATAATACAATAATAGTGTTGTCATAGGTTCCTGTATCTTTTAAGGCTTGTATCATTTTGCCTATTTGTGCATCAATATAGCTTACACAGGCATAATAGCCATGACGTAGTTTGCGTTGTAATTCTGGTGAAAATTCCCCTGTTTTAGGCACATCGGCTCCCACACGTACTTCCAAGGATTCAGACAATCCCATGGCAGCACCATCTTTTGGAGGATTTACTTGGGTCGCAATAGGAAGGCTGGCCTGGTCATACAAATCCCAATATTTTTTTGGAGCTATCCAATCCAAATGCGGTTTTTTTAATCCTAAACCTAAAAACCAGGGCTTATCACCTTTATTTACCATCTCCTTAAGTGTGGCGATGGCCGATAAGGTATTGTAGCCATCGTCATAGGTTTCATCTGGTACATCGGCACATTCGGTTTCTGGGCCTTTTGCTAACCAATTTTCACGAATGATTTTCTCGCCATATTTTTCTTCAAGAGCAATTTTGTTTTTTAGATACAACAATTGGTTTTCGGCAAGCGCATAACCTCCTTCGGTTTTTGGTACATCAGGGCCTACTTTTACTTTTACAGGTTTGCGACTCCAAGATAGTTCTTCGTCAGAGTAGCCAGGGTGAAATATTTTTCCAGTATAAACAGTTTCGTACCCGTTATTTCTGAAAAATTGAGGGATAGTAACGATACTTGGAACATTTTCTCTAAAATCTTGAAACAAATCAATCACATTAATCGTTTCGGTTCGTGCTCCTGTCATGATACTCGCTCTCGAAGGACCGCATATAGCCTGTTGGCAGTAGGCACGGTTAAATTGAATACCCTCACTGGCTAGTTTGTCAATATGGGGAGACTTAACAATAGTTGATCCGTAAGTTCCTAATTCGTTTCGTAAATCATCTACAGCAATAAATAAAATATTGGGTTGCTTTTTGTTTTGTCCAAATGCCTGAAAGGGAATTATAATAGACCAAATAAAAAGACCAAATAATGGTTTGAATTGCTTAGAAAAAGTGCTTAGGTAATTCATTTCGATTATAGTTATGTTAATTGTATACTACAAAATACCTAAATAGGCGTCAATAAAACATGCTAAACTTTACCTCTTAATTTAGGTATTTTACCCAAAATTGAAAACTGATTTTAGTTTACTGCAAATTTTTGATTTAAAAAGGATTGTGGTAAAAAAATAGAAACGATGGATAAGATACAACTACTTAACGGAATAATTATGTGGTTAATTAGCAATTAGTAAAAAAGTATCCATAGTATAATTAAAAAAACTAAATCTTAAATGTTTCAAAAAATAAAAAAAATAGCTTTAACCCTCACTGCATTTGCACTATCCAGTTATCTTATTGCACAAGATAAAGGCCAGTCATTTCTAAAGTCTAGTGTGCAATTTAGTGAGGCTTCCGAAAATAGCATTCCACTAGAGCAACGCAATCGCCGTAAATTTGATAATGCGCTCATTGCTGACCTTGACCAAGATGGGTACTTAGATTTGTTTCTTATTGAACATTCACGCAGGGTAGAATTGTATTGGAACAACAAAGGAACCTATGTACAAGGAAAACCTTTTATATTAGGTGATACACACGGTATGGCTGTATGCGACTATAACAATGACGGAATAGTCGATCTTTTGGTTCAGCCAGGTGGCGGTGGCGGAAAAAAACCAAGTAGGACTTTATTATATCAAATTACGAAAGACCGAAAAATTTCTGGCGGAAATGCCTTCGAAAACTTTGAAAGCAGTCGAGGTAGAGCCGTAAAATTTATAGATGCTGATACTAATGGACAGTTGGATTTGGTGACCTCTTCTTTTCCTCCAAACGACGCTGTTAATCGGGCTCATTTTTTATATGAAAAAAGTGAAAATTCCCAGTTTAAGTTTGTTAATTTTCTTCCTCATGGAGATCGTTTTAATATGCGTACGCTGATTACTGATTTCAATAATGACGGGATTTCAGATATCGTTTTTTACGGAGGCGCTAAAATGGTTTTTGTGCAAGGTTTGGGGAAAATGGAGTTCAAAGATGTCACGCAAGAGCTGTTAGGCAAAAACATCAATTGGAGTGATGTGTCGAGTATTTCTGAAATTGATTTTGATAATGATGGTGATTTGGATTTGTTTCTTACCCGTTGTAAAGAACCTTTTGATACGGAAAAAGAGTACGATGAAAAGACCAAAACGTTTTATTTTTTTATTAGAAATAAAGCGGTTCAGTTAGAAGATATCCATATCGACGGAAACTTTAAATTGGAAAATTTACAAATGGCTTATCCTGATTTTGATGTATTTATTGGTGCTAATAAACGCTTATTCGAACGTAAAAAAGACAAACACGGTGACCATGCTTTTGAATTAACTCCAAATGAAGCGCAAGGATGGCCTGAAGATACGTCACAAAAAGGGTTGTATATAGGCTATGTAGGCGATGGTTTGTGGCGAATTAAAGCTGATACCGAATCAGGTACTTCGGCAGTGATTCACAATGTCGTCAAAAAACCAAATACAATTGCTCTTGAGGAAATGCCAGCCGTACTTTTAGAAAATAACAAAGGAAATTTTAGGGAAGTGACAGTTAGGTTAGGTATCAATGCATCAGAGCAGACAGCGAGTGCAGCTGTGGGAGATTTTAACAACGACGGATGGGCTGATATTTTTGTTGTGCGTTATGGTAAATCCGCTTCGGTAGTCGAGCAATTGATGTATCTAAATGACAAAGGCAAGTATTTTAATCCGGTTCATGACCACGGAATTATCCGAAAAGAGTTGGGAGCAACAGGTATGGGTGCCGATGCCTTTGATTATGATAATGACGGCGATTTGGATATTGTGTATTGTAACGAAAGAGGGCAATGGCATGTGTTCACTAATGCCACTCAAACGGATAATAATTTTATCGTTGTGAATGTGGGGAATTCACCGTCAAAAAAAGTGTCGGCTATGGGGGCTGTCCTGACATTTAGCGCATGTGGAAATCAATACAAGCGCGTGGTAGGTGCTACATCCTCACCCTATTCTCAAAGTTTCAACACATTCCTGCATGCAGGTTTAGGAAAATGCAAATCGGTTGAAAATGTAACCATCACTTGGAGCAATGGCGAAAAGCAACAATTGAAAATTAAGGATTTAAATACCATTTATAAAGTGGGTAAAGAGATTGTAGTTGCAAAATAACATCTTTAGTAATTTTCGAAACAAAAGAGTGGTAGAGAAGTTTTATTCAAAATAATTACAATTGCTGTTAAAGGTAATTTAAAGTAGGTAAAGGATAATATCTTGTATTCATATTGGTGCTTTTACGAATTAACTTTGTTTATTGCATTTTCAAAATAACAAATCAATTAACCGTTTTTTTTAAATTATGACTAAAAAGAATTTATACAGTAGTCTTGTTGTTGCAACCGTATTGCTATTGTTGGCTTGTTCAGGGATGAAAAGTCAATCAGTAAAAACCAGTGATGCGAAAAACACCAAACCAAATATTATTTTAATTGTAGCCGATGATTTGGGCTATGCTGATGTGGGCTTTAATGGTTCAAAAGATATTATCACGCCTGAACTGGATAAGTTGGCTAAAGCAGGAACGGTTTGTTCTTCGGCTTATGTAGCGCATCCTTTTTGTGGGCCGAGTAGAGCAGGTTTGTTGACAGGGAGATACCCACACGAATTTGGTTCTCAATTCAATCTACCAGCGAACAGTGAAAAAAGTGTAGGACAAGGAATTCCGTTGAGCGAGAAATTTTTAAGTGCTACATTGAAAGAATCAGGATACTATACAGGAATTATTGGGAAATGGCATTTAGGTGCTGTAGCGGGTTATGAACCAAAAGACAGAGGTTTTGATGACTTTTATGGATTCTTAGGTGGTGGACATAATTATTTCCCTGAAGATTATCAAGCCAAATACAAGCAACAACTAGCTGCAGGAAACAAAAACATTTGGGAATACCTTATACCATTGCAACACAATGGCGCGCCTACCCAAGAAAAAGATTATTTAACTGATGCGTTGTCAGATGGAGCAGTACGTTTTGTGAATGAAGCTAGCAAAAAACAAAAGCCCTTTTTCTTGTACTTAGCCTATAATGCACCGCATACGCCTTTAGAAGCTAAAGAAGAAGACATGCAAAAATTTAGCAACATCAAAGATAAAGCGAGACGCACCTATGCGGGAATGGTTTATGCACTAGATCGTGGTGTGGGTGAATTGGTGGCGGCTTTAAAAGCGACTAATCAGTATGATAATACACTTATTGTGTTTTTAAGTGATAATGGAGGACGTACTGACCAAGGAGCAAACAATTTTCCATTAAGAGGAGTTAAAGGGGATACGTTCGAAGGCGGTTTCAGGGTTCCGATGTTTTTTCATTGGCCAAACCATATTCCGGCAGGAAAAACCTATAGTCATCCAGTGACTGCCTTAGATTTCTATCCTACTTTTGCTGATTTAGCCAAAGCGGCTATTCCAAAAAACAAGAAATTGGATGGTAAAAATATCTGGAAAAATTTAGTAAATGGTAGCGATTCTCGTAAAGGCGAAATGATTTTTGCAATGCGTCACCGTTCTGGATTTTCAGATGTAGGAGTAAGACAAGACGAATGGAAAGCCACTAAAGGCTACAACAGTTCTTGGAAACTTTACAATATCAATGAAGATATGGGAGAAAAAAATGATTTGAGTCAAAAATATCCTGAACAATTAAAGTTGATGGTTCTTGAGGCAGAAAAATGGAGTAAAAAACACACCGAGCCACTCTGGTTTGATCCAGAGGAGCTAAGTAAAGTTTGGAAAGAAAAAGACATGGCTAGTTTTCCTAATACATTCAAAATAGCGAACTAAGTACTCGTATTGATATAATTTAATTTGGGCTGGAATAAAGTAATTTCCAGCCCATTTTTTTATGGGTTTTTATGATTTGTTGTTTGATAAAGCAATACAAACAAGGTAAAATTTATTTGACTAAGGGTAAAAAAGTGGAAATCATTTATCGCTTTCTAATTTAAATTTACTTATTCTAATCAAACTATAAACTAATGAAAAATAGCTACTTATATAAGATTTTGGTAGGTCATGATTTTAAATGGAATTCGCTGCTCAGTTTGTTCTTATTTTCTGTTTCCACTTTATATGCACAAGTATATCCATTGACTGACCCCGTAAATGCAGGAGGTTGGGTTTTGAATACGGAGGTAAGCGATGAATTTGAAGCAACACAATTGGATGAAACCAAATGGTTGGTGCAGGGTAGGGATGGCGTTTTTCAATCCAATCACAGAGGGAGAGCCCCTTCGCAGTTTTCGGTGAATAACTTTCGATTAGAAAATGGAAAATTAAAACTGGAAACCCGTTGGGAGCCTGATTATCCTTTTTCGCCATTGACAGATGCTAATGGAGTTAAATATGAAAACATTACCACGGCGGCCGTTATCACTAAAAAAACCTTTTTATATGGCTATTTAGAGATAAAATGTAAAGCTGCTGATGCCGAGATATCGAGTACCTTTTGGGGAACAGGGAGTAATACCGAACTGGATTTCTTCGAGTTTTTTGGTGACCACAGACAAACAAATAAATTGTGGAAAGACAGAGAGCTCTGGTGGTCAATCCATGATTGGACTTCGGCAGGTGGTGGAAGAACAACCTATACTGAAAGTCATGATTTAGGTTTTAGAGTTGCCGATGCTTTCCATGTTTATGGATTTGACTGGAGTGCCGATGGATTGAAGATATACATAGACGGAGTCTTGTACCGCAATGTACCTAAAGCGACTATCAATGCCTATGATGATGTTACTTTACAAAATGGCGGAAATGGAGCTAATGAAAATTATGTGGTGACCAAACCTTTAAAATTATGGTTGAGTCAGGCGACCTTTCCTTGGCATGGTGTGCCTGATAGTAAAGCCGATTTAGAATTAAATAGTCCTATTGGTCAAAAAGATGACGGAATTGTAGATTATGAGATTGAGTATGTGAGAGTTTGGCAAAAAGGAAATCTTAGTGTGGACGATAAAACTTTTGGCAAAAAAGAAAGTAAAATATATCCTAATCCGCTAAACAAAGCTACGTTTGCAAATCTGTATGTTTCAGCTATTGAGGGTACTCATATTACGATTTTTAATCTGCTGGGTAAGGAAGTGATTTCTATTGAAAAGACCCAAGAGCCTTTTCCGGTATCTGTTTCTAATTTAACTCCAGGGGTGTATTTAGTAGAGATTCAATCGGGTACTACTAAAGAAACTAAAAAGTTAATTGTTAATTAATAGTTTTTTAAAATCCCTCCCTAATTAAGGTGTTTTTAGTAGTACGCAGCGGCGGATAAGAGCTCTCCCCTTATTGTGAATTTTGAATCAAATTTTTAATAAACTCTCTTCCGACACCTGTTTTTAGATATTTTTCTCTTTTCATGGCTTCAGATTTTGAGTTAAAAAATTCTACATGAATTACTTTCCAAGGTCTGAATTTTAAAGTATAACCTTTAGAACTGAGTTCGTTGTGAGATTTGAAGCGTTCAATTAGGTTGGATGTAAATCCAGAGTAATTTTTATTGAATTTTTCAGAATAAATAATGTAAACAACAAATTCTTCCATATAAAAAAGTGTTATAAACAAAAAAACACCAGCTTTAAAAGTGGTGTTTTTCTATAGTAGCGGGAACAGGACTCGAACCTGTGACCTTCGGGTTATGAGCCCGACGAGCTGCCTACTGCTCTATCCCGCGATGTGCGTTTGTAATCTCAATAAAATTAACTTAGTAGCGGGAACAGGACTCGAACCTGTGACCTTCGGGTTATGAGCCCGACGAGCTGCCTACTGCTCTATCCCGCGTTGTTTCGGGTGCAAAGATACACATAAATCTTAGATTTACAATGCGTAATTTTAAAAAATGTTTTATTTCCTCTATTGACTTGATATGACTACCTTTGTGCCATCATAAAATCAAATGAAAATGGCACATAAAGCAGGTTTTGTAAATATTATTGGGAATCCGAATGTAGGGAAGTCCACGCTGATGAATGCATTTGTGGGAGAACGATTGTCTATTATTACTTCAAAAGCACAAACGACACGTCATAGAATCCTTGGAATTGTCAATGGAGAAGATTTTCAAATGGTGTTGTCTGATACTCCAGGAATAATTAAGCCTGCTTATGAAATGCAAGAGTCGATGATGAATTTTGTTAAATCCGCTTTTGAGGATGCTGATGTTTTAGTTTATATGGTAGAAATAGGAGAACAGGATTTAAAAGATGAAGATTTTTTTAAAAAAATCATTCATGCTAAAATTCCAGTACTGTTATTATTGAATAAAATTGATAATTCGAATCAAGAGCAATTGGAGCAACAAGTAGCATTTTGGGCTGAAAAAGTTCCTAATGCTGAAATTTTCCCGATTTCGGCTTTGCAAAATTTTAATGTGCCAGAAGTTTTTGGGCGAATTTTAGAATTATTGCCAGAATCACCACCATATTACCCTAAAGATCAATTGACCGATAAACCGGAACGTTTTTTTGTAAATGAAACTATTCGTGAAAAAATCTTGTTGAATTACAGCAAAGAAATTCCGTATGCCGTAGAGATTGTTACTGAAGAATTCAAAGAGACGGATGATATTATCAAAATCCGTTCGTTGATTATGGTGGAGCGTGATACCCAAAAAGGAATTATCATCGGACATAAAGGAGCAGCTTTGAAAAAAGTAGGTATGGAATCACGTGAAGATTTGGAAAAATTCTTTGGGAAACAAATTCATATCGAATTGTATGTAAAAGTGAACAAAAATTGGCGCAGTAATGCGAATATGTTGAAACGTTTCGGGTATAATCAGTAAAGGTTTTGTTTAAAAGTTTAACGTTTAAGGTTTAAAAGAGTTATATTAATTAGAAGACTAACTTTAAACTTAAAACTAAAATAACCTTAAACAAAAAATGTACCTTTGCAAAAAAGTTAAAATAAGCATGACAAATAATATTGTTGCCATAGTAGGAAGACCAAACGTAGGGAAATCGACGCTTTTTAATCGTTTGATTCAAAGAAGAGAAGCGATCGTAGATTCTGTTTCAGGGGTGACTCGTGATAGAAATTACGGAAAAAGTGAGTGGAATGGAAAAGAATTCTCAGTAATTGACACAGGAGGTTATGTGCGTGGCTCAGATGATGTTTTTGAAGGCGAAATCCGTAAACAAGTAGAGTTGGCTATTGATGAAGCCGATGTAATTGTGTTTGTGGTTGATGTTGAGGAAGGTATTACACCAATGGATGAAACAGTGGCGAAGTTGTTGCGAAAAGTAACCAAGCCTGTTTTATTAGCTGTAAACAAAGTAGATAATGCCATGCGTGAAAAAGACGCAGTAGAGTTTTACAATCTAGGATTAGGTGATTATTATACATTTGCTAGTATATCAGGAAGTGGGACGGGTGATTTATTGGATGCTTTGATTGAAGCTTTTCCTGAAAAACCAGAACCTGTTAAAGAAGAGGTGGTGTTGCCACGTTTTGCGGTTGTAGGGCGTCCTAATGCCGGAAAATCAAGTTTTATCAATGCTTTAATTGGTAAAGACCGATTTATGGTAACGGATATTGCGGGTACTACTCGTGATGCGATTGATACTAAGTTTGATCGTTTTGGGTTCGAGTTTAATTTAGTGGACACAGCGGGTATTCGTCGTAAAGCTAAGGTAAAAGAGGATTTAGAGTTTTATTCGGTAATGCGTTCAGTTCGTGCCATAGAGCATGCTGATATTTGTATTTTAGTAATTGATGCTACTCGTGGTTTTGAGAGTCAAGACCAAAATATTTTTTGGTTAGCAGTTAAAAACCGTAAAGGAGTAGTGATATTGGTGAATAAATGGGATTTGGTTGAAAAAGATACTATGTCAACCCGTGATTATACAGAACAAATCCAAAAAGAATTACTTCCTTTTACTGATGTGCCTATCCTTTTTGTTTCTGCATTGACCAAACAACGTTTGTTAAAAGCTTTGGAAACATCGGTTCAGGTTTTTGAAAGCAGACAACAACGTATTGCTACTTCAAAATTCAATGAATATATGTTGAAAGTGATTGAAGCTTATCCACCCCCTGCAACTAAAGGGAAATATGTAAAAATTAAATATTGTATGCAATTGCCTTCGCCAACGCCTCAGTTTGTGTTTTTTGCGAATTTGCCTCAATATGTAAAAGAACCTTATAAGCGTTACCTTGAGAATAAAATAAGAGAAAATTGGGATTTTTCAGGAGTACCTATAGATATTTATATCAGAGAAAAATAAACCTAATTTTTAGGATAATAACTTACCCTCAAATTTTTTTTGAGGGTATTTTTTTTGTTTTTTTTAATCAGTAATTAAACCTTTCAAGGATTATAAGGTCATAATGTACTATTTATAACAATAAATCATGTTCAAACTTCAATATCTAGTTTTATTTTTCTTCCTCTCATTTGTTACTTATGCCCAAGATAGTTATTATGTTCAAGGTCAAGTTTTGGATATTAATACGCAACAACCTTTAGAGTCGGCTAATGTTTTATTTTCGGTGGTTAAGGACTCGTTGAAATTAGGGAGTACGACCACAGATAAGTCAGGTTTGTTTAAGCTTAGATTGAAAAAATCAGATAACCCAGTTGTGTTGAATGTATCTTACATAGGTCATGAAATTTATAAAGATGAATTAGCAGGAATTTCCGAAAACAGGGATCTTGGAACGATTTACTTGTTCAGTTCCGAAAATATGTTGAAAGACGTAGTGATTACGTCAGGGTCACCGCCTATAGTGGTGAAGCAAGATACGTTAGAATATAATGCAGCGTCTTTTAAATTACGTCCTGATGATAATGTTGATGCCTTGTTGAAAGAATTGCCTGGATTTGTAGTTGATGATGATGGGAAAATATCTGTAAATGGTAAAGAAGTTTCTCAGGTTTTGGTGAATGGTAAAGCTTTTTTTGGAAAAGATGGAGCGGTTGCTTTACAAAATTTGCCAGCAGAAATTATAAACAAAATCCAAGTTTCAGATTTTAAAACAAAGAAAGAGGAATTGGCAGGTGATGATGCCGCATCTGATTTTTTAAGCGTCAATTTGACTATTGACGAAAAGAAAAATAAAGGATATTTTGGAAAATTCTTGGGAGGATATGGTACAGATGATCGGTACGAAGGAAGTTTTTTGGTCAATCAGTTTGATAATAAACAACGAATAAGCGCTGTTGGATCTATTAATAATATCAATTTATCAGGTTTTTCAATTGATGAAGCTTTTGGGGACGATGATACTCAAAGAGGGAGTAGTAGAGGAACAACTTCGAATGGACCAACTATTTCTCGAAAAGGAATTACGCAAACGAATTTAGTGGGTTTGAATTATTTTAACGAATGGTCAGATACCTTTGATAGTACAGGAGATTATTCATTTAATAATAGTGTGAATAATAATGCTAAAAAATCTACGCTACAACGTTTTTTGCCAACCGGAAATCTTGTTACAGATTCAGATTCAGAGGCAAGAAGTGAAAATAACAGTCATAAAGTCAATTTAGAATTGAATTATAAGCCAACTAAATTTACTCAGATTTCGATTGAGCCTAAGTTTCGAAAAACAAATTACGAAAACAATGGAAATTCGTCTAGTTTTACTAAGGATGAAAATGGAGATTTATTGAACGAAAATATTGGAACTAGTATGCGTACTAGTGATGGTTTTAATTTTGATAACCAGATTAATTTAAATAAGAATTTCCAAAAAAAATCTAGGAATTTAAATTTTTCTGTAACCAACAACAATTCGGATAATGAGAACATGGCTTTAAATAATTCTAGGACAGTTTCTTATGTTAAAAACGAAACGATTATTCGTAATCAAGTAAATAACAATCAAGTAAAAAGAGATAATTATTATTTAGGAGCTGAATTCACCGAGCCAGTATCAAAAGTACTCCGTTTAAGAGTTGGGGTTGATTACCGTTGGGAAAATATTGTGACTGACGAAAAAACATTCAATTTTGACGATGCTTCGCAGTCCTATTCGCAATTAGTAGATACCCAATCTAGCTTTGTAGTTTCCAAACAATATGCGTTAGCTCCTAAAATGGGGGTTTATTTTGATAACAAAGTTTTTTCATTTAATGTAAGAAATAGTACTTTTTTAGTAAATTACGATAACCATTCTTTGTATAGGGGAAATGTAACAAACTTGAAATCCAATTATATTATTCCAGAGTGGCATTCTCAATTAAAATACAGAATAGACCGGTCTAATTATGCTTTATTAAAATACGATTACAGAGTAACACTGCCTAATGCCTTTCAATTGTTACCTGTAGTGGATATAAGTAGTACGGTAAATACCATCGTAGGTAATCCTGATTTAGAGCCAATAAAAAAACACAGTATCAACTTTAGTTTTAGAAACTATAATATAAAGGATCGCTCAGGATATAGTATTTATATGAGAGGTGATGTTATTGATACTGATGTTGTAACTACTAGAGTGTATGCCGAGGACGGAACGTCTAATACAACCTACCAAAACATTCACAATACTTATAATGCATCGCTAAGTGCTTATTGGAATAAAAGTATTAAGAATGAAGGAAATAGTTTTCGTTATGGATTAGGCTTGCAAACAGCCTATGGATTGGATAGAGGTTTTATTAACAATGTTTTTTATGATGCGAATGTTTTATCGCTCAGTCCGCGCCTTTATTTTTCATACAATTACGGCCAGTTTTTAACGATTTCTCCCTCTTATAACTTTTCATATAATGAGTCTCGATATGAAAATTTTTCCATAAATGCTCGATCAAATGTAGTGCATAGAGCAAGTTTGAAAACAACTAATTTTTTTGGAGAAAAATTGGTTTTAAGTAATGATTTTGGGTATAGTTATAATTCGAATTCTAGTGGAGGTGCTTACAATAATGCTTTTTATTTATGGAATGCGAGTTTGGGTTATACTTTCTTGAATAAAACATTGACCGCGCGATTAAAAGTGTACGATATTTTAAATCAAAATCAAGGATACACTCGTTCGATTACTGATACTTCAATTCGAGACGAGGAGAATACTGTTTTGAAGCGTTATGGTATGATATCTTTAATTTATAAAATTAAAAATTTCGGAGGTATGAAACCACCAGAACCTAAATCCGAAGGAAACAGAGATTCTGATAGAGGCTCTGGAAGAAAATCTGATAGAAGTGATAGAGGAGATAGAGGGGATAGGAGTGACAATTCCGATTTCTAATCCTTATGACTCCTATCCTTATCTAATGCAAGTGGTTCATTTGAATTGGGTCTTGAATAAAACAGGAGTAACTCTGATTTGTATATACGCCCATTTTCCTATTTTATCAGAATCACCAAAATTTTTAATTTGAGTCATCGTATCGGTAGGTACAACAAAGGCAAATCCTCCTTCAATAAAAGTAAATCCATTTGGTTTGTAAGTGCACACAAAATCATGTTCGTTTCCCATAAATTTAGCTAGGTTTGGATTAGTGGTCGTTGTGTAGCTTCGTTGGGTATAAAACAGATGATGATTCGTCTGTAATTCAATTTTTGGTGTGATTTTTTTACTAAAGAAAGCATAAGGATTGAATAGTCCTGCTGAATGAACATCGTTTGGGAATTTGGTAAACAAATCCATAAATCCATTAAATCGATGTGCTACACCGTACAGGGGGACAAAATTATGGTCCACGTTTCCTATGGTTCCATTGTCTCCACTAATTATCTCAGCCCCTAATCGTATGGTAAAATTGTCTTTGTCTGAATATTTTATTTCAGGTTGAATGTACCAAGCATTGATGGTTTTTCCGGTGCTATTACGTCCTGATTGTAAAAAAGAATTAGTCGTTGCATACCATTTTTTATGTTTTAATTCGATACGTCCTCCATAAGTAAAGCGCCAGTAATTTTGTTCTTTTATGACCGCATCTTGATAGGCATCGGCAGCTACTATTGTGGTTGCAGTACTCTTTGGTGAAATCTCATATTTTAAATAGTGTACCGCAAGTGCCTTGTAGTTTGTCCAGGTGGAGGCAGTGGTAGTTGCAGGTGTAATGCTTAATTCAGCAGGGGTATAATCGGTACCAAAAAGACGTTCACCTGTTTGATTAAAAGCACCTATTAATTCAGAATTTAGCTTTTTGTTTTCGTAAATAAAATTGATGGCATCATGACTGGCGCCATTAATTCTCCAATCATTTTCGGCAAATAATCGTTGATTATCTAAAGCAATACGTTGACGTCCTATTCGGATAGAAAAATGGGGTGTAATATACGGTTCAAGATATCCTTCAAATAATTGAATTGTTCCGTTTAACCCTTTAGGGTCGTGTGAACCCCAAACTCTAGCATCTTGTAAAGAGACTACGGTTTTAAGTTTTTGTTCGTGATGGTATAGTAGGTTTAATCGGGTTCTTTGATTGACAAAGGTCGCCGGATGGCTATTTTCTTCAGGAATATTTCCATAGCCGTTTCGGTATTCCGTACGGTTCTTTAGTTGTAAGTTTACTGAGAACGATTTGTCTTTTTCTTCTTCTGTCTGTTTTGTAGATGTGCGTAATCTTATAGAATCAACTTCGGATTTTGAAATTAATTTTCTTTGTAAAAGTAAATTTAAAACATCTTCTGTGTTTTGAGCCTTATTTTTGCTAGTCCATAAGAGTAGTAAAAGGAGTAAAAAAGATTTTGTTCTCATTGGTTACGTGGTATTTGTTTTGTGTTTAGGAGATTAGTATCTGAATCGTTTTAACTTCAATACTCATTTCGGGTTCAAATATACAAATCCTATGTAATTAGTAGGGTATTAATCTAATTTTTTTTAATTTTTTATTAAAGAGGCAATAGTTATGCCTTCCATGGCTTTAAGGGTCTCTTCTCGGATAGTAATTAAACTGTGGCGTAAGGTGCATTGGGTTTCGTCTTTGCAATCAGCACAAGGTTCGTAAAAGTTGAGTGAGGCACAGGGTAGTAATGCAATAGCGCCATCAAAAAGCCGGTGAATATCGGCAAGAGTAATTTCGTTAACATGTTTTAAAAGATAGTATCCGCCGTATTTACCTTGTTTACTGCCTACAAAATGGGCGCGCTTTAAGTCTAATAAAATTTGCTCTAAAAATTTTTTAGGAATACAAGCCTCTTCTGCTATTTCAATCGTACGAGCAATATGGCCCGCCTCTTTTTCAGCGAGAAATAATAACGCTTTAAGCGCATATTTGGTTTTATGTGAAAGCATGGGTCAAGTATTTTTACAAAGATAGAAGTAAATGGATACCAACCAAAAAAATGCGATAAGTACCTCTCTTAATTTCGTCTAGTTTATGGGCTATGCATGGCAGATGTTTGAAGTGTTCGAAAGTCGATTTTTTCAACATCATTTGAGTTGAAGTATAACGTTAATTTGGGATAATTATAAAAGATAACGTTTATCGGGATTAAGAATTAAGTTGAGTTTATGTTTCAATTTTAAACCATTTATAACGATTAAATGCTAAAAAATTCGGTAAAATGCATTTTTTTTATTTATTTGAAATAAAAAAACTACTAATATATTGTTAAATAGTATTTCCGTTTCATTACAAATTGTAGCTTTGCTATTAAATAAAAAAACAAAGTTTTATGAAAAAAATTATTCTTGCTTTATCCGTTTGTGGTTTGTTTTTTGTTCAAAGTTGTCAAAACGATGATGGTCTTGGTGAGGATCCAAATGCTAAAGTTGTTTTGGATACCAACGCAAGTAATTTAAATAAAAGAATCAATCTATCTGGCTCAGGAGTATTGGATTTGGTTACTTCAGGGGCATTAACTGGTAAATTAACAGAAACTGCTGCGGGGAATTTCCCTATGTCACTTTTGGCCGAAGTCACCTCTCCAGTTTATCAGGGAAAGGTTTTAAAAGCTACTCATGTGGATGTAAAAGACCATTATGTATATGTGTCTTATAATACGCCCGGTGAAACCTATTTAGGAGGTATTGATGTAATTGATATTTCGAGTCCTAATAATCCAAAATTAGTTGTTCAGGCAATTTTACCAAATGTTGATATCAGCACAGTTTTGTATGATGGAGGCAAATTATATATTGCAGGAGCAATAGATGTAGATTTTAATTCTCCAGCGGAGACACCTGCTTTTGTAGCCCAAATGCCATTACAATCAGGTTTGTTAACTACAGATTATTTATTGAATCCATTAGCTAGTTATGTAACAACGGGTGTTGCGGTAGCTGAATCAAGTTATTATGCAGTGTCAGGAAATAATGGGGTTTTAGCGAAGTTTAATAAAGCAACCAATGTGCTAGAAACTTCAATTGCTATTCAAGATTTAAGAGCAATGGGTAAAATAGATAACAAAATAGTAGTTTTAAGTGGAACTCAAGGTGTGAAAGTTTACAATGAAGGAAGCTTAAGTCTAGTGTCATCAATTGCTACTTCAAAAGATGTGGCTGATGCCAAAAGAACGATTGATTTTCAAGGGGCTAATTTGTTAGTTGCTGAGGGATATCAAGGTCTTAAGATGTATAATTTAAGTGGGGGTAATTTATTGCAAACGATTGCTGTACCTACTGCCTCAGTCGATTTGGATCCTAATGATGTTGTGACGAATGCGGTTTCTGTCAATGGGGATTACGTATATGTGGCTAACGGTGCAGCAGGGATTTATGTGTACAAAACAATTAATGGACAGTTACAGTTGCAAGGATCGGTGGCATTGTCGGGTTCTTCTAACTATGTAAAAAGCGTTGGTGATTACATCTTTGTTGCAAGCGGTAATGGTGGGCTAAAAATTATCAAAAAAGTAACAGTGCCTACTATTGATTGTTCAAATTTTCCAACCTATACTGGAAACCAAAATTTGAACGTGAATTCTAATGAGGATTTGAAGTATCAAGGTTCGGCTTCATTAAAAACAGTTAATGTAAATGCTAATTTAACTTTCTGTGGGTCGTTATCCATTTCTCAAGGGATAAATATAAACAGTAACGGTGTTTTTGTAATGAAAGGTTCAATGGCTCAAGGACAATACAATAGTAATAGTTCAAATTTTAATGTTAATGGAACTTTAAAAATTGAAGGTAGTGTAGTAATTTATGGCAATTTAGTCTTGAATAATGGTGCTAAATTAGAATTTGTGGGTGCTGATTCTGAAATTACTATTTACGGAAAAGTGACAAAAAATAACGGCGTAACCATTACAGGTACGTATAAAGATACGTTTGGAAATTTGAAATAAATGCAATAATACGTATAGAATTAACTTAGAAAAGGAATCCTTAAAAAGGGATTCCTTTTTTTTATGTCATTTTTTAGATAGTTGTAAAAGTGGTTTGAATGTAGAGATGGATTTGTTTAATGGTTTGATTATGAGTTGATATAGATTTTTTTTGTGGCAATGCTTATCAGTTGAAATGATGTGAAAAAGATATTTATAACATATTTGATTGTTTTTGTTGGCTGAAATATACGTAGGTATTTTTACTTAGAAGTTCTTTTGATTAGTTTTACTGCCGAAAAAATGAAATGACTTTTTGAGATTAATAAGAGGATTTTTTATAAAGTGTTTTAATCAAAAACATATGAAAAATAGGACGTATAATATAAAAGCTTTACTCATCGCAACCTTGACATCAGTAATAATGATTGTTTTGGTTTTTTATGGTTCAAGAGAATTACAAAATTTTGATGCTGCCTTAATTACCTATTTGTTTGGAACGGTATTCGCTTTTTTTGGAATTGTTTATCGTTATACGGTTTGGTTACAAAGGCCGCCTACATGGATTTATTTTAAACGAGGCATTTGTTTTTTATTTACGGGAAAAGTATTCTCTCATTTTTGGTTTGCTTCCAAAGAGTCAATAGAAAATATTGCATTTCAAAAATTCATTTATCCAAGAGGGAAATACCGCTGGATGGCCCATTTCATGATTGCCATAGGATGCACATCGGCTTTTATGATAACCATTCCGCTCACCTTTGGTTGGATTCATTTTACGATGGCTCCCAATTCAATTTCGGTTTATGAAGCTCATTTTTTTGGGTTCAAAGTCATGGATTTTGAGTTGGATTCCATCATGGCATTCCTCACGTTTCATGCACTTAATTGGTCTTCGTATTTGGTAATATTCGGTTCTGTGTATTATTTAAGAAGACGATTGACAAATCCAGGATTGATTGCGACACAAACTTTTGAAGGTGATTTACTTCCTCTAATTTTATTGATTGCCATTTCCTTTACTGGATTAGGTCTTACGTATTCATACCAATACATGAAAGGTTTTGCTTTTGATTTCTTAGCGGTATTGCATGCCGTTACAGTAATTATGTTTTTGATATGGATTCCATTTGGTAAATTTTTTCATATCATCCAACGTCCCGCACAAATAGGCGCTCATATTTACAAAAAACAAGGTATGAAACAAGGTATGGCTGTTTGTGAGCATACGGGTGAGGAGTTTACAACTAATTTGCATATAAAAGACCTCAAACATGTAACAAAACAATTGGGGTTTAATTTTGATAGAGAAGATGGAACTTCTCATTTGGATTTAAGCCCCGAAGGGAAAAGAGCTCGTTTGGCACAAGCGCATCTAAAGGCAAGAAGTGAAGGGGGAAATTTATTTGGTTAAAAAACATTGTAAAACATATATCGCAAACCTAATTGCGATTTATAATTTTCAAAAAAAAGAAAAAAAATATTGCTAATAGAATGGGGACTTAGCGCCTTAGCAATTAAAAAAATAAAAATAATGGCAAAATTACCTGTTTCAGTCGAAAATATCATAGCGCAATTTGGACCACATAAAAATTATAGTCCCAAAGAAGGTTATGAAGGAAGAGATGAACCTGATGCATTAGTAAAAACACATTGCTGTTTCTGTGGGATGCAATGTGGGATTCAATTGTCTGTAAAAGAGAATAAGGTCGTTGGCTTTGAGCCTTGGATGGAATTTCCATTTAACGAAGGGAGGTTGTGTCCCAAGGGTGTACAAAGGTATCTTCAAAACAATCATCCAGACCGCTTGCTTCATCCATTAAAGAGGATAGAAGGCCAAGGCTTTGTTCCAACATCATGGGACGATGCAATGACTAAAACGGTTGACGAAATTAAACGCATTCAGGAAAAATATGGAAAAGATGCTTTTTCCATGTTATCAGGAGTTTCTTTAACTAATGAAAAAAGTTATTTGGTAGGGAAATTTGCTCGTGTAGCTTTAAAAACAAAAAACCTTGATTATAACGGCCGACTGTGTATGGTAAGTGCAGGAGCGGGAAATAAAAAAGCTTTTGGCCTAGATAGGGGGTCAAATAATTATGCGGATTTAGAATATGCTGAAGTGATTATTGTGGCAGGTGCCAATATTAGTGAAACCTTTCCAACATTAACCCATTGGATTTGGAAAGCCCGAGATAGGGGAGCCAAATTAATTGTTATAGATCCACGTATGATTCCATTAGCTAGAACGGCTGATATTCATTTGGAAGTACGACCTGGAACTGATTCTGCTTTGTATGGAGCCATGTTGAAATATTTGGTCGATCATGATATGTTAGACCATGATTTTATTGCAAATCATACATCGGGATTTCAAGAAACCTTAGACGCTGTAAAGGATTATACCCTAGAGTGGGCTGAAGAAATCACAGGTATTGATAAGGAGAAAATAAGAATGGCTGCTCAATTATGGGGTAAGGCCAATACTAGTTTCTTGTTGCATGCGCGCGGTATTGAACATCATTCTAAAGGGGTGGACAATGTAGTGGGTTGTATCAACTTGGTTTTGGCTACTGGGCGCATTGGGAAACCCTATTGCGGTTATGCCACCATTACAGGACAAGGGAATGGACAAGGAGGAAGAGAGCATGGTCATAAATGTGACCAATTACCAGGAAATAGAGACATAGAGAATCCTGAGCACCGTAAATACATAGCAGATGTTTGGGGAATTGACGAAAAAGATTTACCTGGTAAAGGATTGTCCGCTTTTGAAATAATTGAGGCTATCCATCGCGGCGAAATAAAAGGGTTGTTGTCGATTTGTTTTAATCCGTTGGTGTCTTTGCCTAATAGCAATTACGTTCGAGAAGCTTTAGAAAAATTAGAATATTATGTATGTATTGACTTTTTCTTAAATGAAACCGCTCGACATGCTGATGTTGTCTTAGCCGGTTCGTTACAAGAAGAAGAAGAGGGGACGACCACTTCGGCAGAGGGACGTGTGATTCGAATTCGACAAGCGGTAACTCCGCCAGAAGACGCAAGAACAGATACGTCTATTTTATTAGAGTTAGCCAAACGATTGGGGGTTGAGGATAAATTTACGTATGAAAATTGTGAAGCTATTTTTAATGAGTTGCGAGTGGCTTCAAAAGGCGGTACCGCCGATTATTACGGAATTACCTATAAGCGTATTGAAGATGAAATGGGTGTTTTTTGGCCTTGTCCTTCCGAAGGGCATCCGGGAACGCCACGTTTGTGGGAAGACCGTAAGTTTAAAACTCCTGACGGTAAAGCTCATTTTAATCCAGCTCCTTATAAATTACCTGGCGAAAGTCCAGATGCTGATTTTCCTGTGATATTAACCACAGGGCGTGTGGTTTCGCAATATTTAAGTGGAACGCAAACCCGTAGAATTGGGAAATTAGTAGACCAATATCCAGAGCCGTTAGTGGAAATACATCCAAAATTGGCACAACAATATGGCATTAAGCAAAGAGAATTAGTGCGAGTTTTTACCCGAAGAGGCGAAGGTGTTTTTCCTGCCAATATCGTTGAAACGATACGAGAAGATACTGTTTTTATACCGTACCATTGGTCAGGAAAAAAATCGGCGAATCAATTGACAGCAGGTACTTTGGATCCTATTTCTAAAATCCCTGAGTTTAAAGTATGTGCTTGTCAACTAGAACCGCTGGGGAAAATTGCGGCTCCATCAAATGAATCTACAGCTTACGCTAGTGTTTAATTTACAAAAAATGAAGTAAGGATATGAATTATACTGGTTTTAATCAACAGGAAGAGTTTTTTGTAGATATGCAACGTTGTATTGGTTGTAAGGCTTGTGAATTGGCTTGCGCCGAATGTGAAACCAATGGACAAGAATCAATGATTCATGTTAATTATGTGGATCGTGCTTCGACTGTGCAAACAACGGTACAGGTTTGTATGCATTGTGAAGATCCTGTATGTGCTAATGTTTGTCCTGCAGATGCCATTTCGAAAGATGAGTTTGGAATTGTTCATACAGCCAATACCGAAAGATGCATTGGGTGTTCTAATTGCGTTATAGCATGTCCCTTTGGAGTACCAAAAAAAGAGGAATCCTATGATTTGATGATGAAATGTACCATGTGCTATGATCGTACGAGCATTGGTAAAAAACCGATGTGTGCTACTGTATGTCCTAGCGGTGCCTTGTTCTTTGGAACCAAAGAAGAAATTACCGAAATGCGTCCCAATAGTACTCCTGTAAATACATTTGTGTTTGGACAAGAAATAGTAAACACTAAGGTGAATATTATGATGCCCAAAGGAAGTACCGAATTGGTTATATTTTAATTGTTTATAAGTTATTGTAGCAACTGCAAACCCAAAATTTTAAATTTTGAAACATGTCCAAAGAAGAAAATTTAAATAAAAATTGGAAAAAAGATTTTCCTATTGAAAAGCAACAAGCTACTAATGTGAGTCGTCGTGATTTTGCTAAATTCTTGACTTTAGTCTCTGGCGGATTAATGGTAGGAAGTGGTTTAGTAGCTGCCAAAGCGCATCTTTGTCCTAAAGAAGAAGTTCAAGGAGAGCATTTTGTATGCAAAAAGACAGAGGTGCCACTGGGAGGAACTCGTGGTTTTGTCATTGAAGGAAGTACTATCCCATATATATTAATTCATCTGGAATCTGGCGAGTTTAAAGCTTATGAACAAAAATGTACCCACCTTTCTTGTTCTGTTTTTTACAAGCCAGGAACCGGAATGATACATTGTCCCTGTCATGAAGGCTTGTTTGATGCTTCGTCAGGGGAAGTCATTGCAGGTCCTCCACCTAGAGCGTTGCCTCAATTAGAAGTTTTTTTTAAAGGAGATGCTGTTTTTGTGAAAGCAGTACAGCTGGAAAAAATAGGATAATTTAAAAATGGAGTAGTATGAGTAATTTTAGAAGAGGACAAAACCAATCCAATCCCAATAAATTGAATGCGATTTTTTCGACATTGATTTTTATATTAATTCTCAACGTAACCATCCAAATTTGGTTGTTGTATGCGGCTTTGAATAATGCTTTGGATAATAATAAAGAAATTCTAGTGCCTGCTTTTATCGCTTCGCTAATTTTGTTTTTAATTGGGTTATTGCTGTTGTATTATATGCCTACTGGAAATGTTAATTCTGCAAAATATAAATCTCGTTAACATTCATTATATTATAAAGTAAAAGACTATTTCAATAGGATGAAATAGCCTTTTGTGCTCTAAATTGTTCGGAAAAATTACTCTTTAGGTTGAGCATCTTTTTTTCTCATGTCTTTTTTCATCATGTGGTGACCATGATTTTTCATCTCTTGGTGACGTTGTTTTTTAGTTTCATCCCATTTTTTAAATTGTTCAGGAGAGAGAATTTTTTTCATTTTGCCATTCATTGCAATTTGTTCATCTAACATTTTACTTTTCATTTGGAACATTTCATCCGAACTAGGTTTTTCGGTCTTCTCTTTATGATTTTTCATGAAAGCTTCTCTTTTTGCACTTTGCTCAGCAATTACTTTGCTCATTTCCTTTTGTTGAGAGGCATTTAAATCAAGTTCCAAAGTCATTTTTTTTAACATCAATTCGTTGCGTTGTTCTGGCGTGAATTTTTCCATGGGATTCCCTTGATGTTTACGAGGTCTTTCTTTTCTCTCTTGTGCGTAGGTGGATAATCCAAGAACGGCTATCAGAGCCATAGTGATTAATTTTTTCATAATAAAAGTAGTTTTAGTGTTTGTAAATAGGACTCTAAACAACTCACAAAGTTTAATCATTAAGAAAGAATTAGGATTTTGGGGTTTGTAGCGACATTAAAAAAGGAACTTCAACTCGAAGTTCCTTTTTTAATTAATTTGCCTAATTAGTTTTTTTACATTTATTCTACTAATTCAACTACTTTGCTTTCACCTTCCACAGCTACTTTTGTTAAACCGTTTTTTGCCAAACCTTTCATAGCGGCATCCCATTTTTTTCCGCTTAAGTCGGCTTTTATTTTCAGCAAACCTAAATCCATTTTAGAATCATTACCTTTCAATAAATCAAGAATAAGCTTCTCTTCATTAGTCAATTCAATTTGGATTTGTTTTTTCTCAGGTCTCATTTGAGGGAACAACAATACCTCTTGGATAGAAGCATTATTCGTCAAGAACATCATCAAACGATCCATTCCAATTCCCAAACCAGAAGTAGGAGGCATACCATATTCCAATGCTCTTAAGAAATCTTCATCGATAATTCCGTTGGCCTCATCATCTCCTTTTTCAGATAAGCGCATTTGGTCCTCAAAACGACCTCGTTGGTCAATAGGGTCATTTAATTCAGAGTATGCATTGGCTACCTCTTTTCCGCAAACCATCAATTCAAAACGTTCAGTTAAATCCGGGTTGTCGCGGTGTTCTTTACAAAGTGGTGACATTTCTTTTGGGTAATCTGTAATAAAAGTAGGTTGGATGTAATTTCCTTCACATTTGGACCCAAAGATTTCATCAATTAATTTTCCTTTCCCCATGGTTTCATCCACTTCAATTCCCATACCTTTAGCGGCTTCATATAATTCGGCTTCGTTTTTGCCAGAGATATCAAAACCTGTAAAATGTTTGATGGCATCGGTCATGGTAACACGAGCAAAAGGTGCCTTGAAACTGATGGTGTGTTCTCCAAAAGTTACATCGCTTGTTCCATTAACAGCAATCGCACAGTGTTCTAATAACCTTTCGGTAAAGTCCATCATCCAATTGTAGTCTTTGTAAGCTACATATATTTCCATAGCGGTAAATTCGGGGTTATGGGTTCTATCCATCCCTTCATTACGGAAGTTTTTCGAAAACTCATACACCCCGTCAAATCCACCAACAATTAATCTTTTTAGGTATAATTCATTGGCAATACGCATATAAAGCGGAATGTCTAACGAATTATGGTGTGTGATAAATGGACGTGCGGCAGCACCTCCAGGAATCGCCTGTAAAACTGGAGTTTCTACTTCAAGATACCCTGCGTCATTAAAGAAACCACGCATGGCATTAAACAATTTGGTACGTTTAATAAAGGTTTCCTTTACCGTTGGATTTACAGTCAAATCTACATAACGCATACGGTAACGCAATTCAGCATCTGTAAAGGCGTCAAATACGTTTCCTTCTTCATCTACTTTTGGCAAAGGCAACGGACGTAATGTTTTGCTCAAAAAAGTAAAACCATCCACGCGAATGCATTGTGCTCCTACTTTAGTAGTAAACAATTCTCCTTCGATACCAATAAAGTCTCCTAAATCTGTTAATTTTTTAAACACTTGATTGTAAAGTGTTTTGTCATCACCTTCACATAGTACATCACGGTTCACATACAACTGGATACGTCCTTCACTATCTTGCAATTCAGCAAAGCAAGCCTTACCTTGGTCACGTACACTCATCAATCGTCCTGCAACAATCACGCGTTTTCCCTCTTCAAAAGTCTCTTTAATTTGCTTCGATGTATGATTTACAGGAAAAAGATTAGCAGGATAAGGGTTAATCCCTAAGTTGCGTAAGTTTTGCAGTTTTTCTCTACGGATGATTTCTTGTTCAGATAATGCCATTATATTCAGATTTTAAGAGCGCAAAGATAACAAATTGATTGCAGATAAAAGAATGTCAATTTTAGATTTTTAGAATACTAATTTCAATTTTTGATTGTATTTTACGCAAATCTTATTTTAGATACATTCTCAAAAAACATAAGATTAAGATAATAATTTGTCGTCTTCTCTCCTGTAAATTTTTTATTACTAAATACCAAAAATATTTCTCATTCTGTTTTTTATTCTTTTTATATTTGAAAAAATATCTCACATAAAATATTTTAGAAAAAAAACTCCTTCGTGTTTTTAATTCCAATTTAAAAAAAATCTTATGCTAAAAAAAGTAATTATTATAGTGTTTTTCTTGTTTTCAAATTATTCTTTTTCACAATTTCATCATTATTATTTTGCCAATTCCAAGGGGTCAATAGCAGGAATAAAATATCAAGATAAATATTATAGTTCAAGTTCAAGTGGATTGAAGAAATTTATTAATGAGACTGAAATGCCTGATGAACTAAAAAACAATTTAAATGAACAAGCACGAAGAATTGCTACAAAAAATATAGTTTCAGGAATATTAGTGTATGGCGGATTTGCTCTTGGGGGAGGGATAATGTTTAATGAAGTAGTCAACAAAAAAGATGGTGAAAATCCAGAGTCAGCGACTCTTTTTAAAGGCCTTGGAATTGCAGTCCTTGGAGGTGTTTTTAATTTTATCATTAGTCCAAAAAGAAAAGATTATTTTAATTTTATAAATACTTTTAATGAAAATCAAAATGGGGACAAACTAAAAGTTAGTTTAAAAATTGATTATTCAAAACAATTGAATTATGGCATTTCTATGTCCTTTTAATTAATTGAGATGTCCCTAGAAAATAAATAATTTTATTTTTTTTAAAATCGGGAGCATTCATTTAAACTTTTACCCATTTGTAACAGTCTAAAAAAATAATCCTACCCAATATGATTTTAAATCAGGAATCTTTTCCAGAATTATATGCTCAACACAAATCTCTCGTATATAACGTGGCGCTGAGTTATGTTCAAAATGTAGAAGATGCCGAAGAAATTACACAAGATGTTTTTGTTAAACTTTTTCAATCTATTGATACTTTTAAACAGCAATCGTCGTTAAAAACTTGGATTTACCGCATTACCATAAATAAAAGTTTGGATTTTTTAAAACATAAAAAAAGTCAAAAACGTTTCTTTATTTTTGGTAAACGGTCTGAAAACGAATATGAAATTGAAAATGTTTCCAATTTTGAGCATCCTGGTGTTTTATTGGAAAACAAAGAAAAATCCAAATTGCTTTTTGAAGTTGTCAATGAATTAGGCGAAAACCAAAAAACGGCTTTCATTTTGTCAAAAATGGACGGGCTAAGTAATCCTGAAATTGCAACGATTATGGAAATGAGTATTTCGTCTGTAGAATCTTTACTTTTTAGAGCCAAAGACAATTTGAGAAAAAAGTTAGGAAATAAATTCGAGGAATACCGCAAGAAAAAATAAATAATGTAGTCTAAAAGATATGGAGAAAGAAAAATGGATAAACGAGATTATAGACAGTACGAATCATATCGTAAAAGTCCTTCCTAGTGATGGATTGTATGCTAAAATTCAGACCCAAATGAATGTGCAAAAAACAATCGATATCAAATGGGTTTGGCTTGTTGCGGCTTCTATATTAATTTTAGCCAGTATTAATATTAAGGTTGTTTTGAATGAAATACAATCTGTAAAGGAAACCGAAAAAACGGCCTTAGTTGCTTCACTCTCTGATACCAATCAATTTTATAAAAACTATCATGAATAAGATTAAAGTATTAACCATTGCCGTTATTGCACTCGTTATGCTCAATTTGAGTATGATTGTTTTTTTTATGGTTATTAAACCCAAAGAGTTTAGAGACCGTCGCAATGGACCTCGAAAATTGATCATCGAAAAATTGCACTTTGATGCCCAACAACAAGCACAATTTGAAGTCTTAGTTGACAATCACATTCATAAAGTCAAATCTTTTGATAAACAAATCCAACAAACCAAAGAAAGTTTGTATGCACAATTGAGTTTGCCCAAAGTGGATATAAGAACCAAAGACAGCTTAATTAATGTGTTGGCTGATTTGCAAAAACAAATTGAAACCGCCCGATTCAACCACTTTAAAAAAATTAGAAAAATCTGTAATACTCCTGAACAAAAAGAGGATTTTAAAGAATTAACTGTTGAATTGTCTAAGATGTTTTCTCATAGAAGATCCCTTCAGCAAAATGATGTTAAAAAAAATAATTAGGAGGTCAAGCACACGAAATAAATAAAACGCTCGTCCAAAAGAAAATTAAACGAAACTTAACTGTCATGAAAAAATCTTTTTTTTTAATTATTCCTATTCTAGGTGTTTTATTGTTTTTAGCTTGTAGCAATTCTGATAATGACAATTCAGGAGAGGTTACTATTGCTGTTCCAGAAGTGTATAAAAAAATATATGGAGCCACGAGCATTACAACGGATGGGACTTATGTAATTATTAAAACGACAGGACAACCAGATCATAAGAGTGTTTACTATCCATCTACACATGCGAAATATGAAAATTTTAGTGGGACCACTTTTGGGAATAACACTTTTCACAAAAATCCTAATACAATAAGTTTAACAAACGCTTATACTTTTAAAATTCCGTTGCATCCAGCAGTGGCCGCTACACATAATGCAACTCCAATGGGGCCTATAGGAGTGGCAATAAATGGTGTACCTTTATTTAATCAATATGCCGCAGGAGGTTCTCCATTGACAAATGAGGTTGCTTCTTTTGATCAATATTGGGGGCATCCTACAGGAACAAGCATGTATCACTACCATGTAGAACCCCTTTATTTAACACAAACTAAAGGAAAAGAAGCGCTAATGGGTTTCTTATTAGACGGCTTTCCCGTTTATGGTCCAGAAGAAAATGGCGCTGCTGTTATGGGTTTAGATGCCTACCATGGTCATACCGGAGTTACTGCTGATTATCCTAATGGAATCTACCACTATCATATCACCAACACTGACCCGTACATTAATGGAAATGGGTTTTATGGAACTGCTGGAACTTATTCAAGATAGTTTTTTGAGGGACTAACTCCGGTTGGTTATTTCAAAAAATGCTGTATAACTCGTGTAATTTGTGTTGAAAAATGAATGTACATTTTAATAAAACGTTGGGAGTGTTCTTCTTGCTGCTGTGTTTGTTTTTTGGTTGTAACCAAAAACAAGAAGAAGCAACAACAGCACGACAAGCACAAAAAACACCTTTGATATACAAATTAGCATCAGATTCAGCTTTTAATTTCAAACAAGACACGTTATATTTCAAAACCGAAAAATATTCTGGAAAGCAATATGAATTGTATCCTAGTAAAGACACCGTATTTGTAAAGTCCTATTTGAATGGTATGCTTGAGGGAGTTCAAAAGCAATGGTACGATAACCGAGTTTTAACCGAAGAACGCTTGTATATTGCCAACAAAAAAGAAGGTTTGCATCAAGGTTGGTGGGAAAATGGAAAGCCAAAATACCAATATCATTTTTACAACGATGAGTTTCACGGTGAAGTGCTTGAATGGTATCAAACGGGCCAGTTGTTCAAGCGTTTTCATTACAACAATGGATATGAGGAAGGAAGCGAAAGATTATGGTACGAAGACGGAAGTGTGCGTGCCAATTATGTAATTAAAGATGGAAAAAAATACGGACTAATCGGAATTAAACTTTGTAAAAATCCTTATGAAACTAACAACTAATTTCATTGTATTATCCTTAATTTTTTGCGTGTTTTTTTCTTGTGACAAATCTAAGAAAGAAGAGGGTTTGCCATTTATCAATTCAGCGGAATTTACCCCAGAGTGGATTAGTCCAGATAGTCCCAATTATCCAGAAATTCATACGATTCCCCCTTTTAATTTCACCAACCAAGACGGCCAATCGGTAACCGAAAAAACGGTGGAAGGAAAAATTTATGTGGCTAATTTTATGTTTACCAGTTGTGGTAGCATTTGCCCCAAAATGACGGACAATATGAAAATTTTACAAGACAAATATAGTGATGATGACGCTGTTATACTGCTGTCTCATTCTGTAATGCCCGAAACCGATAATGTGGCTGTTTTAAAACAATATGCTGTCGAGAAAGGTTGTCTATCGGGCAAATGGCATTTATTGACAGGCAATAAAGACCAAATTTATTCGATTGCCAAAAGACAGTATTTTGCAGGAGATTCTATTGGATATTACGGCAAACTGAATGACTTCTTGCATACTGAAAACTTTATTTTAGTGGATGGGAAACGTCGTATACGTGGTGTGTACAATGGTACTTTGCCTATCGAGATGGAACGTATTATTGAGGATATTACTACCCTCAAAAAAGAAAACTAGTTTTGATTAAGAGTTTGTATCTTTGAAAAAAATATACATTCATGAATTTTTTCAAAAAACTAGTATTAGTTAGCCTAATCCTGCTTATTGTAAGTTGTAATTTTGTTGAAAACATCAATGTGAATCCTGACGGTACAGGCGATTTTTCTGTTGAAGTTGATGGTTCTGGTTTGATGGCAATGGCTGGAGACAAAATGGGCGAAAAACTGGGTTCCAAAAACAAAAAAAGCATCGACTCTACTTTTTCATTCAAGCAACTTTTTGAACAAAAAAAAGACAGTATCGCCAAACTTTCCGCAGAAGAACAAGCAGCCTTAAAGAAAATGGAAAATTTTGTCATGCACATGAAAATGAATGCCGAGACAAAAGAACTACTGTTTTCCATGAACACCCCTTTTAAAAAGGTGTCCGAACTTCAAGACATGATGAGTGGCATGAAAACCTTGAATGATTTAAATCAAAAATCTAAAAAACAAACGCCAAATCCATTTTCTAATGGATTCAACAACAATTCAAAACTCAATTTTTCATACAACGGTAAAAATTTTACTCGTACTGCTATTATTGATAAAGAAGCATTAAACAAAATCAAAAAAGACTCAACAGGAATGGCAAAAATGATTTTTGGTTCTTCCAAATACACCTTGAAATACCATTTTCCAAAACCAGTTAAAACCGTTTCTAATCCTGATGCGCTCTTTAGTGCTGATAGAAAAACCATCACGATTCAATACCCTTTTACAGATTATATGGATAATCCTGAAAAGATGAATCTTACTATAGCGTTTGATTAACACAAATGAATAAAACCATCCAACTTCAAGATTTAGGTAGCAAAGACTACAAAACTTCGTGGGAATACCAAGAAGAATTGTTCAAAGGTATTGTGGATTTAAAAATCCAAAACCGACGAGAAGAAACCCATTTGCAAACGCCTAATTACTTTTTGTTTGTAGAGCATCCCCATGTTTATACTTTAGGGAAAAGTGGTGATTTCGAAAATTTACTACTTTCAGAAAAACAATTAGAAGCCAAAGGAGCTACATTTTACAAAATCAATCGTGGGGGCGACATCACCTATCATGGCCCTGGACAGATTGTGGGTTATCCTATTTTGGATCTTGAAAACTTCTTTACCGATATTCACAAGTACTTACGCCTACTCGAAGAATCGATTATTCTCACCTTACAAGAATACGGTTTAGAATGCGGACGCAGTGAGGGTGAAACAGGAGTTTGGCTTGGAGTAGGAACACCTTTTGCTCGAAAAATATGTGCTATGGGCGTACGGGCTTCACGTTGGGTCACCATGCACGGTTTTGCTCTAAATGTAAATGCAGATTTGGGCTATTTTGACAACATTATTCCATGTGGGATTCGAGGTAAAGCAGTGACTTCCTTAAACGTGGAATTAGGGGTTGAAAAAGTAGATGAAGCCGAGGTAAAAAATAAAATACTAAAACATTTCGCAGTCCTTTTTGAAGCTTCATTTATAGGTCTTTAAAGGTATTTAAACACAAAGGGCACAAAGAAAGCACTAAGAACACAAAGCTTTTCTTTAACCACTAAGTCGCTGAGACGCAAAGAATCGTATAAATAATTCCTAATTTATGTTCGCAAGAACACGAATCAAATCCGTAAAAATCTAACATTAGCTTTAGCTAATCTGTTTTATCTAAATAAAGACAGCGTATATAAAAAATTCGTTTTTATCCGCCTCCCATAACGCAAGCCAAGAAAAACTTAGCGAGCTTTGTGCTTTCTTTGTGCCCTTTGTGGTTACATTTTCATAGTTAAATATCTAATTTCAACTGCTCGGGCAGCAATCGAAAACTCATTCTGTGGTATTTTGAAGGGCCATATTTCCGGATTGCCTCGCGGTGTTCTTTCGTAGGGTAGCCTTTGTTTTTTTTCCAATTGTACATGGGGAATTCTTCATGAATTTTATCCATATACGCATCGCGATAGGTTTTGGCCAAAACGGAAGCAGCAGCAATACTCATAAACTTAGCATCACCTTTTACAATACTTTGATTTGGGATGGATTTCAATAATTCGATTTCCTCAATGGTGAACTGTTTTCCAGTAGTGTTTTTGAGTCCCAATTTGGCATTCAAACTGCGATTGCCATCGACAATAATAAATTCTGGGACAACATTCAATTTTAAAACTGATTCTTGCATTCCCTTCATCGAAGCATTGAGAATATTGATTTCGTCAATCTCTGAAGGAAACAAATGCGTAACTGCAAAACTCAGTACTTGTTCTTCAATAATAGGTCTTAATCTTTCACGTACTTTTTCGGTCAATTGTTTTGAATCATTCAGTAAATCTATCAGTAATTTTGCTGATTCTGTATCGGCTTCCGCACCTTTTGAAAGCGCTGGAGATAAGATAATAGCTGCTGCTGTCACAGGCCCAGCTAGACAGCCTCTGCCTGCTTCATCGGTGCCTGCTTCAAAGATAAAATTCGAATATTGACTGGAAAGCATACTTTGAAATTTAAAAAAAAACAAAGATTACAAAATTTTAATTAGTTTCATTCGTTAATCAATTATTTAATGAAAATAAACGTTTGAGATAAAAAAGAATAAGATACGGAATGCTATTACAATAAGAGTGTATCAATTGTTGAATTCATGGTTTATCGTGGTCATTCGTTAATCCATATATTGCGCTCTGTAATCATCTGCAATAAGATGTTTTTTTATAGCTTTTTATCAATTACCTTTGCCCAAATTAATTGTCAATGCATTCATTGCTTAATCAGTTGCGCCTAATGAGAATTCTTTTCCAGTTATACCTACTAATGGTACCCGTACTACTTTTTTCTCAAGAAAAACCTCAAGAAAAACCATCACTTAGAAGAGACGAAAGCGAAGAGACCGCTAAGAAAGAAAAAGTAGCGACCATTGATATGTATCGCATTATTTCATTGGAACGCGACACCACATATATTGATACTTCCTTAACCATTCAAAGAGAATATAGCCACAATTATTTGCGAAGAGATACTTTTGGACTTCTTGCTTTTCCTAACGAGGGACAAACCTATAATACCTTACAATACAGTTTAAGCGATTTTTCACCTTATCCAGAGATGGGACTCAAAGGGAAACATTTTAGTTTTATGGAAGCAGGAACCATACGTTATGCATCTGTGGCTACTCCTGTGACCGAACTATTTTTTAAATCCATCATAAGCAAGGGGCAGTTAGTGGATTCCTATTTTACGCTCAACATTCACCCGCGACTTAATTTCTCACTGGCTTACAAAGGAATGCGCTCAGAGGGTAAATACATTAATCATTTTGCAAATTCAGGACATTTTCGATTTACCACTAGTTATAGCACTAAAAACTTGCGTTATGTAGCTAATGCTCATTATGTTTCGCAAGACATATTAAATGAGGAAAACGGAGGAATAACTACTCTTAATGATTTTGAGAGTGGTGATCCTAATTTTAGTAACAGACAAAGTTTGGAGGTATATTTAACTGATGCTGAATCTTTTTTGAAAGGGAAACGCTTTTTTATAGACCATAGTTTTAGAGTAAACCCAACTAAAGGGAATAACAATCTCTATGTGAATCATCAGTTCAATTATGAAAATAAGTTTTTCGAATACAAGCAACCTACTATAGCCTCAACGGTAGGTTCAACAACCGTTAACCGTTTTGGGGATGCCTTTGTTAGTAGCGACCTTAAAGATCAAATACATTATAACAAAATGTACAACAAGGCGGGGGTCATCTACGAAAATACAACCCTAGGAAATTTTCAATTTTTTGTAGATGATTTCAGAAGTAATTTTTATTATTACAAAATCCTTGTGCAACAAGATGGAACGGTGATTCCAGCTTCAATTAGTCGAAATATTAACGCAGCAGGAGGACAATACGATTACCAAAAAAAGAAGTGGACAGGAAAATTTATTTATTCCAGATCCCTTTCTAATCAATCTTTGTCTCATCTTGATGCTAAGATGCGATTGGATTGGAATGAGGATTTTCAGTTTGATTTTCAATACCAGAATTTGAATAAATTACCTAGCGATAATTATAATTTGTACCAAAGCGGGTTTGTAGAATACAACTGGGTGAATGATTTTAAGAACGAAAAAATCAATCGTTTAGCAGCTACTGCTCAAACACCATGGCTAAATGCGTCACTGAATTTAATAACTCTCGATGATCATTTGTATTTTGAAAATGTGGCTGCCAGTAGTGCACAGCAAATTATTGCCCCTAATCAATACGGAAAAACCATTAATTATCTTTCCTTAAAGCTAAATAAAGAAATCAAGTTTGGAAATTTTGGATTTGATAATACCCTTTTGTATCAGAAAGTAGAGCAACAAGATGCCATCCTCAATGTACCTGAATTAGTGACGCGAAACACCTTGTATTATACGAATTATTTTTTCAAAAAAGCACTTTTTATTCAAACCGGAATCGTCTTGAATTATTTTACAAAATATTATGCCAATGATTACAATGGTGTGACTGGTGAGTTTTTTGTACAAAACCAAAAACAAATCGGTAATTACCCTAATCTAGATTTTTTTATCAACGCTAAAATTCAACGCACCCGAATTTTTATCAAAGCTGAGCATTTCAACTCGTCATTGACAGGAAACAACTTCTTTTCAGCGCCTAATACTCCTTTTCGTGATATGGCCATCCGTTTTGGTTTAGTTTGGAATTTCTTCAATTAATTGTAGGAGCACAGCCTAAATTATTTTATTCACTATTTTTCTACAATACTTTATTTTTGAAATGTTACCTAAATCATTACTCATTTAGAAATGCCAATTCCTAAATTAAAAAATCCTTAATTCAAAATTTCCTTGACTTTCACCGCTATAGATTTCGAAACTGCTACTGCATACCATCCTTGCTCTGTTGGGATTGTAACCGTTGAGAATGGTATTATTGTAGATGAGTTTGTGACTTTGATACAACCGCCTAATAATTTATATAGTCCGTTTACGATACAAGTTCACGGAATTTACCCTCATCATACTGTTAATGCCAAAAACTTTGTACAAGTATTTCCCGAAATCAAAAAAAGATTGCAAAACCGAGTTGTGGTGGCACATAACGAAAGTTTTGACCGCAATGTACTAGCTAAATCGATGGCTCTTTATGGATTGGATTATAACGAACTCAATATTGCACCCCGTTGGGAATGCACGGTAAAAATCTACAAGGCCAAAGGACTTAAACCTACAAAACTTAGCGATTGTTGTCGAGCAATGAATATTGAGCTGAACCATCACGAAGCCCTTTCGGATGCGCGTGCTTGTGCCAAATTATATCTTTTGAAATAGTTGTTTGTGGTTTAAGATTTTTCCTTACATTAGCTCTTGTTGTAGTGTATTTAGTACTTAAAAGCTATCGTAATGAAAGAAGATTTTCTACATTATCTCTGGAAGTTTCAAAAGTTGGATGTTCGCAACTTACAAACTACAAATCAGGATTCGCTTATCATTCACCAGCAAGGACAATATTTAAAACTAGCCGGTCCAGATTTTTTCAATGCTCAAATTAGTATTGGCAATCAAAAATGGGCAGGAAATGTTGAAATCCATTTGAAGTCTTCTGATTGGTATTTGCATCATCACGAACGTGATGCCGCTTATGAAAATGTGATACTTCATGTGGTTTGGGAGCATGACACTGCCGTTTTTAGACAGGACAATACCGAGATTCCAGTGTTAGAACTTCAATCTTATGTGGATAAACTAACGTTGCAAACGTATCAGTCGTTAATCAAACCAAAATCTTGGATTTTTTGCGAGAAAGATTTAAAAAATATAGAAGGTTTTTTGTTGCAAAACTGGCAAGAACGGTTGTTTTTTGAACGATTGGAACGCAAATCTCAATTTATTTATGACTTATTAGCTGAAACAAATAATGATTGGGAGGCTGTATTGTTTTGTTTGTTGGCTAAAAATTTTGGACTTAATACTAACGGAGATAGTTTTCTACAATTAGCTCAATCCATACCGTTTTCAATTATTCGGAAAGAAAGCTTTGAGGTCGAAAATTTAGAAAGTCTTTTTTTTGGAAATGCAGGTTTGTTGGATGGAGAAAAAGAAGATAATTATTTTAAAGACCTAAAGTTTCGATATTTTTATTTGCTTCATAAATACCAATTAGATAAAGCTACGGTTTTTCCAGTACAATTTTTCAAACACCGACCAGATAATTTTCCTACGATTCGATTGTCGCAATTGGCAAATTTGTATCATTTGCATCAAAATTTGTTTTCCAAAATTCAGGAATTACGTATAGTTGAAGATTTTTATCAATTATTTCAGGTAACTACTTCTCTTTATTGGCAAAACCATTATCAGTTTGATAAACAAAGTCCTAAAAAGAACAAGCGACTTTCGTCTTCATTTATTGATTTGTTAATTATCAATACTATAATTCCTTTGCAATTTGCCTATGCAAAAAGCAAAGGAGAGGATGTAACCGAACAATTGATCTACTTACTTTCTCAGGTAGAGCCCGAAAAAAACAGCGTGATGGATAAATTTGTTTTTCATGGGATTAAACCTCTAAATGCTTTTGAAACCCAAGCTTTGCTACAGCTCAAAAATGAATATTGTGCCAAAAGCAAATGCATGGATTGCTCCATTGGAATGGAGTTGCTAAAAACAAAATAACCTTGGAAAAGAGTTATTTATTTTTTTGTAGTTTTACCCATTGAGTAAAAATGGATAATTTTATGCAAATTTCACTATGAGTAGATACCTTAGGTAGACTAATGGTATTAATAATACTCCTTTTGAGTAAATTAGTAAAAAAAGGATTGTGTTTTATTCAGTTGACTGAATTAAAAACTTAAATTAGTAACGCAAAGTATATAACAGATGTTTCCAGCAGTACTCAAACTTAAATTTTTTTTAGAAAAACATGGTTTTCATGTTTCTTCACGTTTGGCAGATAAATTGGGAATGCGAGCCAATAGTGTTCGTCTCTTTTTTATCTATATTTCATTTGTAACTGTAGGATTGGGCTTTGGGATTTACTTGATATTGGCTTTTTGGATTCGGTTAAAAGACTTAATCCGTGCCAAACGCACTTCGGTATTTGACTTGTAAAATAGTACTAATCATAAACATAATATTTTGACCGTAAAATCAGATTCTTGGGGTTCACGTGTAGGTTTAATTTTAGCAATGGCAGGTAATGCCGTTGGGTTGGGTAATTTCTTACGATTTCCAGTTCAGGCAGTTCAAAACGGTGGTGGCGCTTTTATCATTCCTTATTTGGTTTGTTTTCTATTGATGGGAATACCATTGTTATTTATAGAATGGTCCTCTGGTCGTTATGGAGGTAAGTTTGGGAATCATAGTACACCATATATACTAGATTCAATGGTCAAAGGGAGACTTTTGAAATACATAGGTGTTTTCGGGATTTTTACCAATATTGCTGTTGCTGCTTATTATTGTTATATAGAGTCTTGGACCATGTCGTATGTGTATCATTCTATTATTGGTACTTTTAACGGAATGAGTCAGGCTGATGTAGCTGGTTTTTTTGGGAATTACATTGATATTGGACATTCGACGACGGGAATACCCTATGAAGCGGTTATTTTTTACATAATCTGTTTGCTTATCAATACGTATATACTATCAAAAGGATTAAAAGGAATTGAAAAGGTGGCAAAAGTAGGGATGCCTTTGTTGATATTGTTTGGTGCAATCTTGGCGATAAAAGGATTAACCCTAGGGACTTCAGGTGCATCTGAGGTTTTTCCAGATGCAAATGCATGGGATGGTCTTAATTTTCTTTGGACTCCGCAATATAATTCCTTATTGGATTTAAAAGTATGGATGGCGGCAGCGGGACAAATTTTCTTCACCTTGTCAGTGGGTATGGGAACGGTACATTGCTATGCTGCTTATTTGGATGAGAAAGATGATATCGCCTTGAATGCTGTTTCAGCAGGTTTTATGAATGAATTTGTTGAAGTAGTTTTAGGAAGTTTAATTGTGATTCCTATTGCCGCTGGATATTTAGGATTGGGTTATTGAAAACGCTGGATTTGGTATGGCATTTCAAACCATGCCTTATTTATTTCAACAATGGGGAAGTGTGATTGCTGTTTTTGCTGGAGTATTGTGGTTTGGGCTGTTGTTTTTTGCTGGAATTACCTCTTCATTAGCAATGGGAACTCCTTGGATAGGTTTTATGCGTGACGAATTTGGATGGAATCAAAAAAAGGGGGCTTGGTCTTTTGGGACTATCGCCTTAATTTTAGGATTGCCTACGGTAGTGTTTTTTCAAGAAGGTGTTTTTGATGAATATGATTATTGGGCTGGAACGGTGAGTTTGGTCCTTTTTGCCATGTTTGAAACCATTTTGTTTTCATGGATTTTTGGAATGGAAAAGGGATGGCGAGCAATTACCAGTGGTGCTGATATTAAAGTACCTGAAATCTTTAAGTACATTATAAAATACATTACCCCAGTAATGTTGATTGTAATTTTTATGGGGTCTGTTTTTAAGCCACAAAATAATGACTGGTCCACAAACATCCATAATTTGGTTTCTGGAAAATCATGGGTGTTAGATAATGGGTCGATTGTTAAAACCATTACCCACGCAGGACTTAAAGAACAAATAGCTGCTACTACTGATCCAGAAGTATTGATGCAATTAGAGGATAAGATGTTTTATCTCAATTTCGCCCGTTTGTTGTTGGTAGGATTGTTTGTTTTTATTAGTGCTTTAGTCTATTTAGCGTTCCAAAAAAGAAGAAGAGAAGGACGTAATACTTTGTAGTCTTCTAATGTGTAATTTAAAATAAGAGTTGTATGAATACAGAAGCGTTAATTACCATGTTGCTTACACAAGGAATAGTAGTGTTTTTTGCGGTTTATTTCTTCTATAAAGTCTTGACTATTAAGCCTAAGCAAGAGCCTGATTCGTTTTCTGAAAATGATAACGAACAATAGAGACAGTAATATTGCTAATCGTTAATTTTTGACCATGAAAGCGTTAAAATCCTATTTCCTATTTTCCAAAGAACAACGAAACGGGATTTTTTTATTATTGGTTTTGATTTTTTTTATTCAAATAAGCTGGTTTGTTTGTAAAAGTTATGATACATTCGAAAATGATTCAGAAGCCGCGAAAAAATGGTTGGCTTTACAGTCAGAAATAGACAAGTTAAAAGCATCTTCTCCAGAGTATAAATACGAACTGAAACCGTTTAACCCTAATTTCATAACCGATTATAAAGGATATAAATTAGGTATGTCAGTACATGAAATTGACCGTCTTTTAGCTTTTAGAAAAACGAATCAATATGTAAATTCGGCTCAAGAGTTTCAAAAAGTAACTCAAGTATCAGATTCGTTGTTAGCTGTTCTTTCGCCTTATTTTAAGTTTCCTGATTGGGTAACGAAAAAAAGAGCATCACGGGCGTATGCTTCATATACAAAACCTGACTATACAAAAAAGACAAACATCGCCATTCTTGATGTCAATACGGCTACACAAGAGGATTTGATGGCTATAAACGGAATCGGACAAGGGTATTCCGAGCGAATTTTGAAATTTAGAGAAAGCTTAGGTGGTTTCGTTTCAATGCAACAAATGGAAGATGTTTGGGGGCTACCACCTGATGTAGTGGGTAAATTGCAAAAAAGTTTTAAAGTTGGCTCAACTGCCCAAATAATGAAATTGGATATTAATAATGCATCAGTAAAAGAGTTGGCTCAATTTCCTTATTTTAGATATGCATTAGCAAAAGAAATCGTGATGTGTAGGAGTATGAATGGTGATTTTAAATCGGCTACTGATTTAACAAAAATTAAAGGGTTGTCTATTGAAAAAGCTAATATTATAGCCTTATATTTGACCTTTTAAAAACAATAGCTTTAAGATGAACTTTGATTATAATGAAACGCAGTCAATGATTGCGCAGTCCATAAGAGATTTTGCAGAGAAAAACATTCGTCCTTACATCATGGAATGGGATGAAAATCAGACTTTTCCAGTTTCTTTATTTAGAGAATTAGGAGCCATGGGGTTTATGGGTGTTTTAGTTCCTGAATCTTTAGGAGGTTCTGGTTTAGGATATCATGAATACATCACTATTGTAGAAGAAATTTCAAAAGTAGATCCTTCTATAGGATTGTCAGTTGCTGCGCATAATTCGTTATGTACTAATCATATTTTAACTTTTGGAACTGAAGCGCAAAAGGAAAAGTGGATTCCAAAATTAGCCACTGGTGAACATATTGGTGCATGGGGATTAACAGAACATAATACAGGTTCTGATGCAGCTGGTATGAATACCACTGCTAAAAAAGACGGGGATTACTGGGTTGTTAATGGTGCTAAAAATTTTATTACTCATGGTATTTCAGGTGATATTGCTGTGGTAATCGTAAGGACTGGTGAAAAAGGAGATTCTCACGGAATGACAGCTTTTGTTTTTGAGAAAGGTATGCTTGGTTTTTCTTCAGGTAAAAAAGAAAACAAATTAGGAATGCGTGCTAGTGAAACTGCTGAGTTGGTTTTTGATAATTGTCGTATTCCAGACGCTAATAGATTAGGAGAAGTGGGAGATGGATTTATTCAAGCGATGAAAATCCTTGATGGAGGTCGAATATCGATTGGAGCTCTTTCTTTAGGAATAGCAAAGGGAGCTTATGAAGCAGCATTAAAGTATTCAAAAGAACGCCATCAGTTTGGGAAACCTATTAGTAGTTTTCAAGGGATTTCTTTTAAATTAGCGGATATGGCGACTGAAATTGAAGCTTCGGAGCTGTTGTTGCATAAAGCTGCTTTTTTGAAACAGCAACACAAGCCTGTGACTACACTTGGGGCAATGGCTAAAATGTACGCTTCTGAAGTGTGTTGCAAAGTGGCCAATGAAGCTGTTCAAATACACGGAGGCTATGGTTATACTAAAGATTTTCCTGTAGAAAAATTTTATCGAGATGCTAAACTATGTACTATTGGAGAGGGAACTACTGAAATACAGAAAGTCGTAATTGCTCGAAATTTACTCAAAAATTAAATTGCAAATAAAAAAAAGAATAAAGGCTCTGAGTTTAAATCTTGGAGCCTTATTTTTTTGAATTCTTTTTTACTCCCAATTACGCTGTAGACTTCGTAAGGGAAAGAAATATTTTAATAAATCAAGGTGCTAACGGAAATTTTTTAAGAAAGAATAGTAAACTATTTACTTCGTCAGTTTGAGCAGAGCTCTCGGTTCATGATTAAAAATAGATGAAGTAGCTGAATTTGAAGAGAAATAAAGGTGAGTAGATTTTTACTTCGCAATTTGGGTTTAAGAATGTTTGGTAACTCAAAATTAATTGTTACATTTGCAGCCTTAACGAGAGGAGGTGTCAATATTATGTTAATTATACCAATTAAAGACGGAGAAAATATCGATAGAGCATTAAAGCGCTATAAAAGAAAATTTGATAAAACAGGAACTGTTCGTCAATTAAGAGCACGTCAAGCTTTTATTAAACCGTCTGTGAAAAACAGAATGAAAATTCAAAAAGCGGCTTACATTCAAACATTGAAAGATAGTTTAGAGAGTTAGTAGGTTTCTTTAATAGAAAATAATTACCGTTAGTATTTAAAGTTTAGTAACTTTGATGCTAACGGTTTTTTTATGGCTACAACTATTGAATCATTTAAGGGTTATCTTTTGAAAGAAAAAAAATATTCTGTTCATACCGTAACTGCGTATGAAAAGGATGTTGTGGAATTTCAATTGTTTAATAAAGAATATTTTCAGCAAGATACAATTGAACAAGTGAATTATAGTCAGATACGGAGTTGGTTAGTGAGTTTGGTTGAGGGCGGTTTGGTAGCGATTTCGGTGAACAGGAAAGTGGCTTCGTTGAAAGCTTTTTACAAATTTTTGCTGAAAACAAAGCAAATAAACGTAAACCCATTGTTGAAGCACAAATCATTAAAAGTTTCTAGGGCGATTCAGATTCCGTTTTCTGAGAAAGAGGTGGGTCGGGTTTTGCAGGATGCTAATGAAGGTGATGATTTTGAAACGGTGCGGAATCGATTGATAATTGAATTATTGTACAGTACTGGGATGAGGCGAGCCGAGTTGATTCAGTTAAAGATGCAAGATGTAGATTTGGCAAAAGGCGTGCTGAAAGTTCTTGGGAAAAGAAATAAAGAACGTTTGATTCCGATTTTACCATTAGTGAAACAAAAAGTACTTTTTTATGTTAGTAAAAGAGCTGATATAGAAGGTGTTGGGAGTTATGAATATTTTTTTATAACAAAAAATGGAATTATGTTAAATAATTCGCTTGTTTATCGTTTGGTAAATTCGTACTTTGGTAAAGCTTCAGAGAAGGTAAAAAAGAGTCCGCATGTCTTACGGCATACATTTGCGACCCATTTGCTTAATAACGGGGCGGATTTGAATTCAGTAAAAGAGTTATTAGGGCATTCTAGTTTGGCATCGACACAAGTATATACACATACTAGTTTGATGGAGCTTAAAAAAGTATATAAAAAAGCGCATCCTAGGAATAATGATAATGACAATTAAGTTTAACCATTAAATAAGTATTGATTATGAAGGTAAGTATTCATGCAGTTAACTTTAATGTTGACGGGAAGTTAGTTAATTTTGTTCAAGAGAGAATGGATAAATTGGAAAAATATTACGATAAAGTAGTGTCATCTGATGTGTATTTGAAAGTGGAGAAAACGAGTGAAAAAGAAAATAAAATTGTAGAGGTCAAGATAAATGTACCAGGAGATGGGTTTTTGGTGAAAAAACAATGCAAGTCTTTTGAGGAAGCAGTGGAGTTGTCAGCTGAATCTTTAGAGCGATTATTGGTGAAAAGAAAGGAAAAAATAAGAGCTCATGCATAAATTTGAAATTTTTTAAAAAAAATGTTTTGTTTGAGAGATAAAATCTATACATTTGCAGTCCGTTAGAAATAGCGGACTTTTTTTGTTCAAATTGCCAGCGTAGCTCAGTCGGCTAGAGCAGCTGATTTGTAATCAGCAGGTCGTGGGTTCGAGTCCCTCCGCCGGCTCAATTAAAACTTTGGTTTTGAAAATTAATTGAAACAAAAAAAGAGGGGAGATACTCAAGCGGCCAACGAGGGCAGACTGTAAATCTGCTGTGAAAACTTCGCAGGTTCGAATCCTGCTCTCCCCACAAAAAAAGTTTAAAGGTTTGGGGAGTTTAAAGTTTTGACTTGTTTTGAAAACTTTAAACTTTAAACAGAAAAAACTTTACCGCCGGTGTAGCTCAGGGGTAGAGTGCTTCCTTGGTAAGGAAGAGGTCTCGGGTTCAAATCCCGACATTGGCTCATAAGAAAAATTTTGAACACTAATAAATTAATAAAGATTAAAATCTAAGTAAAATGGCAAAAGAAACCTTTAACCGTTCGAAACCACACTTAAACATAGGTACAATCGGACACGTAGATCACGGAAAAACTACATTAACTGCTGCAATAACTAAAGTGTTATCTGATGCTGGTTACTGTCAAGCGAAATCTTTTGATCAAATTGATAATGCTCCTGAGGAGAAAGAAAGAGGTATTACAATTAATACTTCTCACGTAGAGTATGAAACTGCTAACCGTCACTACGCTCACGTTGACTGTCCAGGTCACGCGGATTACGTAAAGAACATGGTTACTGGTGCTGCTCAAATGGATGGAGCTATCCTTGTTGTAGCTGCAACTGATGGACCAATGCCACAAACTCGTGAGCACATCCTTTTAGGACGTCAAGTAGGTATTCCACGTATCGTTGTTTTCATGAACAAAGTGGATATGGTTGATGATGCTGAGTTGTTGGAATTAGTTGAGATGGAAATTAGAGATTTATTATCTTTCTATGAGTATGATGGTGACAACTGTCCAGTTATTCAAGGTTCTGCTTTAGGAGGATTGAATAATGATGCTGCTTGGGTTCCTAAAATTTTAGAATTGATGGATGCTGTAGATGCTTGGATCGAGGAGCCAGAAAGAGATGTTAACAAACCATTCTTGATGCCAGTTGAGGACGTATTTACAATTACTGGTCGTGGAACTGTTGCTACAGGTCGTATCGAAACGGGAGTTGCTAATACAGGAGATCCAGTTGAAATTATTGGTATGGGAGCTGAGAAATTGACTTCTACAATTACAGGGGTTGAGATGTTCCGTAAAATCCTTGATAGAGGTGAAGCTGGAGATAACGTAGGTTTATTGTTGAGAGGTATTGATAAAGCTGATATCAAACGTGGTATGGTTATCATCAAGCCAGGTTCTGTTAAACCACACAAAACTTTCAAAGCTGAGGTGTATATCTTGAAAAAAGAAGAAGGTGGACGTCACACTCCATTCCACAATAACTACCGTCCACAGTTCTACGTACGTACAACTGACGTAACTGGAGTTATTTCTTTACCAGCAGGTGTAGAGATGGTTATGCCAGGTGATAACTTAACTATTAATGTTGAGTTGTTAAGCCCAATTGCAATGAACGTAGGTTTACGTTTCGCTATCCGTGAGGGTGGTAGAACAGTTGGTGCTGGTCAGGTAACTGAAATTCTAGAGTAATTTAGAAACACATAAATTTTGAAACCAGTAAGGTTTTAATATCTTACTGGTTTTTTATACGGGCGTAGTTCAAGGGTAGAATAGCGGTCTCCAAAACCGTTGATGGGGGTTCGAATCCCTCCGCCCGTGCAATAAAAACATAAATCTAATGGCAAAAATTGGTAATTACATTTCAGAAGCATTTGAAGAATTAAAATCAAATGTAACTTGGCCAGAGTGGGCTGAGGTGCAGCGACTAACGATTGTTGTGGCTGTTTTTTCAGTATTATTTGCTTTGGCAACATGGGGAGTTGATGAAGTTTTTGCAAAAGCATTAGCAGGATTTTTTAATTGGATTAAAGCTTAATAATTGACATGACAGATAATAATTTAAAAAAATGGTATGTCGTTAGAGCTGTAAGTGGTCAGGAAAACAAAGTAAAAGCCTATATCGAAACGGAGATTTCAAGATTAGGTATGGAGGATTTTGTTTCTCAAATTCTTGTTCCTACAGAGAAAGTTGTTACTGTAAAAGACGGGAAAAAATTAGTTAAAGAAAAAGTTTTTTTTCCAGGTTATGTAATGATAGAAGCTAATCTAGTGGGTGAAGTTCCTCATATTATTAAATCAATCACTTCTGTTATTGGTTTTCTAGGTGAAACAAAAGGCGGGGAACCGGTTCCATTGAGAACTTCTGAAGTAAATAGAATGTTAGGTAAAGTGGATGAATTAGCGGTTAATACTGATAATCACGCAATACCATTTAATCTTGGAGAGACTATTAAAGTTATTGATGGTCCATTTAATGGCTTCAACGGAACGGTTGAAAAAATTAATGAAGAGAAGCGTAAGCTTGAGGTAATGGTGAAAATTTTTGGAAGAAAGACACCATTGGAATTGAGTTTTATGCAAGTAGAAAAAGTATAATATTGTTACACTATAATAAGTCACTTCAATTGCTTCTATAAATTGTTGTGTTAAATTTTTTAAAAAATGGCTAAAGAAATTAGTAAGGTAGTTAAACTACAAGTTAAGGGAGGTGCTGCGAATCCGTCGCCACCGGTTGGACCTGCTTTAGGAGCTGCTGGGGTTAATATCATGGAGTTCTGTAAGCAGTTCAATGCTAGAACACAAGATAAACCTGGCAAAATATGCCCAGTACAAATTACTGTGTATAAAGACAAATCATTTGATTTTGTTGTTAAGACTCCTCCTGCAGCAGTTCAGTTATTGGAAGCTGCAAAGCTAAAATCTGGTTCAGGTGAGCCTAATCGTAAAAAAGTAGCTAGTGTTACTTGGGAACAAATTAGAGCTATTGCTGAAGACAAGATGCCAGACTTAAATGCATTCACTATGGAGTCTGCAATGAGTATGGTTGCTGGAACAGCTAGATCTATGGGTATAACTGTATCAGGAGACGCTCCTTTTTAATTAAGAGAAAGACATGGCAAAATTGACAAAAAAGCAAAAAGAGGCTGCTTCAAAAATTGAAAAGAACAAATTATATACTTTGAAAGATGCTGCTGCATTGATTAAAGTGGTTGCTTCTGCAAAATTTGATGAGTCTGTTGATATCGCAGTAAAATTGGGTGTTGATCCAAGAAAAGCGAATCAAATGGTAAGAGGGGTTGTAACATTACCTCACGGAACTGGTAAAGATGTAAAAGTATTAGCATTAGTTACTCCAGATAAAGAAGCAGAAGCTAAAGAAGCGGGTGCTGATTTCGTAGGATTGGATGAGTACTTACAAAAAATTAAAGACGGTTGGACGGATGTTGATGTAATCATCACGATGCCAGCTGTAATGGGTAAATTAGGTCCATTAGGTCGTATTTTAGGGCCTAGAGGTTTAATGCCAAACCCTAAAACAGGTACAGTAACTATGGATGTTGCTAAAGCTGTTGCTGAGGTTAAAGCTGGTAAAATTGACTTTAAAGTTGATAAAACTGGTATCGTACATGCAGGAATTGGTAAAGTTTCTTTTGGAGCTGAGCAAATTTATGACAATGCACACGAAATTATTCAAACATTAATCAAACTTAAGCCAACTGCTGCTAAAGGTACCTATATTAAAGGAATTCACCTTACAAGCACAATGAGTCCAGCTATTGCATTGGATCCAAAAGCAGTATAATTGGTAGTTAAAAATTTTTAGGATGACTAGAGAAGAAAAATCAATCGCGATTGAAGATTTAACTGCACAGTTAGCTGGTACAAATATTGTTTATGTAGCAGATATTTCTGGACTTAATGCAGAAACTACTTCAAACTTGAGAAGAGCTTGTTTTAAAGCAGGTGTTAAATTAGAAGTTGTAAAAAATACATTACTTGCTAAAGCAATGGAAACTTCTGAGAATAGTTATGGTGAGTTACCTTCTGTATTGGTAGGTAATACAGCTATCTTTATTTCAGATGTAGCTAACGCTCCAGGTAAAATCATTAAGGATTTCCGTAAAAAATCAGATAAGCCTGTTTTAAAAGGTGCTTATGTGAATGCTGAGATTTATATTGGAGACAATCAGTTAGATATGTTATCTACTATTAAATCTAAGGAAGAATTACTTGGAGAACTTATCGGATTACTTCAATCACCAGCTCAAAGAATTATTTCTGCACTTCAAAACAAATTTGCAGGAGAAGAGCAAGCTGAAGAAGTTCAAGCTCAAGAGGCTTAATACTATCGGAGATATTCTCTTTGAGTATTACATACTAAGCGCATAATAAACAAAATATAATTTACAAAATCATTTTAAAACGATAGAAAAAATGGCAGATTTGAAACAATTCGCAGAACAATTAGTTAACTTAACTGTAAAAGAAGTTACTGATTTAGCAACAATATTAAAAGATGAGTACGGTATCGAACCAGCTGCTGCAGCTGTAGTAGTTGCTGCAGGTGGTGGTGAAGGTGCTGCTGAAGAAGCTCAAACTGAATTTACAGTTGTATTGAAAGAGGCTGGTGCTTCTAAATTAGCTGTAGTGAAGTTAGTAAAAGAATTAACTGGATTAGGTCTTAAAGAGGCTAAAGATGTAGTTGATAGCGCACCATCTACTGTTAAAGAAGGTGTTTCTAAAGAAGAGGCAGAAGGTCTTAAAAAATCTTTAGAAGAAGCTGGAGCTGTAGTTGAGCTTAAATAAGTTTAATCAGTTTTAAGAACTAGGTTTAGGTCTTGAGTTAATCACTCAAAGCCTAAACCATTTTTCGTATAATAAAATAGTTCAAGTTTTATTATAATATTACGTTTAAAATACGAAAAAGTTTTTGTTCAATACGAAGACAAAAAATTAATCTAAATGATATTAGTTTAGTTTTTAAAGATGTATTGATTACAAAAAGGGAGTATATATTAAACAATGTGTTTTACACAAAAAAAACTACTTTTTTTTAATCAAAATTTTGTCCATTGATGATAACAAATCAGACTGAAAGATTGAATTTTGCCTCTACAAAAAATATACCTCAGTATCCAGACTTTTTGGATGTTCAGGTGAAATCTTTTCAAGATTTTTTTCAATTAGAAACTAAATCAGATGAAAGAGGCAACGAAGGTTTATACAATACCTTCATGGAAAACTTTCCAATTACAGATACAAGAAACAACTTTGTATTGGAATTCCTTGACTACTTTGTAGATCCACCACGTTACACTATTCAAGAATGTATTGAAAGAGGTCTAACGCATAGTGTGCCTTTAAAAGCAAGGTTGAAACTATATTGTACAGACCCAGAACATGAAGATTTTGAAACTATTGTTCAAGATGTTTATCTTGGTACAATTCCTTACATGACACCAAGTGGTACTTTTGTTATCAATGGTGCAGAACGTGTTGTAGTTTCTCAATTACATAGATCTCCAGGGGTTTTCTTTGGACAGTCTTTCCACGCTAATGGGACAAAATTATATTCTGCCAGAGTAATTCCTTTTAAAGGTTCTTGGATAGAATTTTCAACAGATATTAACAGCGTGATGTACGCGTATATCGACAGAAAGAAAAAATTACCTGTAACTACTTTATTCCGCGCTATTGGTTTTGAAAGAGATAAGGATATCCTTGAGATTTTCGACTTAGCTGAAGAAATTAAAGTTTCGAAAACAGGTCTTAAAAAATATATCGGTAGAAAATTAGCTGCTCGTGTATTGAATACATGGCATGAAGATTTCGTAGATGAGGATACTGGAGAGGTAGTTTCTATCGAACGTAACGAGATTATTCTTGACCGTGACACGATTATCGATAAAGATAATGTGGAAGAGATTATCGAGTCTAACGTAAAATCTATTTTGTTACACAAAGAGGATGCTAATCAAGCCGATTATGCCATCATTCATAATACGTTACAAAAAGACCCAACAAACTCTGAAAAAGAAGCTGTTGAGCATATCTACAGACAATTGCGTAACGCAGAACCGCCTGATGAAGAAACTGCTCGTGGTATTATAGATAAATTGTTCTTCTCTGACCAACGTTACAACTTAGGTGAAGTAGGTCGTTACAGAATGAACAAAAAACTTGGTTTAGATATCCCAATGGAAAAGCAAGTACTTACCAAAGAAGATATCATTACTATCGTGAAGTATTTAATTGAGTTGATAAACGCAAAAGCGGATATCGATGATATTGACCACTTATCAAACCGTCGTGTTCGTACAGTTGGTGAACAATTGTCACAACAATTCGGTGTTGGTTTAGCACGTATGGCGAGAACTATTCGTGAGAGAATGAACGTTAGAGATAACGAGGTGTTTACACCAATTGATTTGATTAATGCGAAAACATTATCATCAGTTATCAACTCTTTCTTTGGTACGAACCAGTTGTCTCAATTTATGGATCAAACGAATCCATTAGCTGAGATTACGCACAAAAGAAGATTATCTGCACTTGGACCAGGTGGACTTTCAAGAGAGAGAGCTGGATTTGAGGTTCGTGACGTTCACTATACACACTACGGACGTTTATGTCCTATTGAAACTCCAGAGGGACCAAACATCGGTTTGATTTCATCTCTAGGTGTGTATGCTAAAGTAAACGGAATGGGATTCATTGAAACACCTTATCGTAAAGTAACTGAAGGTGTTGTTGATTTAGTTTCTGAGCCTACTTACTTAAGTGCTGAGGAAGAAGAAGGTATGATGATTGCTCAAGCAAACATCGAGATGGATAATTCAGGTAAAATTACTGCTGATAATGTAATTGCTCGTGAAGAGGGAGATTTCCCAGTTGTTTCTCCATCTCAAGTGCATTATACTGACGTGGCACCTAACCAAATTGCTTCGATTTCTGCCTCTTTGATTCCTTTCTTGGAGCATGATGATGCGAACCGTGCATTGATGGGATCTAACATGATGCGTCAGGCCGTTCCATTGATACGTCCAGAAGCTCCAATTGTAGGTACTGGTTTAGAGCGTCAAGTAGCTTCTGACTCTAGAGTATTAATCAATGCTGAAGGGCATGGTACTGTAGAATATGTAGATGCTAATATCATTACTATCAAATACGATCGTTCTGAGGAAGAAAGAATGGTAAGTTTTGATGCTGATGAAAAGACATATAATTTAATTAAATTCAGAAAAACAAACCAAGGAACAAGTATCAACTTGAAGCCTATCGTAAGAAAAGGGGATAGAGTAGTTCCAGGACAAGTATTGTCAGAAGGGTATGCGACTGAGAATGGTGAATTGGCTTTAGGTAGAAACCTTAAAGTTGCGTTCATGCCATGGAAAGGATACAACTTCGAGGATGCGATTGTAATTTCTGAAAAAGTAGTTCGTGATGATATCTTTACTTCAATCCACGTTGACGATTACTCATTAGAAGTAAGAGATACGAAATTGGGTAACGAAGAATTAACGAATGATATTCCTAACGTTTCAGAAGAGGCTACTAAAGACTTGGATGAAAATGGTATGATTAGAATTGGTGCTGAGGTTAAACCTGGCGATATTTTGATTGGTAAAATTACACCTAAAGGAGAATCTGATCCTACTCCAGAAGAGAAACTTTTAAGAGCCATCTTTGGGGATAAAGCAGGTGATGTGAAAGATGCTTCATTGAAAGCTTCTCCATCTTTACACGGTGTGGTTTTAGATAAAAAATTATTTGCAAGAGCTGTAAAAGACAAACGCAAACGTACTCAAGATAAAGATGCTTTAGGAGCATTGGAAATGGAGTTTGAAGTTAAATTTACAGAGTTAAAAGATAAGTTAATTGAAAAACTTTTCTTAATCGTAAACGGAAAAACATCACAAGGTGTAATGAACGATTTGGGTGAAGAAGTTTTACCAAAAGGTAAAAAATATACTCAAAAAATGCTTTACGCTGTCGAAGATTTTGCTCACTTAAGCAAAGGACAATGGGTAGCTGATGATGCAACTAATAAAATGGTTAATGATTTGATTCATAACTATAAAATTAAGTTGAACGATTTACAAGGAGCGTTAAGAAGAGAGAAATTCACGATTACTGTTGGAGACGAATTGCCTTCAGGTATCTTGAAATTAGCTAAAGTATATATTGCTAAGAAACGTAAGTTAAAAGTAGGGGATAAGATGGCTGGACGTCACGGTAACAAAGGTATTGTTGCAAGAATCGTTCGTCACGAAGATATGCCTTTCTTAGAAGACGGAACACCAGTAGATATCGTATTGAATCCACTAGGGGTACCATCTCGTATGAACATTGGTCAGATTTATGAAACGGTTCTTGGATGGGCTGGTCAAAAATTAGGTAAAAAGTTTGCTACGCCAATTTTTGATGGAGCTACATTAGACCAAATTAATGAATTGACTGATGAAGCAGGAATCCCAAGATTTGGACATACGTACTTATATGACGGAGGAACAGGAGAGCGTTTCCATCAGCCAGCAACCGTTGGAGTTATCTATATGTTGAAACTAGGACACATGGTTGATGATAAGATGCACGCACGTTCTATTGGTCCATACTCGTTGATTACACAACAACCACTTGGAGGTAAAGCTCAATTTGGAGGTCAACGTTTTGGAGAGATGGAGGTTTGGGCATTGGAGGCTTATGGAGCTTCTAGTACACTTCGTGAAATCTTAACAGTAAAATCTGATGATGTTATTGGTAGAGCTAAAACATACGAAGCTATCGTAAAAGGTGAAACGATGCCAGAACCAGGATTGCCAGAATCATTCAATGTATTGATGCATGAATTGAAAGGTCTAGGTTTAGATATCAGATTAGAAGAATAAGACTTAGTATTCAGTGTTCAGTTTTTAGTGTTCAGTTCTTAACTGAAAACTCAAAAACAGAATACTGAACACTTTTTTATAATTAGTTTTCAAGATTTATACCCGTAAACCGTTCCGATTTTTTATACAAACCAAGAGGTTTTATAACTAGCACTTTAACGGGATGTTAAAGTTTAGAGAAGTAATTCGAGGATAGAGATGTTGCATTGCAACGTCTGTACAGATCGCAAAGCAACTTCAATAGAGATTAAGCAATGTAACGTCTGTACAAAATCAATTTTTAATTGCAAATAAATCAATAGTAAAAACTATGATGAATAATAGAAACAATAAAGAGAAAAACCAAGTAAAAAGGTTTGACAAAATTTCGATAGGATTAGCGTCTCCTGAATCTATCTTGAAAGAATCAAGAGGTGAGGTGTTGAAACCTGAAACTATCAATTATAGAACGCACAAACCAGAACGTGACGGTCTTTTCTGCGAAAGAATTTTTGGTCCAGTAAAAGATTTTGAATGTGCTTGTGGAAAATACAAAAGAATCCGTTACAAAGGAATCATTTGTGATAGATGTGGGGTAGAAGTTACTGAGAAAAAAGTACGTAGAGATAGAGTAGGTCACATCAACTTGGTAGTGCCAATTGCACACATTTGGTATTTCCGTTCTCTTCCTAATAAAATTGGTTACATTTTAGGTCTTCCGTCTAAGAAATTAGACATGATTATCTATTATGAAAGATATGTAGTAATTCAACCAGGTATTGCTAAAAATGCTGATGGTGAGCCAATCCAACGATTGGATTTCCTAACTGAAGAGGAGTACTTGAATATCTTGGATACACTTCCTCAAGATAATCAATATTTGGATGATTTTGATCCTAATAAATTTGTTGCCAAAATGGGAGCAGAATGTATTATGGATTTATTGGCAAGAATTGATTTGGATGCTTTGTCATACGAATTAAGACATAGTGCTAACAACGAAACATCTAAACAACGTAAAACAGAAGCGTTAAAGAGACTACAAGTGGTGGAATCTTTCCGTGAGTCTAACGAAAACCGCGAAAACCGTCCTGAGTGGATGATTATGAAAGTGGTTCCAGTTATTCCACCTGAATTACGTCCGCTTGTGCCACTTGATGGTGGTCGTTTCGCTACTTCAGATTTGAATGACTTATACCGTCGTGTAATCATCCGTAACAACCGTTTAAAAAGATTGATGGAGATTAAAGCTCCTGAAGTAATCTTGAGAAACGAAAAACGTATGTTGCAAGAATCGGTAGATTCATTATTTGATAACACGCGTAAAGCTTCTGCTGTTAAAACAGAATCTAACAGGCCCTTAAAATCATTATCGGATTCCTTAAAAGGTAAGCAAGGACGTTTCCGTCAAAACTTACTTGGAAAACGTGTGGATTATTCTGCTCGTTCGGTAATTGTCGTTGGACCAGAACTAAAATTATTCGAATGCGGATTGCCAAAAGATATGGCAGCTGAATTATACAAACCTTTTGTTATTCGTAAATTAATCGAAAGAGGAATTGTTAAAACAGTTAAATCGGCTAAGAAAATCATCGATAAAAAAGAGCCAGTAGTTTGGGATATTCTTGAAAATGTAATCAAAGGACACCCAGTATTGCTGAACCGTGCTCCGACTTTGCACCGTTTGGGTATTCAAGCTTTCCAACCAAAATTAATTGAAGGAAAAGCAATCCAATTGCACCCATTGGTATGTACGGCATTCAACGCGGATTTTGATGGTGACCAGATGGCAGTTCACTTGCCATTAGGACCAGAAGCAATCCTTGAAGCCCAATTATTGATGCTTGCTTCTCACAATATCTTGAACCCTGCTAATGGTGCTCCTATTACAGTACCTTCTCAGGACATGGTTTTGGGTCTATACTATATGACCAAAGAACGTTTGTCAACTCCTGAAAAGAAAATCTTAGGAGAAGGATTGACTTTCTATTCTGCTGAAGAAGTAAATATTGCCTTAAATGAAGGTAGATTAGAATTGAATGCTCGAGTGAAAATTAGAGCGAAAGATTTTAATGAAAATGGAGAATTAGTTTATAAAATTATCCAAACAACAGCGGGACGTGTATTATTTAACGAAGTAGTACCAGAAGCTGCAGGATATATCAATGATGTATTAACTAAGAAAAACTTAAGAGATATTATCGGTCACGTATTGAATTCAACAAGTGTGCCTGAAACGGCTGCTTTCTTGGATAATATGAAAGATATGGGGTATAAATTCGCATTCCGTGGTGGATTATCATTCTCATTAGGTGATATTAGAATTCCAGAGCAAAAAACACAATTGATTGCTGATGCAAGAGAGCAAGTAGAAGGAATTTCTGCTAACTATAACATGGGTCTTATTACTAACAATGAGCGTTACAACCAAGTTATTGATGTATGGACTTCTGCCAATGCACAATTGACAGAATTAGCAATGAAAAACATTAGAGAAGACCAACAAGGTTTCAACTCTGTGTATATGATGCTTGATTCTGGAGCTCGTGGATCTAAAGAGCAAATTCGTCAGTTAACTGGTATGCGTGGTTTGATGGCTAAGCCTAAAAAATCGACTGCTGGTGGTGGAGAAATTATTGAAAACCCGATTCTTTCGAACTTTAAGGAAGGTCTTTCTATCCTTGAGTACTTTATCTCTACGCACGGTGCACGTAAAGGTCTTGCGGATACGGCTCTTAAAACGGCCGATGCGGGTTACTTGACACGTCGTTTGCATGACGTTTCTCAAGATGTAATCGTAAACATCGAAGATTGTGGTACCTTAAGAGGTGTTGAAGTTTCTGCACTGAAAAAGAATGAAGAAATTGTTGAATCACTTGGTGAAAGAATCTTAGGACGTGTAGCGTTACAAGATGTCATCAACCCATTGACAAATGAAGTATTAGTAGCTTCTGGTGATCAAATTACAGAATCTATAGTGAAGGCTATCGAAGCTTCTCCTTTAGAAAAAGTTGAAGTTCGTTCTCCATTAACTTGTGAGGCATTAAAAGGAATCTGTGCTAAATGTTACGGTCGTAACTTGGCTACAGGAAAAATGACTCAAAGAGGTGAGGCTGTAGGTGTAATTGCTGCACAGTCTATTGGTGAGCCAGGTACACAGTTAACACTTCGTACGTTCCACGTTGGAGGGGTTGCAGGAGGTATTTCTGAAGAATCTAGTATCATTGCTAAATTCCCAGGAAAATTAGAAGTGGAAGATTTAAAAACAGTTAAAGGAGAAGATCACGAAGGAAATGAAGTGGACATCGTTGTTTCTCGTTCAACAGAATTAAAATTGGTTGACGAAAAAACGGGTATTGTTTTAAATACACATAATATTCCTTATGGTTCTAGTATCTTTGTTAAAGATGGTCAATCTATCGGGAAAGGTGATGTAATCTGTAAATGGGATCCTTATAATGGGGTAATTGTTTCTGAATTTACAGGTAAAATTGCTTACGAAGATTTAGAGCAAGGTCAATCGTTCATGGTTGAAATCGATGAGCAAACTGGATTCCAAGAGAAAGTGATTTCTGAGTCAAGAAATAAAAAATTAATTCCTACTTTATTAGTTTATGGTAATGATGGTGAATTGATTCGTTCGTATAACTTACCAGTTGGAGCCCACTTGATGGTTGAAAATGGTGAGAAAATTAAAGCAGGTAAGGTATTGGTTAAAATTCCACGTCGTTCTTCTAAATCAGGAGATATTACAGGAGGTTTACCAAGAATTACCGAGTTGTTAGAAGCTCGTAACCCTTCGAACCCAGCTGTAGTTTCTGAAATTGACGGTGTTGTTTCTTTTGGTAAAATCAAAAGAGGTAACCGTGAGATTATCATCGAATCTAAATTTGGTGAAGTGAAGAAATACTTAGTGAAATTGTCTAGCCAAATTCTAGTACAAGAAAATGACTTCGTAAGAGCAGGTTCTCCTTTATCTGATGGAGCAATTACACCTGATGATATCTTGAGAATTCAAGGGCCATCAGCTGTACAACAATACTTGGTGAACGAAATCCAAGAAGTGTACCGTTTGCAAGGGGTAAAAATCAATGACAAACACTTTGAAGTTGTTATCCGTCAAATGATGCGTAAAGTACAAGTACAAGATCCAGGAGATACATTGTTCTTAGAAGATCAATTGATTCATACAAAAGATTTTATTGTTGAAAACGATAAATTGTACGGTATGAAAGTGGTTGAAGATGCTGGAGATTCAGCTAACTTGAAAGAAGGTCAAATCGTGACACCACGTCAATTGAGAGATGAGAACTCATTATTGAAACGTTCTGATAAAAACCTTGTTGTGGCTCGTGATGTTATTACGGCAACTGCTACTCCAGTACTTCAAGGTATTACAAGAGCATCGCTTCAAACGAAATCGTTCATCTCTGCTGCATCTTTCCAAGAAACCACTAAAGTATTGAATGAAGCTGCTGTAGCAGGTAAAATTGATTACTTAGAAGGATTGAAAGAAAATGTAATTGTAGGACACAGAATTCCTGCAGGTACAGGTATGAGAGAGTATGACAATGCTATTGTAGGATCTAAAGAAGATTATAACGACATGATGGCAAACAAAGAAGAGTATATTTACTAAAATAAATATTTTTCAAATTAAAAAAATAGAAAGATTACCTCGTGTAGTCTTTCTATTTTTGTTTTAAGGAGATTCGTGTAGTAAGTGTTGGGCTGTATCGATTTAAGATGTGAACTATTTTTTATTGTTTCAGTTGTTCTTTTTTCTTTGATAAGAATAAATTTAATCACATATTTGTTTCATAGTAAAAGGAGGCTCCTTTCGAGTTTAGGGTCATTTTTAAATGATGTAAATTAAGAAAGAATTTTTTTTTTTGAAATAAAAATGGAGCTGCTCTAATTTAACAATCTTAAAATAACAAGTTATGAAAGAACAAGAACAAATTAATATCGAATTAGACGAAAAAACAGCAGAAGGGATTTATTCCAATTTGGCTATCATTAATCATTCTTCCTCAGAGTTTGTATTAGACTTTGTGAGTATAATGCCTGGCATTCCCAAAGCAAAGGTGAAATCTCGAATTGTATTGACACCACAACATGCTAAAAGACTACTAAAAGCGATAGGAGAAAATATTTACCGTTTTGAAAGTACCCACGGTGAAATAAAAGATACCGAACAGGCACCCATTCCGCTTAATTTTGGACCAGCTGGACAAGCTTAGATTTTAAATAGTGTCTGAAAATATAGTCTTTCTTAGGTTGAACAAAATTGATAGTATATGATGAAGTCATTTGTTACTTTAGTTGTTTTGTTAAGAGTTACATGGTCTTGTTTTAGATACTCTTTATTTAGATTTTAGCTTTCCTAAATAACTTATTTCGTGTGTTATCGAGTTTACATGTTGTTTATCGAATATTTTTTTTATCCCTATGATGTTGCTGTAGCTTTGTTTCATAATCAAAGAACAACAACAAAAAGATGGAAAGATTTACAAAGAATAACAGCATAAAACAAGGAATTAGTAAAATGGTTTACTTGTTCGTTTTCATGTTTTCTTTAGTTGCTTACAGTCAATCTAATGATACCAACTCATTGACAGATGTAGCGGAACCTATTTCTAAATCGGCTCAAGCTACAACTTCAAAATCTTCCAGTATGGAATTTGTTTTATGGTTCATGGGGTCAAAACAAAATCCTAATACAACAATATCTTCTGAAAGTAACACAAGTACTAGAAATCAAATTATCAATTCAGGATTAGCACCAAATCGTTTGTTGATTAAAGCTTTCTTGAAAAAAGCAGTTAATTTTGAAACAGCTACAGTTTAAGTAAAAAATAAAATCCAATCTAACGCCAATTTATTTCTCAGTAAGTTGGCGTTTTTTTGTGCGAAAACATTTTTTTTTTTGATTTAATGGAAGTTTATTTTTAACAACTTTGTAATCGATTGCATAATTTTTGCTCTTTTTGATGTTTTGCTGTTTTATTTTAATTTTTATAGGTTATCAAATAACTCACGTTGCTTTTTTAATAATAATTACTTTTGGATAATTAATATCCTAAAATCTTAATAGATAGAATAATAGGAATATTTATATTTGTGTAATCGATTACATAGTGTAATCGATTGTAATTAAAAAATAGAGTTATGAAAAAAAAATTACTTTTATTCGTTTTACCAATGCTTTTTATAACATTGGTCGTTAATGCTCAAGGCAAAGATTGGAATTTTACCACTCATGCTACAATAAAAAATGGTAAAGCAGCTTCCACCACAGAAGAAGTTATTGACCAGTTGGGTTTCTTTCCGGGAACAGGAATTTCAAATTTTGGTTTAGTCACTTCGTCCAATCAAGTTTTTCCTGGTGATGCGACTACCTATTCAGGTCGTTTACAATCTAATGGTTCAGGTGGAGTTTCAACAGCTTCTAATCCGTATTTACCTATTCAACGCTATTTGTATTTTCATGTTGATGGGGATTGCACCGTAATTTTATATGCTAAAACCGCTAGTAATGGTGCGACGCGAACTGCTTACATTACAAATGGTCTTCTTTGCTTACCAATGGTTCCGGGACAACTAATAGCGGGGGTTCAGGAGATGCCATTGTGGTGACAGCTTCATATACTTATAATACAGCTAATAATGGTAAAATCTATATTTATGGACATGATAATGGATTCAATTATTATAGAATTCAGGTAATAGGCGCGAATGTTTTGAATATTTCTTTAGATACAAAAGAGCTTAAAGCGGAAGCTACTGCGAATATTTTTTCTGATGGAAACCTTGTCTCGGTTGCCAATGTTAAATCCAATACGATAATTTTTGTGTATGGGGTTTTAGGAAACCTCGTAAAAACAGTAAATACAACTACCGATACTTCTTTTAATCTTCCTAACGGAATGTACGTAGCTAAAGTGAAATCAGCTGAAGGTGAAAAATCAGTTAAATTATTGATTCATTAAATCGTGCTATTTTTAAAAAAAACGCCAATTTGAATTTTCAAATTGGCGTTTTGCTTTGGTGTAAATTAAATTAGCATTAATATAAAATTCACAGATTCAAATGCAATTTGCGAATCTGCGGTTATTTCAACTTAATCAAATTCCGAAGTAAAGAACAGCTTCACCGTTGGGTATTTGGTTTGGGTCATCTGAATCGTAAAATCCGAATCGGCTAAGAAAACCAACTGGCCGTATTTGTCTTTGGCCAAGAATTTTTGTTTGATACGTTTGAATTCTTTGAATTCTTCATTCTTAGCATCATCAGGTTTTACCCAACACGCCTTGTGAACAGGGAAGTTTTCATACGTACATTTTGCTCCGTATTCATGCTCTAAACGGTACTGAATTACCTCATATTGCAGGGCTCCAACGGTTCCAATCACCTTACGGTTGTTCATTTCAAGTGTAAACAACTGCGCTACTCCTTCATCCATCAACTGATCCACTCCTTTGTCTAGCTGCTTCGCTTTCATTGGGTCGGCGTTATTGATGTATCTAAAGTGCTCTGGTGAGAAACTCGGAATTCCTTTGAAACTCATCAATTCCCCTTCAGTCAGGGTATCACCAATTTTAAAGTTCCCCGTATCGTGCAATCCTACAATGTCTCCAGGATACGAAATATCCACGATTTCCTTTTTTTCTGCAAAAAAGGCATTCGGACTCGAAAATTTTAAATTTTTCTTTTGGCGCACATGGTAATAGGGTTTGTTACGCTCAAAAGTTCCCGATACAATCTTGATAAACGCCAAACGGTCACGGTGTTTTGGATCCATATTCGCATGGATTTTAAACACAAACCCCGTCATTTTAGTTTCATCAGGAGCCACTAAGCGCGTTTCAGAATCTTTAGGTCTTGGTGAAGGGGCAATAGCAATAAAGCAATCCAGCAACTCACGGACCCCAAAATTATTCAAAGCCGAACCAAAAAATACCGGTTGCAGTTTTCCGTCCAAATATTCCTGACGGTCAAACGGAGGATAAACTTCATCAATCAATTCCAATTCTTCACGCAATCTTGCGGCAGGTTTTTCGCCAATGATTTTTTCTAATTCAGGACTTTGAACGTCCGAGAAAGCAATTGTTTCCTCGATATTCTTGCGGCTATCACCACTAAATAAGTTGATGTTTTGCTCCCACATATTGTAAATCCCCTGAAAATCGTACCCCATACCAATAGGGAAACTCAACGGCGTTACTTTCAAGCCTAATTTTTGTTCCACCTCGTCCATCAAGTCAAAGGCATCTTTACCCTCACGATCCAGTTTGTTGATGAAAACAATAATCGGAATGTTACGCATTCTACAAACCGAAACTAGTTTTTCCGTTTGTTCCTCAACCCCTTTGGCAACGTCAATCACCACAATCACACTATCCACCGCCGTCAGCGTTCTAAAAGTGTCCTCGGCAAAATCCTTGTGTCCAGGAGTATCCAGAATGTTAATTTTCTTCTCTTTATAGTTAAAAGCTAAGACCGAGGTAGAAACCGAAATCCCTCTTTGGCGTTCGATTTCCATAAAGTCACTCGTTGCGCCTTTCTTGATTTTGTTGTTTTTCACGGCACCCGCCTCCTGAATCGCCCCTCCAAAGAGTAGTAATTTCTCTGTTAACGTGGTTTTACCAGCATCGGGATGCGAAATGATTCCGAACGTTCTCCTTTTTTGTATTTCTTCTAAAAAGCTCATATATAATTCTAAATGGTCTGCAAAAGTACTAATTCTATACCCGATTTAAAAACAAAGCCCAATTCTTTTATAACCCACTGTTTTAATTGTTTTTTAGGAGCAGAAACTTCTCGTTTTTCAAGAACATTTCGTCCTGCTCTCCGCTATATCTTTTTTTATTTCACCCTGTCAGGGTTTTAAACCCTGACAGGGTGAAATAAAAAAAAGGATGCCGCTTCGATCAGGGCTAAGAGGGACGTTTTGTTTTTTATAGTATGATTCAATAGGAATTCGTATAATAATGAGTACTATTTTAGATCGACTCTATAATTATTAATACTTTTAGATTTGTAGGAAAAAAAATAATATATTTGGAATAAAATATAAGGATGAAGTGTCATAAATTTATTTATTCATAATTAAGTGAGTTATGATTGTTTTGTGGTACATATATAAACGTTGGTAGCAATTCAAAAAAAAAAATTCACTATGATAAAACTTTTTAGTGCTCAAGGAAGCAGTATAATTATAGATGTATTTAGCTTTATGGTTCCTTTTTTTTTAGGTCTTTTTTCATCAATGATAACTGATAATATTAAAGAATCAAAAAAGAAAAAAAGGAATAAGGTATTTATTAAGAGTTACTTAAGAAATACGATTCTTGCTGAGTTGCCTAAGATTGAATTAGCATTCCAAGATATAAAATTTTCAATTGAAAATTATTCAGACGAATATTTTAAATTACCTGTTTTTGAGGGTTTTAATTCAAATGTTTTAAAAGGTATTGAACCTGTTGAGTATTTTGATACTTTTAAAAAAAAGTATACAATTCTTAATGAGATAATATCTACAATAGATTTTTTAAGTAGCAATTTGCCTATGAAAATTAATGATGATTATTATGATAAAATTAATGATCATTTGAAAGAACAAAATAAAATAGGAGATTTAGAGCATGAAAAAAGTTGCAACTTTTGTATTGATGTCAAAAATAGAACTCTAGCGATAATTGAAATCAGACTAAATGAAATTCAAGAATTAAATAAAAAAATAGAAGCTATTTTAAAGTGAAGTTTCGATTACAACTAGAACCTACTTAACCTCATTGGTGCTCGTCTGCGACGAGTACCTACTTACATTTTAAAATAAATCGTAGCGTTTGCAAGGCGATTATTCGAAGTTGATATTTTTTGATTTTAATATCAGGATACTTAAAAACCTTGTCGAGCTTCTTGCGGAGATTCCTACGGAATGACAAGATTGGGGTTAGGGTTGCTCTAAAATTTTGTGGTACTCTTTGTGAGTCTCTGTGTTTTTTCTTTGTGCATCTTTGTGGAATAATAACCATGCGCTGTTAATAAGCGATAAGCGGTAAAGAAAAATCCGTTTCATCCGCGTCCCAACGCTTTTTTTCTAGCGGGGCACCCCCAAATAATTTCCGTAGATAATATTTTGTTAATAGTAAGGGCTAAACTTGTAATATGTAGATGAATTGTTATTTTTGTTCGTTTTAAACATTTGCCAGTCTATAAATTTTTATTTACTGCAACTTATCACGTATATTTGGACGCGATAGCGAAAATTGATAAAAAAAGCGAAGATCAAATTTGGTTTCGCTACCCCTTTAATATTAAATAGGTCAACTAAAATACTACGAATGAAATTTGTAAATACTAAAAATGTTTTTTTGTTTTTCTTGATGTTGTTGTCAAGTTTTGGAATCAGTGCGCAGGAAATCATTAAAGATGCCGAACCAGTGGTAAGTAACGTGCCTGCAACAGGAAGGCAAAAAATTGACGGTATTATTGCGACGGTAGGGGATTACATTGTTTTGGATTCGGATATTGATAAGATGTTTTTAGAGCTTTCAAGTCAAGGAAATTCTATCAAGGACATTACCCGTTGTCAAATGTTAGGGAAATTGTTAGAAGACAAATTGTATGCGCATCAAGCCATTCAGGATAGTATCAAGGTAACAGATGCCGAGGTGAAAGGGATGATGGATGAGCGTTTGAATTATATGGTGGAACAAATTGGTTCTATCGAAAAAGTAGCGGAATATTATAAGAAAGAGTCGGTAGAAGAATTCAAAACGTACTTCTTTGATATTTTGAAAGAAAACAAACTGACCTCTGAAATGCAAAAGAAAATCGTAGATGCGGTTGAGATTACTCCTGAGGAGGTGCGTAATTTTTTCAAAAAAATACCTAAAGAGGAATTGCCTCTTTTTGGCGCAGAGATGGAAGTCGCACAGATTGTAGTTACTCCTAAAGTTTCGGATGCTGATAAGAAAAAAGTAATTGATAAACTCAACGAATTCAAAAAAGAAATTCAGGAAGGGCAATCAAGTTTTGCAACCAAGGCAGTGTTGTATTCTCAAGACCCGGGTTCTAGGTCAAGTGGTGGCTTTTATAAAATGAATCGTAAAACCCCATTTGTGAAGGAGTTCAAAGATGTGGCTTTTTCTTTGAAAGAAGGCGAAATTTCAGCGCCTTTTGAAACAGAGTTTGGATTTCATATTATTTATGTTGAAAAAATAAAAGGACAAGAACTGGAATTGCGTCATATTTTGCTTGCGCCTACAGTGACCAAAGCTTCTTTGGATGAAGCCAAAGAAAAAATCACGTTGATTAGAAAAAGAATTCTAGATAAGGAAATTACGTTTGCAGATGCCGCCAGAAGCATGTCAGACGAAAAAGAAACTAGAGCCAATGGTGGGGTGTTAATCAATCCACAAACCCAAGACACTCGTTTTGAGTTGACCAAAATGGATCCGGTTTTATATGGTCAGGTGTCTAACTTAAAAGACAATGAAATTTCCCTTCCTATTTTGGATGAAGAAAAACAAGGGAAGAAAAAATATAAAATTGTTACTGTGACCAACAGAATCAACGAACACGTTGCAGATTACGCCAAAGATTACATCAAAATCAAAGATTTGGCCTTGAAAGAAAAACAAATCAAAGCCATCGGGAAATGGTTTGACGAGAAAATCAAAGAAACCTATATTAAAATTATTGGAGAATACAGGGATTGTGACTTTACGAACAATTGGTTGAAAAAATAATTTTTACGAAATAAATAAAAAGAGTTAGTTTTATGATTTAATAACACTAACTCTTTTTTAATTTAAAAAATATTCAAATGTCTGATGTAGCTGCCATTCATAATTTAGTTCAAAAGCGAAACGAATTAAAAAAGGAAATTGCAAAAGTAATTGTAGGTCAAGATGAAGTAGTGGATCAAATACTGATTTGCATTTTCTCTGGAGGACATGCTTTATTAGTGGGGGTTCCTGGTTTGGCCAAGACTTTGATGATAAATACGCTTTCTCGCGCTTTAGGTTTGGATTTTAAAAGAATTCAATTTACACCAGATTTAATGCCTTCGGATATTTTAGGGAGCGAAATTCTGGATGAAAACCGCCAATTTAAATTTATAAAAGGTCCTGTGTTTTCGAATATCATATTGGCAGACGAAATTAACAGAACACCTCCTAAAACACAAGCCGCTTTGCTAGAAGCGATGCAAGAGCGCTCTGTAACCATAGCGGGACATCATTATCAATTGGCTTTGCCCTATTTTGTTTTAGCAACTCAAAATCCTATTGAGCAAGAAGGAACTTATCCTTTGCCTGAAGCACAATTAGACCGTTTTATGTTTGCTGTAAAATTGGATTATCCTACTTTTGATGAAGAGGTAGAAGTGGTCAAAAGAACAACTACAGATGTAGTTAAAGAAATAATGCCTTTGTTTGCAGCACAAGAAATTATCGATTTTCAACAACTTATACGACGTATTCCTGTAGCAGATAATGTAATTGAATACGCAGTGAAACTAGTCGGTAAAACGAGACCAAAAGGGGATTTGTCCGATGCTTACGTAAAAACGTATTTGGATTGGGGAGCAGGTCCTAGAGCTTCGCAAAATTTAATTTTGGCAGCAAAAACTCATGCCGCTTTTCATGGGAAGTTTTCACCAGATATTGAAGATGTTAAGGCAGTAGCAGTAGGAGTCTTGCGTCATCGTATCATTAAGAACTATAAAGCAGACGCAGAAGGAATTACCGAAGAAATGATAATAGAAAAGTTAGTTTAATCTGAAATTGATAGTTTTTTGTTGTATTTTGATTGAAAAACTTCTTCCTATTTGTATTGCGCTATAACATTCCAAATCTACTTTGTTACGAAAAACAAACTTGATTATTGATTTTTCAATTAAAGTGGTTGATTTACTGTTTTTTAATAATTTAATCAGGCTAAATTTGTTATTTTGTAATGAATTTAGAGTCAAAAAATCGCTTCTATTAAATTTTTTTAAATCTCAGCTTAAATAACTAAATTTGCATCACAAATAAAAAAATACCAAGATAGTACGGCATTTAATTTTGAGATAATCAAGGGAATCTGCCTTTAACATTGTAAAGACTCTATTATGAACACTTATAACGATTATCTTAAGGAGATCGAAGAAAGAAAAAGTCAAGGACTTCACCCGAAGCCTATTGATGGTGCTGAATTGCTAAGCGAAATCATTGCACAAATTAAAGATGTGAATAACGCACACCGAAATGATTCTCTAAAATTCTTTATTTACAACACTTTGCCTGGAACAACTTCTGCGGCTGGTGTAAAAGCTAAGTTTTTAAAAGAGATTATCCTAGATGAAGAGGTGGTGAATGAAATCACTCCTGCTTTTGCATTTGAATTGTTGTCTCACATGAAAGGTGGGCCATCAATTGGGGTGTTGTTGGATTTGGCATTAGGAAATGATGTGGCGATTGCTGCTGAAGCAGCTAAGGTGCTTAAAACACAAGTGTACCTTTACGAAGCAGATACGGATCGTTTAGTGGCAGCATTCAACAATGGTAATGCTATTGCTAGAGAAATCTTAGAAAGTTATGCTAAGGCTGAGTTCTTTACAAAGTTACCTGAGATTCCAGAAGAAATTAAAGTGGTTACTTTTATTGCTGGTGAAGGAGATATCTCTACTGATTTGCTTTCTCCAGGAAACCAAGCACACTCTCGTTCTGACCGTGAATTACATGGAAAATGCATGATTTCACCTGAAGCTCAAGAAGAAATCAAAGCGTTACAAGCACAACATCCAGATAAAAGTGTGATGTTAATTGCTGAAAAAGGAACTATGGGAGTTGGTTCATCTCGTATGTCAGGAGTAAACAATGTGGCGCTTTGGACAGGAAAACAAGCGAGTCCTTATGTGCCATTTGTGAATTTTGCGCCAATCGTGGGTGGAACAAATGGAATTTCTCCTATCTTCCTTACTACAGTAGATGTTACTGGTGGTATTGGAATTGACCTTCAAAACTGGGTTAAAAAAGTGGATGAAAACGGAAACCTTGTACGTAATGAAAACGGTGAACCCGTTTTAGAACAAGCGTATTCAGTAGCAACAGGTACCGTTTTGACTATTAATACTAAAACAAAAAAATTATACAACGGAGACCAAGAGTTGAAAGATATTTCTAAATCTTTTACTCCTCAAAAATTGGAATTCATTAAAGCAGGAGGTTCTTACGCTATTGTTTTTGGTAAAAAATTACAAACATTTGCAGCCAAAACTTTAGGAATTGAAGCGCCTGTGGTGTACGCACCTTCAAAAGAAATTTCTCATGAAGGACAAGGACTTACAGCCGTTGAGAAAATCTTCAACAGAAATGCTGTAGGGGTAACTCCAGGTAAAGTTTTACACGCAGGTTCAGATGTGCGTGTAGAGGTGAACATTGTAGGTTCACAAGATACTACAGGTTTGATGACCGCTCAAGAATTAGAGTCTATGGCAGCAACTGTTATTTCTCCAATTGTTGATGGGGCTTATCAATCGGGTTGTCATACTGCTTCAGTTTGGGATAAAAAAGCACAAGCTAACATTCCTAAATTAATGAAGTTTATGAATGACTTTGGTTTGATTACCGCTCGTGACCCTAAAGGAGTGTACCACGCTATGACAGACGTTATTCATAAAGTATTGAATGATATTACAATTGACGAATGGGCAATCATTATTGGCGGTGATTCTCACACACGTATGTCTAAAGGGGTAGCTTTTGGAGCTGACTCTGGAACGGTAGCGCTTGCATTAGCAACAGGTGAGGCTTCTATGCCAATTCCAGAATCTGTAAAAGTTACGTTCAAAGGAGATATGAAATCCTATATGGATTTCCGTGATGTAGTCCACGCTACACAATCACAAATGTTGAAACAATTTGGTGGAGAAAATGTATTCCAAGGTAGAATTATAGAGGTGCATATTGGTACTCTTACTGCTGACCAAGCCTTTACATTTACTGATTGGACCGCTGAAATGAAAGCGAAAGCCTCTATTTGTATTTCTGAAGATGAAACTTTGATTGAGTCATTGGAAATTGCGAAGAGCAGAATCCAAATCATGATTGATAAAGGAATGGATAACAAGAAGCAAGTATTGAAGGGCTTGATCGATAAAGCTGATAAACGTATCGCTGAAATCAGATCGGGTGAGAAACCTGCTTTAACTCCGGACGCGAATGCTAAATATTATGCTGAAGTAGTGGTTGATTTGGATCAAATTGCTGAGCCAATGATTGCTGACCCAGATGTAAATAACAATGATGTGTCTAAGCGATATACACACGATACGATTAGACCACTTTCTTACTATGGTGGGGAGAAAAAAGTAGATTTAGGATTTATTGGTTCTTGTATGGTTCACAAAGGCGATATGAAAATCCTTGCCCAAATGCTTAAAAATGTAGAAGCACAAAAAGGAAAAGTAGAATTTAATGCACCACTTGTAGTTGCGCCTCCTACTTATAATATCGTTGATGAATTGAAGGCAGAAGGTGACTGGGAAGTTTTACAAAGATATTCTGGTTTTGAATTTGATGATAATGCGCCAAAAGCTGCAGCACGTACAGAATACGAAAACATGTTGTATCTAGAGCGCCCAGGATGTAACCTTTGTATGGGTAACCAAGAAAAAGCATCTAAAGGAGATACAGTAATGGCTACTTCAACGCGTTTGTTCCAAGGAAGAGTTGTGGAAGATTCAGCAGAGAAAAAAGGAGAATCTTTATTGTCTTCTACTCCTGTTGTAGTACTTTCTACAATTCTTGGTAGAACACCTACTATGGATGAATATACGGCAGCTGTTGATGGTATTAACTTAACTAAGTTTGCACCTTCACACAAGTTGTTAGTGAAATAAAAGTGGTATTATCGATACCAAGTTTAAGCCTGAGTCAAATTTTGACTCAGGCTTTTTTATTGCTCGTCATTTTTTTGTATCTTGTTGTGTTTAAAAAAATATAAAAATCTAAAACCGATAGAACCTATGGCATTTGATATTGAAATGATTAAAAAAGTGTATGCCACCATGGCGACACGTGTTGATGCAGCTCGTGAAATAGTGGGGCGTCCGCTTACTTTAACTGAAAAGATTTTATACAGTCATCTTTGGGATGGTACGCCAAAAGCAGCGTATAAAAGAGGTGTGGATTATGTTGATTTTGCTCCTGATAGAGTAGCCTGCCAAGACGCTACCGCTCAAATGGCTTTGTTGCAATTTATGCATGCTGGTAAAAAAACAGTGGCTGTGCCTACTACCGTGCACTGTGACCATTTAATTTTAGCCAAAAATGGAGCCAAATATGATTTGGAAATGGCTAATCAGCAATCCAAAGAAGTGTTCGACTTTTTATCCTCAGTTTCTAATAAATACGGTATTGGTTTTTGGAAACCAGGTTCAGGAATCATTCATCAAATTGTATTAGAGAATTATGCTTTCCCTGGCGGAATGATGATTGGTACCGATTCGCATACGGTAAATGCAGGAGGATTGGGGATGTTGGCTATTGGTGTTGGTGGAGCTGATGCTGTAGATGTAATGTCTGGAATGTCTTGGGAGTTGAAATTTCCCAAATTGATAGGAGTGAAGTTGACTGGTAAATTGTCGGGTTGGACAGCTCCTAAAGATGTGATTTTGAAAGTGGCAGATATCCTCACAGTAAAAGGCGGTACAGGTGCAGTAGTGGAATATTTTGGAGAAGGTGCTACTAATATGTCTTGTACAGGAAAAGGAACCATTTGTAATATGGGTGCTGAAATTGGTGCTACTACTTCTACCTTTGGATACGATGATTCCATGAGAAGGTATTTGTCGGCTACGGGACGTCAAGACGTAGTAGATGCAGCCGATAAAGTGGCAGCCTATTTAACGGGCGACCCAGAAGTATATGCCAATCCAGAACAGTATTTTGATCAAGTTATTGAAATCAATCTTTCGGAGTTAGAACCTCACATCAACGGGCCTTTTACACCAGATAGAGGAACCCCAGTATCTAAAATGAAAGAGGAAGCTAGAGCCAATGGTTGGCCAATAAAAGTAGAATGGGGATTGATAGGTTCGTGTACCAATTCTTCTTATGAGGATATGTCTCGCGCCGCTTCAATAGTGAGTCAAGCTGTAGCGCATGGCATTACCCCAAAAGCGGAATTTGGAATTAATCCAGGTTCTGAACAAATTCGTTATACTATTGAAAGAGATGGTATCATTGAAACGTTTGAAAAATTAGGAACCAAAGTATTTACCAATGCCTGTGGGCCTTGTATTGGACAATGGGATAGAGAAGGGGCTGATAAAGGAGAGAAAAACACGATTGTGCATTCCTTTAATCGTAACTTTTCCAAAAGAGCCGATGGAAATCCCAATACACATGCTTTTGTGACTTCACCAGAAATGGTAGCAGCATTAGCTATTTCAGGAAGATTGGATTTTAATCCGATTACAGATACGTTATTAAATGACAATGGAGAAGAAGTGAAATTGAATGCCCCTTTTGGTGATGAATTGCCAAATCGAGGTTTTGATGTGGAAGATGCGGGGTACCAACCTCCTGCGGAGGATGGCTCGATTGTGCAAGTAAATGTTAGTCCTACTTCTGATCGTTTGCAGTTGTTAGAGCCCTTTGAGGCATGGGATGGCAAAAATATTTTAGGGGCTAAATTGTTGATTAAAGCCTACGGCAAATGTACCACTGACCATATCTCGATGGCGGGACCTTGGTTGCGCTTCCGTGGTCATTTGGATAATATTTCAAATAATATGTTGATTGGTGCGGTAAATGCTTTTAATCAAAAAACCAATTCGGTAAAAAATCAATTAACAAGTGCTTACGAAGCGGTTCCTGCTGTTGCACGTGCTTATAAAGCGGCTGGAATTCCGTCAGTAGTTGTGGGTGACCAAAACTACGGAGAAGGTTCTTCGCGAGAACATGCGGCCATGGAGCCTCGTTTCTTAGGGGTGAAAGCGGTACTGGTGAAATCCTTTGCCCGTATTCACGAAACCAATCTTAAAAAACAAGGAATGTTAGCTTTGACGTTTGCTCAAGAAACGGACTATGATAAAATACAAGAAGACGATACAATAAACTTTGTTGATTTGGTTGATTTTGCTCCAGGAAAACCATTGACGTTAGAGTTTGTTCATGCGGATGGTTCTAAAGATGTTATTCTGGCTAATCATACGTATAATGAAAGTCAAATTGGATGGTTTGTGGCGGGTTCTGCTTTGAACCTGATTGCTGCTGAAGCCAATTCCTAAATCCAAATACTCATCAAGAGGGTAAGATGGTCGATTTTATGGTGAATTTGGTGTGGAATACCATACTAGTATTAATTTATATAAAGTGCTCTGTTTCAACAGAGCATTTTTTTATATGCTATTTTGTTAAAATGGATATAAGGAGTTGTTAAAAATAATGCGATATTTGCAGTAATAGGTTATTTTTACGTTCCGAAAATAAAATTAATTTATGTTTTTTGTACAGACATGAATAATAAATTAAATTTTGTTTCAAATTGTCCTTTTTAAGGAATAGTCTATTGCTAATTTTTTAATGTAAAGAATTCAATTGTATGAAGGTTTATGGTTTTTTATTTGTCGCAGTTTTTTTGTTTGGTTTCACCGTTTTTGCTCAACAAAAAACTACTGAACATACTGTGGCGAAAGGGGAAACTATTTCGAAAATTGCAGCCTTATACAATGTAAAAAGCAAAGACATATACGAACTGAATCCTGAGGCTAAGAATGGGATTAAATTCAATACAAAATTATTGATTCCTGTGGGAGCTTCTAAAGGAACGACGAGTCTTGTTCATGAAGTTTTGGCCAAAGAAACTTTGTATGGTATTTCCAAACAATATAATGTAACTGTAGATGAATTGTACCAAGCCAATCCCAACCTAGAGGAAACAGGACTTAAAGTAGGTCAAAAAATAAATATTATAACTGCTAGCGTCTCTAATGGTTCTTTCTCACAAGAAGCACCAATTCATAAAACAATGGATACTATTGCTGAAAAAGTAATTGCAGAGGGAATTGTGTATGAAGTATTGCCTAAGCAAACCAAATACAATATTGCCAAGGAACATGGAATTACAGTGACAATTTTAGAAAAAGCAAATCCTATTTTGCAAACAGAGGAATTGAAAATAGGCCAAAAAATCATTATTCCTGTCAAAAAATACATTCCGGTGCAAACGGATATTGTTGCTGAAGAGGGTATGGCAAACAAAGAGGCTGAAAAGGGAGGTGAAATGCCAAATGTAACTTCCGAAACTTTGGCGCCTAAGTTGGAAACTTTGCCTGAGAATAGCAAGTTTATCACACACGACGTTTTGCCTAAAGAAACTAAATATGCGATTGCGAAACAACATGGCATTACGATTGCTGATTTGGATAAAGCAAATCCTAATCTAGTATCCGAAGGATTGAAAGTGGGACAAAAGATTAAGATTCCGGTTTTAGACGCATCAGAAGCGGTTGCTAATGAGGTTATATCAGCAAAAGAGGAAAAGGAAACGACAAAAGTAGAACTGGTAACAGTGGAGCCAAAACCCATTGACGCTACCGTAACCGAACAAGCAATTGTAACGCACACTGTTTTGCCTAAAGAAACAAAATATGGTATTGCTAAGGAATTTGGTGTAACGGTTAAAGAACTTGAGCGTCAAAATCCAGCTATAGTAAATCAACTTAGAGTAGGGACGGTCTTAACCATAACTAAAGCAAAAGAAGCAAGCTCAATTGTGGTTCAAAAACAGGAGTCAGAAATGGCGGAAGAAGCTTCTTTTTCTAAGTCAGTTCATGACGAACGATTTGTGGATCAGCTTATCTCCGCTGCTTCAGAAAATATAGGTACCCGTTATCGCATTGGAGGAACGACCAAAGAAGGTTTTGATTGTTCCGGTTTGATGTGTACTACTTATGGTGCTTTTGATGTACAATTGCCTCGAACTTCTCTGGAACAATCACAATTTGGAACCATTGTAGAATTAGAGAAAGCCCAAAAAGGCGATTTGATTTTTTTTAAAACCAGAGGACGTAGTCAAATCAATCATGTAGGAATGGTAGTTGAAGTGGCTGATGGGGATGTTAAATTCATTCATGCGTCTAATTCTGGAGTTATTATTTCCTCAATTAAAGAAAGTTATTATTCTAAAAGAGTGGTTCAAGTCAATAGAGTATTATAATTCTAGTGGTACCGCAATTGGATTTGTTGTTAATAGTTTTTGGCCACAAATAAAAAACACTTCAGTTTAAATCTTATTTTTGTTGTTCTGATAAAAAAACAATACGCATGCTTATAATAGGAATTGCTGGAGGAACAGGAAGCGGTAAAACTACGGTGGTACATCAAATTGTGAATGAATTACCAGAAACCGAAGTAGGGGTTCTTTCCCAGGATTCATATTATAATGCCACTCATCAGTTGAGTTATGAAGAACGTTCTGCTATTAATTTTGATCACCCTAGAGCCATAGATTTTGAGCTTTTGGTCAGTCATTTAAAAGATTTGAAAGCAGGTAAAACTATTCAGCAACCTATTTATTCCTTTGTAACCCATAACCGTACCGAAGATTATATCCTAACACATCCTCGAAAAGTATTACTTGTTGAGGGGATTTTAATTTTTACCCATCCAGAATTGCGCGATTTGTTTGATGTAAAAATATTTGTCCATGCGGATTCAGATGAGCGATTGATTCGAAGGTTAAAAAGAGATATTGCTGAAAGAGGTAGGGATATGAATGAAGTATTGAACCGTTATCAAAAAACGTTAAAACCCATGCATCAGCAGTTTATTGAGCCTACCAAAGCTTTTGCTGATATTATTATTCCAACTGATAAACCAAACACTGTTGCTATTGAGGTAGTTCGTGCTGTAATTAATCAAAAATTAGTATAAAATAGTGTAATTTTATAGCGACAAAGAGTAGAGTTTTAAGTAGATTACTGTTCTTGCTATAGGTTTATAAAATAAAAATTGTTAACTTTTATATTTTTCTGATAATGACTAATCCTTATAAAAACAAATCTTGGTTTAAATTTATGAGTAATAAGTACATTTGGGTACTGTTGTTCTTTCTGGCTTGGATGTTTTTTTTGGATAATTACTCTTATTTTGATCATCGTGTTTTAGACCAGCAAATTGATGAACTAGAAGAAAATAAGGCCTATTATCAAGAAGAAATAAAAAAGGATGAAAAGCAAATTAAAATGCTTCAAAACCCTGAACAAGTTGAAAAATATGCTCGCGAAAAGTATTTTATGAAAAAAGATAGCGAGGATATTTATATTGTCGAGTTTGAAGGTGACAGCCTCGCTAAATAAACTAGTCATCCTTTTAAAAGTCAGTTGGAGGTGTTAGTTTTTGAGGCACCCAATGGTTTTGCTATTTAATTCTAAAAAAAATCCATCATGTCCAGTTTCTCTTATAACGAATTTGACCCTGTGTCTTCAAAATTATGGAAACAGAAAATTCAATTTGAATTGGATGGTGCCGATTATAATGAAACCTTACTATGGAATTCACCCGAAGGTATCAAAGTGAAACCTTTTTATCATCGGGATGAAGATACCAAAAGATACCCTGTAATCACAGCAGCTTCAGCCTTTTCCATTTGTCAAAATATTTTTGTTTATGACATAGACAAAAGTATTGAGAGAGCCTTGGATACCTTGGAACGGGGAGCCGAAAGCTTGCGGTTTACCATCCATAATCCTAATTTGGATTTGGAAAAACTCCTTTTAAATTTGCCCTTGAAGGGATTGGTGATTTATTTTAATTTTGGTTATTTGTCACTTACCGGTATTCAAAAAATGGAGTCAGTTCTACAAAATAAAGGTGCAACAGTTTATTATAATTTAGATCCTATTGGGCAGTTGGCAAAGGAAGGTAATTGGTTTTTAACACCCTTTTCTACGAACTTTGAATGTTTAATGGCTATTGCCAAAGAGCTGTCAGTAAATTCCTTTTTGAGTGTAAACATGAGTTTGTATCAAAATGCGGGTGCTACAATGGTACAGCAATTGGCGTATGGTTTAGGGCATGTCAATGAGTATTTCAATCGGATTCCTGTAATTAATTCAAAGATTGTTTTCGAAATAGCGGTAGGTTCCAATTATTTTTTTGAGATTGCCAAATTACGTGCCTTCCGACTCTTGTTTCAAGCTCTCGCTCGCGAATACAATCACCCACAAGATTGCCACCTATTGGTGATGCCTACCAAGCGCAACAAAACCATTTACGGTAGCCATGTCAATATGTTACGCACCACAACCGAATGCATGTCAGCGATTATTGGAGGGGCTGATGCGATAGCTTCTCTTCCTTATGATGCTCTTTTTCATAAAGATAATGAATTTGGCGATAGAATAGCTCGCAATCAATTATTGCTGTTAAAACAAGAAAGTCATTTTGATAAAGTGGATAATCCCGCCGATGGGAGCTATTATATTGAAAGTGTAACACAACAATTGGCTGATAAAGGATTGCAACTTTTTAAAGAAATTGAAGCCAAAGGAGGTTTTTTGAAGTTACTCAATGAAGGGGTGATTAAGGATAAAATTACATTGAGTGCCGAAAAAGAACAGCAATTATTTGATTCAAAAATAACACCTTTGATTGGCACCAATAAGCATGCTGTGCGTGATGATACAATGAAAACCGAATTAGAGTTATATCCTTTTGTTAAAATTAAACCCAGAAAGACATTGATTGTACCCCTCCTAGAAAAGCGACTCGCTGATAAATTAGATCAAGATCGTTTGGCAATGGAATAATTGACTTCGTAGAATTATGCTTCGTATCGTGCGGATGACTGGCTAATTTGGTGCAACCACATAATGAGTCCATACATGTCCCGGTAAACTTACAGGTTCTCCCGGAGCTCTTAAAAATATCAAACGAAATTCATTTTCATCTATAAATTCAATTTTACAAACATCCTTATTGTCTTCAAATATAATGTAATTTCCTTTCGAATCCCAATAATTCAATTTAGGGTCATAAAGAGCGTCTGGTGTTTCAGAAAATTGAAATTTTTCTTCTGTTACTTTAGTATCTTCAATATAATATGACGCAACACCATCATTATATGCAAAAGAAGCTGGGTTAGAGACACCTTTAAATGTCCATATTTTACCATTTATTGCATTTTTTGGGATTATAGGAGGGGGTAACACAACTGTTATAGATTGAGCTATTGCATCGTTAGCTTGTATTCCTATTGTCAATAAGAATACGTTTATCATTATATTTTTTATTATTGTTTTCATAATTGTTTATTTAGCATTATTCACCCTGTCTAAAGCATCTTCATCTGTTTTAGACAAAATAGAATATTCTATTCTCAACTGATTAGAAATGACTTTTCTCCATGAATCAATGCTATCAGGAAAAATTGCGCAAAGTGTCCTCACTTTGCGCAACAGTTCTATTTTAAAAAAATAGATGTTACTCTAATTTGGTGCAACCACATAATGATTCCATACATGTCCAGGAAAACTTATAGGTTCTCCCGGAGCTCTCAATAATATCAAACGATATTCATTTTCATTTATAAATTCAATTTTATAAACACTATCATCGCCTTCTAGTATAATATAATTACCTGTGGAATCCCAATAGTTCAAATTAGGATTATAAAGAGCATCCGGTACTTCAGAAAATTGAAATTTATCTTCTCCTATTTTAGTATCTCCAATATAACTTGATACAACTCCATTATTATATAAAAGAAAAACACTTGGTTCAGGAACATCTTTATAGGTCCATTTTTTTCCATTGATGGCATCTCTTGGGGTTACAGGAGGGGGTAACACAACTGTTATGGATTGAGCTATTGCATCGTTAGCTTGTATTCCTATTGTTAATAAGAATACGATTATTTTTATATTTTTTATCATTGATGTCGTTTTTTTATTTGCCCTAAATTAATTCTACGTGGTTATTGTAACTCTACAGTAGTTTGGTATGTTTATAAGTAGTTAATACTGTTGCATCATCGTAAATATAGTAAGAAAAACCTTTTAATGAAAATACTGTAATTGTTGCCCCATAAATTTTTTTATCAATGAGTTTTTTTAGAAGGTTAAAAAACACAACATTTGATTTAGATTATAAAAAGGAATACCTTTGAATAAAGTGGTTTAAGAGAAGTGCAATGAAAAGAAAAAACATCCAACATATTACCCTCGATGGTGCAAAAGTATCGCATGATAAGAAGGTCTCTGTAGATCATTTTATCACTTCGGAAGGGATTTCTGTGGCCTCCTATTATTCTGAGATGGATGTCGAATCATTGGAACATTTGGATTTTGGTGCGGGATTTCCACCCTATCTCCGAGGCCCTTACACTACTATGTATGTTACTAAGCCTTGGACAGTAAGGCAATATGCAGGTTTTTCAACGGCCGAGGAGAGCAATGCTTTTTACAAACGCAATTTAGCAGCAGGTCAAAAAGGATTGTCTATAGCGTTTGATTTACCTACTCATCGAGGCTACGACTCCGATCACGAACGTGTAACGGGTGATGTAGGCAAAGCCGGAGTGGCGATTGATTCTGTTGAGGATATGAAGCGTTTATTTGAAGGTATCCCTTTGAATGAAATTTCGGTTTCCATGACGATGAATGGAGCAGTTTTGCCTATAATGGCGTTTTACATTGTAGCTGCAGAAGAACAAGGTATTGCTAGCCAACAGCTTTTGGGGACAATTCAGAACGATATTTTGAAAGAATTTATGGTGCGCAATACCTATATCTATCCTCCACAGGCGTCAATGAAGATTGTTTCGGATATATTTGAATACACGCACCAGTATATGCCCAAGTTTCACTCCATTTCTATTTCGGGTTACCACATGCAAGAAGCTGGTGCAACGGCTGATATTGAACTGGCCTATACTCTGGCGGATGGATTAGAATACATCCGAACAGGCTTGGCCACAGGAATGAAAATTGATGATTTTGCTCCTAATTTGTCCTTTTTTTGGGCTATTGGAATGAATCATTTTATGGAAATTGCAAAACTTCGTGCGGCCCGGATGTTGTGGGCCAAATTGGTTAAACAATTTGAACCACAAAATCCCAAGTCAATGGTATTGCGTACGCATTGTCAAACCAGTGGTTGGAGCTTGACTGAACAAGACCCGTATAATAATGTGACTCGTACGTGTATAGAAGCTGCTGCTGCTGTATTTGGAGGAACACAATCGTTGCATACCAATGCCTTAGATGAAGCCATTGCTTTACCCACTAATTTTTCGGCTCGAATAGCTCGAAATACGCAACTGTATTTAAGAGAAGAAACTCAAATAACCAAAACAGTTGACCCGTGGGGCGGGAGTTATTATGTAGAAAGTTTGACTCATGAGTTGGTTAAAAAGGCTTGGCAATTGATTGAAGAGGTTGAAGCTTTAGGTGGAATGACCAAAGCTATTGAAGCAGGAATTCCAAAACAACGTATTGAAGCCGCAGCTGCCAGAAAACAAGCTAAAATTGAAACGCACCAAGAAAGCATAATAGGAGTTAATCGATACCGATTGCCACAAGAAGAAAGGTTGTCTATTCTGGATATTGATAATCATAAAGTAGTACAACAACAAGTCGCGCAGTTAAATGAATTGAAAGCCAATAGAGATAATAAAGCGGTAGAAGAATCTCTTGAGCGACTGACACGATGTGCGCAAACACAACAAGGCAATCTTTTGGAATTAACTATAGTAGCAGCTCGAAATAGGGCAACTTTAGGGGAAATAAGTGAAGCACTTGAAAAAGTGTACGGTCGTTATGTGGCCAAAATTAAATCTATAACTGGGGTGTATGCCTCTGCGATTCAGCAACATCCCGTTTTTGAAAAAGCCAAAATGTTAGTGCAACAGTTTATGGCTAAAAATGGAGAAACGCCTCGTATTATGATTGCTAAAATGGGACAAGATGGTCATGACCGTGGTGCAAAAGTGGTGGCAACTGCTTATGCTGATTTAGGTTTTGAAGTTTTTATTGGTCCTCTTTTTCAAACACCACAAGAAGTGGCTAATTTGGCTTTGACTTATGATGTGCATGTTTTAGGGATGTCTTCGATGACTGCTGGGCATAAAACGTTAGTTCCACAGGTTATCACTGCCATGGAACAAAATAAAAAAAGAGAGGTGAAAGTGGTCGTAGGAGGAGTGATACCTCCGCAGGACTATGACTATTTACTCGATGCAGGTGTTTTTGCTGTTTTTGGTCCGGGAACGGTCATTGGGGAAACCGCCATTGTACTGTTAGAAGCCTTACTAGCTGAAAAGTAGCCTTAACCCGAAGTTTTAAAAAAAAATCCAGACGCTGTATAAGAAACATTTTTTCTCACTAATACAGCGTCTGGATTGTGTTTTTATAGTGGGTTTGTTTAGTTCAAACTTACCACTGCATTATTATCAGGTACAATGAACGAAGTGTCATAGCCTCCAAAATCTTTCAAATAACTTCTGATGGAGGTTCCGTAGGCATCTCTTAAATAACGCGAACCGTTACTGCTAAAGAATTTTTTAACAGAACCTGCGCCACCAAGATGCGCCGCGGCCAAAATTCCTGATTCGGTGATGTGAATGCCACTTACGATTTTACCTTCGTATTTTTCAATGATATCACGTAAGAGCCATTTGTTTTTGGCTAATAGTGCTACAAATGCTTTTTCTTGTAATTTAGGACTACTCAAAAATCGAGGGCTGTCTTTGATTCCAATAGTTTTTAGTGTTTCAACACCAAACTGGTATTTTCCTAAATACCCTAAGGAATTGATTTTTTTGTATTTTCCTTGTGATTCTTTAAAGCCAATGGCTTCTTTGAAACCAATAAATAAATTTCCAGTGTAAGGAATGTTTAAATTGGTGTAATCTTCTTGTTCTTGTGATGGATAGAGGTACTGTGTTCCATCAGGGTTTTTTATCAGAAACCAATGATTAGTATCAATTTTAACGGGTTTGAAACCTGAGCTTAAAAAAGCTATAATAATCACTAAACTTGTGTAAAAATACCATTTCTTTATCATAAATTGATTTTCTTCAGAACGCTGTCACCATCTGAAATTTCTGCATGCAAATATACAATAAATTTTATAAATCTGAAAATCAGCATGTTAAACTATGTTAAAAATGGATGGCATGAACTCTAACATGCTCGTTAACTGTGAATTCTATTGCTGGTGCGGGAATTTTTAACGTATTAAAAACGCTAAAAAAAGTTTTTAAAATGTGAGATTTTGTCTTTATTTTAGAGAGGTCAACGTCGAGGCTGAGGTAAAACTGCCTCTTTTTATTTTCTTCTAATAGCAAATTACTGTCAGTTAAATCTTTGTTTCCATATAACATTCCATCGGCGCCGTAACCCAAAGCGAGATTCAGCCATGAAGGAATTTTGGAATGTTTGGCAAAAGATTTCAAATTGATGGAAAGCCAATAGGTTTGTCCGTTATAATCTTTGAGAAGTTGTTCTGTGAAAGTACTCCCTAAAACCTGGGGACGTTGGGAAGCATATTTGGTGGGTTGAAATGAAAATTTAGGGATAATACGTTGTTCGTCCCAAAGGAGTTCTTGGGTGACATATAACGCCGTTCCAGAAGTATTGGCAAGAATATCACCAACTGATGCACCCCATTGAGAAGAAAAGCCGTCTAAGATTTCAATAGCGGTCAAAAAAGTAAATCCTAATCCAGCGCCATAATACAATTGTTCACTTTTACTGGCGCCACTCCAATCTAGCATTTCAGCACCCAATCGACTTAGGTGATATGCAGAATAGCCATGGCCTAGTTTGTCCATTTGAAGCCATTCTTGGTTGTCGTTTATGAAGTGAAACTTGGAGCGTGGATAGTCAGCGTACCACAACTGATTGAGTCCAACAAGGGTGGCAGTTCCTAGTGCTATTTCGCTAATGAGAACAGTTTGTTTTCGACCCAAATGCAAACTGTCCGTTGGTTTTAAAAAAGTATTGATGCGGTTTTGAGAAAACGAAACCTGTAATCCTAAAAGGAGTAAGTATCGTGTTGCTTTTTTCCAATCCAAAATTATCTTTTTACTCCTTGACTATTAATCCAATCAGAATATTTTTTGGCATTTTTATTATGCTCTGATAGCGTAGCGGCAAATTCATGATAACCAAAGCGTTCTACGCTAGCACAAAAATAGATAAAATCATGTTTTTCAGGATTTAATACGGCTTCCATAGCAGTTATGTCTGGCATAGCAATAGGTCCAGGAGGAAGCCCTGTATTAATGTACGTATTGTAAGGAGAGGACATTACAAGGTCGTTGTAAAAAACGCGTTTGATGACTTGGTTAAAATCATTGGATTTCTTTTTAATGGCATAAATTACAGTAGGATCGGCTTGTAGTGGTATTCCCAGACGCAAACGATTTAAATAAACGCCAGCAATTCGGGGTCTTTCGTCTTTTTTTACCGATTCTTTGTGTACGATAGAAGCTAGGATGGTGGCTTCAACTGGAGTAAGATTTTGTAGTTTGGCTTTGTTAATTCTTTCCTCTGTCCAAAATTTGCGGTATTCTTTCACCATTTTATCTCTGAATTTTACCGCTGAGGTATTCCAGTAAAATTCATACGTATTGGGAATGAATAAGGCAAAAACATTTTCTTCATTGAACCCGTTTTCTTTCATAAAAACGGAGTCCTTGATGACTTTGAGTAAGGAGATGCTATCAGCTTCAATTTGAGAGCTCACACGTCCCGCTAAATTTTCCAAACGCTCTTGGTTGTTGAATGCTAATTTTACGGGAATATTAGCACGCAATGCTTTTACGAGTTCGTAACTGTTCATTCCTTTGGTAAACAAAAAGCGACCTGCTTTTACGTTCGCAGGATAATCTCGTTTGTTGGCTACCATTTCAAATCGATCCATGTTCTCGATATAAGGGGAGATTATGGCTTTTGCCGTTTGGTAATTAGCATCGGTAGGGATGTGGATGTAAACTTCTTTATCGGTAAAAGTTGTGTTTTTGGAAAAAATTTGGTTTATCAAAATAAAACCGTAAATGATTAACCCTGAGATAATAACAATAGCGGATATTGAAATGATTTTCTTGAAGTTCAAAGTCTTAGATTTAAAATTGTTGTGTCAGTTCGCTGACATCCGTTTTTTTATTGATGAGTTGGTAAAGGCCTTCGTCTTTGTAAACACCATGAACAAGATTCCAATCTTTTTTTATACCAATACATTCAAAGCCAAATTTACTAAAAAGTGCTTTACTGGCGCTGTTATCTTCATCAATATTTGCATATAATTGATGTAAATTTAAATGAGTAAAAGCATAGTTTATTAATAACGCTAATGCTTCTGAGCCTACATTTTGTTTTCGATTGCCCATGCCTTGAATAACGATTCCTACACCTGCTTTATTGTTTCTAGGGTCAAATTCGAACAAATCAATTAACCCAATCGCTTCAAAATGATTGTTTTTGCAAATGGCCAATCGCAATTGTTTGGCTTCATAAATGTCCTGTTGGGCATTTTCGAGGTATTGCCTAATCAGGAAACGACTGTATGGGGTTTGGGTGTTACTTACTTCCCAAATGGATTCGTCATTTTCCATAGCATATACAAACTCCAAATCATCGGGTTCCAATGCACGAAGGTAAATGTCGTTTCCTTTTAAAGTTACCATTGGTTAAGAAGGATTAATATCAGTTGAATCGAAGATAGGATTTAAATTGTAATCTCACCGCTAAATACAAATGTAGCGGGTCCTATCAAAAATACATTTGTATAGTGATTGTCGTTTTTGTCAAAAGACACAGCCAGTTTTCCACCTTCAACATTAATATTGATAGCAGTAGCATTTGTTTGTCCCGTAGCGTTCATTGCTATTGCTACGGCAGTCGCCCCAGTACCACAGGCTAAGGTTTCGTCTTCAACACCTCTTTCGTAAGTGCGTAAGGCAAATGTGGTGTCATCAATTTTTTTTACAAAATTGATATTGCTACCAGCTTTACCATATAAGTCGCCATATCGGAGTGCTGCCCCTTTTTCTTTGACATTGTAAGACACTAAATCTTCGACCAGTTGCACATGATGTGGCGAACCTGTATTTAAAAATGAATAGGTTTCGGTCAGGTTGATTTCATTTACGTCAATCATCTGCAAGGAAACAATTCCATCTGGGCTAATGCTTGCGTGGTGTAAGCCATCAATTGCATTGAAAGTAGCTTTGTTTTCAATGACTTTCATTTGTTTTGCGAAAGCAACTAAACAGCGACCTCCATTTCCACACATCGTACTTTGATTCCCGTCGGAATTGTAATAAACCATTTTAAAATCGGTTTCTGCGTCATTTTCTAATAAAATAAGTCCGTCTCCGCCTATTCCAAAACGTCTGTCGCATAAATGAGCAATGAGTTGGGTGTCTTCTTTTGGGAAAGTTTCGTTACGATTGTCTATCATTACAAAATCATTTCCAGTGCCTTGGTATTTGTAAAAATGTAGTAGCATTCTCTATGGTTGTTATTTTCGATGACAAAAATACAAATTATCCACAACCAATTTGAGTTTTCCAGTCAAGAGTTAATAGCTGTTGTTTATTTGATGCTAAAAAAGTTAAATAATCACTAATTGTTTGAGTAATTTAGGAATATTATTAATAAAAAGTTAATCCCTGTTAAAGGGCGTTAAACTGTTTTTGTATCACTATTTTTCTTTTTAATTTTACTTTGTAAACTAATAAAACGACTTAACAGTATGAATAAAATTTCACAGCTTTTTCTAGTGTCACTCATGAGTGGGGCTACAACTTTAGGAGCTTATAAATTGTTTTTTGATACCAATGCTCCTTTTTCTTTGGAACAAAAGCCTTTGACTACATTGGCCACAAACAACTACAACCGTAATGTAGGTTTGTCCGCAAATGTATTGGATTTTACGGAAGCAGCTGATAAAACGATACACTCTGTGGTTCACGTAAAAAATGTGACTCGTCGTACTATTTCTAATCCCATGTTAGAGTTTTTTTATGGGTATAGAGGAGGACAATCACAAGAGCAAATTGGTACGGGTTCAGGTGTAATTATTTCTGAAGACGGATACATTGTAACTAACAACCATGTAATAAAAGATGCTTCAGAGATTGAAATTACATTGAATAATAAAAAATCATACAAGGCAAAATTAATTGGAACCGATTCTAAAATGGATATTGCCTTGTTGAAAATTGATGCAAATGAAAAACTTCCTTATACCGCCTTTGGAGATTCGGATAATGTGAAGGTAGGAGAGTGGGTATTGGCAGTGGGGAATCCCTATAATTTGACTTCGACAGTTACGGCTGGAATTGTATCTGCTAAGGCGCGAAATTTAGGTGATAACGGAATACAATCATTTATCCAAACGGATGCTGCGGTAAATCCAGGTAATAGTGGGGGGGCTTTGGTCGATACCCAAGGAAACTTAATCGGGATAAATACCATGATTTCGTCTATGACGGGTTCGTATGTAGGATATTCTTTTGCCGTGCCTTCTAATATTGCTCGAAAAATCATCGAAGACATTATGGAGTATGGGAATGTGCAAAGGGGAATTCTAGGTGTTGAAGGTGGTGAATTGAATGCTATGGCATCTAAGGAATTAGGGGTGTCTCAAACCGAAGGATTTTATATCAATAAGGTAACTAAAAATTCAGGTGCTGAAAAATCAGGATTACAAAAAGGAGATATCATTGTCAAACTTGATGGCAAAGCGATTTCTACTTTTGCAGATTTATCGGGCTACCTTAATACCAAACGTCCTAATGATAAAGTTGAGGTGACTTATATTAGAGAAGGAAAAACGAAAACGACTACGGTGACTTTGAGTAAAAATGAATTTTTCACTACAGAACTCAAAGGAATGGAGCTTGAAAATATTGATGCCGCTGATAAAAAGAAATTCAAATTGAATTATGGTGTGAAAATTAAGGCCATTCATAATGAAAATTTAGCTCAATATTCGGAAGAACTTCAAGGAAATATCATCTTGAGCATTGATAATGTAAAAGCAATAGATGTGGAGACTGTATCTAAATTGTTGAGTAAAAAAGATGAAAACCAAAGTGTTAGAATTGAAATGATGAATCGAAACGGTGAAATTATCCGTATTATCATTTAAAAAGTTATACGATTACAATTTGAAATCCAGTGCAAGTTTTGTACTGGATTTTTTTTGAAAAAAAATATTGAAATTATTTTACGAAATCGATTGAAAAGAGTACTTTTGCTCCCGTTCTGATAAAAGGCGTTGCATAACCCTTTTGTAGAGAATTAAATTGTTGATTTACAGGTGGGGACTACTGAAGTTAAATTTTTAGTTTTTAGTTTTTAGTTCAAGTTTCAGATTAAGATTTAAAGTAGTTCCTCCTGAAAGTATAGAAAGTCCGTTTTTGTAAAAGAAACGGACTTTTTTTGTGCTTGATTTAAACTGGGTTTATACTTTGCTATCACCAATTGGATGATTTTTATACATTGGATACTAAAGTGAAAAATAAAACTACCCCAAAAAGGATTTGTCTTTTTGGGGTAGTTTTATTTGTAAAAAAGGTTTATATGGTAGGAGTTGAACTATAAATCGGTTATAGGACTGTATTTTGGTACTAAAATTTTCATCACAGACCAACCGATGAGGTAACAAACCGCACAGATTGAGAAGATGATGAAATAACCTGCTTCAATCCCTTGAAACCCCATAAAAACCATATTGGTTTCTTGAGTGTAATCAAATAAGAGACCAGAACTTTTATTGATAACTGTTGAACCTACTCCTCCAGCTAATCCACCAATACCTGTAATAGTTGCAATGGCTTTTTTAGGAAACATATCTCCTACAGTGGTAAAAATATTAGCAGACCATGCCTGATGTGCGGCTCCTGCAATTCCGATGATAATAACAGGCAACCAATAACTGATATAACCTAAAGGTTGTGCAACCAATGCTAATAAAGGAAAGAAGGCAAAAATCAACATCGAACGCATTCTACCTGCATAAGGATCCATACCTTTCTTTTCAACAAAGTAAGTAGGGAGCCAGCCACCAATAATAGAAAGTAAGGTAATCATATACAAAACAAACAAAGGGAAAGCAGCTTGAGTTGAATCCATTCCGTAAACTGAACTTAAATAAGCAGGTGTCCAGAATAAAAAGAACCACCATACACCATCAGTCATAAATTTACCAAATGCAAAGGCCCATGTTTGTCTGTAGGTCAAACATTGTTTTAAAGATACTTTAGTGGTGGTTTCGGGTACATATCCTACTAGTTTGCTATCTGCAATATCATCTTGTTGGATATAAGCTAATTCGGCAGCACTTACTTTAGGGTGTCTTTCAGGTTTGTCATACATGAAAATCCAGAATCCCATCCAAACAAATCCTAGTGCTCCAATGATGATAAAAGCCATTTCCCAACCAAAAGCTTTAGCTATAAACGGAATCGTAATTGGTGCTGCTAATGCTCCAACTGTAGCTCCAGCGTTAAAAATACTAGTAGAGAAAGCGCGATCTTTTTTGGGGAAATATTCAGCGGTGGTCTTGATGGCAGCGGGAAAATTTCCAGCTTCTCCTAGAGCCAAAATAAAACGCGCAAAAATGAACAGTGTTACACTCACATTGATAACCATGGCGGTATCATTGATAGTGGCAATGATTTCTTTGGCACCTTCAAAACCTACAAACCAATTTCCTGTGATAATTCCTGAAGTGGCAATACCACAAAAAGCATGTAAACAAGCTCCTACTGACCAAATTCCAATGGCCCAAAGAAACCCTTTTTTAGTATCTAACCAGTCAACAAATCGTCCTGCAAACAACAAGGATACGGCATAGAAAATAGAGAATAAAGCAGTGATGTTTCCGTAATCATTATTAGTCCAATGAAATTCAGGAGCTATAAAGTCGCTCCAAGTTAAAGAAAGTACTTGCCTGTCCAGATAGTTGATTGTAGTCGCAAAAAAGAGCAAACTACAAATCGTCCAGCGGTACTTACCAATGGTTTGGTTTTTTTGAGTCATAATAAGGAATAGTTTTTTAGTTATAATAGAAAAAAGGGTGTTGTGCACCCTTGTAAATATAGGTTATTCTTTTACAGGGATGTTAAAATAATTTTTGGCATTATCATAGCAAATGGATTTTACTAAATTCCCTATGAGTTGCATGTCATTGGGCAATTCTCCTTTTTCGACTTCATCTCCAAGGGTGTTACATAAAATACGTCTGAAATATTCATGTCGTGGAAAGGATAAAAAGCTTCTAGAATCGGTTAACATTCCCACGAAACGTGAAAGCAAACCAAAATTGGATAATACATTCAATTGTTTTTCCATGCCGTCTTTTTGGTCCAAAAACCACCACGCAGCTCCATACTGCATCTTTCCAGGTACAGACCCATCATTGAAGTTTGCAGCCATAGCGGCAAACATTTCGCTGTCTTTTGGGTTGAGGTTGTACACGATAGTTTTGGTTAAGGAATCACTAGCGCTTAATTTTCCAAAAAAAGCACTCATGGCGTTGGCTGAATTTAAATCCCCAAGCGAATCAAAACCTTGATCAGGTCCTAAAAGTTCCATCATTCTGGCGTTGTTGTTACGGATAGCACCAATATGAAATTGTTGTACCCAGCCTCGTTTATGGTTCATTTTGGCTAGTTCATATAAAACCGCTGATTTGTATTTGTTAATTTCTATTTCGGTTATATTTTCAACCTTAATTCCTTTTTGTAGAATAGAGTCAATTTCTTCATTAGTATAATTTTCACCATAAAAAGTAGCATGACCATGGTCAGAGATGCGACATCCATTTTCATGAAAATAATCATGTCTCAGTTGTAAGGCTTGGATTAATTTTTCAAAAGACAGGATTTCGAAACCAGCGGTTTTTTCTAGTTTTTGAATCCATTGAGCAAAAGCGGAACCTTTTTCGATTTCGGTTGCTTTGTCAGGACGAAAAGAGGGCAGTACGGCAATGTCAAAGTTTTCTTCTCGAAGTTGTTTGTGATATTGCAAATCATCGGTAGGGTCATCTGTAGTTCCTACCATTTTGACATTCATTTTACGCAATAAATTTCGAACACTAAATTCGGGTTTTTTTAATAATGCATTGCACTGTTGGTAAATGGCATCAGCAGTTTCTTCATTGAGTAAATCATCAATTCCAAAATAATTTTTTAATTCCAAATGTGTCCAATGATACAAAGGATTTCGTAAAGTATAAGGAATGGTTGCGGCCCATTTTAGGAATTTTTCATAATCAGAGGCATCGCCACTGATGTATTTTTCATCGATTCCGTTGGCACGCATGGCTCGCCATTTATAATGATCGCCTTCAATCCATAATTGGGTAATATTCTCAAATTGACGGTCTTCGGCAATGTCTTTGGGTGACAAATGATTGTGGTAGTCAAAAATAGGCTGAGATTGGGCGTATTCATGATATAGCGTGCGGGCGACTTCATTGTGCAGCATGAAGTTTGGTGTGATAAAGGCAGTTTTAGTCATTGTCAAGGGGTTGTATTTTTTTTATAATACTATAACGTTTTAAGCCACGAATTCACGAATTAAACATGGTATAAGAAATTGTTTTAACCTGCTAAAAAAAGATTCGTGAATTTGTGGCTAAGATTTTTATAAAGAGTTATTACGGATTATAAGCTTCTTTTGATACCTAATTCAAGACCTCTTAATTCAGCCAAACCTCTTAAACGACCAATTCCTGAATAACCAGGGTTGGTTTTTTTATTCAAATCATCTAGCATTTGATGTCCGTGGTCAGGACGCATCGGAATAATTCGACCAGTTTCTCTTTCTTTTTTTACAATCGATTTTACCACTTCGTACATGTCCACATCACCTTCTAAGTGATTGGCTTCATAAAAGTTGCCTTCTTCGTCTCTTTGAGTACTTCTCAAGTGAATAAAATTCATTTTATCCCCATGACGATCCACAATTCCTGCCAAATCATTTTCAGCAATTACACCATACGAACCGGTGCACATTGTAAAGCCATTTGAAGGAGAATCAATAGCTTCTAATAATTGTTTTAAATCTGCTTCGGTACTTACAACTCTTGGTAATCCTAAAATTGGGTAAGGAGGATCATCAGGATGAATGGCCATTTTTACCCCTACACTTTCGGCTACTGGAATGATTTCGCGCAAGAAAAAATATAAATTCTCTTTTAATTTAGCAGCATCAATTCCGTCGTAAGCTTGTAGTACTTTTAGAAAATCTTCTACAGTGTAAGATTCTTCAGCACCCGGTAATCCTGCAATGATATTTTGTTGCAATTTGATTTTATCAGCCTCAGTTAATTTGTCAAAAGTAGCTTTGGCTTTGGCTTTTTGTGCTTCGGTGTAGGTGTTTACAGCACCAGGTCTTTTTAAAATAAACAATTCAAAAGCAGCAAACTCATTAACGTCAAAGCGTAATGCTTTAGAACCATCTTCAACTTCATAAGACAAGTCGGTTCTTGACCAGTCTAGAACTGGCATGAAATTATAACAAACGATATTGATACCACAAGCAGCTAAGTTTTTGATGCTTTGTTTGTAGTTTTCAATGTATTCTAAATAATTCCCTGTTTGTTTTTTAATGTCCTCGTGAACCGGAATACTTTCTATCACTGATAAAGTCAAGCCCGCTGCTTCCACTTCTTTTTTACGTTTCATGATTTCGTCCACTTCCCACACTTGACCGTTCTTGATATGATGTAAAGCAGTAACTATTCCTGTCGCTCCAGCTTGACGTGCATCTGATAATTTTACGGGATCATTAGGTCCGTACCATCTCCATGTTTGTTCCATTTTATATATTTTTTAAAGTAATAGTTAATTTTGTTTACCATGAATTAAATAGATCGCTAAAACTGTGAAATTTCACCATTAAGGAATTATGAATAATTAAGCCTTAATAAACTTAATTTATTAATGGCCAACCTTTTTTAATTTTAATGTTTTATTAGACAATCAATTTTTATAGATTGGTTAATTTTTAGATGCTTGATGCTGCAAATCCTCCATCCACATTTACAACAGTACCAGTTACAAATTTAGACAAATCACTGGCTAAAAAAAGCAACGCACCATCAAGATCTTCGGGAACACCAAAACGACCCATAGGTGTGTGGTCAATAATTTTCATTCCTCGAGGAGTCAATTCACCTTCAGGAGTCAATAATAAAGCGCGGTTTTGTTCACCAATAAAAAAACCTGGAGCGATCGCATTCACACGAATGCCTTCTCCATATTTCGAAGCTAATTCAACAGCCATCCATTGGGTGAAGTTGTCAATAGCAGCTTTGGAAGCTGAATATCCCACCACACGTGTTAAAGGCCTTTTAGCCGATGCCGAAGAGATGTTGATGATGTTTCCTGACTTTTGTTTGGCGAAAATTTCAGAAAACACCTGAGAAGGCAATACTGTACCTACAATATTTAAATCTAAAACTTTACGTAAATCTTCAGTTTTTAAATCATAAATAGCTTGGTCTGGCCCAATAGTAGCTCCAGGCATATTACCTCCTGCGGCATTAATCAATAAATCTAAGCGACCGTATTTTTCAAGAACATAATCTCTTATTTTTTCTAGATTTTCTTTGTCTAATACGTTTCCTTGTACGGCATATCCTTGTCCGCCAATTTTTTCAATATTTTCAACCGTTCTATTAGCCTCTTCGATAGTAAAACCTACTATCCCAACTATCGCCCCTTGCTTTGCTAAAACCATAGCCATATTACTTCCTAAAACACCTCCACCACCAGTGATAAGCGCTACTTTTCCTTTTAAATTAAAGATTGAATCCATTTTTATAAATTATAATTGATTTGTTTTCATTGTTCAATATCTTCCTTAGTTTAAAAACTCTTAAACCGATGGTTTTCAGGCGAAAAAGAGTTTTATTAGGTGTTTGTTGTTTTTGCGTGTTCGCACACGGTGTGTTTACAAATGTATATAAAAATTATAGGTGAACAACTTTTTTTGAAAAAAAAAATTAATTTTACCCATTTCAAATCATCTCTAATTTAAAAAGATACCCTATCATAACCATCAAAGAAATAGCACGTTTAGCAAATGTTTCAACAGGAACAGTGGACCGTATTATACATAATAGGGGACAGGTGGCGCAAGAAAATATTGATAAAGTAAATGCTATTATTGAGGAATATGGATATAAGAGAAATATTTTTGCAAGCAACTTAGCTTTTAATAAGAAATTTAAATTTGCAGTTTTATTGCCTCAATTTTCAGATTTGGAATACTGGAAAATCCAGATGCGGGGTATTGAGAAAGCCGAAAAAGAATTTAAACCCTATGGTGTCAGTATTTCGTATTATTTGTATGATTTTGATCCCGTTTCATTTGTACGTATGGCTCAAAACGTGCTCGAAGCTGATTTTGATGGTTTGCTTTTTGCGCCTATTTTTTATGATGAATCCGTCCGTTTTTTAGAAGAATTCCAAAAAAAAGACAAACCAATTGTTATGATTGACTCAGATATTGTCGAGCCTAAAGGACATGCGTATGTGGGACAAAATGCATTTAAAAGTGGTTTTTTGGCGGGCCGATTAACAAGTTTTGCTGTAAAAGAACAACGAAAGGTGTTGATTGTGAAAATAACGCGCGATATTGAGGCGACTTCTGTTTACCTACAGCGTATTGATGGGTTTTATTCTTTTTTTAGACAGAATCCTCAGTTGACTCATTTTAAGTTTTCTGAAATTACCATCAATGATTCCAGTTTGAATCAACTTGATAAAGCGATGTTTGAAGGAATTAGTAGTGTGTTTGTACCCAATTCTAGGGCGTATATTGTAGCTCAATTTTTAGAAGAAAATCAGATCAATGGGATACGCATTATTGGTTATGATTTGCTAGAAAAAAATATTGAGTATCTTAAAAAAGGAGTCATAGACTTTTTAATCAATCAAAAACCCGAGGAACAAGGATATAGTGCGGTGAATCATTTGTACAAAAAATTGGTGTTACAGGAAGCTGTAGAGGAAACCTATTACATGCCGTTGGAAATCATTGTAAAAGAAAATTTTGATTAATTCAATATTCTTTTAGGATTGATAAAAAAAAGCAATTAATTGTTAGTCAATGGTTTTTAGTGTGTTTTAATATTCTAATGAAATACGAAATCTTCTTTATTTTTTAGGCGCAATTCTTTTTTATAATTAAATTTTCACGATCTCATTATTTATTTTCAGCATTTGTTGTTGTATTAATTTTTTTGTTACATTTGCTTTCAGTACAGTACAGTACGGTATGATTTATTTTTAATGTTTTGTTTTGAATTGAAGGGGTAAATCGAGTATTGAATAATAAAGTTTTTTAATAAAAATAGATGAAAAACACGGTAGTCTTTCAATTGAGTAATAAAGCAGAAGAGCCCAAATACCAACAGCTGGTAGATGGTATCAAGAATGCGATAGCTCAAAAAGAATTACTCATAGGAGCCGAACTACCTTCGGTAACCAGTGTGAGTAAATCGTGTAAGCTTTCTCGGGATACCGTTTTTAAAGCCTATCTGATTTTGAAGGAACAAGGTGTAATTGATTCTGTACCTAGTAAAGGTTATTATGTAGCTGGAGAAACTCGAAAAGTGCTTTTAGTTTTGGATACTTTTAAAGCCTATAAAGAAGTATTGTATCATTCATTTGTAAACAATCTCCCTGATAACTTCATTACTGATGTGCAATTTCATCACTATAATGTGGATAATTTTAAAACAATTATCCAAAATAGCTTAGGGAAGTATTATAAATATATTGTCATGCCTTTTGATAATCAAGAGGTGGTTTCGGTTTTGAATACGTTACCTGCAGATAAGTTATTGTGGATAGATTGGAATATTCATTCGCAACCACAATGCAACTATGTTTTTCAAGATTTTGGACAGTCTTTTTACGATGCATTAGTAGCGGCAAAAGAACATTTGAGTCGGTACGAATCCATTCACTTTGTCTATCCCAGTTATACCAATCATCCTATGGAATCAGTTGCCTTTTTTAAAAAATTTGCTGCTGATTTTAAAATGAAATACGAGTTAGTCACTGATACAAAAGATTGGAAAATTGCCAAGCATACCGCTTATATAAGTGTGAGCGATCGTTTTTTAGGGCAATTTTTAGAGCAAGCTCAGGAATTAAACTTGGAGCCGGGTAAAGATGTAGGGATTTTGTCCTATAATGAAACGCCAATGAAAAAGTTTATTTACAAAGGCATTTCAGTAGTATCTACTGATTTTAAAACCTTAGGAACCCTAGGAGCGCAATTTGTGACTCAGGACGGTTCTATGCAACACTATGTACCAACACAGTTAACTATTAGAGAATCACTATAATTATGTATTACATTGGATTTGATATCGGAAGTTCTTCCATTAAGGTGGCCTTGGTCGAAATGACCACGGGGAAAAGCATTGGAGTGGTACAAGAACCCGAAACCGAAATGAGTATGCTTGCTGTGAAAAACGGTTGGGCAGAACAAAAACCTGAAGATTGGTGGCATCATGCCTGCAATGCTATTGCAAAACTGATGAAAAACCACAACATTGTCAACTCGCAAATCAAGGGAATTGGTATTTCGTACCAAATGCATGGTTTGGTTTTGGTAGATGAAAAAGGACAATCGTTACGACCTTCTATCATTTGGTGTGACAGTAGAGCAGTTGCTATAGGAAACCAAGCGTTTGAGGCTCTTGGAGAAACACAGTGTAATGAGCATCTGCTTAATTCTCCTAGTAATTTTACGGCTTCAAAATTGAAATGGGTAAAAGAAAATGAACCCGAAATATACCAACAAATTTACAAATTCATGTTGCCTGGAGATTATCTGGCTTATCGTTTGTCTAACACGATAAATACCACGATTTCAGGATTGTCTGAGGGGATTTTTTGGGATTTTAAGAAGGATGATGTTGCGGATATTCTTTTAAAACATTATGGAATCGATTCGAATTTGATTCCTGAAATTGTTCCTACGTTTGGGTATCAATCTGAGGTAGATACCAAAGGAGCACAAGAAAGTGGACTAGCCGCAGGAACGCCCATTTTTTATAGAGCGGGTGATCAACCTAATAATGCGTTATCGTTAAATGTATTTAATCCTGGTGAAGTTGCGGCTACTGGCGGAACTTCAGGTGTGGTGTATGCAGTTACCGATAGTTTGTCAGTTAAAGAAAGTGCTAGGGTTAATAATTTTGCTCATGTTAATTATGTTAAAGGAGCGCATCCTAGAATTGGAAAATTGTTATGCATTAATGGTGCTGGGATTCAATACCGTTGGTTGTTAAATAATTTAAATGTCGCTTCGTATAACGAAATGAATACGCTAGCTGAATCTGTTGCAGTAGGTTCAGATGGCGTGGTGCTAATTCCTTTTGGGAATGGTGCGGAGCGCATGTTAAACAATCAAGATATTGGGACAAGGATTGTAAATCTCAATTTGAATAATCACAATAAGGCACATTTATGTCGTGCTGCCTTGGAAGGTATTGCTTTTTCATTTATTTACGGAATGGAAATCATGAAATCCGACGGAATTGATATCAAAGTGATGCGTGCGGGTAACGATAATTTATTTCGCTCACCCATTTTTGCAAACACCATCGCTATTGTAATGAATTGTGAAATCCAAATTTACAATACCACTGGAGCCATTGGTGCAGCAAGAGCATCAGGATTGCATGAGGGTGATTTTGAGAAATTTGGCAAAAACATCACAGAGAATGATTATGTAATGAGTTACAAACCATTGCCTAATCAACAGGCTTACCAAGAGGCCTACCAAAATTGGAAAAAAGAACTTGAATTAATTATCAATAAATAAATTATTTTAAAAATGGCAGTAATAGGCAATAAAGAGTATTTTAAAGGAATTGGCGAAATTAAATTTGAAGGAGCGACATCGGATAATCCATTAGCGTTCAAATATTATAACCCAGAGCAAGTAGTAGCAGGGAAAACGATGCGTGAGCATTTTAAATTTGCGATCGCTTACTGGCATACATTCTGCGGACAAGGTTCAGATCCATTTGGACCAGGGACACAAAGTTTTGCTTGGGACCAAGCTTCAGATGTTTTGCAAGCAGCGAAAGATAAAGCAGATGCGGCTTTTGAATTTGTAACCAAAATGGGTTTTGATTACTATTGTTTTCATGATTTTGACTTGATTGCTGAAGGGCCAACTTTTGCTGAATCTGAAAAAAGAATTCTTTCTATTACCGAATATTTGAAAGAAAAACAAGCTGCTTCGGGTGTGAAATTGCTTTGGGGAACTTCTAACTGTTTTTCGAATCCACGTTACATGAACGGAGCTTCTACCAATCCTGATTTTAAGGTGGTGGCTAGAGCAGCGGGTCAAGTTAAGGTAGCCTTAGATGCAACTATTGCTTTGGGTGGTGAAAACTACGTATTCTGGGGAGGACGTGAAGGATATATGTCATTGCTAAACACTGATATGGGACGTGAATTAGATCACATGGCAAAATTCTTAACTACAGCGAGAGATTATGCTCGTGCGCAAGGTTTTAAAGGAACGTTCTTTATTGAACCAAAACCTATGGAGCCAATGAAACACCAATACGATTTTGATTCAGCTACGGCAATTGGCTTTTTACGTCAGTATGGATTAGACAAGGATTTCAAAATCAACATCGAAGTGAACCATGCTACTTTGGCGCAGCATACTTTTCAACACGAACTACAAGTAGCAGCTAATGCAGGTATGTTAGGAAGCATCGATGCTAACCGAGGGGATTACCAAAATGGTTGGGATACAGACCAATTTCCAAACAACATTCAAGAAACAACTGAAGCCATGTTAGTTTTCTTGAAAGCAGGTGGATTACAAGGTGGAGGAGTGAACTTTGATGCTAAAATCCGTCGTAACTCTACAGATATGGAAGATGTTTTCTTAGCTCATATTGGTGGTGCGGATACTTTTGCTAGAGCCTTATTGACAGCAGATAAAATCATCACTTCTTCGGCTTATGATAAATTACGTGAACAACGTTATGCTTCATTTGATTCAGGCAAAGGAAAAGATTTTGAAAACGGAAAACTCAATTTACAAGATTTATACAAAATCGCTCAAGAGAATGGTGAGCTAGAATTGGTAAGTGGTAAACAAGAGCTGTTCGAGAATATCATCAATCAATATATCTAATCAAATAGGATATTGGAATACAATAAAAACCTTCGAGGGGAGTCAATGCGAGATGCATTGGCCGTCTCGAAGTGTTTTTGTTAATAAAAAACAACCAACTTTTTTAAATTTTAACCAACCAACTTAATTGTTTACATTATGAATACAACAACAGAAAATTCCAGTTATTTATTGAAGTTGACGCTAGTCGCTACGCTGGGAGGACTTTTATTCGGGTATGATACCGCTGTTATTTCGGGAACTGTGAGTTCTTTAGATAAGTTTTTTGTGCTCCCTTTTGGTTTAAACGAAATGGAAGCCAATGCACGCTTAGGATTTTTAGTATCAAGTGCTTTAATTGGGTGTATTATTGGTGGCGTTTTTGGTGGATTAATCAGTAAGTTATTAGGCCGTAAAAAAGGGTTGATTTTGGCCGCTATTTTATTCTTAATTTCTGCTATTGGTTCTGCAGTTCCAGAGATGTTCATAAAACCAATAGGACAAGGAGATCATACATTTATTTACATTTTTGTGGTGTATCGAATCATTGGTGGCGTAGGAGTTGGATTAGCTTCGATGTTGTCCCCGTTGTACATTGCCGAAATCGCACCCGCAAAGAATAGAGGAAAATTGGTGTCAATGAATCAATTTGCTATTATTTTTGGTATGTTGTTGGTGTATTTTGTGAATTATTATATAGCCAAACAAGGTGATTCTACGTGGTTGGATAGTATTGGATGGAGATGGATGTTTGCGTCTGAGATTATTCCAGCGGTACTTTTTTTATTATTCTTATTTTTCGTTCCCGATACACCAAGGTCATTGATGCTGCGTTCGCAACCTGAAAAAGCCTTAGATGTATTGATAAAAGTAAACGGTAAGGAAGAAGCGTTTAAAGTTTTAGATGAGATAAAAAATACAGTTACAGAGCGTTCTGGAAAATTATTTTCTTATGGTTTGGCTGTGATTGTAATAGGAGTAATGATTTCTGTTTTCCAACAGTTTGTAGGGATTAATGTGGTGTTGTATTACGCCCCTGAGATTTTCAAAAGCATGGGGTCAGCTACAGATACAGCTTTGTTGCAAACTATTATTGTAGGGGGTGTTAATTTGATTTTTACTGTTTTGGCTATACAAACAGTGGATAAAGTAGGTCGTAAGCCATTGATGATTATCGGAGCCGTAGGAATGGCTGTGGCGATGTTTGCTATTGGGACTGCCTTTTTTGTAGGGTCGCTTGGTATGTTTGCCTTAATTTGTATGCTGGTTTATGTAGCCGCTTTTGCTATGAGTTGGGGGCCAGTTGCTTGGGTATTGTTGTCTGAAATTTTTCCAAATGACATTAGAGGGAAAGCATTAGCAGTAGCCGTAGCAGCACAATGGATTTCAAATTATTTAGTTTCATGGACCTTTCCTATGATGGATAAAAACAGCTATTTATTGGCGCAATTCAATCATGGGTTTGCCTATTGGATTTATGGTGTGATGGGGGTTTTAGCTGCTTTGTTTATTTGGAAATATGTTCCAGAAACCAAAGGGAAAACGCTAGAAGAAATGAATAGTTTATGGGATGAAGAGGAAACAGTTGAGACAAAGAAAGAGTCGGTTCCTTTTACACAATTGTAAAAAAAAGTCTTTAGAATAAAAAAATATTCTAAAGACTGAAAAATAAGTTTTTTTAATTTGTTTTTAGTTCGTTAAAACGGCAATTACGAGACGTAATTGTCGTTTTTTTTATACTAAATACTTTTAGCCCCAAAGCCGCCATCAACATGAATAACGATACCTGTTACAAATTTCGAAGCCTCGCTGCATAGCCATAATAGAGTACCTTGAATATCATCAGGTGTTCCAAAACGTCCCATAGGTGTATGGGCAATGATAGCTTCGCCACGAGTCGTCAAGTTACCATCGTCGTTGAGTAATAAGGCGCGATTTTGTTCACCAATAAAAAAACCTGGCGCAATCGCATTTACTCGGATTCCTTCGCCGTATTTGGTGGCCATTTCTACCGCCATCCAACGCGTGAAATTATCTATGGCCGCCTTTGAGGCTGCATAGCCCACAACACGTGTCAAAGGACGGTCAGCAGCTGCCGATGAGATGTTAATAATTGTGCCGTTTTTTTGTTTGGCAAATAATTCTGAAAAAACTTTTGAGGGTAAAAAGGTTCCCATGATATTCAAGTCCATCACTTTTTGTAAATCATTTTGGTTTACATTAAAAAAGTCTTGATTAGGACCTACCGTTGCTCCTGGCATATTGCCACCTGCGGCGTTTATTAAGATGTCTAGTTTTTGATATTTGTTTAGGATATGTGTTTTTACTTTTTGTAAATCGTCTTCATTTAATACATCTGTTTGTAGGGCAAAAGCTTGTCCGCCATTGTTTTGGATGGAATTGACCACTTCATTGAGTTTGTCAATTGTTCTTCCTAAAACACCTACAATTGCACCATTTTCGGCTAAGGCATGAGCCATGCTGGCACCTAGAACGCCACCACCTCCTGTGATAAGTGCAATTTTTCCAGTTAAATCTACAGTAATGTTGTTCATGTCTTTTTAGATTTTAACTTTAAAAATAAGTTTTTTGATCTCACCTTGCCCCATCATTGACGCATGACAATCCTCTGGATATAAAATGGCAAATTGATTGTGGGTTAATTCAAAAAAAGTATCAGGTTTATCAAACCAAAAGCGAACATCTTTTTCAGTGTTGTACTCGCCATTGGGTTGGTTGCATTTTTCTCTAGGTTTCCATGCGTAAGTTTCAATACCTTGCACACATACTTGGATGTCAATGTGTAAATCATGGCATTCAAAAAATTTCAAAGCATCTTCCTTGGGGTTGCCTTCGCCTGTATTGACAATAACTCGTAATCCATCGGATAAAGTTGTCATTCCGTCAGGTAATTGAGTGATGTCGTTTTGGGCAATGTATTCAAAGGCGACTTTGAATTGTGGGTGTAAAGAATAATATTTAGCGGCATTTTGTAAGCTGTCTATTATCATAAGAATTGTTAGTTTATGTTGTTATAGTTTGTTTTAAAAAAGAGCATTTTCATAAAAAGTACTAAAATGCAACGATGCGGTAGCTAAAATAGTTATAAAAATTTGTTTTGAATTCAGCTTTTTTTGAAAATGATTGCGCATTGCTTCAATCCTAACAATATCTTGGAAGTGGTATAGAATTATAACAGCAAATGGGGAATAATTAAACGCAAATACAATCGATTGTATTTAGGTTTTGATTATATTTGTAACTTACAAAAAACTGCCCTATAATTATAATGATGGTTGTTAGGAAATGTTTTGAGTTAAAATGAGGAAGGTGTGAAGATTTTTACCGCAATCGATGGTTTTGAAACCATAATAAATTACATTTGAAAAGTATTTAATTATTTAAAATAAAAACAATTACAGCATGGAATTATATCCTATTAAATTTAAGCCACTTTACAAATACCGTCTTTGGGGAGGAAATAAATTAAAGACCTATCTTAATAAAGATTACAATGAGGAAAGCATTGGAGAATCTTGGGAAATATCAGATGTGAAAGGAGATGAAACGCAAGTACTAGAGGGACCACTTCAGGGAAAAACGTTAAAAGAGCTTATTCAAGCCTATAAAAGTGAATTTATTGGAGGTTCAGTGTATGCAACTTTTGGCGAAGAATTTCCTTTGTTGATTAAGTTTATTGATGCTAAAACGCCATTGTCAATTCAAGTGCATCCTAGTAATGAATTGGCTAAGGAACGTCATAATTCATTTGGTAAAAATGAAATGTGGTACGTGATGCAGGCTGATGAGGACGCGGAACTTATTGTAGGTTTTGAAACAGAAATTGATAAAGAGGCTTACCAGCAACATTTGAATGACAATACGATTTTAGAAGTGATGCATCATGAAAAAGTAAGTAAAGGGGATACGTTTTATATTCCTACGGGACGTATTCATGCTATTGGTGCTGGGGTGTTATTGGCAGAAATTCAGCAAACTTCGGATGTAACTTATAGAATTTATGACTACAACCGTGTAGATGCAGCGACAGGAAAAGAACGTGAATTGCATACAGAATTGGCATTAGATGCGATTGATTTTACCTATCACGAGAATTTTAAAACGGCTTATGATACCGATGCTAATAGGACCAACACATTAGTGCATTCGCCTTATTTTAAAACCAATTTTATTAAGATTGAAGGAACTGTATCCAAAGATTACACGAACACAGATTCTTTTGTGATTTATATGTGTGTAAGTGGTACGCTTGAAATACAATACAAAGAAGAAAAGTACAGTTTGCAAAACGGAGAAACAATATTGTTGCCTGCTACTGTTAATGCAATTGAATTAGTTGCTGACCAAGCTGAAATACTTGAAATCTATTTGTAATTTTAGTGAAGTACTAATAGCTAATTGACAAGTAATTTTGTTATTTTTGAAGATTATGAGTTGCAATAGAGATTTATTTAATTTTTAAATCAATTTTGCAACTCATTATTGTTTAAATCAATCTAAAGACAACACAGGAATGAATTTTAGAAGTTATATAATTTACTTTTTTTGTTTAATGACCCATTTACTTTTTGGGCAGTTTAATAATTTAAAGTTTGAGAATTTAGATACTTTTAATGGGCTTTCTAGTAGTACTTGTACCGAAATATTCCAAGACAGGGAAGGTTTTTTATGGTTTGGAACAATCGATGGACTAAACAAATACAACGGATACGAATTTGAAATTTACCGCACTGTCTTAAATGATTCAAAATCGATAAGTAACAATAGGGTCAATGCTATCGAAGAAGATAATGAAGGAAACTTGTGGATAGGAACGAATAACGGACTGAACTTATTTAATAAAAAGACCAATAAGTTTACCCGAATTAATTTGTATCCTCAAAACATTTATCCACAGACACCTTCTAGTACGACACAAAAAATCATAAATGATCTTTGGTATGATAAAATAAATAATTTATTGTGGGTTGCTACCAATAATGGCGCAATCAAAATAGGGTTGAGTGATTATACCAGTAATGTTCAGAATTATAAATTTTCCTATTATGTAAATAGCCAAACCAATAGAAAATCCATTGACAATAACTCGGTTAATGTTATCGTAAAAGACAAGAATGGTGATGTGTGGGTAGCTACCAATGGCGATTATCTTAATAAATACAATAGCACAAAGGATAATTTTGAAAGAGTTTATATAAAAAAAACGAAGGCGTATGAACTCAATCATTTGCCAAAAAGACTCTATGTTGATAAAGATGGTGATTTTTGGATAGGAAACGATCTTTCTAATTTAATTTTATGGAACAGAAAGACAAATACATTTAGTCATATTTCGGTCGTAGGAAGCAGCACTGCAATTTTTGATATTTATCAAGATAAAAAAGGGTTGTTTTGGGTATCTACTGATGTTTCCGGATTGTTTTTATTTCAAAAGAAAAATGGGAGTGCTACCTTACAAAGGCATATTGTAAACGACTTTTTGGACCCGTTCTCCTTGCCTAATAACAAACCGAGTAAAATTTTTGAAGATCGTAAAGGTATTTATTGGATAGGGAGTTATGATAAAGGGGTGAGTAAATTGGACCCTTCCAGTTATTCATTTGGACATTATTATTACCAACCCAATGATTCTAATGGGCTCAACCAAAAAACAGTTCAATCCGTTTTACAAGATTCAAAAGGAAGAATTTGGATTAGTGCTTATAATGGAGGACTGAATCTTTTTGATGAGAAAACAAAATCCTTTAAACATATTGTCAGTAGGCCAGGCGGACTTAGTTCGAATAAAATATTATATACTTTTGAAAGTCGTGATGGTCATATCTGGGTATGTACATTAGATGGAGGAGTATGCAAATTTAATCCAGATAGCAATTCTTTTGAAACCTTTTTGCACAACAATCAAAATCCAAATTCAATCGGGCAAAGTTCAGTATGGACAGGCGTAGAAGATTCGCAAAGACGAATATGGTTTGGTTTGAGAACGGAAGGATTGAGTTTGTATCACCCAGAAAGCAAGCAGTTTACAAATTTTAGAAGTGTCAATGGTAAGGAGAATAGTTTAGCAAGTAATTCTGTTATTTGTACCTTTATTGATAGTAAAAACCGTTTGTTCATAGGTACTTCATTAGGATTAAATATTGTTGACTTAAACAAAATAAAAGGGATTCCCAAAGACATCGATTTTGTTCAAGTAAAAGGAAACGGAATAGAAGGGGGAGGGGTCAATTATGTGACTGAAGATCATCAAAATAACATTTGGGTTGGTTCAGATAATGGCTTGTATAAATTAGATTCCAAATTAAACTTAAAGAAATCATATTCTTCAGAAAACGGACTACCTAATAACCTTGTGGTTGGTATTAAAGAAGACAATAATTATAATATTTGGGTTACTACCAAAGGAGGATTGTCTTTTTTAAATCCTAAGACCAATCAAATCATGAATTTTAATGCTCATGATGGATTACAAGGGACAGAGTTTCAAAGTAAATCAATTGCTAAAACCCGTAATGGGCGTATTATTGTAGGAGGGATTAACGGTTTTAATATTTTTCAACCCAATGATATTAAAATAGCAAAATCTCTAGCACTGCGTCCGCAGATTACCAAGTTCAAGTTAAATAATAAGGTGGTGTATCAAGGGGATTCCATCAATGGAAGAGTGCTTTTGAACAAAAGCATTTCGGAAATCAAAGAATTGGTGCTGAATTACAATGAAAATTATATTTCACTGGAATTTGTAGCCCTTTATTTTGATAACCCTGATCAGGTACATTATGCTTATAGAATGAAGGGACTTGATGAAGATTTTATCAATGTAGGAACAAATAGAGCTGTGAATCTTTCCAATCTTAAGTCGGGTAATTATACTTTTGAAGTGAAAGCAACCACTAACGGACAGTGGGAAACAGCTCAAACGGCATTTGTAGATATTAAAATTTTACCCCCATTATGGAGAACCTGGTGGGCTTATTTGATTTATTTTGCGTTAGGAAGTTATGCGTTATGGTTTGTGATGCAGTACTATACATCAAAAGTACAGGAGAATCAAAAACACGAATTGGATCAAATGAAGTTTCAATTCTTTGTAAATGTTTCTCATGAGTTTAGAACACCTTTGACCCTAATTTTGAATCCAGTTGATAAAATACTAAATAGTACTAACGATCCCGAAGTGGTAAAAGCCTCCGCTGTTTCCATACAGCGTAGTGCCAGACGTCTTTTGCATCTTGTAAATCAATTATTAGATTACCGAAAGATGGATGTGGGAATGTCGCCAATTCAATTAGAAAAAGGTGATATAGTCAAATTTGGATATGATATTTTTTCTTTATTCAAAGACTTAGCGTCTAAAAAAGACATTCAATATACCTTCACGAGTGGCTCAGAGAGTATCAAATGTCTTTTTGACTTTGATAAAGTTGAAAAGATTATTACCAACTTGCTTTCTAATGCGATTAAGTTTACTCAAAATGGTGGAGAAATATCCGTTACGATTAACAAAATAAAAGCGCAATCTACCAAGTCTAAATTCTATTTCTTTAAAACACAAGAGGTTGTTGATTTTATTGAAATTGTGGTTAAGGATAATGGGGTAGGATTGAATAAAGAACAACGCAAACACATTTTTTCTCGTTTTTATAATTTAGATGTTACTAAATCAGGAACAGGAATCGGACTTAACTTTACCAAAGCCCTGGTGGAATTGCACGGTGGCGAGATTTTCGTAGAAAGTAAACGCCGTAAAGGTGCTAAATTTGTGGTTCGTTTGCCATTGGATGTAAAATCAAAATCACAAAAGGTAGAGAATATTAAAAATGAATTTTTGATAAACTCTAGAGAAGCAGTGAATTATGACATGATTATTTCTAATGAAAATGATTTAAACACTGCAACTGACGCTCCTACTGAATTGAATTCTGAAAAAGTACCCGTAATTCTCATTGTCGAAGACAATAAGGAGTTACGCACCCATTTGGCCAATGATTTAAAAGGTGAATATATTGTCAAACAAGCGGTTAATGGTGTAGCTGGTTTAGAAATGACTAAAAAACATTTTCCAGATATCATTGTAAGTGATGTCATGATGCCAAAAATGGATGGTTTTGAAATGTGTCGCCAGATTAAAACGGATATAGAAACATCGCATATTCCAGTAATCTTGTTAACGGCCAGAAGTTTAGAGGAAGATAGGATAGAAGGATATGAAAACGGCGCCGATGGTTATATTTCGAAACCATTTGTGACAAGTGTATTAAAGGCTAGAATTAATAATTTACTCGAAGCAAAACAAAGATTGCAAAAGCGCTTCTCTGAAATAGGGGGTGTTTTACCAGCGGGCGATGTAACGACTAATAACTTAGATAAGGCCTTTTTGGATAAAGCCACACGAATCATTATTGAAAACATTAGTGATATCGATTTCAAACAAGAGCAATTGTTGAGTGAGATGGGAATTGGTAGGTCACAATTTTATAGAAAAATTAATTCCCTTACAGGGGGTAATCCAAGTAACTTTATCAGAACGATACGTTTGCGTTATGCTGCTGATTTGTTGTTGAAGAAAAATTACTCCATCAAGGAAGTAACCCACATGACAGGATTTAATTCGACAGCTTATTTTAGTAAAACATTCCGAGAATTGTTTGAAGTCACTCCGAGTCAATTTATAGAAGAAAACGAAAATAAAAGAGAAAATAGTTAACCATTACATATTGTAATATAAAAGCGATTTTCTTGCTTTATTCTTAGAATGATTTAGGTTTTAAAACCTGCTGTTTTTTTGAAGAAGCAAACGAGATTCGTCTAGAGAATAACACCCTAACGGTACAAATGACTTTTGTATGGTTAGGGTTTTTTATTGATTTTCAACAGTGTTAAAAACGAGTTGCTTTTAGTTTTATCGCTTTAGCTTCTGAAATTGTCCACGGATAATTATTAATCTTAAAAAAATTAGCGAATCTGTGGTTTAATTACATTCTCTTCTTGATGACTTTAAGTCTGCCAACCGATACTAAGGATTTCATGTTCCAAAGGTTTTCTGCATCAATCGTTCTGTTTTTAAAACAATAAGTAAAAAGGATTATTTTTTTGAGCATTTCCAAAAGTTTGTAAAACGACCATTAGTTTTAAAAATCATTTTGAAAGGCTGCTCTTTGGACTATTGTTTTTTTGCTTATTATATCCTTAACTTTAATTAACATCTTTTTTGGAGAGTTGTGATTGGCGTGTAAAAAAGGGAATATTGAAAAATTAAGAGAACCAATTCTAAACTGATGCTGTTTTTAGTTGGAAATTGAATATTAGCCCTGTTTTTAAGGTTTTTAGGCGTAAATGAGCAATAATTTATTCTATATGAGCGATGATTTATATTGCTTTTTCTACTTCTTATTTATGTTTGTATTTGTATATTATTAACATTATTTAACAGTTTTTAATTTGTACTCAGGTTGGATTGTTGTAATGAAGTCTATTAAAAAATGTAAGCTTTTTATTAATTTATAATTCTGCTGAAAAAAAAGTGCATTACCTGTTTTACTATAACGATAGAGAAGCGCTATTAATTAACCAATATTTATGAACATGAAAGAAACATTATTTTCACAAAACGCGATGTTGCCGATTATCCTTAGTAGGATAAGGAACAGTTGCTTAAACACAAAAGTAGGTTTGATTCGTACTTTGAATTTGAGCAGCATGACAAACGGAGGCTTTTCTGTAGAAACTAATCAATTATCAACATTTAATTTTATTATCTATCAGTATGTTTAAACTTAAATTAAAAATTCCACAGCTAATATGTTTTGTGGTTTCCTTATTGCTTCTGGGGTGTGATGAGGACAAACGTGAAACTCCAAGTTCTGTAAGTGTTTATAGGATTTTGAAGGATGATACAGGTAACTATAGTTATCTAAGTGCTGCGATTGACAGAGCGGGTATGCGAAGTTTTTTTGAAAGTAACGAGCGTGATTTTACAATTTTTGCTCCTATTAATCAAGCTTTTATAGATGCAGGTTTTCCTAATTTGTTATCTGTTAAAACAGCTGATCCAGTTGTATTGGAAAAAATATTGAAATATCATATTATTGAGAATAAGATATTGGTCAAACCTATTGCTGGAGAAGTAACAGTTACAGCGCTTGATGGGAACGAAATCACGTTGGATAGAATAAAAATTTTAATAAGAACGGGGGAGATTTCTGTATTTTTTGCTAATGGTGCTGATATTTTATCTAGAGATGTGAACGGTACAAATGGGAATGTTCAAACCATTAATAAAGTATTGGTTCCAAAAACGAACAAAAACATTATGAATATCCTAGCGGAGAATTCTAATTATTCTCTATTTCTTGCTGCCATCAATAGAGCGAGTTTAGGTTCTAGAAATTATGCTGCTGAGCTAGCTTCTTCGAGTCAATTTACTGTTTTTGCACCTGTAAATGCAGCTTTTGCTGAGTTTATGGGGGGAAAATATAATTCGACTACTTCAATAAATAATACGCCTCCTCAAACGGTCGCAGATGAATTAGTAGGTAACCACATTATTAATAATGCTTATTTTACATACAAATTACCTTTTATTTCTTTATCATTAAATAGTTCAAGGCTTACCATCAGTAAGACCTTTACATATAATGCACCTAATGCTATTGCGGGTTATAATACAGTGGTGAATGGTGGTGCGGTGACACGTAGTTTGGCTAATGCGATGGCTACGAATGGTTTTGTGAATGGTGTAGGTGCTGTTTTTGCTCTTCCTTCTTCGTTAACCCTTTCAGATGCAGCTAGAGCAAATAGTAACTTAACTTTTTTCGTGGCAGCAGTAGATAGAGCTAGTACTGGAGGAGTTGACTTTAGCGGAATGCTATCTGGAACAAGTGACTATACCATTTTTGCACCAAGCAATCAAGCTTTTAGAGATGAAGGATATGAAACAATTGATGTGGTTAATACAGCTAGTCCAAGTATTTTAATACAGCTTTTGAGCAAACACTTTTTTGAAGGGTCATTTTATTCTAATTCATATCCAGTAGGAACGTTTAATCTTTTAAGTATAGGCGGAACTGATGTAGAATTTGACAATACGACACTCTACACAGCTAAAGGACCACTCAATACAGCGCCTGGAACTATTTCGACTAGAAATGAGATCAGAAAGAATGGTGTTTTAAATATTATTAACCAAGTTATTAAATAGCATAAATGGAGATGATTATAAACAAAAGATATAAAACGAGTAATGAGGAAGTGCAGGTTGCTTCTCGATATTACAAATTGATTGTTCTTTTTATGTTGGTGTTTTTTAATATCAATAATGCAGTAGCACAGGAAAAGACAATAACAGGGATTGTGGTGGACAATACAGGTCAGCCTATTCCTGGTGCAGGGGTAAAGGTGAAAAAAACAACCAAATATGCCGCTACTTCAATGGACGGAAAGTACAGTATAAAAGCGGATAATAATTCGGTGTTGCAATTTTCATTTGTTGGTTTTGTAACCAAAGAAGTTACAGTTGGAAATAAAACGTCTATTAACGTGACTTTGGAAGAAGAATCTACAAATCTTAATGAGGTGGTGATTCAAACAGGGTACGGGACAACCAAAAAAATGGATTTGGCAGGGTCAGTATCATCTGTAAATGTAGTTGATTTGCAAAAAGCTCCAGTACGTTCTTTTGAAGAAGCACTTGCTGGAAGGGTTGCTGGAGTTCAAGTAATTGCAGGTGATGGTCAACCAGGGGACGCTTTGAATATTGTGATTAGAGGGAATAACTCGATTAACAATGACAACTCACCGTTGTATGTAATTGATGGTTTTCCAATCGAGGATCCAGACAACAATGCAATCAACCCAGCTGAGATTGAAACAATCGATATTCTGAAAGATGCTTCGGCTACTTCTATTTACGGTTCGCGTGGAGCAAATGGGGTAATTGTAATTACTACTAAAAGAGGTAAAGTGGGTGCGCCTACTATCACCTATAACCAATATTATGGTTTTAATAGGATTAATAGAAATGTTGATTTGATGAATCCTTATGAATTTGTGAGGTTGCAAGCGGATATTAATCCAACTGTTGCAGCAAACACTTATTTTAAAGATGGGAAAACTCTAGAGTCGTATAGAGGAGTTGAAGGAGCTGATTTCCAAACTAAAGTTTTTAGACCAGCTGCTTTTCAAAATCATTATTTGTCGATGACAGGTGGTACTAAAGATACCCGTTATAGTCTTTCGGGTTCGATTACTGACCAAGATGGTATCATTATCAATAGTGGATTCAAACGTTACCAAGGAAGAGCTACACTGGACCAGCAAGTGAATGAAAAATTAAAAGTAGGAAGTAACATTAATTATGCCTCTAGTAGATCTTTTGGGCAAACTCCTCGTGATCAAAATAATGATGGAGGAAACAATGTGGAGTTCAACTTGATGTATCAAATTTGGGCATACCGTCCTATTACAGGGGCAACATTGGATGTGACTGATTTGTACGATGATTTTATTGATGAAGAATTATTAGACCCGGGAGAATTAACGCGTACATTGGTTAATCCAACCGCATCGTTTCAAAATGAGTACAAAGCTTCTTTTAGTAACAGTTTTACAGGTAACTTATATGCGGAGTATCAGTTTAATAAAGCGTTAAAGTACAGGGTGACAGGAGCTGTTAATATTGGAAATTCAAGAAATGAGCAATTTTATAATTCAAAAACACGTAGAGGAACTAGCCCTGTAAATGGAGTGAATGGTAGTATTGGTTTTGGAGAAAGAGTAGATTATTCTGTGGATAATGTATTGACTTTTGATAAGGCGTTTAACAGAAACCATCGCTTGACATTGACTGGAGTTTATACATTCCAAATCAACGAAAGATCAGGTTATGGCTATAGCGCGACCAATGTACAAAATGAAAATTTGGGTATGGCGGCTCTAGGTGGGGTATTGAATGTGTATTCTCAAACCTATTCTAATAGTTCTACTTACAGATTGTTGTCTTATGCCGCTCGAGCAAGTTATCAATTAGCAGGTGGTAAATACATCTTAGGAGGAACCGTACGTGCGGATGGTTCTTCTAAATTTGCACCAGAAAACCGTTTTGGTATTTTTCCATCTGGTTCGGCTGCTTGGAGATTTAGTCAAGAAAAATTCTTGAAAAACAAAAAATGGTTATCTACGGGTAAATTAAGAGCCAGTTATGGTGTAGTAGGTAACAATAGAGTTAATGATTTTGCTTATGTTTCTTCAATCACTCAATTAGCTGGTGGAAGACCACAATACTATGGTTTTGGAGGTGATATCAGCAGCGCAAATCTTTCTTATTTTATCAATTCATTAGGGAATGAAAAAGTAAAATGGGAAAGCACTAGACAAGTAGATGCAGGATTGGAAATAGGATTCTATAAAGATCGTTTCTTGTTAGAGGTAGATTATTATAAAAAGACCACTTTCGATTTGTTATTGAATTCTAGATTAGCACCTAGTGTGGGGACTCCAGCAAATATTATTGACAATATTGGTTCGATCAGTAATACTGGTCTTGAGTTTACTCTTAATACTACAAATATTAAAACAAAAGATTTTAACTGGAGTACGAACTTCAATATTTCATTCAACCGTAACCGTATTGAAGCTTTGAGTGGTGGAGATGATTATTTACAAAGAAATGTTCCTGGAGCAGGTAATGCCATGAATACAGTTGTTGGGTATATTTCTCAAATTGGTAAGCCTATTACAGCTATGTATGGATTTGTATATGAAGGAAATTACCAAGTAGAAGACTTTAACATTCAACCAAATGGTACTTATCTTTTGAAACCAAATATTCCTTATGGAATTGGAGGGGAAATTGGTCAAACTGCTACAGGAGTACAACCTGGAGATCCAAAGTATAGAGATGTAAATGGTGATGGTTTGGTTAACAACGATGATAAAACGATTATTGGTAATCCTTTCCCAGTACATATTGGAGGACTTAGTAATAATTTCAGATACAAACAATTTGATTTGAATGTTTTCATGCAATGGTCTTATGGTAATGATACGTACAATGCCAATAGATTATATCTTGAAGGAGGTACTGTAGTAGGATTAAATACGAATCAATTTGCTTCGTATGCTGACCGATGGACAGAGGAGAACAGAAGTAATACGATGTTCAGAACAAACGCAACTGGTGTAAGGGTGTATTCAACACGTTTTGTTGAAGATGCTTCATTTATAAGATTGAAAACGGTTCAATTAGGATACAATTTTACACCTGAGATTAGCTCAAAATTAGGATTGAAATCATTAAGAATGTATGTGTCAGCTCAGAACTTGATTACTTGGACCAATTATTCTTCTACTGACCCTGAAAATTCAACCAAAGGTAATACACTTACTGCAGGTTATGATTTCTCTGCTTATCCAAGAGCATTAACTGTAACAGCAGGTTTTAATCTTTCATTTTAATAACAAATCACAATGAAAAAGAAAATATTAGCATTAATAGCTTTTAGCGGTATTTTAAGCATCAGCTCATGCACAGATTTTTTGGACACCAAACCAACAACAAACACATTAGAAACGTATTTTAATAACGAAGCCGAATTAAATACGTATTTAAATAGTGTTTATGACGCGATGAATCAAGCTAACTTTTATTCTTCGGGTTATCAAATGATTACTGCTCAAAGTACTGATGAGGCCTATAACCGTTCAGGATTAAATGCAACTACAATGGGTACTTATACAGGTTTACCATCAGATGGAGCCAATAGTAGTTTTTGGAACAGCTTGTATATAGGTATTAATAGAGCGAATACGGTATTGGAGAATATTGACAAAGTGCCTAATTTGACTCCAGAGCGTAAAAATATATTTTTGGGAGAAACTCGTTTTTTAAGAGCATATTATTTGTTTTTAGCTACCCAATGGTATGGAGATGTTCCTTTGAGAACCAAATCGGTTAAAACACCTCAGGATACACATTTTGCTTTTACACCTCAAAAAGAAGTGTATGATTTTGTAATTGCTGAAATGACTGCTGCGGAACAACTTTTGAGCAAGCAAACTCCAGCAACTATTGTACCTTATCAAAGTGGTAGAATTACCAATACTACTGTACAAGGAATTTTAGCAAGGGCGTGTTTGTATGCGGCAGGAAATCCTCTTAACGATACAAAACGTTATGCTGAAGCAAAAGCTTGGGCTCAAAAAGTAATCGCTTCTGGATTTCATAAGTTAAATCCAAATTTTGAGCAAATTTTTATCAATCACTCACAAGATCTTTACGATGTAGCTTTCAAAGAAAGTATGTGGGAAGTTGAGTTTAAAGCAGATCCTAATAACCCTGACCTTAGAGAGGCATTGAATGCTAATGCAATGTTATGCCCACAATATAATGGTCAAACACCTAGTATGGGTAAAGGATTATGCCAAGTGTTAACAACTGCTGTATTGTATAGAAGTTATGAGTCTTTTTACAATCCGACACGTTCTACTGATTTGTCTCCAGACAAAAGAAGAGATATTTGTGTAAATCCTTGGAGTTATTCAGGAGGTAATTTAACTACAGATGCGGTTAAAAATCCTGTTGCTTGGAATGTTTGGTGGGGTAGATGGCCTGGTAAATGGAAAAGAGAAAATGAATTTGTTAAAGAAAACAATGGTTCGCCACAAAACTGGCCTATTCTACGTTATGCTGACGTTTTGTTGATGTATGCTGAAGCTGATAACGAAATCAACGGACCAACACCTCAATCAATTGAATTGGTTAATCAAATTAGAGCAAGAGCATACGGTTCGTTGACATCTACTAATAGTATTGTACTTACGTTAACATCAGGTGGTAGTGGTTATACCATTGCTCCAACAGAAATTACTACAGTAGGTGGTTCTTCTAGTGTAAAAGCAACTATTGGTTCAACTATTGCTGGAGGTGCTGTAACATCTCTTACGATGAGTAACCCAGGCGCTTATGCTTCTTTACCGACCACTATTTATTTAGGTACTCAATGGGAGGCTAACAAAGCGTTTCTTGTAAACACAAACGTTGTAAATCCAGCAAATGGATTATTGTATAGAGTAACCACAGCTGGAACTTCTACTTCTGTAGCTCCTACACATACCTCTGGTGCTTCTGCTGCTGCTTCAACTGGTGCTGTGTTTACGTATATTGGTGTGGCTGCAACAGCTACAGCGGTTAAAATGACAGGAGCTTTGACTTCCGCTCAAACAGCGAATAAAGATGAATTTAGAAAAGTAATACAAGATGAGCGTATGCGTGAATTGTGTTATGAAGGATTTAGAAAAAGAGATTTAATTCGTTGGGGAATGTTAGTTCAAAAAGTGAAGGAAATGGGAGATCTAGCGGTTAATGGAAGTTTGGAAAGATTCCCGAATGGTAACCAAATCATTCATATTGCTTCTAATAGTGGATCTCTTAGAGATATTGCTGCAAACTCTGGTAAAAACATTAGTGATAGATGGAATTTATTGCCAATACCATTGGATGAAATTTCGAACAATAGATTGGCTAAACAAAATCCAGGTTTTCAATAATTAAAAATAAAATATGATGAAAAAAATAATTTTTACGATAATGATGTTAGGTATCATTGCAACTTCTTGTAGTGATATTGAGGTAGAAACTCCATCTTTTGAGGCCAGATTAGATAAATTAAATTATAAAGCAGGTGATACGGTTAGGTTTTCTTTTTCAGGTAAAACCGATTATTTGTATTTCTTTTCAGGTGAATTAGGTAAAGAATACAGCAAGCGTTCTATTTTTGAAAATGACGTTAATGGAAATGCTGAATTTTCTTTTAATAGTAACGTAAGTGGCGGTACTGTTGGGGTAAACAACATAAGAGTATTAGTTTCTAATGATTTTAACAGTGTTTACGATAAGACAAATGTGCAAAATGCTACATGGGTTGATATCACAGACAAAGTAGTTTTGGGAACAACGACTACCAATGTTGCCTCGGGTGTGGTTGACTTATCACCTTACCAAGCTGAGGGGAAACCGTTGTTTATTGCGTATCGATATGTAGGTAGTAATACTCAAACAACCGCTCAAAGAACGTGGACTATTGGTGCTTTCTCGTTCAAAACAAAACATGCTGATGGTGAAGTTTATGTTAATGCTACAAGTGTTAGTAACGCTACGTTTACTAATGTAACTTTTGATGAGAATGCAACCCAATGGACTGTAAACAGTGCTTCGTTGACACATGTGGGTCTTGCTGCAGGAAATTTAGATGATGATGACTGGGTTATCTCTTCGGCTATTAATTTAAAAACAGCCATCGGTGATGCAACAGGAGTTGTTACGCTAAGAACACTTAATACTGGATTTACACCAAGTTCTTTTGAATATGTGTATCAAACTCCAGGGACTTATAAAGCTACTGTTGCAGCTGTAAATGCTACATCACAAGGTAGAAAAGATAAAGTTACTGAGTTTACAATCGTAGTAGAATAATTTTATTGTTTTTTGATTTGAGGAGAGGTTGTCTAGTAATAGATAGCCTCTCTTTCTTTTTTTGGTGTAAACGTAATTTAGAATTTAGTTAATCCAATTTTTTTTTATTAGCTACAATTCTCTACATGCAATAGTTAAAGTATTTGTGTTCTTTTAGACTGCAAATAAGGGTTTTTTTGCGGTTATTTAAATAAAAGTATATTAGTTGTTGTGAAAGGTTATAAAAGTGCCTCTATTGAAGCAAAATCAATCCGTATGTCTTCGTTTGGGATTTGGAATGAAATGAACTGGTTTTCCGATTGAAAGAATTCAAATGAAGTAAAGTAATGCCTGTTGAGTTTAATTGAATTCGGTTTTGAATAAAACAAAAGCGACAGTAAATAATTAAATTTACTGCCGCTTTCAAAAAACCAATCAAACTAACTAAATTTCTAACAAAGAATTTATTTGTATTACCTCCCTAGATTTTGTGTCCGGACAGGATTTATTTTCATCATTTGGAATGCCTTATCAATAACAATAGTTTTTCAGTAATTTAAACCAAGACATAACCATTGGGTTAGAAATTCCTAAATAAGAATAGGTATTTGTTCTAAAATAAAGGAGTCCTAATGGGAATCCTGATTTCTTATGGATTTTAATTACTAGTCCTTAAGGATTGTTTTTCTACCTATTCAGTTACTTTTTTACAAGTAAAACATGCATTTTGTTATTTGTACTACAATATTAAAAGATTAAATTTTTATTAGGTATAAATTAATGCCTCATGAGTATAAATTATAATTCATCTGAGTGTTGGATGCTAGTTTTTCTTATCGTTTTCGAGTCTCGAGTTTTTTTTTTGAGAGTAAAAGTTTAAAAATGATAAGAGTAAAAATGATTGATAAAACGGAAACATATTAAACAGTGTTTTTTGCCAAAATAAAATGGCTTCTGGGTAATTTAAGTTAGTTTTTTTGCTTACTTAATGGGAATGCTTTGGTCTTCATACCACATTGTGGCAATTTCAAAATTAATTCATACAATTAATGAAAAAGTTGTTGAGTGAATGAAGTATGTTTTATTCATTTTGAGTAAGTGCCTGAATTTGAAAAAAAATAAAGTTGAGTAGAGTTATACTGCGTAATTTGGGTTTAATTTAATGGAACTCTTCTTGTTTAATGACGATTCTAAAAAGGTCACTGATGTCTTTGTCTATATAATGTCTAGTTGTTTTTATGAGGTAATTTTATTGGAATGAAAGTTTTTTGTACAAATTATCTTAAGTTTGTAGCTTCTGTTTATTTAATTTTTTTGAAGAAAAGTTTTATAAAAAAGCGATTTTAAGTCGCTTTTTTAAGATTATTAAATAGAAATAATGACGCGCCTAAGAAGGGAAGGATAGGTAAAGCTGTTAAACGTAAAATCTTTTATTTTTTTTAATAAAATAATGCTGAAATCGGTCAAAGCCAAGAAACAGCAAGCGATAAGGGGCTAAAAGAATAATAGTTTATAGTCTTTGGTTAATAATTTAATAAGGGTCTGGTGTGATATCCTTAAACTTGTAATTGTAAACAAAGTCTAATAATATTAGTTGTTTTCAAGGAATATCAAATTAATTAAAATAAGAAGTTCTAGTTTTATTAAGTTGATTTTTTTATAAAAATATTAATTCAATTATAATGAGTGTAATCAAGCCGTGTTTAATTTTAGGTTTATCTTTATTGTTATCCTGTAATTCAGCAAAAAAAGAAAATTTAAAAATTACTAAATCAGAAACTAAAACTGATTTGGTATTACAAAAGAATGTCGATAAAATAAAAACCGTTGCACAAAGTTTAAAGTATGTTGACAGCTTTCCTAGAAATGTAAAAAAGAATACCAAGAACTGGAAGTTCGTAGATGTAGCCGATTGGTGTAGCGGATTTTGGCCAGGAGTACTTTGGTATGCCTATGAAGCCTCTGGTGATAAAGAGATTCTTAAAGAAGCGCAAAGATTTACAGCTCCTCTTAAAGTGATAGGATATACACCTGCACTAGATCACGATATAGGATTCCAAGTATTTTGTAGTTATGGTAACGGTTATAGATTAACAGGCAATAAAGAATACAAAAAGGTAATATTGGCTGCAGCTGATACCTTAGCTACATTGTATAATCCAAAAGCGGGAACCATTTTGTCTTGGCCAGTACAGGTGAAGAAATTCCAGCACAATACGATTATCGATAATATGATGAATTTGGAATTGCTTTTTTGGGCTGCTAAAAATGGTGGAGATAAAAAATTATATGATATCGCCAAAAGTCATGCTGAAAAAACGATGCAACACATTGTAAGAAAAGATGGTGCTGTTTATCATGTAGGGTCATTTGATTTAAAAACAGGAAAATTTTTGAGAGGTTACACACATCAAGGATATGCAGATGAATCCATGTGGGCAAGAGGTCAAGGTTGGGGAATTTATGGTTTTGCAATGGCTTACAGAGAAACAGGAGAAAAAGCATTCTTAGATACCTCTATTAAATTGGCAGACCATTATATGAATAGATTGCCAAAAGATGGAATTCCATACTGGGATTTTGATGACCCTAAAATTCCAAACGCGCCTAAGGATGCTTCGGCAGCTGGTGTTGTAGCTTGCGGAATGTTGGAATTATCTCAATTGGTTAAAGACGAAGCGTTGAAGCAAAAGTATTATAATGCAGCGGCATCTTATGTGGACATATTATCAAGTGATAAATATTTGAGTGGAGACACTAATCAAGCTTTGTTGTTACATTCTACAGGACATCATCCAAAAGGTTCAGAGATTGATGTGCCTATCATTTATGCTGATTATTACTATATGGAAGCTTTGATTCGTTTAAATAAAATGAAAAATCTAAGCAGCAAGAGTACTTCAGCAGTAATGAAATAAAAGGTTGTTAGTTACGAATTAGTTTGTAGTAAGTGAATAGAGTCGATTATGGTTTTCCATAGTCGATTCTGTTTTTTAAGGAATATAGTAACCAGAAGAATCAATAAGAAATTTAATTTTTTCTAAATAACAATCCAATACTGAGGTTACTAAATAAAGCTGTATTTGGATGTTTTCCTTGGCGGAATACGACTTTTGCAGTACTATTCAATGGGTTTTGTTGAAGAAATCCTGTTTTTGAAGAATATGTCCTGATTTTTGACGAACCTATTCATAGTAGTATTGGGGTTTAGAGTTAATTTAGCTTCATTTAAAATAGAATAGAAATCATTTTAAGAAACCAAAATTATTAAACAACAAACTAAAAAAAACTTTTGTTATGAAATCAAAGTTAACCCTTATCATTGTATCCTTATTGACAATGAGTTTTACCGCATTGGCCCAACTGAAAAACAAACCCGAAAAGGTGGAAAATTTTATGGATATGGGATTTGGTATTTTTGTGCATTGGAGTTTAGACTCTCAATTGGGTAGTGTGATTAGCCATTCGATGGTGGGAGCTTCTGAAGATTATGTAAAAAGGTACATGAATGAACTTCCTAAAACTTTTTACCCAGATAAATTTGACCCAGACGAATGGGCAAGATTGTTTAAAGTTGCCGGTGCCGAATACGTGGTTTTTACTGCCAAACACCATAATGGTTTTTGTATGTGGGATACCAAGACGACTCCTTTCAATATTATGAACACACCTTATAAGAAGGATATCGTAGGGGAACTGGTAAAAGCCTTGCGCAAACAAGGACTGAAAGTAGGGATTTATTTTTCGCCAGAAGATTTTAGCATTTTGCACAAACAAGGCAATTTGATTTCTCGTAATACTAAAGAAAGTCAGGTGACGGACAACCCAGAATTGTTAGCCTATGACAAACGACAAATTGATGAATTGATTGCCAAATACAGTCCTATTGATGTGATGTTTTTTGATTCTTTCAAAAAAGGAGACTTAGTACAATATGTTCATGCCAAAGATCCCAATATTATGGTCACTCGTGGTGAGATACAAACACCAGAGCAAAAAATCCCAGATGTAGCCATGCCAGGACCTTGGGAAACCTGTATGACTATGGGGACGCAATGGGCGTACAAACCAACCAATGAGGTGTATAAAAGCGGTAAAGAAGTAATCAATAAATTAATCGAAATCAGAGCCAAGGGTGGAAACTTTTTACTTAACATAGGGCCAAAACCCAATGGAGAAATCCCCATTGAACAAGAAGAACGTTTGCGTGAAGTAGCACTATGGATGTTTGTAAATTATGAAGGAGTGAAGAATGTTAGGTCGGTGCCAGGACTTATAAGGGATGGTGATGTGTGGTTTACCAAAGATAAAAAAGAGAATACGGCTTATGTTTTCATAACCGAACAAAAAGACTGGTTCAAGGGGTTTCGAAGAAACTTTTTGATTAAAAATATTAGGGCTACAAAAGAAACGACAGTCTCAGTTTTAGGTCAAAATGATTTGGTTGTAGAATACTGGCCGGAGAACAATCCTAAAACGACTTTCACACAACACGCTGACCGATTGGAATTATCTGTAAGTAGAGCGCAAAGACTTTACAATGATAAAATTTGGCCTAATGCTATCGTTGTAAAAGTGACCAATGTAGAGTTTACAGAAACTAAAAAATAGGAATAAAAGACGTATCGTTAAGCAGGTAAAGGACATTGTTAAAACCCGTTAATTAAGGCTTTTTGTCAATATATAAAGGACTTTGCTCGCTCTTTTGAAATACAATACCAAATGAACTATAGTTTATATGGAATGAATTATAATTTATAGGCTATGACAGGAATTGTTTTTAAAATTGTATCAGGTAATTAATTTTAAAAATACAATTTCTTTTTGCCTAGAGGGTTTGGGTTGAAAAGAGAAAGTTTAAGTAGATACTATGAAAAGAATAATTTTAGGAGCTATTGCGCTTTTAGTATTGAGTGGAGCATCCGCTCAAAATGCGGTAAAATCCAAAGCGATTAAAGCAAAGGAAATGACTTTGGAAGAACGCATGGCATGGTGGGAAGAAGCTCGTTTTGGAATGTTTATCCATTGGGGGATTTACACTGTTCCTGCTGGTTTTTATAAAGGTGTGGCACAAACCAATAGTGGGGAATGGATTATGAACAAAGGGAAAATTCCCGTTGCTGAATATGAACAATTTGCAGCGCAATTTAACCCGTCTAAATTCAACGCAAAGGAGTTTGTGGCCTTGGCCAAAGAAGCAGGAATGAAATACATGGTCATTACAGCCAAGCATCATGATGGTTTTTCGATGTTTGATTCTAAAGCAAGTGAATATAATATTGTTGATGCTACGCCGTTTAAACGTGATGTTTTAAAAGAATTGGCCAAAGCTTGTCAAGAGCAAGGAATTAAATTTGGGTTTTATTATTCGCAAGCACAAGACTGGCATCATCCAGGAGGATTAGGAAATAACTGGGATCCTACAATTAAGCGAGTGAGCAGTGATGAATATGTGTACCAAAAAGCCTTACCTGAAGTAAAACAATTATTGACAGAGTATGGTCCAATTGCTATTTTTTGGTGGGATACGCCAAGACAAATGACAAAATCAGTTGTTGATAGTTTGCATCATATTACGAGAGCTTTACAACCAAAAATTATCACCAATGATCGTTTGGGAGATGATTATCCAGGTGACCATAAAACGTTTGAAAGAAACGGACCAAGATACCAGCCTGAAGCAAAATATTGGGAACTGTGTAAACCTATCAGCGGAAGCTGGGGCTACCGTTCTGACGATAATAACTTTAATTCGGTTAAAACCTTAATTCAGGATTTAATTAATCAAAGCAGTAAGGGTGGAAACTTTTTACTGAATGTGAGTCCTACTCATGAAGGGATTCTAAGACCAGAAGCTACAGAGCGCATGAAAGCTATTGGTGTTTGGATGAGTAAAAACAAAGAAGCCATCTACGGTACTCAAGCCAGTCCTACAACTACTGAACCTGCTTGGGGTAGAATTACCATGAAAACAGTAAACAACGCAGGATTGCTGTACTTGCACGTGTATGATTGGAAAGATGGTGCAACACTTCCTATTAGACTTAAAAACACTGTAGAAGCTTGTTATTTATTAACTGACAAAAAAAGAACATTTGAAACCAAAGCAGTGGCCGATGGATTGCAAGTGCAATTAAAAGGTGAAGCACCTGATGCAGTAGCCTCAGTAATTGTTTTGAAATTAAAAGAAATGCCAAATGCTTTACCGCAATTGCCATTGACACAGGATAAGGCAGGGGTGGTAACCTTGCCAGCAGTTAGAGCTCAATACGAAAACTTACAAGGACCAGGGGCTCAGTATGACGATCATTTGGATTGTGTAGGAAGTTGGGATAGCGAGACAGCTAGAGTGTATTGGTCATTTGAAGTGGCAAAACCAGGAACTTTTAATTTGATAGGAGCTTTTTCAGCGATGTCCGATACGGAAATCAAAGTAACTCTAAACGGTCAAACGCAAACAGTGAAGATTCCTACTACAGGGGACAATCCTAAAAGATTTAAAAATATAGCACTTCATACATTTGAGATAACTAAAGCAGGTAAATACGAGGTATCATTTATGCCTGTAGCAAATAATTGGAAAGCTGTAGGATTGAAAGAAGTAAAATTAGAGCCTACAAAATAAATCATCAAAAGCATGAAATATGTAATTCTCTTAATTCTTGGATGCATCATGTCAAGCTCTGCCCAGAATCCTATTTTTGATAATTTAGGAGAGGCACCCGTTGATGGTGGACTTCAGATGGCAGATTATTGGGTTTGGGGAAGTTCTGTTATAAAAGGAGAGGATGGAAATTATCACATGTATGCCTCTCGATGGCCCAAGTTTTTGCCTTTTCATCCCGGTTGGATGATTGCGTCAGAAATTGTTCATGCCACTTCCAAAACACCACAAGGCCCTTATCAGTTTCAAGATGTGGCTTTAGGGGCTAGAGGAGCACAATATTGGGACGGTCGTTCGTGCCATAATCCTAAAATTGTCAAATACAAGGATACCTATATTTTATATTATATGGGTTCGACACATCCTTTTGAAGAGGTAACCAAGCAAAATGTAGCAGCCTTTGATTTGCAAAGCAAGTGGTGTATTGCAGGACGCTGGGGAAAACGCATCGGAATCGCTACTTCCAAAAGTCCAAATGGCCCTTGGAAGCGATTGGATAATCCCATTTTGGATGTGAAACCGAATTCTTATTATAGTTTTTTAACCTCAAATCCTTCGCCTTTAATCAAAGAAGACGGTTCTGTAGTTTTGCTTTTCAAAGGTCGCTCTTATAAAGAAGACGGAATTTCAAACAGTGACATGAGTATTGGAGTGGCAACTGCTCCTTCTTATGATGGAAAATACACAGTGGTAGGAGACAAGCCGCTTTTTTCAATAGATAAATTTGGTGAAATTGAAGACCCACATTTGTGGAGTGACAAAAAAGGCTATCACATGGTAGCTAAAGATCAACGAGGAGCTATCACGGGAGGACATGGCGACGGACTTTTGGCACATTCGAAAGATGGAATTAATTGGGTGATTGATAAAAATCCAAAAGCTTATACCAAAACGGTAAAATGGAATAATGGCAAAACAATCGTGCAAGGACAATTGGAACGCCCTTTTGTTTTGGTTGAAAACGGAAAACCTACTCACATTTTTTTTGCCACCATGGATGGTTCAGGAGGTTTTGGGAACGGTACAAAAACATGGAATATGGTTATTCCTTTGAAAAAGTAATTTAACTAACTAAATACATAATTAAATAATGAATAAAAAAATAATACTTTGGTCTATTACTGCAGCTCTTGCAGGATTTTTATTTGGCTTCGATGTGGTGGTTATCTCTGGAGCGGATAAAAAATTACAATCGATATGGCAATCTTCGGATTCTTTTCATGGTTGGGTTGTAATGGGTATGGCACTTTGGGGTACTGTTGTAGGAGCTCTTTTAGGAGGTATTCCTACCAATAAGTATGGTCGTAAAAATACCTTGATTGCTATCGGAATTTTATTTGCTGTATCTGCGGTTGGATCAGGTATCGCTACAGGACCTTGGTTTTTTGCTATCGCTCGATTTATTGGTGGTATCGGTGTAGGTGCATCGACAATTGCAGCGCCAGCTTACATCTCTGAGATTGCACCTGCAAAGGATAGAGGGCGTTTAGTAGCGTTATACCAGTTTAATATCGTTTTTGGAATTTTGATTGCTTTTTTATCCAATTATCTTTTGAGTGGAATTGGAGAAAATGCTTGGAGATGGATGTTAGGGGTTGAGGCCATTCCAGCGGTATTGTACATCATATTTGCGTTGCGTGTACCTAAAAGCCCAAGATGGTTGTTGTCACAATCTCGAAATGAGGAAGCTAAAGAAGTGTTGCAACTTATCAACCCAGAGATGAATGATGCTCAGATTAATGAAATTATAAGTGAGTATCAAAATCATCACGACCAAAGTGACCATTCGGAAAATATTTTCATGAAAAAATATAGATTTCCATTGTTATTGGCTTTCTTATTGGCCTTTTTCAATCAGTTGTCAGGGATTAACGCTTTCTTGTATTATGCTCCTCGTATTTTTGAAGAAGCTGGTTTAGGAGAAAGTACCGCTTTGTTGAGTAGTATTGGTATTGGAATCACAAATCTTATCTTTACTTTGGTAGGGGTGTTTTTGATTGATAAATTAGGTAGAAAAACATTAATGTACATCGGTTCTGTGGGGTATATCATTTCCCTTGGGTTGGTGTCCGCTGCGTTTTTCCAAGGGTGGACAGGAATGGCTGTGCCTATTTTCTTATTCTTGTTTATTGCTGCTCACGCTATTGGTCAAGGTGCTGTTATTTGGGTATTTATTTCTGAAATATTTCCAAACCATTTACGTGCTTCGGGACAAGCTTTCGGAAGTTCGACACACTGGGTTTTGGCAGCCATCATTCCTTCGTTAATTCCGTTTTTATTTAACCATCCGATGATTGGAGCAGGAATGGTATTTTTATTCTTTGCATTAATGATGGTACTTCAATTGTTGTTCGTGGCTTTCATGATGCCAGAAACAAAAGGGAAAACATTAGAAGAATTAGAAGAAATTATGTTGAAAAAATAATAGAAAGTTCTTTCTGAAATGAAAAAATGGTTTCCCTTTTTATTGTGTTTGAATGTTGTCTTTACTGCTTTTGCATCGACTGTAGATACCCTAGTGGTTTATAGCAAGTCCATGAACAAAAACATAAAGAACGTGGTTATTCTACCTGATTCGTACCAACAAAAAGGGAAAAACTATTCCGTAGTGTATTTACTGCATGGCGCGGGTGGCGATCACAAAGCGTGGCTGTCTAAAGCACCCGAGATTAAGAAATATGCGGATGAATACGATGTGGTTTTAGTATGTCCGGATGGTGATAAAACCAGTTGGTATTTTGACAGTCCGGTGGATAATGCGATGCGATATGAAACCTATATTTCAAAAGAACTGGTAGCACATGTGGATAAAACCTATGCTACAATTGCCAATACTAAAAACAGAGCCATTACAGGTTATAGCATGGGAGGTCATGGCGCTTTGTCACTAGCGTTTAAACATCCTGATGTATGGGGTGTAGCCGCTAGTATGAGCGGTGGTGTGGATATCCGATCCTTTCCTTTGGGTTGGGATATTGCCAAAAGATTGGGTTCTTATGCGGAACATAAAGAAAACTGGGAAAACAATACCGTAATCAATCTGGTTCATTTGTTAAACGGTAAAAATTTGAAGTTCCTTTTTGATTGTGGTGTGGATGATTTTTTTTATGATGCCAATAAACGATTGCATCTTAAGTTAGTTGAGCGTAACATTCCGCATGATTATATCGAAAGACCCGGCGGACATACCAATGCCTATTGGAGCAATTCCATTAAATATCAAATGCTATTTTTTAGCGAATTTTTTAAATAAAGAACAGAATGAATTTTCGAATAATTAAATTTTTTGCCATGATGGTAGTTTTGGTTTCTTGTAAAACAACGAAACCAATAGCTAATATTGAAACAACTTCAAAACAACCCAATATTGTAGTCTTGTTATGTGATGATTTAGGATATGGAGATTTGTCTTCTTTTGGACATCCTATTATCAAAACACCTAATTTGGATAAGCTAGCTCAAACGGGGATTAAGTTAAGCAACTTTTATTCTACAGCTCCTGTATGTTCTCCTTCAAGAGTGGGATTGCTTACCGGTAGAAGTCCAAATAAAGCGGGGGTGTATGACTTTATTCCAGGAGGCAAAAAGAGTGAAGACAATAGAGACTTAGTACATCTTCAAGCGCACGAACAAACCATTCCAGCGATGCTTAAAAGTGTAGGATATGCCACTTGTTTGGTGGGGAAATGGCATTGTAATTCAAAATTTAATTCAAAAGCACAACCACAACCTAACGATTTTGGTTTTGATTATTGGATGGCAACTCATAACAATGCGGTTCCAAGTCATAAAAACCCCAACAATTTTATTCGCAATGGCAAAGAAGTGGGCGAAATAGAAGGTTTTAGCAGCCAAATTATAGTTAGCGAAGCTATCAAATGGCTGGATAACAAAAAGGACAACAAACCTTTTTTCTTAGAAGTGACTTTTCATGAACCGCATGAACCCATAGCTTCACCAGAAGATTTGGTGCAAAAATATTTGCCTTTTGCTAAGACGAGAGAACAAGCGGAGTATTTTGCCAATGTTGAAAATGTAGATATCGCAGTAGGTCGTTTGCTTGCTTATTTCGAAAAAAATAAGATTACAAATACTTTAATTGTGTTCAGTTCGGATAATGGTCCGGAAACTTTAAGACGTTATGGCGACAAAGCCAAACATTCTTATGGCTCGCCAGGGGCATTAAAAGGGATGAAATTATGGACCAATGAAGCTGGTTTTAGAGTACCGGGAATCATCAACTGGATAGGGAATAAAACTTTTACGGGAACTTCGGATAAGGTGGTTTCTGCCTTAGACTTTTTACCCACTTTTGCGGAACTGGCTGGAGCCAAATTGCCAAACAGAACCTTAGACGGAGAATCCTTTACTTCACTTTTGAAAAATGGTGATTTTAACCGTACCAAACCGCTTATTTGGGCTTTTTATGATGCTACAAATGATCATAAGGTAGCGATGAGAAAAGGCGACTGGAAAATCATGGCTCGTATTGAAGCTGATGGAAAACCATTACCGAACATCCATAATTTATACGATGGAAATGAGGCTTTAATGAAAAATGCCAAGCTTACCGATTTTGTATTGTTTAATTTGAAAAAAGACATAAGTGAATCTGAAGATGTATCTTCGAAAGAAACCAAGGTTTTTGCAGAAATGAAAAAAGAAGTAGAAAAACAATACAAAGATTTAGTAAACGAAAGCCATTATTGGGTGCGTAAAGAATAAATAGTAAGAACAATCCAATAACAAGCTCGCTTTCAAAAACAATTTAAAATGAATAAAAGTTTCCTAAAATATAGTGTCCTAAGTATGTTGACTATGGTGGTGTTCAATAGTTGTAAAACGGCTTCGGATACTATTGAATTAAAATCCCCAGATACCGATAAAAAAATTACTTTTTATCAATCCAAAAATGAAAACGGAATCCAATTTTCAGTAAACTATGGAAAGCAAGAAGTGCTTTTGCCTTCGATACTGGAATTGATTTCAACCGAATTGAATTTTAAAGGAAAATGTACCATTTTAAGCGTAGAAAAATCTACGGTTAACGAGAATTGGAATTCCCGTTTTAGCGAACTGAGTACGATTCCAGACCACTACAATCAAATAAAAATAGCGGTAAAATTAGGGGAAACCCAATTGACGGTGATTGCGAGAGCTTATAACGAAGGAATTGCTTTTTCGTATGAGATTCCAAAACAGCAAAATCTTACTCAAATTGGCCTGAGCGAAAATATTTATTACAACTTTAAAGAGGATTATCCAGTTTGGTCCACACCAAAAAGAGAAAAAGCGGTGCTAACTGCTCAAGGAAAATACCGAAAAATTCCAATGACACAATTGGAAGAAGGCGCTGAACGTCCTTTGTTGATTGAAATGGGCGACAAGCTAAAAGTGGCTTTGGCAGAAGCCAAATTAGTTGATTATGCTCGTTTGAGTTACAATAAAAGTTCGGCTTCTAAATACAGTATTGTATCTACGCTGGATGGTGTCATGGGTAAAGCAAAACAAGACACGATTACAGGAGCGGTGATTTCGGAAGCTAAAAAAGATGGGAATAAAGTGTATAAAACATTGCCTTTTCAATCGCCTTGGCGTGTGATTATGATGGGCAAAAGCAGGGGCGAATTGTTGGAAAACAATTATATCCTTCAAAATCTAAACGATCCTTCTCAAATTGCCGATGAATCTTGGATTAAACCAGGTAAAGTACTTCGTGAAACGACCTTAACTACTCAAGGGGGATTGGCAGCCATCGATTTTGTGGCCAGTCATAATATGCAATATGTGTTGTTTGATGCGGGTTGGTACGGTAGCGAAATGGATGATAAATCGAATGCGACTACGGTTACTTTAGACCCAAAACGTTCCAAAGGACCTTTCGAAATTGAGACAATTACCAAATATGCCAAAGAAAAAGGAGTGGGAATCATTTTGTATGTGAACCGCAGAGCCTTAGAAAAACAATTGGACGAAATTTTACCTTTATACAAAAAATGGGGTGTAGCCGGAATCAAATATGGTTTTGTGAGAGTAGGCGACCAAGACGCGACCAAATGGCTACACGAAGCCGTAAAAAAAGCAGCCCAATACGGAATGGTATTAGACATTCACGACGAATACCGACCTACTGGATTTTCCAGAACCTATCCTAATTTATTGACGCAAGAAGGAATTAGAGGAGATGAGGAAACCGTTCCTAACGAACATACTTTAATCACGATGTTTACCCGTATGTTAGCCGGAGCGGCTGATAATACCGTTTGTTATTATAGTCCAAAAGTGAAAGCGATGGGTTCGAATGCTTCGCAATTGGCCAAAACCATTTGTTTGTTTAGTCCGTTGCAGCATTTGTATTGGTACGATAAACCAGCGGCCTCTCCTGAAAAATTAGACGGACTTTGGGGCGATACCAAACACATTGGCAACGAACCCGAATTAGAGTTTTTCAATAACGTACCAACTACTTGGGACGAAACCAAAGTATTGGTTGATAAAATTGGCGAATTAGGAGTTATCGCTCGCAGAAAAGGAACCGATTGGTATATCGGTGGAATCAACGGGAAAACGGCATCGAATCTTAGTTTAGATTTTTCATTTTTGGATGCCAATGCGGTTTATCAAACAACTCTTTATACTGATGATGAAACCGTAAAAACCAGAACGCATGTCAAAATTGAAGAAAAAGAGTTGACCAAAACGTCCAACCTAGACCTAGCCTTGAAAAGCAACAATGGTTTTGTGATGCGATTAATTAAAAAATAAATTAAAGATTGATAATTTAATAAGAGTATGAAATGAGCATGACTCAAAATTTGGTCGCAAACACCAATGATGATATGCGAATTACATATGACCGATAAAAAAAACAATAAATATCAACATATGAAAATAAAGAATATTGTAACCGCCGCCGTTTTAAGCTTGAGTTTATTGGGAGTGAACCACCTAACAAACGCTCAAAATAAAAAAGCAATAGACTTAAAATTAAAAGAAATTAAAGGAACCAAAAAACGCAACGTGATTTTCATTTTAACCGATGACCATCGCTACGATTTTATGGGGTTTACTGGAAAAGTGCCTTGGTTGAAAACACCAAATTTAGATAGAATGGCCAAAGAAGGAGCGCACATGAAAAATGCCTTTGTAACCACTTCTTTATGTTCGCCAAGCCGTGCCAGTATTTTAACCGGACAGTATTCTCACGTGCATACTATCGTGGATAATGTGGCGCCAGACCCAGGAAATTTAGCGTATTTTCCACAGTATTTGCAAAAAGCAGGTTATCAAACGGCTTTCTTTGGGAAATGGCACATGGGTGACCATAACGACAAACCGCGTCCAGGCTTTAATCATTGGGAAAGTTTTGCAGGACAAGGCGATTATTATGCGCCTAATTTGAACATCAACGGAAAAAATATTCAGTACGATGACCAAACTTATGTAACGGATTTATTGACAGATCATGCGGTAGAATGGTTGGATAAAAGAGATAAAGAAAAACCGTTCTTTATGTATTTATCACACAAAGCGGTTCACGCGATGTTTTTCCCAGCCAAACGTCATAACGGCATGTATGCAGGGAAAAAGATTGATAAACCAGATAGCTACACCCAAACGATTGGTTCTGAATATAAAAAATTAAACTGGCCGGATTGGGTAAAAAGACAGCGTGATAGTTGGCACGGTGTGGATTATATGTACCACGGAACTGCAGACGGAACTTTTGACGACTTGGTACAACGCTATTGCGAAACTCTGATGGGAGTAGATGACAGCGTAGGAACGGTTTTGGACTGGTTGAAAGCCAATGGTCTAGATGAAGATACCATGGTGATTTATATGGGTGATAATGGATTTAGCTGGGGAGAACACGGATTAATTGACAAACGTCATTTTTACGAAGAATCAGTAAAAGTACCGATGTTAGTGCGTTGTCCTGAAATTTTTGAAGGTGGAAAAACCATCCAAAGAATGGTGCAAAACGTGGATATTGCGCCAACAATCCTAGAATGTGCTGGTTTAGAAAAACCAAAATACATGCCTGGAAAATCTTTTGTACAGTTGTTAAAAGGAGATGAGTCGAATTGGAGAGACAAGATTTTTTACGAATATTATTTTGAATATGATTTCCCAATGACGCCAACTGTTTTCGGTGTTCGTACCGATAAGTACAAATACATCCGTTACAACGGAATTTGGGATACCAATGAATTGTATGATTTAGAAAACGATCCAAACGAAATAGTAAACTTAATTGACAAGCCTGAATTACAGCCGCTGATTAAAGAGTTTGCCAATAGTTTATACGATTGGTTAGAAGACACTAATGGAATGCAAATTCCGTTGAAACGCAATGTGTTCCATAGAATTGGAGATTACGAACACCCTAACCAATATTAATTTTTAAGAATAAAAGATAATTATTACCCCCATGAGATTGATAAAACTAGCTAGTTTCCTTTGTACCCTGTTTTTTATAACAGCCAACAGCCACGCTCAAAAAGTAGGCAGTCATCCGCGTTTGTTTGTGGAACAAAAGGATAGACCCGCTGTATTGCAAAAAATAGAAACAGAAGAATGGGCTAAAAAATCATGGGAAAAATTATTATCCGAAATTAATCCATATGTCAACCGTCATGTGAATGATCCCGAGTGGATTGTTTCGCGATTGGCGATGTATTGGAAAAAAGGGGAACATTACACCCAATGTTATATTAAAAATCAAAATTGGGATTACGGAGAAGGCAACGCACCTATTCCTACAGTGCGACTACCTGGTATGCGTACTTGGAACGATTATGTGAATGTGCCTTTGGAAGACCGAATTCCGTATAATGAAACTGGCGATTTGTTAGGTATCAGTCGTTCTAAAAGCGATAAAACACCGGTTTTGATTCCGTACAAAGAAACGGGACACATGATACGTGCCAATAATATGGAGATTTTGCAATTGGCTGAAAAAGCTTCTTTTGCTTATTTCGTTACCCAAGAAGAAAAATACGCTAAATTCTCAGCCGATATTTTATGGACTTGGTTGCTAGGGACCTATTATATGAATCCACCACTTGACCCGCAAAAATCTTCGGGTGGTCGTGGCGGTTATGAAAAAGGTGGAATTTTAGGGTATTACGATTACGAAGTGATTCATGACGACCGACAAATTCCAGCAGCGGCCATCTATGATTTTGTACACGATTATATGGTGCAACATCCGCATCCGCATTTGAAATCGATGCAAAAATCGACCGAAGATGTGGCGGGAACGGTTTTCAAACGTTTTATCGAAATCGATTTGATTCGTGGTGGTAAGGTAGGAAACTGGAACGTGAATCGTTACAAAAACATCATCGGAAGCATGCTCGTTTTGGAGTCCAATGATTTTTATGCGGACAAAAAAGGAAAAGAATATTACATCCCGTTTTATACCGAAAACCGACCTTCGGATAATTTTGCCGGTTTGCCTGTTATTATGGATTTCTATAATAAAGAAACCGGTTTGTGGCCCGAATCACCGGGTTATGCTACGGGCATGATTCCTACGGTTTTGGATATGGGATTGCAATTGTATCGCGCAGGAGTGAATACACTCGCAGGAAATCCTATTATATTGAAAGCCGCTATGGCTAATTTAGGTTGGTTGGACGCTCGCGGAAATTTGGTCGTCTTTGGCGATATGCGTGGGGGTGCGGCCGATATGTCTTCTTTTGAATCGCTATTGACGTATTCGACTTGGGAAAAAGACCCTGAAACGGCTAAAACAGTGGCAACCGTTATTCGCAAAAGCATCGCCTCAGGGCAATACGACCGTAATAAATCCGATTGGAGAGGGATTGTTTTAAACCAAAGTTTACCCGAATCTCCAAGTGATTTACCGTACCACAATGCTGCCTATTCGGAGTTTCATAAGCATTTAATCTTGCGTAATGGCAATGACGAAAAAAATGGTTTGATGTTTACCTTATACGGTGGAAAAAACAAATCACACCTTACGGCAAATGGCTTAGCGATGCAGTTTTATGGCAAAGGTTGGGCTATGGCGCCCGATGCTTCAGCTTACGAATCCTATTGGTCTTCGGATGCACCGTATCATCGTGGAATTTTAGGTTCGAATACTATTGTACCGGGTTATGCCGAAGGGGACATTACCATCAATGCGATGGATCCTAAAACCGATAAAGGTTCTTTTTACAATAGTGTAACCACCTCCAATCATTGTTCGTTTGCAGATGTTTCGGCTAGCGAAAAACGCCGTTTGGTCGCTATGGTGCGTACTTCTGAAACTACGGGTTATTATGTAGATATCTTTAGAAGTAATCAAGCAGATAATGATTACATCCATCATAATTTAGGGAATTCGGCAGTCTTGCAAACAGCCGAAAATACACCCCTAGCTTTGCAAAAAACAAATGATTTAGGAACCAAATATGCCAAAGAATATTCGTTTTTTACGAACCAACAAAAAGCGGCTTATTCGAATGATTTCAACGCTACTTGGACCACTAAAACGGTTTCACCTGCCTTACACACGAGTATGTGGATGATGGGACAAAACAATAGAGAATTGTATCTGGTTGATGCACCACCTACAACCTTACTGTCCAATGTTACGCCTGGACAAGTGAACAAAAGTCCTGAACCAACACCCACGTTAATCGTGCGTCAAAACAATAATAATGGCGAAAAAAATCCTTTTGTCGCTGTTTTTGAAAATTACAATGAAGGCGAAAAAGCCATTGATAAAATCGAAAAAATTGCTACCTCAGAAAAATTTGTGAGTATCGCAGTGACTTCAAAAAATAGTATGCAATTCATTTGCAATGCGATTGACAACCAATTGTATCAGCCTACTAAAGGGTTAAAATTTCAAGGTACTTTTGGAATTGCTTCTGAGGAAAACGGAAAATTCCAGTATTTGTATTTAGGAAAAGGAAAAGCATTAGAAAAAGACGGTTTCAAACTAGAAGCGGTTAACGATACGGTTTCCGCTGAATTAGTGTTTGAAAATGGTAAATACTATTATTCAGCGGACCAAGCGGTTTTGATTCAGTTGAAAAAAGGTAAAGCCAAAGAATATCCAGCGGGATATCATATTGAAATTAAATAAGTGACGGGTTGGGTGTAATTATTAAAAACGTCAGTTCGAGTGTTTTTTGTGGAGAGAAACGGAACAAAACTTCTCGATACGCTTCGCACTCGAAGTGACGTGTATCGAGAACCGTTTTTGCTGCTATTTTTCTTGTTCTCGATACAAATTTTCTGAAAAAGCTATTCGCATTTTCTGAAAATTTACTCGAACTGACGAAGAAACATCATCAAAAACTAATTACACCCAATGGGTTAAAAGTGAATTAGAGTAGCAATGTCAGTCTGTCCCGAAGCGTCGGGAGTCGAAAACCTTTTTAAAATGCATTTCGACAGGCTCAATGTGACACTAGAGGTACAATTAAATTATAAATAATAATTACCCACGGGTTAATGTTAAAATAAAAATGAAGAAATTATTGCCCTTTTTAGGAGTATTATTGCTGTTGAGTCCCATTATTTCTATTGGACAAACAACCACGCATCCTAGAATTTTCACCACCAATGCCGATAAACCACAGTTTTTAGAAACCTTAAAAACAGTGTCTTGGAAAAACAGCTTAGTGGAATCTAAAAAAGCCAAAGTTGAAAAATACATTGCCTTTTGCGAAAAAGACCCTAGCTGGTTGGTGTCGCGCTTGCAAATGAACTGGAAGACCAAGCACAGCAAAATATTTTTAAAGGGTGGAAAATTTGACCATTCCGCAGGAAAAGCTCCTGTGCCTACGGTTCGTTTTTCAGGAACAAGAGATTGGGCTTCGGATTACGCACGTCCCAAGTTGGAAGACGTCATTCCGTATTTAGACGACCCGAGAGGTCTTTTTTTAGAAAACAAAAAAAAGGTAAAAGAATGGGTTCATCCGTCAAAAGTGGGTTTTACCATTGAAAAAATCAATGAACAAATTATGGATTTGGCAGCCGATGCCGCTTTCTTGTATTGGGTTACGGGTGACGAAAAATACGCTCGTTTTGCCAAACCGGTTTTCGAGACCTATATGGAAGGGATGTATTATCTGGAAGCGCCTGTTGATTTGGAAAACGGAACCCAACAACGCATATCGGGTTTAACCACTTTTGAAGTGATTCACGAAGGAATATTGGTGAAATTGGCCACGACTTACGACTTTTTGTATGATTTTATAAAAAAAGAAAAAGTCAATATTCCGCATTGTGAAGCCGTTTTTCAAAAATGGGGAGACCAAATTATCGTGAACGGAATTCCAGACAACAATTGGAACCTTTTTCAAGCGCGTTTTTTGATGTATGTGGCGTTGGCGTTAGAGGATAATAGCCAGTATAAAAACGGCAAAGGTCGTGAATATTTTTTAGACCATACCTTTACGACCTCTACTGAAAGACAGTTGTCTATTAAGGAATCCTTGTTGGTTTACGACCAAGAAAACGGGATGTGGCCAGAATGTTCAGGCTATTCGGTGCATGTGATTCAGTCGCTATTGGATATTTTTACCTTATTGGATCATTATACTAATAACAATGAATTGTCGCAATATCCTATTGTCGAAAAAGCTGCTTTGGCTTCGTTCCAATATTTATTTCCCAATGGATATATGGTAGGTTTTGGTGATTCGAGTCACAAACCCTTGCCTCCTGAAAATTTCGAATTGTTAATTTCAAATTATCGAAAGTATAAAGATGAAGAAAAAGAAACATTGCTATCCGGTTTGCTACAGCAAATGATTGCCAATGGCGAATACAAACGTAAAGCAGATGATTTTTTTGAGTTGTTTTTTTATGTGGACAATTTAAAAGCGACTAGCTCAAAAGACGGTTTAGCCGAATTGACCACGCCAACTTTTTATGCGTCGAATGTGAGTATGTTCAACCAAAGATTAGGTGCTGGAAAAGCCGCTGCGATGGTTTCGACTGTGGGTTCTTACGGAAATCATTCTCATGTAAACGGAATTTCGATGGAGTTGTACGCCAATCAATATGTTTTAGGCCCAGACGCTGGCAAAGGACCTAGTTATTGGCACATTGATCACAGAGATTACTATTCGAGATTTCCAGCGCACAACACCGTAGTGGTCGATGGAATTTCAGATTATGGAGCGATGAGAGGTTCGCATCCGTTTAAATTAGAAAATTGTTTTCCTAAAGTAGGCGAGATTCCTGCTTTTGATAAATTAACCTTTGCCAATGTATCTTTTTTTGAACCCAAAGCCAAGGCAGATCAACAGCGCTTTACGGCGATAATCAAATCGAACACCAATCAATCATATATTGTAGATGTTTTTAGGTCTAAAAAACAAAGTGACGGCAAACAAAGACACGATTATTTTTACCATAATTTAGGGCAAACACTTGAAATATTAGATAGTAATTCAAAAGCGATTAGCTTGACCAATACAGATGATTTTGGTTCTAAAAAAGGCGATTTAAAAGCATACGATTATTTGAAGGAAAAAAAGAAAATCGAAACAAATAAGGATGTACAAGCTCTTTTTAGACTAAAAACTAAAGGACAAGCAGATAATTTGATGAAACTGTGGATAAAAGGCAGTGAAAATCAAAGCATCTATACGGCCTTGGCACCCAAATCCAATGCGATTAGCAAAGGAACTGCTCCAGCAGCGATATTGGATGACCCGATGCAAACATTGATTGTAAAACGTGAAGCTTCGGCTTGGGAAAATCCTTTTGCAATGGTGTATAATCCGTATATTGAGGGAGAAAAAAATCCGATTGCGGAGGTAAAATACAGTTCGCTTAAAGATAATCCGAGTACACAACTGATTGAAGTCGTATTAGATGATAAGAAAACAATTGATACGATCATATTAAATGCCAATGATAAAACGATAGTAGCAGAAGAAAAAGGTTATCAAAAAGGACTTTTTTCTATTGTTAGAAAGGCGAAAGAGGCTACGGCTATCAGTTATTTGTTTGTTTCTGGCATGTATAAGTTCGAACAAAACGGTTGGGGCATTACGGCTTCAGGCGAAGCTGTTTCGGTATCGATTGAACGCTCAGAGAATTCCTTCGTTATAGAAAGCGATGGACCTGTGTTGTTGCAAGTTCCGTTTTTAGAAGGAAAAAAATTAGCAAAAATCAATGTGTATGAAAATGATACAGTAGTCGATACCAGAGAAGGGCAAATCAACAGAGCCAATCCAGAGCAACTGGAATTTAGGTTGTCTAAAGCCACTAAAAAAGCGGTGATTGTCTTCTAAATTTTTTAAATCATTTTTCAAAATAATAAAGAGTAACCAACCAAGAATAAAATAATGAAACGATTAAGTATCCTAATTGCTTTTTTAAGCCTGTGTTTTTCATACGCCATGCCACCCACTGCGGTTGCGATTTATGTGTCACAAAAAAGCACTGCCAATGGAGATGGTTCCAAAGCGAAACCTTTTGCGACTATCAAAGCAGCCATTTCGAAAGCCTCTCAGCTGAAAGCAAAGAATAATAATACGGCAATTGTAATTAACATTTTACCAGGAGAATACCGATTGACAGAAGCCATCCTGATTCCTGCTTCCTTAAGCGGATTGACGATACAAGGAACCCAAGCTTCTGAAGTGAGTATCAAAGGTTCGGTAGTGTTGAATGCTAAATGGAAAAAATACAACGAAAACATCTATGTAACTTCAGTTCCTGAAAATGTAAATTTTGATCAATTGGTTATCAATGGCAAACCCCAAATTTTAGCACGTTATCCTAATTACAATGAAAAAGCGCAGTATTGGCAAGGTTTTGCTGCTGATGCTATTTCGAAAGAACGCATCGCCAGTTGGAAAAATCCAAAAGGCGCTTTCTTTCATGCGCTGCATAGCGGTAAATGGGGTGGTTTTCACTGGGTAATCACAGGTGTGAATGCGAAAGGCGAACCTATTTTAGAAGGAGGTCACCAAAACAACAGAGGTTCTAAACCACACGAAGAATACCGTATGGTGGAGAATGTTTTTGAAGAGTTAGACAGCCCTGGCGAATGGTTTTTGGATAAACAAAACCATCAATTGTATTATTGGCCTACAAAAGCTGTGGCGCTTTCGGATGCGAAAGTGGAAGTGGCTGTACTGAAAGATTTGGTTCAACTAAAAGGAAGTTTAGAAAATCCAGTGAAAGATGTAACCATCAGCGGAATTACCTTTAGTCATACGCAGCGTACCTTTATGGAAACCTTTGAGCCTTTATTGCGTAGCGATTGGTCTATTTATCGCGGGAGTGTGTTGTTTTTTGAAGGAACAGAAAACTGTGTGGTTAAGGATAGCGAATTTGCTTATTTAGGAGGAAATGTCATCATGGCAAGCAAGTACAACAAAGGATTGCAAATTACAGGAAACCATATTCACGATAATGGTGCTAGTGCGGTTTCGTTTGTCGGGGATGCTTCGGCAGTGCGTTCGCCTTCGTTCAATTATGGAAAATTTGTGCCTTTGGCCAAAATGGACACCCTTCCTGGACCTAAAAACGAATTGTATCCGCGTGAATGCTTGGTCAAAGACAATTTAATTCACCGCATTGGTAGAACCGAAAAACAAACGGCAGGGGTTCAAATTTCGATGGCAATGGACATTACCGTAAGCCACAACAGTATTTACGATGTGCCTAGAGCAGGGATTAACATTGGTGATGGCACCTGGGGAGGTCATATTTTAGAATTTAATGATGTGTTCAATACGGTATTGGAAACCAGCGATCACGGTTCGTTTAATTCTTGGGGTAGAGACCGTTTTTGGCACCCCAAACGCAATGTGATGGATAGTTTAACTACCGCCATTCCTACGATGCCGAAATGGGATGCGATTAAAACAACGATTATCCGCAACAACCGTTTTCGTTGTGACCACGGTTGGGATATTGATTTAGATGATGGTTCGTCTAATTATCATATTTACAACAATTTATTGTTGAATAGCGGATTGAAATTAAGAGAAGGTTTTTACCGTGTGGCCGAAAATAATATCATGGTCAACAATTCGTTACATCCGCATGTATGGTTTGCCAAAAGCGAAGATGTGTTCAAACACAACATCGTGGGGGATACCTATCAAGACGTAGGTTTGTTAGGTTGGGGAAAAGAAATGGATTATAATTTCTTTCCAAACGAAGTAGCGATGATGAAACCTCAAGTGTATGACAGAGATAAAAACAGTGCTTATGGCGACCCGATGTTTAAAAATCCAGCCCAAATGGATTTTAGCGTAGCAGATAATTCACCAGCATTAAAAATAGGTTTCAAAAACTTCCCAATGGATAAGTTTGGTGTTCAAAAAAAAGCCTTTAAAAAAATAGCCAAAACACCTGAAGTTCCTGTAATCAAAGACCCATCTGAAAAGAAAAGCAGTCCGGAGGTGGCTTGGTTGCGTAACAATATTAAAAGTGTTGATTCAGAACAAGAACAATCGGCTTATGGATTAAATTCGCCTGAAGGGGTAATTGTGTTGCGCATTTGGAATCAAAGTCCTGCGGTACAAAATAATGGCATCAAAAAAGGCGATGTAATTTTACAAGCGGCAGGAAAAAAAGTCAAAAACGTCCAAGATTTTTTCAAAATTAATTTGGAAAACAAAACAGACGAATTGGCATTGGTCGTGATGCGAAATCAAGCCGAAAAACAAATCACAATTAAAACAAAATAAAAATAGAATCAATTAAAAACAGATGAAAATGAAAATAGTTAGGCGATTATTGGTCCTTGTATTAGTAACACTATTAAATGTAAATACGGGAGTTGCTCAAAGTAAATCAAAAGTAAAAAAACTGTCTGATGACGAGCGTATGGCGTGGTGGCGTGATGCTAAATTTGGGATGTTTATCCACTGGGGAGCATATTCTATTATTGGAGGAGAACGCGGTACTAAAATAGCAGGCGGCGGAGCAGAGTGGGCGATGGATAAATTGGATTATACCGTGAAGGATTACGAACAATTTCCAAAAATGTTTAATCCTACTTTGTTTGATGCTGACGCTTGGGTAAAAATGGCCAAAGATGCTGGGATGAAGTATATTGTTATTACGTCTAAACACCACGAAGGTTTCAGTTTGTGGGATTCTAAAGTATCTAATTATGATGTGATGGATACTTCACCCTTCAAACGTGATGTGATTAAAGAATTGTCTGTAGCTTGTAAAAAAGCAGGGATTGTATTTTGTGTGTACTATTCTATTGTAGATTGGCACCATCCACAAGCGCAAGGGAATTTGTACCCAAATTACAATATTGCACAACACGATGATCCATCTGTGGTGAACCCAGAATTTCCTCAATATTTCAAAAACTATATGAAGCCACAGGTCAAAGAATTATTGACAAATTATGGTGATATTGGTGTGGTTTGGTTTGATGGGGATTGGATTTCAGATTATACGACCGAGATGGGGAAAGAGCTATACAATTTCATTCGTGAGATTCAACCCAATACAATTGTAAACAATAGAGTTGATAAAGGTAGAAAAGGGATGGAAGGGATGAATGCCGAAGGTAACTTTGCAGGGGATTTTGGTACGCCTGAGCAAGAAATTCCAGATACAGGAATTGCTACCGATTGGGAAGCGTGTATGACAATGAATGGCACTTGGGGCTATAAACCATCAGATACGAACTGGAAAAGTAGTGAAGATTTAATTGAAAAATTAGTAGATATTGTTTCTAAAGGGGGTAACTTTTTATTGAACATAGGTCCTGACGGTTTCGGAAGATTTCCAGCTGAAAGTATTCGTCGTTTAGAGGCAATGGGACAATGGACTAAGAAAAATGCGGAAGCAATTTATGGTGCTAAAGCAAGTCCGTACGAAAAACCAAAATGGGGTCGTTATACTAAAAAAGACAACGTAATTTATGCTCATGTTTTTGATTGGCCAAAAGACGGATTGCTAAAGTTAAATAAAGACATTAAGTTTAAAAAAGTGACTTTGTTAACTAATCCAGGAGTAGAATTAAAAGCGTTGAAAACATCCAGTGAAGTATTAGTTGATGTTCCGATGATAGCTCCAGACGCTCCCGTTACGGTAGTGAAAATTGAGTTGGCTAAATAAGCATAGTATTAGATAGCTTAAAAAAGGCAAACAGCGATGGAGTTGTTTGCCTTTTTTACCAAATGAGGTTTATCTAAGATTGGGTGAGATCTGGTTAAGCATAGATTTTTTTCTTGAAATCAATCAAAAAAAATCATTTTAATCTGCATAAATCTGCGTGAAAAAAAATAGCACACAGATTTGGCAGATTTTAGCAGATTGTAATTTATAAATTTTATTCATTTACTTTGTCAAACCACTTTCTGTAGCTTCAACCAATACACTATACAATATGAAAATTTACAAGAAATTTTTAATGATTGCCATTGGCTTTGTATTTCATATAAATGCTACATTGGCACAGCATATCACTTATGCAAAACCCGACTGGGGAAGCTATTCCACAACCGAAGATGGTTTTGTGTTGGCGCATGTTAATCATTGGCCAGGAGATGGCAAACTGGTGATTGATAGAGCGATAAAACCCCGACAAGCAACTTTGCTAACTGAACCCACTAAAAAACTAAAAACAGTTTTAATCGATGGGAAACTGACCATCTTTTTACCTGAAAAAGCACCGAGTTCAGAAACTACGGTGGTTAAAATTCAACTAATTCCAAATGACGATTGGGCTAATTTGAATAAATACAAAAAAGCCAATAGCGAACTTAAAGCTCTAGGGAAAAAAGAAAATAGAGTGGTTTTTATGGGGAATTCCATTACCGAAAGATGGGTCGATTTTGATCCTGATTTTTTTACTCAAAACAATTATATTGGTCGTGGTATAAGTGGGCAAACGACTTCTCAAATGTTGTTGCGATTCAAACAAGATGTGGTTCAATTGCATCCGAAAATAGTGGTCATTCATGCCGGAACCAACGATATTGCAGGCAATACAGGACCAATCAGCATAGCTGAAATTGCCGAAAATATTTTTTCTATGGCGGAATTGGCCAAAGCCCATAACATAAAAGTCATATTAGCATCGGTCTTACCAGCGAGTAGTTATTCTTGGAGTCCTTCTATTGAACCCATTGCGAAAATCACGGAGCTAAATAGTTTGCTTCAAAATTATGCCCGTAACAATGGAATCCTGTATTTGGATTATTATTCGGCTTTAGTTAATGAGGAAAAAGGTTTGAAAAAAGAATACGGTCGCGATACCGTGCATCCCAATTTAGAAGGGTATAAAGTGATGGAACCTTTGGCGAAAGCAGCCATCAATAAGGCTTTAGGAAAAAATAAAAAGCCGAGGGATTTTAGTATCAAATAGTACTGTTTTAAAAATAAAGTGCTGTTGATGGACGTTTTATTTGTTTTTATGGAACAACTGCTTGTTATGATTTCAGCTAGATTGGTTTTGCTGATAGCAATCGATTCTTAATTGGAGTAATAAATGTCTTTTTAATGATATGTAGTAAAAATATTAGTTTTATATTTGAAGCTAATACGCTGCCGAATAGCGCCTATACAGCCAAATTTGGGTGGATAGGCGCTAGTTTTTAGCGGGTTTAAGTGAGTTATGTGCAATATTTAACAACACGACAAAAAATGAAAGGACAATATATATCACCCGAACTTGACTTAAAAGCCTTTAATTGTCCTCATTGCCATGTTTATTCTCATCAGGACTGGTATTATTTGCAGGCAAGTGAAAATGCAGGAGGTTATGGGAGACAACATAGTGACAAGAAGTTTAAAGTTTCGTATTGCGAACGTTGTGGCGGTAATACAATATGGTTTGGACAAAACATTATTTTCCCTCAAAATTCAATAGTTGAACCTGCAAATCCAGACTTGCCCCAAGACATTATTGAAGACTACAACGAAGCTGCCATGGTATTAAATTTATCACCAAGAAGTTCAGCCGCACTCCTGAGGCTTTCAATTCAGAAGTTATGTAAATTTCTTGGTGAATCAGGGAAGGACATAAACAAAGACATTAAGAACTTAGTATCGAAAGGTTTACCACCAAAAGTGCAAGAAGCGTTAGACAGTGTAAGAGTTATCGGGAATGAGTCTGTTCATCCAGGAGAATTAAACTTGAACGACAATAGAGAAATTGCAAATAAGTTATTTAAACTGGTAAACTTCATCGCAACCAAATTAATCACAGAGCCAAAAGAAATTGACGACTTATACGGTTCGTTACCAAAGTCGAAATTAGATGGAATAAGTAAACGTGACGGAAAGTAGCAATACTGCACATAACCGCCATTTTGGGCTAGCTGGAATTTAGTGGAATTATCGTTTCGCATCAAGTTTTCGTTAAGCCGAAAATTGAGCGGTTACGAATTTCCAGCCATCTCAAAGTGGCATAGCGTTATATCTAATGTTAAAACCGACGACAAAGATTGGTTCTTGTGAAAAAATCACTACATTTGCAGTAAACAAACTCGAAATTATGTTAATCAAGTTTTCAGTTGAGAATTTTTCGTCGTTTAATGACAGGCAAAATTTTTCATTATTACCAGGCAAAGGGGTCTTAAAGGGTGAGCATAAGACAAAAAAGATTAAAGGTATTTCTGTTCTTAAAACATCAGTATTATTTGGTGCAAATGCCTCTGGAAAATCAAATCTTATTAAAGCTATCGAATTTGGGAAAAGATTAGTGTTGAGAGGTACAAAATCTGAATCTATTATAGACTATCAAAAATTCAGATTAGACAAAGACTCTAATGATAAGGATTCTAGAATAGAATATGTTATTCAGCATAATGGGAAAAATTATGCTTATGGATTTGTTTTCGATTCAATTACTATAAAGGAAGAGTGGTTATTTGAAATCACGCAAAAGACAGAAGTAAAAATATTTGAAAGAAACATTAATAGTAGCCAAATATATGATTTAGATAATATTGTGAAAAATATCAAATCTGAAGAAGAAAAGCAATTTTTAAAATTTACTGCAAAAGGCACACCTAATAATCAACTATTCTTAAACGAAATTAGAACTCGAAAAGTCAAAGAAAATGTTTCAAAAATTGAAGACATATTAAATGTTATAGATTGGTTTCAAAATTCTTTAAAAGTTATATTTCCAGACGACAAATACAATGAAGGATTAAAATTTGAATTGAATCAAGATGAAGAATTATTAACAACATTTGAGCAGTTTTTAAAATATTTTGACACTGGAATTAATGGCGTTTGTCTTGAGAAGATTGATTTTGAAAGTGTTGATATACCCAAATCTATTTTAAATAAAATTAAAGAAGATTTATTGAGTAAAAAGTCAGAAAGTGTTAGAGCATCAATTCTATCAAGCAGAAACACAACATATTTTCTTTCTATTAAAGAAAAGGATTTAGTTGTAGAAAAATTTATGACTAAACATTCCGTCAATGGACAAACAGAATTGGAAAAGTTTGATACAAGTGATGAATCAGACGGAACTAATAGAATAATGGATTTCATCCCACTCTTAATGGACTTGTTAAAAGGTGATAACGTGTTTATCATTGATGAAATGGAAAGAAGCTTACACCCTAATCTTATGTATGATTTAATAGATTTATTTATTTCAAAAGCTACTAATATTAATAGTCAACTTATTTTAGCTAGTCACGAATCATCTTTATTAACTCAAAAATTATTACGTAAAGATGAAGTTTGGTTTGTGGTAAAAGATAAATTCGGTGCAAGTAGACTTCATTCGCTCGAAGATTACAATGTAAGATTTGACAAAGAAATTAGAAAAGATTATTTGTTAGGAAGGTTTAAGGCAATACCTCGAATAGGTAACAGGAACAAACTTACAATTTTAAATCATAATCCATTGTAAGTTATGCCAAGAGAAAGAGAAGAGTTATTTAGAGAAAGTAATTCTCTAGAGAAAGAAAAAATAATAGTATTAGCTTTTGAAGGTAACGATACGGAAGAAATTTATTTTGAAGAATTTAAGAGCTCAGAAATATTTGATGACGCTTTGATTTTTTTACATCTTTTAAAAAGACCTAAAACTGACACCAATAGTGCGCCAAATCACGTTTTTAGGAAACTGAAAAAGGAGGCGAAAGATGAGTATAATTTTAAAGATACTGATGAGCTTTGGATGATCATCGACACAGATAGATGGAAGAACATTCCTGAAATAATTTCAGAATGTAAAAAACTCTCAAATATGTTTGTTGCTGTAAGTAATCCTTGCTTTGAATTTTGGTTGCTTTTACACATTAAGGATATAGCAGATTATGATGAAAATGAACTTGCTTTAATTCTAAAAAACGCAAAAGTAAGTAATAAGAAAAATTATATTGATTCTAAAATAGCGGAAATTTTAGGTTCATACAATAAGAGTAACCCTAAGCCAGAATTATTTTTTCCTACCGTTGATTTTGCAATTGAACAAGCAAAGAAATTAGACAAAAACAATGATGAATATCCTGAAAAATTAGGTACACACATTTATAAAGTTGTAGAAAAGCTCAAAAAACACTAGGCATAACTAGCGTTTGGCAAAATAGCGGGTTCAGTGTTAAATTCAACGGCAGTTTTTCAATCAAACTTTCGTGCAGGTTGGCAGTTTTGTGCTTCGAAGTCGCCAACTTCTTATCGCTGCAAACCGTTGTGCATAATTTAACCGAACTTCAAAATGCCATTTCCATTAGACCAAAAATATATAGCTGAAACGGAATCGGAATTAAATGTAAAATTCCCATCTGAATTTAAAAACCGAATGATAAAATCAAATGGTGGCGAGTTATTGATTTCGGAAGAGTTTGAGCTATATCCATTTTTGGACAAAACTGACCGAAATTCGGCTTTGCTAACGAGGAAAAAGGTTTGAAACAGAATACGGTCGTGATACCGTACATCCCAATTTAGAAGGGTATAAAGTGAGGAAACCTTTGGTGCAAAAAGCCATCAATAGGTTATTGAAGTTACGTATTGGTACAAAAAGAAGGTTTTAAAATCGTGAGACTGTTCAAAAAAAGTAACATCATTAGTGCACGGGTTGTCTATCAAGGGTAAATTTAAATTCTTAATAGGATAGTTTTTAGAATGATGAAAGCGTATTGTTTTTGGGTCTTTTTGGACAGTCTCGTTATTTGGTACTTCAAAGTTATTTGTTTTTCTTCGCTTTAATTGCAGCCTCAAGTTGATCCCAAAGAGCTTCTGGTATTGCTTCTAATAGATTAAATTGACCTGCTCCTTTAAGCCATTCTCCTCCATCAATTACAATAACTTCTCCGTTGATGTAGGCTGAAAAATCAGATACTAAATAAGCCGCAAGATTCGCTAATTCTTGATGATCACCCACTCTCTGCAACGGAACTTTTTTGGATAAGTCAAATTGAGCGGCTAAATCACCTGGTAGTAAACGTTCCCAAGCGCCTTTGGTAGGAAAGGGACCGGGCGCAATGGCATTGGTGCGAATTCCGTATTTTGCCCATTCTACTGCTAAACTGCGGGTCATTGCCAATACACCCGCTTTGGCAGTCGCACTAGGTACAACGTAAGCCGAACCCGTCCAAGCATAGGTGGTTACAATATTTAATACTGTTGCCTGCGGTTGTTTGCTGTCAATCCAGTGTTTCCCAAATGCAAGGGTACAGTTTTTGGTTCCTTTTAATACGATGTCTATGATGGTGTCAAAAGCATTCGCTGATAATCTTTCAGTAGGGGATATAAAATTTCCTGCGGCATTATTAAGTAAAACATCTACTTTCCCAAAAGTGTCAATTACTTGGTTAAGCATTTCTTCGACTTGTTCATAATGCCTAACATCACATGAAACGGGCAAACAAGTACCACCGGTAGATTGCTCTAGTTCTCGTGCCGTATTCTTCAATTTGTCTAAATCTCGGGATGTGATGGCTACTTTAGCTCCTAATTCAAGAAAATAGTGTGTCATGGCTTTGCCTAGCCCGCTACCGCCACCTGTCACTACAATTACTTTATCTTGCAAAGCTCCATCTCGTAACATCTTGTTTTTAAAATCCATAGTATTCGCTTTTTAGTAAATATAGGAAAATTAAATACTATGCACGCATAATAAAAAATAAATTTATGTTAATTTATAAATAACTCAGTTTTTGAGCAGCAGCTTTTAGTGTTGCATCATTTTTAGCAAAACAAAAACGGATGAGTTTAAGGTCTTTGCCATTGGCATAAAATGTAGAGATAGGTATGGCTGCAACACCATATTCTCGAATTAATCTTTTGCAAAAATCGACATCATTTTCATCGGATATTGCGGCATAAGAGACAACTTGAAAATAGGTGCCTTCACATGGAAGGAGTTTAAATCGGGTTGTACTAAGGAGTGTTCTAAAATAATCCCTCTTTTTTAGGTAAAAAGTGCTGATTTCGTCCAAATTGACATCCTCTAAATAGGATGCGATAGCAGCTTGTGAAAGACTATTAACGCTGAAAACCAAGAATTGATGGACCTTTTTGATTTCTTGCATCAAATGAGAAGGTGCGATGAGGTAACCAACTTTCCATCCTGTGATATGGAATGATTTCCCAAATGAGGAGGCAATAATACTTCGAGATATTAATTTAGGCCTGCTGTTGGCTGATATGTGTTTTTGTTCAAAAGTAATGTACTCATAGACTTCATCAGCCAATAGCAACATATTAGGGTTGTTTTCCAAAATATTCTCAAGGGCTTCAATGTCTTTGGTGTTTACTATTTTTCCCGTTGGATTATGAGGATTATTGATAATAATGAGTCTTGTTTTTGGATTACAAGCTTGTGCTACAGCCTCCCAATTTACTGTATAATCGTCATTAAGAGGGATACGAATAGCTGTACCTTGACATAAAGTTATTGATGGTTCGTAGGAATCATAACTGGGATCCAGTAGGATTACTTGGTCTCCTGTTTTGATGAAAGCCTGAATAGCAGTAAAAATACCTTGGGTGGCACCAGTAGTAACAAGAATTTCAGTATTAGGGTCAACGTTTCGGTTGTATTGTTTAGATGTTATTTGTGCAATTTTATCCAATAATGGGGGATAACCCGCCATAGGAGTGTATTGGTGAACATCAGTCTGGGTGAGTTTTGCAGTAATTTCTAAAAGCTTTTCATTAACAGGAAAATCAGGAAAACCTTGTGATAAATTAATGGCTTGATGCGCTGTTGCCAATTGTGACATTATAGAAAAAATACTAGTGCCAACGTTAGGAAGTTTACTCATTACAATACTAAAAATTACATTTTATGAATGATAAAAATGGTTGGGCGTTTGTGTAAATCTACCTTTTCTTTTTTCCAAGCTGCAATTTTTTTGGTTTTAATGTATTCAGTAGGTAACGTAATGTCTGTAGCTATACACAAATGTGTTTCGGGATGTAAAGTTTGAATTAAATCTTCAAGTAATTTATTATTTCGATAGGGGGTTTCAATAAATATTTGAGATTGATTTTTTTCAAACGAGGTGCGTTCTAAACTTTTAAAACGGGCTTTTTTATCTTCTTTTTCGATAGGTAAATAGCCGTGAAAAGTAAAACTTTGCCCATTCATGCCAGAAGCCATCATGGCTAATAATATAGAGGAAGGTCCTACTAGAGGAACTACTTGAATCCCTTTTTCATGGGCTATTTTGACAATTTCGGCACCCGGATCTGCGACACCGGGACAACCTGCTTCACTCATTAATCCCATATTTTTACCTTCTAATAAAGGGTTGATAAACTTAAGATGTTCCTGGGGTTCAGTATGTTTGTTTAGTGCAAATAGAACTAATTCAGATTGTTTTTTTTCAGGTTGTACTTGTTTGATTGATTTTCGAGCCGTTTTTTCATTTTCTACAATATAGAAGTCGATTAAATCAATAGCACGTTGGATGGTTTGGGGTAAAACATCCATGGGGTCGCAATCTCCCATGGTGGTTGGGATAAGATAGAGTTTCCCTAAAGTAGTGATAGCCATTTTGCTGTAGTTTTTCTGTAATTGAATACAAATAACGGAATTATATCACGATTAGCAATAACTCCTAAATAATAAATCCTATCTGGGTTGTACCAAATAGGATTTGCAGTAGGAATGATTTCTAACCTAAATGATGCAATAGGAATATACTCAACTTTTTTTTCTTCAAATTCAGATTCTTTCTCAAAATTTAATCATTGGCCCGAGAGCTTTGCTCGAACTGGCGAAGCAAATAGTTTGCTATTCCTTTTTTTAAAAAATTTCCGTGTGCACTCGAAAGTATTAAAAAATTTCGTTTTCCTATGAAGACTATTGTATCATTTGGGTTAAAAAAATTAGTTGTTAACAGGTTTGAAAATACGTACCCAGTCAATTTTCATGGTATGCCCCTCTTTGTCTTTTATTTCTTCATCGGTCGGGGTGCATCCAATTCCTGCTCTCCAGTTTTGGTCTTCCATAGTTAATAGGATGTCCATTGGTTTGTTAAGGCCTGTTCTGGTGGAAGGATCTTTGGTAGGTGAAGTGAAACTGTATGGGTCAATTCCGTCTTTTCCTCCAGCGGTATCTAAATTATTTGTAGAACGTACCAACTTTCCATCAATATAATATTCTAATTCCGTTGGACTTTTCCAGTAAACACCATAACGGTGGTACGCATCACACCAATCACCTACTTTACTGTCAGTGTACCAAGTGGTGTTGTCAGCTGGTTGGTAATCTTGGAAGGGATTTCTGATAAATACATGATGGCTCAAGTGTATGGTTTTAGAAAATTGTCTGCCACCTGTAACATTGTTTCTTGCAGCTTTACCGCCCCAAGCTTCCATGAAATCTATTTCTTGTGTGTCGTCAGGACTTAACATCCACGCTCCGGATGTACTGACGCTGTTAGCGATTTTGATGCGACTTTCGATATATACGGGATATACAATTTGTTTGTTAGATACTACGGCACCAAGTCTTGTCGCTTTTCCTGTTAATGTTTTGCCTCCGTAATCGTAACTTTTGGTTTCTCCTTCTACACGAGTTGTAATTAATTTAAGGATACCATCTTCAATAATAACATTTTCATATTTCCATTTGGTCAATCCTGGCCCTTCCCATGAATTATGGTAAAAATTTGTCCATTTTCCGTTTCCAAAGGTGGTTTTAGTAGTTGAAGGGGTATAATTATAGTCAAAATCATCCGACATGTCCGTTTGAAACTCCCATTTTTTACCTGTTCCAGCATTGGCTGGTACGGGAATTAATTTATAATCTGTTATTTCAGGTGTTGTTGTTGGAGGTGTGGTCGCTGGAGGAATCACTGTAGCTTGCTCTGGGGTATCACTCGAGCAAAAACTAAAACTAAAACATAATCCTAATAGGAACAATAGTGCTGCAATCTTTTTCATCTTAATAAATTTATAAGTATTTTGGTTTAATAGTACATTCTTAGTCGTCTTTGATTATTAAGAATGGTTTAAAACAAAGTTAATTCTATAACTTTTTTGATACTTGTTAATAAGTTGTTATTCTGTTCTATTTGGAAGGCAATTTATATAGATAAAAACTAGACAAAAGAAGAGTTTTGTGTTTTTTGTAAAATTTTATTGGTTAAAAAATAATTATATACGAATATTCTTTGTTTTTTGAAAGAATGTTCAACTAATAATATAAAAAAATCCCTCTGAAAAAGGGATTTATTTGTGTCGGTCAATTAGTTTTTGAGCAATGGAATCACAAGCTTGGTCGAGCATTTTATAGACTAAATCAAAACCGTCCGAGGTGCCGTAATAAGGATCTGGGACATCCACTTTTTCGTTTGGGAAAAGTTCGTCTAAAATCATTTGAACTTTTGCTATATGCTCTGGTTTTTGTGATAATGAAAGTACATCTTCGTGATTGGAGCTGTCCATTACATAGATGTAATCAAATTGATCAAAATCTTCGGGTTTAAATTGCCGTCCTTTTTGTTTGGAGATATCAAGATTGTTTTTTTGGGCAACTGCTATGGAGCGTTTGTCAGGGGAGTGGCCTATATGCCAAGAGCCTGTACCAGCAGAATCTACTTTGAATTTGTTTGGGGGTAGTTTTGATGCTAAAATGCCTTCAGCCAATGGGGAACGGCAAATGTTTCCCAAACAAACCATTAAAATTTTAATTGCCATTGTATTTTATAAAGTTAACTTTTTATGGATGTCGTCAACAAATTTTTTAAACTGTTTGTCAGTAGTGACCAAATTGTCAACAGTTTTACAGGCGTGTAACACGGTAGCATGGTCGCGATCACCTATTTGTGAACCAATATTAGCCAAAGAAGCTTTGGTAAATTTTTTAGCAAAAAACATGGCTAATTGCCTGGCTTGTACAACGTGTCTTTTTCTGGTTTTGGATTGTAATGTTTCGATGTCCAATTGGAAATAATCAGAAACAATTTTTTGAATGTAGTCTATTGAAATCTCTCTTTTTACATTCTTAACGAATTTTTCTACGACACTCTTGGCTAGTTCAATGGTAACTTCTTTTTTGTTAAAAGAAGATTGTGCAATCAATGAAATAATAGCGCCTTCTAGTTCTCTAACGTTGGTTTTGATGTTGCGAGCGACATACTCGATAATGTCTTCAGGCATTTCAACACCATCACGGTAAAGAATGTTTTTAAGGATAGAAATTCGAGTTTCGTAATCGGGTTGGTGTAGCTCTGCTGACAGTCCCCATTTGAAACGAGATAACAAACGTTGTTCGATATCTTGCATGTCCACTGGAGCCTTGTCGGAAGTAAGGATAACCTGTTTTCCGTTTTGGTGTAAATAATTGAATATGTGGAAAAACACGTCTTGAGTTCCTGATTTTCCAGATAAGAACTGTACATCGTCAATGATTAATACGTCAATAAGTTGGTAAAAATGAATAAAATCATTTCTATTGTTCTTTTTAACGGAATCTATATATTGTTGGGTGAAAATTTCAGCCGAGATATACAATACAGTTTTTTCAGGATATTTTTCTTTGATTTCAACTCCAATCGCATGGGCCAAATGCGTTTTACCTAATCCAACTCCTCCAAAAATCAACAAAGGATTGAATGAGGTTCCGCCAGGTTTATTGGCTACAGCCATACCAGCAGAACGTGCCAATCGGTTAGAGTCACCTTCAAGGAAGTTGTCAAAACTATAATTGGAATTCAATTGGGATTCGATTTTTAAATTACGAATTCCAGGAATAACAAATGGATTTTTTAATTCTGGATTTAAGTTTTTTAATGGAGCATCTACATCTTGTGGTTTTACTGCCACTCGATTTGCACTAGGTAACTGTTCTGTAAAAGGTTGTTTGTTACCATAAGTGTTTTCCATCTTAATTTTATAAAGTAACTTTGCGTTTTTTCCAAGTTCTTTGGTCAACGCCACTTTTAATAGTTTTACATAATGTTCTTCTAGCCATTCGTAGAAGAATTTACTAGGAACTTGAATGTAAAGTGCGTTATCGGTAAGTTCAACTGACTTAATTGGTTCAAACCAAGTTTTGTAGGCTTGGTCTTGAATGTTGTCCTTTATAAAGGACAGACAGTTTTCCCATACTGATTGTGCAGTTTTGTTCATAAATTCTAGTAAATTATTTTAATTGTAATCGGGTTACTTTATAGAAAAAGCAATGTTGTTTTAAGCTTTCTTTTGGGTTAACAAATATGTGAACAATTTTCTTTAAAAAAAAATTATTGGGGGTTGAATTTGTAAAAATATTGTTGTAAGTGATGGTTGAATGATAGATAAAATAATGTTAAAATTAAGGTATAGGTAAATGAAAGAATTCGATTTAAAAGTGCGTGTGAGGTATTCCGAAACGGACCAAATGGGAGTGGTGTATCATGGCAATTATGCTCAGTATTTTGAGATGGGACGTGTGGAATGGCTAAGAAATATGGGGGTTTCTTATAAATGGATGGAAGAAAATGGAGTAATGCTTCCGGTGGTTTCTTTAAGTGTGCAATATAAAAAACCAGCACGTTATGACGATTTATTGACTGTTAAAACTATTTTGAAAAGTCAAACTTCTGTCAAGATAGAATTTGACTATGAGATTTATAATGAAGAGATGGAGTTGTTAACAATTGCGAATTCAATTTTGGTTTTTGTGGACATGAAAACTGGTCGTCCGAGAACTCCTCCAGAGTATGTAAAAGAGCGTTTGTTGATGATATGAAAATGAAGTAAGAAGGAATTGATTTATTCTATAATTTGAATGTTAATTTCGTGGTGAGAATTAAAAATGTCGAATATTATCTCGGCATTTTTTTTTCGGGTTTTAAATTCTATTTTCCCTATGGGAAGTTCTGATTCAGGATGTATTTCCATCTGTTGATGTACAATTTCGAGTTTTTTTTCTTTAATAATTCGCATGGCTTTATTCATGTTTTGATAGTCAAATGAAATTAAAAAAGAAACATCTACTGTTTTTTCAATGATGTTACAGGAATCCAGGGTGGCTTGAGCGGTAGTTTTATAAGCGGCAATTAGACCGCCAACCCCTAATTTAGTCCCCCCAAAATACCGAACGACTACAACTAATATGTTGGTAAGCCCAAAAGATTGTATTTGTCCGTAAATAGGAGTGCCAGCAGTATTGTTGGGTTCCCCATCGTCGTTAGTTCTGTAGTAAATTTTTTCGGCACCTATTTGAAAGGCATAACAATGATGCCGTGCGTTGGGATGAACTTTGCGTAAGGTTTCAATAAGAGGTTTGACTTCTTCTTCACAACGTATTGGATAAGCATAGCCTAAAAATTTACTGCCTTTTTCTTTAAACAGTATTTCTTCAGTAGCTCGGTCAATGGTTTTGTAAGTGTCTTGGGTGTTCAAGAAAAATTAAATTATCTTTTTTTCAAATAATTCTACAACATCTTCTTCACCCACTTGAAGGTTCCAAACGTGTAACCCAATAGATTTTGCTGCGTCCGTATTTTCTTTTTTATCATCCACAAATAGCGTTTTGGAAGCGGTGAGGTGGTGATTGCTTAGTACATATTCATAAATTTCTACATTGGGTTTGCGCATTCCAATTTCATAAGAGAAATAGACATGTTCAAAACAACGGTAAAAATCGGTATAAAAAGTTTCTCCAGCTTTTTTCTGAAAGCGTTCAATGTGAATAGCGTCTGTGTTGCTCAGTAAAAAAAGACGGTATTTTTGGGAAAGCATTTGTAAAAACTCCAAACGGTATAATGGGAAGTCTAATAAAATTGCATTCCAAGTTTTTAAAATTTCATCTATGCTAGCTTGAGGACAATGTTTTTGGATGCCCTGTAAAAAAGCGTCTTGCGAAATTTTGCCCATTTCAAATTGATGATTCAAATGGTCTAAATCGTCATTCCATTCTGAAAGACCTAATTTTTTTAATCCTTCAAAAGTTGCGGGTTTGTCTAGGTTGATGAAAATATCACCAAAATCAAAAATAATAGCATCAATCATGGTTTGTATATCGTTTAAGTTCGTCTTGTCTGAGTTGTTTTTTAGAAAAATAGCTTTGAGATATTGTAGGGGCTTTTGTTCCATTGTTAAAAAATGCTGCTCCTTTAAAAACAAGTGCTTCATCCCATAAATTGGTGTCAATGAAAGATTGTAGCGTACGTTGGCCTCCCTCAATAAGTACCGATTGAATTTCGTGTTTGTACAGTACTTTTATAATTTGAATTGTTATTTCGTTTTCAAAGTCAATACTTTCAAAGATACAATTTTCTGTATTTTTTTCAGTGATTGTTTCGCAAATTACAATAGTTTTAACGTGATTGTTAAAAACAGCACAGCTCCTAGGGATTCGGTTTTTGCGGTCAATTACAATTCGTGTAGGATGATTTCCTGTCCAGTCTCTTACGTCTAATTGAGGGTTGTCATCAAGTACGGTTTGAGTTCCTACAAGAATGGCTTGTTCTTCACTGCGCCATTTGTGTACCCATTGGCGAGAGTATTTTGAGGTAATCCAAACAGGTTTTTGTTCCTCTCGTTCCCTAGGCGCAATATATCCGTCTTGAGTTTCGGCCCATTTAAGAATGATATAAGGACGTTTTTTTTGATGAAAAGTAAAAAAACGTTTGTTGAGTTCATAACATTCCTTTTCCAAAACACCTACGGTAACATCAATGCCAGCTTCTATTAAGCGTTTGATACCGTTTCCGGCCACTTTGCTATGGGGGTCAATAGTACCAATGACCACTTTGGGAATTTGGTTTTTGATAATCAAATCACAACAAGGAGGCGTTTTTCCAAAATGACTGCAAGGTTCTAGGCTTACATAAATGGTGGATTTGGGAAGTAATGATTTGTCTTTAACAGAATTAATCGCATTCACCTCGGCATGGCCTTCGCCTGCTTTTTGATGCCAACCTTCACCAATGATTTGGTCGTTGTAAACAATAACGCTTCCTACCATGGGATTAGGATAAGTTTTTCCTAAGCCATTTCGAGCAAGGTCAATGCAACGCTGAAGGTACTTTTCATTGGTGTTCATACCGCAAAAATACTATTTTGGTTTTGGTTTTGAGGATAAAAATACAATTTGCAAACAACTATTGTTACTTTTGTGACTTCTTTTCAAGAAAATTGGGAGGGAAAATCAATTATGACAATTAGAAACTATCGAGATCGTTTTGTTCAAGAGTTAAGCTCGCAGTATGATGCAGATGAGGCAGCAAGCTTTTTTTATTTAATTTTAGAAAAACAGCGGCAACTCAGGCGTGTGGATGTAGCCTTGCAGCCTAATTTAGTATTTTCCGAAACAGAGTTGGTTTTTTGGAATGATATTCTTCAAAAGCTTCAGCAGGAAATTCCTATTCAATATCTATTAGGAACAACCTCTTTTTATGGGTTAGAGTTTGAAGTAAACTCCAATGTGTTAATTCCGCGTCCCGAAACTGAGGAGCTAGTGGATTGGATTGTTTCTAAAAATCAAAAGACAGCACATAAGATAAAAATTCTCGATATTGGTACTGGCTCGGGTTGTATTGCTATCACCTTGGCTAAAAAACTTCCCCATGCTGAGGTGTATGCTATCGATGTGTCAGAAGGAGCCTTGGAAACTGCTCAAAGGAATGCCCTAAAAAACGATGTTTACGTCCAATTTATTAAACAAAACATTCTTGAAACAACTGATTTAGGTCAACTGTTTGATGTTATTGTGTCAAATCCACCCTATGTCCGAAATTTAGAAAAACAGGAAATTAAGAAAAATGTTTTAGAGTATGAGCCTCATTTGGCGCTTTTTGTAGCAGATGATAATGCTTTGGTTTTTTATACTAAAATTGCACAACTCGCTCAAAAAAATGTTGTGGTAGGAGGGCAATTGTTTTTTGAAATTAATCAATATTTAGGGCAAGAAATGATCACTTTGTTGCAACAATTGCATTTTAATAATATCGAATTGAGAAAAGATATTTATGGAAATGATAGGATGATTGGGTGTAGTGTTTAGTTAATTGTTTAATTGTTTAATTGTTTAATTGTTTAATTGTTTAATTGTTTAATTGTTTAATTGTTTAATTGTTTAATTGTTTAATTGTTTAATTGGTATCTTTAAATCTCTAACTTCTGATTATTCATATCGTAATGCTTCAATAGGGTCTAGCTTTGAAGCTTTGATAGCTGGGTATAACCCAGAGAGTATGGCCACAATAAAACTTGTCATAAAAGCGGCAAATATGGCAAGCCACGGAATAACAAAATCAAATTGCATTGCAGAGGCAATTCCAAAACCGATGAGTATTCCTAATACAATCCCAATGATTCCGCCTAATTGTCCAATAAGTAGGGTCTCGATAAAAAATTGAATTGCTACCGTTGTTTTTTTGGCTCCTAACGCTTTTCTGACCCCAATTTCCCTTGTGCGTTCTGTTACCGAAACAATCATAATGTTCATTAGTGCAATCGAAGATCCTAAAATAGTAACCACACCTATACCCCAAGAGGCCAATCCTAAGTATTTTGTAATACCAAGAATTTTATTAATCAAGTCATCTGAACGAATGACACCAAAATTGTTTTCCTCTACCGGGCTTAATTTTCTGATTTTCCTCATCGTACTAATAGCTTGGTCGATAGCTTGGTCAAGAAGTTCGTTTTTTTGCGTTAAGATACTGATGGAATAATTGATGTTTGGTGCTGTAAAAAGAGACCTAGCCAATTGAATAGGAATCAACACTCGTAAATCTTGATTGTTCTCAAAAGTAGCTCCTTTTTCTTTTAAAACACCGATAACCTTAAATCGCGCCCCCCGAATCGAAATTGTTTTTCCAATAGGATTGACATCTTTTAGAAGGCCTTTTTCAAAATCGGAACCTACAATGCAACTATGGCTGTTGTTGCTAATGTCAAAACGATTGAAATTCCTGCCTATTTTAGTCTCTAAACCTGAGTTAGTCAGGAAAAATTCATCGACACCCATAATGGTGATTTCGGGGTCTGTTTTTTCGGTATTAAATTTTACTTCTGCGGTTCCTGTGGCTCTGAAAGACAATGACGTTTGGGTGAGCGGGTAATCAAATTTGTTTTTAAAAGCGAGGGCTTCTGGATAGGAAATCACAGGATTTGTAATTTTTCGAGTTTCTCCGTGGCGTTTTCGCAGTACATTTTCGTATTGTTTAATGGAAAAAGTATTAGCGCCCATCGAAGTAAAGTCGGATGAAATGGTGTTCTCCAAAGCTGATACTACTGTTAATATTCCTACTAAGGCGGTGATTCCGATAGCGATAATAATTACCGTCAAAATGGTGCGCAAGATTTGGGTACGTATAGAACCTATAGCAATGCGAATGTTTTCTTTAAATAATTGTAACATCATTTTAATTTGATACTAAAGTACATTTTTTGTAGCAATTCCAGTTAGACAAATAAGAACGATTTTTTTTAACAATATTAGTCATATAAGCTTTTAAAGATTTTTTGAAAGGAGGTGTAGTAGATAACTTGGCTGTTTGATTTTTTTGGAACACAGATTTTAGAAATTAGAGAAATTCAAATTTCACGACTTAAGATTCATCGCAAGGGACGAGTCCCTACTGATATGCGCTTTTTTTTAAGAGTTTTAAAAACCAATCAAAGCAAATAACTTACATGACTTATATGTTAATTTTTTTTTGGAACACAGATTTTAGAAATTAGAGAAATCCAAATTTCACGACTTAAGATTCACTGTCAGGGACGAGTCCTTACTGATATGCGTTTCTTTTTTTAATGAGTTTTAAAAACCAGTTAAAGCAAATAACTTACATGACTTATATGTTAATTTTTTTTGGAACACAAATTTTAGAAATTAAAGAAATTCAAATTTCAGGACTTAAGATTCATCGCAAGGGACGAGTCCCTACTGATATGCGCTCCTTTTTTTAAGAGTTTTAAAAACCAGTCAAAGCAAATAACTTATATGACTTATGTGTTATTTTTTTTTTTTTTTTGGACACAGATTTTAAAAATTAAAGAAATCCAAATTTCAGGACTTAAGATTCATCGCAAGGGACGAGTCCCTACTGATATGCGCTTCTTTTTTTAAGAGTTTTAAAAACCAGTCAAAGCAAATAACTTACATGACTTATATGTTTCAATATTTTTACCACAAAGCTTAAATGTTCTTATATTTCTTAAATGGTTTTAAAAAAAAAACATAAATGACTTATATGTTTAAAAAACTACAATTAGTAAACAGATTTATTTTAAAAATAAGATATTTGCAAAGATTTTGGGTTAATCCATAATCACCAATTTTTTTTAAATAATTATAATGGCATCAAAACCCAGTATTCCTAAAGGAACTAGAGATTTTTCACCAGTTGAGGTGGCAAAAAGACAATACATTATCCAAACTATAAGAACCAATTTTGAGAAATTTGGTTTCCAACCCATAGAAACTCCTTCATTTGAAAACTCTGAAACCTTAATGGGGAAATATGGAGAAGAAGGCGATCGTTTGATTTTTAAAATATTAAACTCAGGGGATTATTTGGCTAAAGCCAATGCGACTCATTTAGAAGCCAAAGACAGTACAAAACTCACTGCTAGTATTTCTGAAAAAGCCTTGCGTTATGATTTGACTGTTCCTTTTGCTCGTTATGTAGTGCAACACCAAAACGAGATTGAATTCCCTTTTAAACGATACCAAATCCAACCTGTTTGGCGTGCGGATCGACCTCAAAAAGGGCGTTTTAGAGAATTTTTTCAATGTGATGCCGATGTCGTAGGGTCTCAATCGCTTTGGCAAGAAGTTGAATTGGTCCAATTATATGATGCTGTTTTTACTGATTTAGGATTGAATGGTGCTACAGTAAAAATCAACAATCGCAAGATTTTGTCTGGAATAGCAGAAGTAATCGGCGCTTCGGATAAATTGATTGATTTCACAGTAGCTTTGGATAAACTGGACAAAATAGGTGAGGAAGGAGTTAAAAAAGAAATGATGGATAAAGGAATTACTGAAACTGCCATCCAAAAAGTACAACCTCTATTTAATTTTACTGGCACCATCACCGAGAAACTGGAGAAGCTATCCCAATTGTTGGCTGAATCTCAAGAAGGAATGAAAGGAATAGCCGAGTTGCGTTTTATATGTGACAAGGTATTGGAATTAGGTTTAGCCACTGTTATTTTGGATTTGGATGTGACTTTGGCAAGAGGGTTAAATTATTATACAGGGGCTATTTTTGAAGTAGCTGCGCCCAAAGGAGTAACGATGGGTTCAATTGGAGGCGGTGGCCGTTATGATGATTTGACAGGGATTTTTGGATTAAAAAACATGAGTGGTGTTGGGATTTCTTTTGGATTAGACCGTATCTATTTAGTTATTGAAGAATTGGATTTGTTTCCCAAAACAGTTACCATATCCACTAAGGCGTTATTTCTTAATTATGGCGAAAATGAAGCCTTGTACGCGATGAGTGCTATTAAAGAATTGAGAGCCTCAGGTATAAAAGTCGAAATGTATCCTGATAATGTAAAGTTGGGAAAACAATTTCAACATGCTGACAAACGTCATATTCCGTACGCCGTAATTGTAGGTGACGAAGAGATGAAAACAGGTCAGTATGCTCTTAAAAACCTAACCACAGGCGAGCAGATTTTAGTTGATTTGGAAGGATTGAAAAAAAGTTTGTTAGCGTAAGAGTTTAAGTCTTGGATGGTCTCAATTTAATAGGTATAAAAAAAGCTTTGTTTTATAAAACAAAGCTTTTTTTTGATATAAGGTATAGTGAATTAATAATATAGTAAATAACCTTAGAGTCCCTAATGAAGGAGAATAGATTACAAACATAAATAAAACAATTGATATAATTCATAAAATTGTATTAAAATTTAAATTAATAATGAAAAAATAACAGCCGATTTTGGATTTTTCAAAAATCGGACTGACAATTTGACGTTTAGTGCGTTTTGGCAGTACTTTTGCTTTCCAAAAGAAAGTTCAAAATATGTTTAAGAATATTTTTAAAAATAAAGGTAATATGACTACTGAAAATACAGAGATCGATCAAAAAGTAGCCGATGGAGCATTGGAAAATAACAATGTTGGTGGAGAACAAGTTGCAGCTGAAGAGACAAATGCTGAGGAATTAAGTGTTGAAGAGCAATTAGCAAAAGACTTGGCAAATGAAAAAGATAAATTTTTGAGATTATTTGCTGAATTTGAAAATTACAAAAGACGAACTACTAAAGAACGTATCGAGTTATTCAAAACAGCTAATCAAGATGTGTTGCAAGCTTTGTTACCTGTTTTAGATGATTTTGACAGAGCGGTGGTGGAAATTGCTAAATCAGAAAATGAAGCAGTTTCTAAAGGCGTGGAATTGATACATGAAAAATTAAAAAGTACTTTGAACGCTAAAGGATTAGAGTTAGTGGAGGTAAATGCAGGAGATGCTTTTAATGCTGATTTTGCTGAAGCGATTACACAAATACCTGCCCCGTCTGACGATATGAAAGGTAAAATTGTGGATGTTCTTGAAAAAGGATACAAATTAGGAGATAAAATTATTCGTTTTCCTAAAGTTGTAATTGGGCAATAAATAAGCGTAACTACGCACTGCTGTAATTTTCAACCTAAATGAATACAATGAAAAAAGATTTTTACGAAATATTAGGACTTTCTAAAGGGGCTGATGCTGCAGCGATTAAGAAAGCCTACCGAAAAAAAGCCATTGAATATCACCCTGACAAAAATCCAGGAGACAAAACGGCAGAAGAAAAATTCAAAGAAGCAGCCGAAGCCTATGAGGTCTTAGGAGATCCTGCCAAAAAAGCCAAATACGACCAGTATGGACACCAAGCATTTGATGGTTCAGGAGGTTTTGGTGGACATGGTGGCATGAATATGGACGATATTTTCAGCCAGTTTGGTGACATCTTTGGTGGTGGTTTCGGAGGATTTGGCGGTGGATCACGTGGTCCTCAAAGAGTCAAAGGAAGTAATCTTCGAATCAAAGTAAAACTCACCTTAGAAGAAATTGCTAATGGTGTAGAGAAAAAAGTAAAAGTAAAGCGCAAAGTTCAAGCGCCAGGGGTAACCTATAAAACGTGTACTACTTGTAACGGACAAGGGCAGGTAATGCGTGTGACCAATACTATTTTGGGACGTATGCAGTCGGCTACGACTTGTCCTGCTTGTGGAGGCTCAGGTCAAATTTTAGACAAAAAACCATCTCAAGCAGATGCGCAAGGAATGATTTTAGAAGACGAAACCGTTTCTATCAAAATTCCTGCTGGTGTAGTGGACGGAATGCAATTGAAAGTTTCTGGTAAAGGAAATGATGCGCCAGGTAACAGTGTTCCTGGAGATTTGATTGTTGCGATAGAAGAGTTAGAACACGAATTTTTAAAACGTGAAGGAGAGAACCTTCATTACGATTTGTACATCAGTTTCCCTGAAGCGATTTTAGGTGTCTCCAAAGATATCGAAGCGGTAAACGGAAAAGTACGCATCAAACTCGAAGAAGGAATCCAATCGGGAAAAATTTTGCGTTTGAAAGGAAAAGGAATCCCAAGTATCAATGGATACGGTAATGGTGACTTATTGGTTCATGTAAATGTTTGGACTCCTAAAACGTTGAATAAAGAACAGAGACAATTTTTTGAAAAATACTTGGATGACGAAAATTTCAATCCAAATCCTGAAAAATCAGACAAGTCATTTTTTGAAAAAGTAAAAGATATGTTTTCTTAAATGAAGCTAAGTTTCATTTAAAATCACCACTTATAAAGCCCATTCTTATCACAATAGGAATGGGTTTTTTTATTCTGGGATGCCAAGCTTTTACCTTTGATTTGCTAATTTCTGAAATGAACCATGTGTCCGGTAAACCGATTGAGATAGAAATGATAATCATGATTTAGTTCAAAAAAATAAACAATCAAAGCAAACTTGGGTTGTTTTTAAACGCAGGTTGACTCTTTTTTTATCGAACAAATCAAAGGATTTCCCCTTGAATTATTTACTTTTACACAAATTCAAATTTTAGAATGAATAACTTACTTGAAGTCAACAAAGTTGTCAAACAATATGGTGACTATACCGCCTTGAATGAAGTTTCATTGAGCGTGCCTAAAGGGAGTATTTACGGACTTTTAGGTCCTAATGGAGCGGGAAAAACCTCCTTAATTCGCATTATAAACCAAATAACTTTGCCAGATAGTGGCGAAATTATTTTGGATGGCGAAAAGTTACAGCCCAAACATGTGCAATATATTGGTTACTTACCCGAAGAACGCGGTTTGTATCAAAGCATGAAAGTGGGAGAACAGTGCTTGTATTTGGCACAAATGAAAGGATTGTCTAAGTCAGAAGCCAAAAAACAATTGGATTTTTGGTTTGATCGATTGGGAATTCAAGGATGGTGGAACAAAAAAATTCAAGAGTTATCCAAAGGAATGGCACAAAAAATACAATTTGTAGTTTGTGTCTTGCATCAGCCTAAATTATTGATTTTGGACGAACCTTTTTCGGGTTTTGACCCTGTAAATGCTAATGTAATCAAGGACGAAATTTTAGCTTTAAAAGAAAAAGGTACCACGATATTGTTTTCTACTCATCGTATGGAGAGTGTGGAAGAATTGTGTGATGAAATCGCTTTGATTCACAAGTCCAATAAATTGATTGAAGGCAAGGTAAACGACGTCAAAAAACAGTACAGAACGAATAGTTACGAAGTTGGGATTTTGAGTGCTGATGTAGAAGGATTGATGTATGCTATCACTCAAAAATTCACTGTTAAACCAGCGCATTTCAAGTCATTGAACAACGAATTAAAATTAGAGATTCACATTGGCAACGCCACACCTAACGAATTGTTGAATGTATTGGTGCAAAAAGGACAGGTGACACACTTTGTTGAAAAAATTCCGTCAGTAAATGACATTTTTATCCAAACGGTGAGCGAGTAATAAATATTTGGGTATTCCTAAATCAAAAAATCCTTAATCTTAAATGTGAAAATGAGTATTATTTCATTAATTATCAAAAGAGAATTTATAGCCAAAGTGCGTAATAAATCTTTTATTGTAATGACCTTTTTAAGTCCATTGTTGTTTGTAGCGATTACCATTTTTATCAGCTACCTCAATACGATGGAAGTAGAGACTAAACGCATCGCCATACACGATCCCTCTGGAGTTTTTGTTAAGGAGTTGGTATCCCAAAATCAAAAGGACTCAGAGTATAAATACGTTGATTTATCGGCCATTGAAGTCCAATTTGTAAAGGACAGCATTGCCAATCATAATTATGAGGGCTTGTTATTGGTTCCTCCTACGGATGATTTAACCACATTAGAAAATAAAATTCAACTCATTGCTAACACCAGTCCTAGTTTAATTTTTATTGAAAAGGTTCAGTCTATTATAGGAAAAAAAATTACCCAACTCAAACTTGAAAAAGCCCATTTAGACACTGTTGCCATTCAAAAGGCACAAGCCAAAGTGGTCCTTAACTTAGCCAAAACATCAGGAGAGGAAACAGTAAAGGGACTTAATGAAATTAAGATTTTCATCGGTGGTGCATTTGGTTATTTGGTCATGATGTTTATTATCATGTACGGCAACATGGTGATGCGTTCAGTGATTGAGGAAAAAACCAATCGTATTATTGAAATTATTATATCTTCGGTCAAACCTTTTCAATTGATGATAGGTAAAATCATAGGGACTTCTTTGGCAGGGATTTTACAATTTGTTATTTGGACTGTGCTAGGCTTATCAATCCTGTTATTCGCCTCATATTTTTTTGGTGTCAACGTGGGTTCGGCAGCACAATTTTCACCTGCAATGGCAGAGCATTCTGCGACTGAAATGACAAGTACTATCCAAATGTATATTAAGGAATTGTGGCAATTACCCATAGTTTCTATTTTGCTAGGATTTGTAGTGTATTTTATTGGGGGTTATTTCTTGTACAGTTCATTTTATGCGGCTATTGGAGCTGCTGTTGATAATCAAACCGACTCCCAGCAGTTTCTTTTACCTATTATCATGCCGTTGATTTTGAGTGTGTATATTGGTTTTTTTAGTGTAGTCAATGACCCTCATAGTACGATTGCGGTAACTTTTTCGATGATTCCGTTAACTTCACCCATTGTGATGCTCATGCGAATTCCGTTTGGTGTACCTTTGTGGCAAATTATAATTTCGGTTTCCCTATTACTAGTAACCTTTTTAGGTGTAGTTTGGTTTGCAGCAAAGATTTATCGTGTGGGGATTTTGATGTATGGCAAAAAACCTAGTTGGAAAGAATTGTATCATTGGTTAAAATATTAATGATTATCAGTGTAACGGATTTTCTGTTCAATCGGTTTTTCGAATAAACAGTTTGTCAAATAGCCAAATCAAGTAGCGAATGGCTTAGTTTTTGAGAGTAAGCATTGTTCCTGCTTTGACCTTTATTCCTCCACTATAGTGGTGTGAATATTGATTCAAATAAAGTTCACTGAACATCAAGAAGAATAATGGAATAGTGAAGCAATCAGGGTATAAAAGTAAGCACTAGGTTATTGAGTAAGTTAAGTTAACAATTAACCTAATAACCAGTTAAACCATTTAACAGATTAAACGAAAAAGCATGCCTAAAATTTTAATAATAGAAGACGAAGCTGCTATCCGCAGGGTGTTGTCCAAAATACTTTCTGAGGAAAATGATACTTACGAAGTAGAAGAAGCCGAAGATGGTACTATTGGTCTTGAAAAAATTAAAAACAACGATTATGATTTGGTACTTTGTGATATCAAAATGCCCAAAATGGACGGTGTTGAGGTATTAGAAGAAGTCAAAAAAATAAAACCTGAAATCCCAATGGTGATGATTTCAGGGCACGGCGATATGGAAACGGCCATTAATACGATGCGTTTGGGGGCTTTTGATTATATTTCAAAACCACCTGATTTGAATAGGTTGTTAAATACTGTTCGTAATGCTTTGGACCGAAAACAATTGGTAGTTGAAAATAAAATTCTAAAGAAAAAAGTTTCTAAAAATTACCAAATGATAGGTGAGAGCGAAGCCATTAATCATATTAAATTGATGATTGATAAGGTGGCGCCTACCGAGGCTAGAGTGCTTATCACGGGTTCAAATGGTACCGGAAAAGAGTTGGTTGCCCATCAATTACATGAAAAAAGTGAGCGTTCTAGCTTTCCGCTAATAGAGGTGAACTGTGCTGCTATTCCGTCAGAATTGATAGAAAGTGAGTTGTTTGGTCATGTGAAAGGTGCTTTTACATCAGCTGTAAAAGACCGTGCAGGTAAATTTGAAGCAGCAGACAAAGGAACGATTTTCTTGGATGAAATTGGCGATATGAGTCTTTCCGCTCAAGCCAAAGTATTGCGTGCTTTACAGGAAAATATGATTACCCGAGTAGGAGCCGACAAGGATATCAAAGTCGATGTACGTGTTGTGGCAGCAACGAATAAAGATTTGAAAAAAGAAATCGAAGAAGGACGCTTCCGCGAGGATTTGTACCATCGATTGGCGGTAATTTTGATAAAAGTACCGTCGTTAAATGAACGTCGTGAAGATATTCCACTTTTAATTAGTCATTTTGCTCAAAAAATTGCTTCGGAGAACGGAACAGCAGTGAAGAAATTCTCTGATAATGCGGTGAAGTTATTACAAGAATACGATTGGACAGGAAACATACGAGAATTACGGAACGTAGTAGAGCGCTTGATTATTCTTGGAGGAAGTGAAATTTCCGAGAATGATGTGAAGTTGTTTGCAAGTAAATAAACTATTTCGCAAAGATTCACTAAGAGAAAACACGAAGAAACGCAAAAGAATTACAATTGAAATTTAGCGAATCTTCTTGAAACTTAGCGAATCTTAGTGTAAAAATTTTAAAAATGAAACTAAAAAAAATAAAGGAAAAACTGCAGCAAGCCTTAATCGAAAATGGATTGACCGAGGCAAATGAGGTTCAAAAAGAAACGTTTTCAGCAATCAAAAGTGGTGCTGATTGTTTGATTTTTGCACCTAAAGAAAGCGGTAAAACCACTACGATTGTTTTGAATGTAATTCAAAAATTAGCTGGAACCAATGAAGAATCACCACGGGCATTAATTTTTGTGGAAGACAAAGCTAAGGTTTTAGAAATGGAAGCCCTTTTTGAGCAATTCGGAAAATATACGGGATTAGAAGTGTATGGCGTTCACGAAAAAGGCGATATGGACTATGATAAAAATTATGTTTCCACTGGAATAGATGTTTTAATAGGAACTCCGACCAAGTTGAGCGATATGTTTTCAACAGCGGGCTATAATGTCAATCGCTTGAAAATGTTTATCGTGGACGATGCAGATAGCTTGTTGAAATTGCGTCATGAAACTAAAATCATGCGCATATCTGATAGTATTACTAAAACCCAACGACTGATTTTTTCAGAAGAATATACGGAAAGAGTAGCCATTATGGCAGACAAAATGTTGGTAGAACCTTTCGAATTCGATTTTGAAGAAGTGGAAGAGGAGGATGATTTTGAAGAAGAAGAGGGGGACGAGGAAAATTAATATAAATGCTCCGCAAAGTCTCTGACTTTTGAGGTGGTGAATTTCAGTCCTTGACTGGCTCTATAAAAAAAAACGAAAGAAGGTATATTATTAGAGATCAATCAAAAACCTCATTTTATAACAGCAACAGTTATAGATTGGGTAGATGTTTTTTCAAGTAAAGAATATAGGGAATGTATTATTGATAGTCTGGATTTTTGTAAAAGAATAAAGGAATGATTTTGTATGGATATGTAATTATGTCCAATCATATTTATTTAATCATTCAGTCTGAAGAGGGAAAATTGTCTGATTTAATAAGGGGATTTAAAAAGTTTACCGCTAAAACGATACTGAATAAAATAGAAAATGGGGTTGAAAGTAGAGCAGATTGGATGTTAAAAAGATTTGAATTTGCCTGTAAAAGGCATACCCGAAATGAGAAATACCAATTTTGGCAATATGGGAGTTATCCTGAAGAGATTTTTTCTGAAAAATTTATGTGGTCAAAATGGGATTACATACATATGAATCCTGTTAGAGCAGGGATCGTATCAAAAGCATCAGATTATCTATATTCAAGCGCTTCTAATTACGTAAAAGATGAAGGGATTATTTCGATAACAAAAGCAGGTAATCCGGCTGTTGATGTTTTAAAACCTTTCTCAATTTCTAATCATTATATTTGGTAAAATGAATATGAAGGTCAGGAGACCTTCTCTCACTTCGACGAAGTTGTAAACATTGTGGAGCAAAATGTAGAAAATTAATTTAAAAAATAGCGTATAATGGCATTGATGAAAGTGTTTTCGGGGAGTGAAGTTTTGGCTTTGGCCTTAAAGGAAAAAATAGAAGCCATAGGGGTGGATGTTGTAATGAAAGACAACATTCAATCAGCGCGATTACCGGGTTTTGGAACTATGGGGTCAGCAGTTGAATTGTTTGTGCAAGAAACACAATACGGAAAAATTTATCCCATTATCGAGGAGTTTAAAATGAATTTATAATTATTCTTTGTAACCATTATGAAATACAAAATGCTGGTTTTAGACATGGATGATACCTTGTTGAACGACGACCATATCATTTCGGATGAAAATAGAGCCATGCTAGCCAAGGCAAAAGAAAAAGGAGTGAAAATCATTTTGGCGTCAGGAAGACCAACTCCTGCGATGATTGAATATGCTAAAGATTTGGGGTTGATGGATTCGTATATGATTTCGTTTAACGGTGCTGTGATTACCGATTTGAGTACTAATGAAGTGATTTTTGAGCAAAGTTTGACTCAAGAGCAGATTCATATATTGTATGATTACAGCCAACAAAAGAAAACACATATTATTACTTATTTGGACGGGAAAATAGTGAGTGAAACCCGTTCAGAATATATCGATGTGGAAACCACGATTACAGGTTTAGAACATGAGGTGGTGCCTAATTTTAAAGAACGAGTGCAATCAGCGGCGATAAAATGCATTTTGCTAGAAGAACCCAGTTATTTGAAAGCAGTTGAAGAAGATTTAAAAGCAGTAATGCCCCATTTGAGTGTATGTATGTCAAAACCCTTCTTTTTAGAAGCCGCTCAAACTGGAATTGACAAAGGCGCCAGCGTGAAATTCCTAGCGGAAAAATTAAACATTGCACAACATGAAGTAATTGCAGTAGGTAATGCCGGCAACGATTTGTCGATGATTGAATATGCTGGATTAGGTGTTTGGGTCGATAATGTGGATGCACATTTGAGAGACAAAGGCGATGTGGTTGTAGCTTCCAACAACAACCACGGTGTGGCTGAGGTAATCCAACGCTTTATTTTGGCTTAAGATTTTATATTCTATTAAAAACCATTAAACAATTAAGGGATTTTAAGTGTTGTGCTTAAAGACTTAATTGCTTAATGGTTTTTTTATTGTGATGATTTTCCTTTGTATTAATCAAATCCTTCTTCAGAATAATACCATCTGTCATCCAGTTTTTTAATCTTATATGAAGCATTAGGAATATTGCGGTTTCCAAAGTTTCTTGGTTTTTTAGTGGAGTCATAAATTATTCTTTTCTCCTTGTCGAATAAGCTATTGGGTTTTTTGATAAAAATTAGTAAACTATCGTTCTCTTCAATAAATCCTGAATAATTTGGATTTTTTTTATTTCCATTTTTTACTACTAAATCAATATCTAATTGTTCAATATCACCAATTATAAATTCATCAAATTCATCTCTATCATAAACACCATCATTATATTTTTCAAATTTTGAAACTAAATTATTCAAATCATCTTTGTATTTCAAAACCTTATTTTCATTAAATGGATTACAAGAAATGAAAGTTAATAATATAAGAAATAGAGAGGTTTTCATTTTTTTAAGGTTAGTCATTTGTTTTTCTTTCGTATTTTAAAAAGTAAATATGCAAAAATGATTTGTCCTATAGAGAATAAGAGTAGAACTGTGTAAAGGATTCTATTTATTAAATCAATCATTTCAAAAATATCAGTTGAATTTTTTGCAGTAAATTGTCTAATTGGGAAATTAAAACGTGCCCAAAGTACAATTGGAATTGTTAGCAGGTAATGAAGAGTAAAAAGTTTGAAATCAATTTTAGATTTGTTTTTTAATAATCTCCAATAGATAAAAGCAATAATAGAGACAATAATTAAAACTATTATTTCCAAATAACTGGTGCTTGGGATAACCATATTCCAACCTGTGAGACTTTGAAATGTAAAACCCGATTCAAATGGGGTGGCTAAAATAAGCAACAAAGAAAAAGAAATTAAAGGAGTATATCTTTTAGAATACATAGTGGTTTATAAATAAATGATCCATTTTGTAGATTACTTAATTAATATTTTAAGCGTTTTAGTTTGACTGTTATCTATGTTTTTTACAATGAGAAAATACAAGCCTGATTGTTGATTGCTAATATCTATTTTGTTTTTTACATCATTAAGTTGCCCTTCTAAAATGAGTTTATTCGAACTATTGATTAGCTGAAAACTAGATTTTTTATTTGTTTCAACATTGATAAAATCGACTGCTGGAATTGGGTAAGCTTTCACAGAATATTCTACATTGTCTGGATCATCTTCATCTTTTTCAGTGACTAGTTCGTTTTTTGAAATGTTATTTAAGGTGAATTTGGGATTTAAAAGTGTGTCGGGAACAGTATTGTTCATTATGATTGTAAACAATTTTTTTAATTCGACTTTGTTAGTTTTCAACCTAATTACAGTTGTATCTGAATTGATAGATACCAATTCTTTTTTATAAATCCCTTTTAGAATATTTTCATCCACAGCAAAAAACTGGGTTCCAAAATCCAAACCATAAATTAAATTTCCTTTTATTTTGAAGGCGCTTATACAATAGGAAGTGTCATTTTTTTTGTGATTAAAATAGTAGTAGTCTCTATATTTACATACTTTGCCATAGAAAACTGTATCTCCTATTTTATTGGTTATTAGATTAGTGTATTTGTTGGATTTAATATTTAAAACTAAGGTGTCATTGTAATATTTGACTAACAATGTTTCTCCAAAAATTCTATCCAGTTGTTTGTTGTTTTTAGGGAATGGAGAATCGAAAGTGCTTTTAGTTAATTCCTCAGGAGAAACTTCTGCTTTTTTGCATGAGATTACAACTATAAGTATTAATATTAAATATTTGATGAGTTTCATAGAATTGAACTAAAATTAATTATTAAAGCATTTCAAATATATCAATAAATAACTACAAAACATTCTGTTGAAATAAAATTTTCCTCATTAATCAACACCGCGTGAGGGATGGAAGCGACATCTCCCGATTTTAAAAAACAAGGCTAATGCCGTAGTTTTTTTAATCGGGAATACAGCGGACAGCCCGACCCGAAAGTGGCGAGGAAGCATGACGAAGCCATCTGGAGGGTCACGCCCAAATCCTACAATTAGAATAAAATAAAATTCCTTGTACAGTTCCTTTATTTGTTTGTAAATTTGCACACGCTATTTTTTTGACAACGATTTCATTAGATAGCGCATACTTATGGAAAAAAGAAAAAAAGTGGCCTTCTATACCTTAGGCTGTAAACTGAATTTTTCAGAAACTTCAACTATTGCCCGTAACTTACAGGACGAGGGTTTTGACCGTGTGGATTTTGAGGAAGTGGCTGATATGTATGTCATCAACACGTGCTCGGTAACCGAAAATGCCGATAAACAATTTAAACAGGTAGTACGCAAAGCGATGAAGCTTAACAATAAGGCTTTTGTTGCTGCGGTGGGTTGTTATGCTCAATTGAAACCAGAAGAATTGGCTGCGGTAGATGGGGTTGACTTGGTACTTGGAGCTACTGAGAAATTCAAATTGAATGATTATATCAATGATTTGTCTAAAAACGATATGGGGGAGGTGCACTCTTGTGAGATTGCCGAAGCCGATTTTTACGTGGGAAGTTACTCCATTGGCGACCGTACCCGTGCTTTCTTGAAAGTGCAAGACGGTTGCGATTATAAATGCACCTATTGTACGATTCCGTTAGCGAGAGGTATTTCGCGAAGTGACGAATTGCAAAACGTGTTAAAAAACGCTAAGGAAATTTCACAACAAGGCATTAAAGAAATTGTACTTACCGGAGTGAATATTGGAGATTACGGTAAAGGGGAATTTGGTAACAAAAAACACGAACATACGTTCTTAGAGTTGGTTCAGGCGTTGGATGAAGTAGAAGGCATCGAAAGATTGCGAATTTCGTCTATTGAACCCAATTTGTTAAAAAATGAAACGATTGAATTTGTTTCGAAAAGCAGGACTTTTGTACCGCATTTCCATATTCCGCTACAGTCAGGGAGCAATGAAATTTTGAAGTTGATGAAACGTCGTTATCAACGTGAAGTCTACACAGAACGAGTAAATAAAATTCGTGAAGTAATGCCAGATGCCTGTATTGGTGTGGATGTGATTGTAGGTTTTCCTGGGGAAACAGACGAACATTTCTTAGAAACCTATCATTTCTTGAATGATTTGGATGTTTCGTATTTACACGTTTTTACGTATTCAGAGCGTGATAATACTGAAGCAGCCGCTATGACAGGTGTTGTGCCAGGGAATGTGCGTGCCAAAAGAAGTAAGATGCTCCGCAGTTTGTCTGTTAAAAAACGTCGTGCTTTTTATGAAAGTCAATTAGGTACGACGAGAACTGTGCTTTTTGAGGGAGAAAACAAAGAAGGTTATATTCATGGTTTTACGGAGAATTACGTAAAAGTAAAAACACCTTGGAATCCTGAATTAGTCAATACGTTACACGAAATCAATTTAACCCATATTGACGAGGATGGAAGCGTACGAATGGAGTTCGTTTCAGCTTTAGTATAGTCATTGTCTTATTTTAAAAAACCATTGAGAGGTTAGTTTATTAGCTATTTTCTATTACCATATAAGCCATATAAGTTTGTAGTTGACTTGGGAAGCTTATTTTAGAAGAGCATATCAGTTTTGGGTATTTGTAAATAACTCACTTATTTTTTACCATACAAGCCATATAAGTTTGTAGTTGACTTGGGAAGCTTATTTTAGAAGAGCATATCAGTTTTGGATTTCTTTAATGTTGGTAATGTGGTCAAAAATAGTTGGTGATTTTTGATTTTAGATTAATTAAATTTCACCATCAAATTGAAGAGGACATTGGCTCTGCTGAGGAGCA
>NZ_BPLU01000018.1 GCF_019656315.1 Flavobacterium sp. UMI-01 | reverse complement strand
CTGCATTTGGTGCCAATGTACTTGGTGTCAAAGCTAAATTTGTAAGACCTAATTTGGCATCACTGATTGCGATATTACTTACCGTAACATTACCTGTATTAGTTACCGTAAAGGTATAGGTGATGTTATCCCCTACCTGTGCCTTCAAAGGATCTCCATTATATACCCCTGTTTTTACAAAGGATAACTTTCCTTGAGTCGGTACAGTAGTAACCGTACTATCATCATTATCAACTGCAGTACCTGAGGTATCTTCTACATCAGCACCACTTGGGTCTTGCCCTTTGGCAATGGCGGTATTGGTCACCATTCCTGAATCGATATCCGATTGTGTAATGGTATAATCTTGTGTGGCAACACCTATTCCATTAGGTAATAATGTACTTGGTGTTAGAGCCAAATTAGCAACGCCTAGTTTGGCATCATTTATCACAATATTATTTACCGTAACATTCCCTGTGTTAGTAACTGTAAACGTATAGGTGATTTTATCTCCTACTTTTGCCTTCGTTGGGTCACCATTGTAAACGGCTGTTTTAACAAAAGCTAACTTCCCTTGAGTCGGTACAGTAGTAACCGTACTATCATCATTGTCAACTGCAGTACCTGAGGTATCTTCTACATCAGCACCACTTGGGTCTTGCCCTTTGGCAATGGCGGTATTGGTCACTTGACCCGCATCAATATCTACCTGTGTGATGGTATAATCTTGTGTAGCCACTCCTACTGCATTTGGTGCTAATACATTGGGTACTAAAACCATGTTGGCAACACCTAATTTGGCATCGTTTATCACGATATTATTCACTGTAACATTCCCTGTGTTAGTTACTGTAAACGTGTAAGTGATTTTATCTCCCACTTTTGCCTTCGTTGGGTCACCATTGTAAACGGCTGTTTTAACAAAAGCTAACTTCCCTTGTGTCGGTACAGTAATAACCGTACTATCATCATTGTCAACTGCGGTACCAGAGATATCTTCTACATCAGCACCACTTGGATCTTTACCTTTGGCAATAGCCGTATTGGTAACCATTTTTGCATCAATGTCGGCTTGAGTAATCGCATATTCTTGTGTAGCGACACCAATACCATTTGGCAACAAAGTACTTGGGGGCAAAGCTAAATTAGTAAGACCTAGTTTGGCATCATTAATTCCAATATTGCTTACCGTAACATTACCCGTATTGGTTACTGTAAAGGTATAAGTGATTTTATCTCCTACTTTTGCCTTCGTTGGGTCGCCATTGTAAACAGCTGTTTTAACAAAAGCTAACTTCTCTTGTGTCGGTAAAGTAGTAACCGTACTATCATCATTGTCAACTGCCGTACCTGAGGTATCTTCTATATCATTACCACTTGGGTCTTTACCTTTGGCAATAGCCGTATTGGTAACCATTTTAGCATCAATATCGGCTTGTGTAATGGTATAATCTTGTGTAGCAACACCAACGCCATTTGGTAATAAAGTACTTGGGGTTAAAGCCAAATTAGTAAGGCCTAGTTTGGCATCATTAATTCCAATATTGCTTACCGTAACATTACCCATATTGGTTACTGTAAAGGTATAAGTGATTTTATCTCCTACTTTAGCTTTCATTGGATCACCATTGTAAATGGCTGTTTTAACAAAAGCTAGTTTCCCTTGTGTAGGTAAAGTAGTAACCGTACTATCATCATTTGCAATGGATGTTCCTGATACATCTTGTACATTGTTTCCGTCTGGATCTTGACCCATGGCAAGTGCTGAATTGGTCACTTTTCCGGCATCAATATCTGCTTGTGTAATGGTGTAATCTCTAGTAGCGACGCCTA
>NZ_BPLU01000017.1 GCF_019656315.1 Flavobacterium sp. UMI-01 | reverse complement strand
GGTAATGTTACGGTAAGTAATATCGCAATCAGTGATGCCAAATTAGGTCTTACAAATTTAGCTTTGACACCAAGTACATTGGCACCAAATGCAGTAGGAGTTGCAACCCAAAATTATGTTGTTACCCAAACGGATATAGACTCAGGAAAAGTAACCAATAGTGCCATTGCCCAAGGACAAGATCCAAAGGGGAATGATGTTCAGGATATTTCTGGAACGACAGTGGATACTGATGATAGTACTGTTACAGATTTGCCTACCTCAGGTAAGATTGTATTTGTAAAAACGGGAGTATATAATGGAGATCCAACCCAAGCTAAGGTGGGAGATGTCATCACCTATACTTTTACAGTGACCAATACTGGAAATGTTACCGTTAATAATCTTGCTATCAATGATGCGAAATTAGGAATCACTAATTTAGCCTTGGTTCCAAATAGTTTGAATCCTACGGCTGTAGGCGTCGCTACTAGAGATTACACCATTACACAAGCAGATATTGATGCCGGAAAAGTGACCAATTCAGCACTTGCCATGGGTCAAGATCCAGA
>NZ_BPLU01000016.1 GCF_019656315.1 Flavobacterium sp. UMI-01 | reverse complement strand
CATGGAAACGATCTGTTACTTGTACGGCTTTTGGAAAACATTTTTTGGCTATTAACTTCATGGAACTAGCCATGTCTAAGGTAATTTCAGTAACAGCTTGTCTTTTTTTTAAATCTATTTTGCTTACTTTTTCAATGACTAGCTCTGTCTTGGTTCCAGCAACAATAGCAACTAGTGAGCCTTTTTTACCTTTAGCTTTTTTATTGGTGACAATAGTGTAAAGCTCCCCTTGAGACAAGGCTACTTCATCGATAGATAAATGAGTTCCCATGTTATTGGGGTATATAATCCATTGATGAGCGTGTTCTTTGGGTTCCCAAGTGCTAAATGAGCTGAGATGTTTTTTATACTGTCTTTGAAGTTTTTTACCGTTAACCCCAAAGAAACCTCCAATAGTATGACAATTAATAGC
>NZ_BPLU01000015.1 GCF_019656315.1 Flavobacterium sp. UMI-01 | reverse complement strand
CAAGCGGATATCAATGCAGGTATTGTTTACAACTTGGCTACAGCTAACGCTAAAGATCCTAAAAACAATAACATTATTGCTACCTCTACTGACCCTACTCCTTGTACTACATGTACTCCTGCACCAGATTGTAGGGACTGTACGATCACGGAATTGAATCAATCTCCTAGTATTTCAATCACTAAAGATGGTACTTATGTAGATAGTAATAACGATGGTAAAACGAATGTAG
>NZ_BPLU01000014.1 GCF_019656315.1 Flavobacterium sp. UMI-01 | reverse complement strand
GTGAATGTTGTAGTGTCAGTAGCACCTACAGCAAGCGAGGCAATAGGTCCACCACTAACCACAGCGTTGTTGTCTGTTACAGTTACATTAGTTAAAGTTACGTTACCTGTATTTTTTACTACAAATACATACGATACTACATCACCTACATTCGTTTTACCATCGTTATTACTATCTACATAAGTACCATCTTTAGTGATTGAAA
>NZ_BPLU01000013.1 GCF_019656315.1 Flavobacterium sp. UMI-01 | reverse complement strand
GCTCCTCAGCAGAGCCAATGTCCTCTTCAATTTGATGGTGAAATTTAATTAATCTAAAATCAAAAATCACCAACTATTTTTGACCACATTACCTCTAAACAAAAACATCCCAATCAATGGATTGGGATGTTCTATTTATATTCGTTAAAAAAATTATTGCAACTTCAATACTTCGGCAGTATGGTTTCGAACTTGGTCTAACAATTCTGGATTTTTATTTAATTCTTTACCATAAGAAGGAATCATTGTTTTTAATTTTTCTTCCCATTCTGGCGTTTTGATTTTGTCTTTATAGCAACGTCCTATAACATCCAACATAATTGAAACTGCTGTTGAAGCACCTGGTGAAGCACCTAGTAATACCGAGAGAGAACCATCTGCAGAAGTAATCACCTCTGTTCCAAATTCTAACTTCCCTCCTTCTTTTTCGTCCTTTTTAATTACTTGCACTCTTTGTCCAGCACGTTCTAAAACCCAATCGGATGATTTTGCTCCCGGAACATATTCTCTCAACGCTTTTATTCTGTCCTCTGGTGATTGTCTGACTTGCTCAATCAAATATTTGGTCAATGGAATATTTTTCACTCCTGCCATAACCATCGGTACAATATTATCCAACTGAATGGATTTTGGTAAATCAGAATATTTACCATTTTTTAAGAAGCGAGTTGAAAAACCAGCAAACGGACCAAACAACAATTGTTTCTCACCATTAATCATTCGAGAATCAATATGTGGTACAGACATTGGAGGTGCTCCTACACTAGCTTTACCATATACTTTAGATTCGTGTTGTGCAATTACTTCTGGATTGGTACATTTTAGCCATTGCCCACTTACAGGAAAACCACCAAAACCTTTTCCTTCTGGAATTCCTGCTTTTTCTAACAGCGGTAACGAACCTCCTCCTGCTCCAATGAACACAAACTTAGTATATGCTTTTCTAGTATTACCCGTAGCCAAATCTGTTATTTTAATTCTCCATATTTTATCCTCACGTTGTTTTAATTTTTGAACTTCGTGGTTAAAATGCATGGTAACACCATCCATCTTGGTCAAATACCCAAACATACTTCTGGTTAATTCTCCAAAATTCACATCGGTTCCAATAGCCATAGATGTTCCAGCTACTTTCTCTGATGCTTTTCTACCTTCCATCACTAGAGGCATCCATTTTTTTAATTCAGCAAAATCCGTACTGTATTGCATATCTTTAAAAAGTGGATTAGCCTGTAAAGCTTCAAAACGTTTTCTTAGGTATTTTACGTTTTTATCACCCCAAACAAAACTGATATGCGGAATTCTTTTAATAAAATTTTCAGGTGCAGGTACTTTTCCTTCTTGTACTAAATAAGCCCAAAATTGTCTGGAAACTTCAAAAGATTCAGCAATGCTAATCGCTTTTTTAGGATCAATACTGCCATCTTTTCCTTCAGGAGTATAATTCAATTCACAAAAAGCAGAATGTCCTGTTCCTGCATTATTCCACGCATCAGAACTTTCTGCAGCGGCTTCATCTAATCTTTCGTAAATATCAATTGTAATTTCTGGTTGTAATTCTTTCAGAATCAAGCCAAGAGTGGCGCTCATAATTCCAGCTCCAATAAGAACTACATCACTATTTGAACGTATGGTTGTATTAGACATAATATATTTTTATTATAAAATGCAAAGATACTTTATATTATCACAATTAAAACACCGTTTACTGACTAAATCGTTACATTTATCACTGTAATTTTTAGTTCAAAATAAAATACTTTTAAAACCTTTTTTGAGCCAAATAGTCTTGCAACATTATGGTAGCCGAAATTTCGTCAATCAATCCTTTATCTTGTCGTTTTTTTTTGGACAACCCGCTATCAATCATGGTCTGGAAAGCCATTTTGGAAGTAAAACGTTCATCAACTCGAACCACCTTCATGTCAGGAAAATGATTCGTAAAATGGGTTACAAATCCCTTAATTATAGAAGCACTTTGAGAAGGCTCACCGTTCATTTGTTTGGGCTCACCAATAAGAACTAATTCAACTTTTTCTTTCGAAAAATAATCTTTCAAAAAAGCAATTGCTGTAGCACTAGGTATCGTCGTTAAACCCGAAGCGATGATTTGCATTTCATCAGTTACTGCAATTCCTGTACGTTTTTGACCGTAGTCAATACAAAGTATTCTAGCCATTATTTTTTTTTCAAAGATATAGAATAAAAATTTCAGTTTAATCAGGGCCAAAAAACTAACATTTTGAAAAAACTTTCACTTTTTGCTTTTGGGTAAAAAGTCTATCTTTGCCAAAAATTAATTAAAAAGATGAGCAATTTACAAACAATTATAGAACAAGCTTGGGAAAACAGAGCTTTGTTGCAAGAAGAAACAACAACTAACGCGATTAGAGAAGTTATTGAATTACTTGACTCAGGAAAACTTCGTGTGGCTGAACCAAAAGCAGATACTTCGACTTCGCTCAGTACAGGCTCCTGGCAAGTAAACGAATGGGTAAAGAAAGCGGTGGTTATGTATTTCCCTATTCAAAAAATGGAAACTTGGGAAGCTGGAATTTTTGAATACCATGACAAAATGGAATTGAAAAAAGATTATGCTGAAAAAGGAGTACGTGTAGTTCCTGGAGCTTCTGCTCGCTACGGTTCGTTTATCTCTAGCGGTGTAATCATGATGCCTAGTTACGTAAACATTGGAGCGTATGTTGATGCTGGTACCATGGTAGATACTTGGGCTACGGTAGGTAGTTGTGCTCAAATTGGAAAAGACGTTCACTTAAGTGGTGGTGTAGGTATTGGTGGTGTTTTAGAACCATTACAAGCTGCTCCAGTTATCATTGAAGATGGTGCCTTTATAGGTTCTCGTTGTATCGTAGTGGAAGGTGTTCACGTAGGTAAAGAAGCGGTTCTAGGCGCTAACGTATGTTTGACTGCCTCTACAAAAATTATTGATGTAACGGGTGACGAGCCAAAAGAAATGAAAGGTTTTGTTCCTGCTCGTTCTGTAGTAATCCCAGGAAGTTATACTAAAAAATTCGCTGCCGGTGAATACCAAGTACCTTGTGCTTTAATCATTGGTACTCGTAAACCATCTACTGATTTGAAAACGTCATTGAACAATGCGTTGAGAGAATATGATGTTGCGGTTTAAATTTTGAATCCCAATATTTAAATCCCAAATTCAAAAATATATCCTTTGAATTTGGGATTTTTTTATTTCATCAATTTCAGCTTTCGCTTCAAGTATTTTTTTCGAGTGATTTTACCTTTGAATGCTTTGGTTTTTTCGAGAAGAAGTTGCTGTAATCTGTCTTCAGACTGTGCGCTTAATTCCGCATATTTTTTGGCAATGACTTTGACCATTGTTTTAGAAAGCCACATTTTCTTAAAATTATCCATACGAGCCTCAATAGATAATTGTTCAAATTTCATGCGATTCAAATCAATTAGATAAAAATCATACTCCCCTGAGCCTTTATTCACGATTAAGGTATTACCCGGTGAATGGTCTAAAAAATTGACCCTAGCTTCATGCATCTTATACGTAAAAGCAGCAAATTGTTCTAAAATATTATTTCTGTCTGGAAATTTAGGATTATGAATAAGTTCACGAATAGTAAAATCATAATTTATGTGTTTACAGATGTAATAACTATCTTGAAGTAATCCCAAACCATTTTTTTCTTCGGTATATGCTATGGGAAATGGAGTTGGAATTTGGTGTTCCAAAAGATAGTTGGCATAATCATAAGACCGCTTAGCTTTAGTACTTCTAAAAAAAGAATAAATAATGGATTTAAAGAGTCCTGGTTTTTGAAAAAACTTAATAGACACTTTTTCGTCTTCCAGTATATGAGACTTAATCGTGTTTCTTGCACCCTGAACCACTAGATTTCCACCCTGAAAAAAACCTTCAATCAACTGAACAATAAGAGTTTGTTTTTTTTGGTAATGAGGATGAATGATTATTTGCACGATAGAGAGATTATTTTTGGTTTAAAAGTATAAAAAATAGTACTTTGCGACAAGAAATAGTTTTATGAAAAAAATCTTAATTATACAAAACAAGCGAATTGGTGACGTTTTAATCAGTTCCATAATTGCCAACAATTACAAAGCCAAACATCCTGATAGTGAAATACACTTTATGGCGTATGACTTCACTCATGGCGTATTGATGAACAATCCCAATATTGACAAAATTATTTCTATCAATGATAAGGAACTCAAAAAACTGCCTGTTCTCTTAAAACTGATTCGTACTGTCAAGAATGAAAAATACGACATCATCTTTGATCCCTATTCAAAAACACAAAGCAAATTAATTTGTAAGTTTTCAAAAGCCAAACAAACCATTGGTCACAAAAGCAGAAAAAAACTAGGAAACTGGGGGTATTACACCCATCCTATAGCTATATCAAAGGTAAAAACTAAAATTTGCGGGAAAGCTATTGAGGACAGAATCCATTTGCTACAACAAGCCGAGGAATTTAAAACCATCGATTACGAACCAAAACTTTTTTTATCTGAAGCAGAAAAAAATGAAAACTACTTAGGAAACTTTAAGGACAAAAAAATAATTGTTTTTGGTATCTTAGGAAGTACTCCTCAAAAATCAATGCCTTATAACTATATAGCCGAAATGGTGGACTTCATTGCCAACAATTATGACGCTTACATCTTATTTAATTACGCACCACATCAAAAAGCTGAAGCAGAAAAAATATACCATCTTTGCCAAAATAAAGCCACTATTATTTTGGACATTTACGCACCAAGCATTCGGGATTTTATTAAATTAATGAACCAATGTGATGTTTTAGTAGCAAATGAAGGCGGAAGTGTACATATTGCCAAAGCATTGAACAAACCCACTTTTACTATTTTTTCACCTTATGTAAACAAAGAGCATTGGGCTAGTTTTGAAGATGGAAAGTTTCATACTTCGGTACATTTACTTGAAATAAAACCCGATTTATTTGAAAGCTTCACTTTTGAAGAAAGAAAACGAATTGAACAAAACCCAGAAGAGCTGTACAATCAATTTACACCAGAACTGATTTTACCCGAACTCGATACATTTTTAAAAAACAACTTATAGGAAAAAAACATTCGGATAACGAATGCTTTTTTTATCATTTCTTGATTCCAAAATCAGTCCATTTTTTATTTTCTGACTTGGTTTCCTTTCGAATATTTTTATTTTTATTGATGGATTCAGGCGTTGCATATCCTCTCGGATGATCTAAGTGCAAACATACCGTACTGTAGCGTATCTGCTTGGGCTTTATACCGTAATTTACTAATCGTTCTCCTAATTCCCTATCTTGCCCCCCATACTGCATTCTTTCATCGAAACCATTGACCGCTAAAATATCTTTTTTCCAACCTGAAGCATTATGACCGTTCCAACTGGGTGTTGTAGGTGTAATCCAATTCAAAAGAGAACTTTTTAACCCTTTGGCATCTATTTTATTATTTTTAAACGAAGCTTTCATTCCGTTTTTCTTTAGCCAAGCAACATCAAAACACAAATCGGCGTAAATATCCTCTTTAGTTATTTTTTGAGACAACTCCATTGGCAACTTATGATAGCCACCAGACAAGAAATAACCCTCTTCACGATATTTAATATGTTGCTCTACAAAATCAGGACGCGGGATACAATCACCATCAGACATCATGATATAATCTGTGGTACAGGCCAAAATTGCTTTATTCAAAATCTGAGATTTTTGAAAACCATTATCTTCATGCCAAACATGAATAATTGGGTAAAAAACTTCTTTCTTCATCGCTTCAATCAAATCGATAGTTTCTTGACGAGAACCATCATCAGCAATGACCATTTCGAAGTTACGATAGGTTTGTGTATTGTAACCCCAAATCACTTTTTTAAGCCATTCGGGTGAATTATAAGTACTGATTACTACGGAAATATTCTTTTGCATAATGCGCAAAGATAACCTAAAAATGTTAATTTTGTTTTTCCGAAAAAGAAAAATAATGGCCACGATTTCCGTAATCATCCCTACTTACAACGAAATAAACTATATAGAGGACGCAATCAAATCAGTTGATTTTGCTGATGAAATTATTGTCATCGATTCGTTCAGTACTGATGGCACACGTGAAAAAGTATTGGAATTGGGATGTCAATTACTCGAACGAAAGTTTGATAATTTTTCAAGTCAAAAAAACCATGCCATCCAATATGCCAAAGGAGATTGGGTTTTATTTTTGGATGCTGATGAAAGAGTCACACAAAAACTAAAATCAGAAATCCTATCCACTATTCAAAACAGCAAACACGGTGGTTACAAAATAAGTTTTCCACACTTTTTCATGAATCGGTTTATGTATCACAAAGTAGATCGTGTGGTACGCTTGGTCAAAAACAATGAACTCCATTTTACTGGTGATGTTCACGAAAAATTACATTTTCAAGGAAGCGAAGGACATTTAAAAAACTTCATGATTCATTATACCTACAAAGGATTGTTTCATTTGTTACAAAAAAAAGATTCCTACGCTTGGTTCCAAGCTCATACCTCTTATAAAAAAAAGAAAAAAGCCACCTACTTTCATTTGATATTCAAACCATTTTATCGTTTTTTTTCGACCTATATTTTAAAGCTCGGTTTTATGGATGGTATCCCTGGCCTTACTCTAGCGAGTATTAATGCCTATGGTGTTTTTTCTCGTTATGCCAAAATTCTTTTGATTGAAAAAGATTTAAAATAAACGCAATTTGCCCAAATGAAGTTTTAATTTAAACTGCAACATACTATCTTCACCTTTTACATCTATGCGATTTATTTCGTAAGGATCTTTAAACGGAAAGCGGTTGATTCTATTCCCAATTCGTAACCCCATTTTGATTTGTTGCTCTTTAAGCAAACTTTTAAATTGTGATTTTTCTGGTTCTTTTTTTGGGAAATTACCATAGGGATAGGCTAAAGCAGCAAAGACCTTTAGATGCGACCTACTAATGCTTTGATTGCATTTTTGAAAATCCAATCGTATTTCTTCAGCAGACATGTTGGCATATTTTTGATGGGCATAAGAATGAAACCCCAATTCAATCGTTCCATCAAGATTTTGAAGCATTTCTGTAGTCATAATAGCTTCTTTTCCCTCATTCCATAAGTCCGTTTTACCTATATATTGAAAAGGGATAAAAAAAGTAGCCTTAAGTTCATATTTTTTAAGCAACGGTACCGCATAATGTAACTGATTCACTGTAACATCATCAAAGGTAATTACAACACTTTTACCTGATATTGACGACAAGTTTTCAAGTTCAGCTAGATGATACGTGGTAAAACCTTTATCTTTTAAATACCTAAATTGATCTTCTAATTTTGATTCAGAAATGGTCAAACCTTTTGCTAAACCATTCGCTTCACTTACGTTATGATACATCAAAATAGGTAATCTAGCCATAGTAAAATATTAAATCTTTATCTTCAGCGTAAAATTATTACATTTGCTAACAATATTCTAACAAATAGAAACTAAAATAATTTGAAACCTAAGATTACTGCTCTAACTTTAACGTTCAACAACGAATTAACCCTAGAGAAACACCTTAATAACTTAGCGTTTGCTGACGAAATCATTGTTATAGACGCATATAGCAATGACAAAACAACAGCTATTGCTCAAGCTCAGGGTGCTACTATAATTCAACACAAATGGGAAGACGATGTAGAACAACGCAAATTTGCAGTGGAACAAGCCACACACGATTGGGTTGTTTTTTTTGACATTGAGGAGCAATTATCAGAGGATTTAACAAAAGAAATTATTGAAAAGCTATCCGATTCTCACAACACATGTAGCGCATTTAAAGTAAAAAGAAATTTTATTTTTCAACATCAAAAAATCGCTTATGGCAATTGGCAAGAGGCTTGGGCTATAAAAATTTTCAATAAGAAAAACTGTTTTTTTAGTACTTCAAATTCATCTGAAAAAATCCTAACAAAGGGAACCCTAGGTACATTAAAGAGTGTTATTGATTACAATGCCTACTCCACATTTGACAGCTATAACCATAAATTAAATAAAAGTAGTTTATTAGAGGCTAAAGTTCTTTATAGCCAAAAGAAAAAACCTCACTTTTATCATTTTCTCATCCAACCCTTTTTGTATTTTTTCTATCACTATATAATTCGACTGGGTTTCTTAGATGGTAAGAAAGGATATATTTTAGCTTATATTCATTCTTTTTCAGTTTTTAAGCGTTATCTTCAACTATGGATGATGTATCGAAAATTAGAATAATTATAATTTAAAAAGACTTAAAACTAATAACCATGAACATTTTAAACGTAACAACTACAAGCGAATGGCGAGGTGGAGAAGCCCAATTGTATCAATATTTTAAGTTATTAGAGGAATATCAAGATTTAAACCAAATGATTCTTTGTCCAAAAAACTCTGTACTTTCTAAAAAATGTGAATCAGATAAGTCAAAACATTTTACTTATAAAAAAACATCAAAGATATTTTCTTTAATAAAACCTATAATCAACATTTGTATTTCAGAAAAAATTGACATATTACACATACATGACTCGAATGCTTTAACTGCATCTTTAATTTGTTCACTTCTTTTGCCAAAAAAAACAAAAATTGTCCTTAGCCGAAAAAGAAATAATCCTATTAAAGATAAATTTTTAAATCGATATAAATATTCTCACCCAAAAATTCATAAAATAATATCGGTCTCAAAAGCTGTCGAAAAAATATTTGATTCCATTATAAAAGATAAAGAACGTCTGGTTACTATTTATGATTCAATTGATGTCAATTTTTTTAAAAATACAAAAAAAAAATATCTTATTCATAGAGAATATGACCTCCCATATAAAACAAAAATCATTGGAAATGTGGCAGCACTTACTCATCAAAAAGACATACACACATTTTTAAATACCGCACAAAAAATAATTAAAAAAAACAATAATCTATTTGATATTAAATTTGTTTTAATTGGTGATGGACCTTTAAAACAAGAACTTCTTGAATATGCAAAAACAATTAAAATTGAAAAACAACTCATTTTTATGGGACAACGTTCAAATATTCATGAATTATTAGTTGATTTAGATGTATTTCTATTGACTTCAGAAACAGAAGGACTGCCATTAACAATATATGAAGCTTTTGCATCTAGAGTTCCTGTTGTAACAACAAATGCAGGTGGAGTAGCTGAAGTAATTAAAAATGGGGAAACTGGATTTGTGACAGATTTAAAAGACTCGGAAAATTTATGTAAATACGTTTTAGAAATCTTAGAAAACCAAAAGCTGTCTGAAAACATTAAATCAAATGCTTATAAGTTGGTAATTGAACAGCACGATTTAAGCAATATGAAAAACAGTTATTACTCTTTTTATAAATCCATTAACTAAAATGAAAATATGTTTAATCAGTTTTGATTATTATGGTTTCGACAATCTAATAATCAAAGAATTAAAAAGCAAAGGTATCCAAGCAAGTCATATTGACATGAATACTTTTAATTATAAATATAAATCATTTTTTGAAAAGATAAAAAATTTCTTTCAAAAAAATTTATTCAATAAAAACATAAAAAAAATTAAAACCGAAAATTTTATATTGAATCAACTTGACTTATTAGGTCATCAAGATATTATTCTATCTCTCAGACCTGATAGAATTAGTACAAAAACACATTTCAAAATTAAAAAAAATTGTAACCGCTATCTTTGTTATTTATATGATAGTAGCGAGAGATTTTCTATAAAAAAAATTTCTAAAAACATTTTTGATGAAATATATACTTTTGACATAAATGATTCTTATAAATACAATTTTAAACACCTGACTAATTATATATACTTAGCCAAAAGAGCGCAACAATCTGAAGATCAAAACCAAAATGATTTATTTTTTGTTTCGGCATTAGACAAAAGAATCGATACAATTAATCAAATAGCAAAGTGTTGTAGTTTAAAAAACATAAAAAGTAAGTTTATAATTGTTGGAAAAAAAAGACCAAAAAAATTACACCCAGAAATAATTTTTAAAACAAAAAAAATTTCACTTACCGAATTAACAATAGAACTAGAAAGTTCTAAAGTATTCCTAGATTTAATACAAAACAATCAAGATGGATTAAGTTTTAGAATTTTTGAAGCTCTTGCATTTCAAAAAAAAATAATAACAACTAATAATGCTATAAAAAAATATCCATTTTACAACAGCAATAATATCCTTGTGATAGAACCAAAAGAAATTGACATTCCTTTAGACTTCTTCAACACACCCTATCAACCAATTCCAGAAGAAATCTATAATCAATTTACTATCGAAACGTGGGTATCAAAGGTATTTGGAATCAATTAATTTTTTTCAAACAAATTCATACAATTTTCTAGTACTATTTTTGAAGAAAAAGGTTTTAATATATTGCTAGAGTACTCACTTATTTTAAACCACAAATCATTATCATTATAAAGTGAAATGATTTTATTTGAAAAATCTTCTGGACTATCAGCAATCATTTGTGTTTTAAAATCACCAAAATCAAAACCTTCTGCCCCTATATCAGTAGTTATTAATGGTAAACCAAATTCTAAACTTTGACCAATTTTACCTTTTATCCCTGCTCCGAATTGAAGTGGAGCTACAAATAATTTTGAAGAGTTAAAATATATGGCTAAATCTGGAACATAACCCAGAATTTCAAAATTATAATCCTCAAGATTTAAGATTTCAGCAGTAGGATTACTCCCAATAATTTGCACCTTAATATTTGGATGTTTAGCCCAAATTAATGGCATAACTTTATATTTTAAATATTTTACAGCATCAATATTAGGCAAATGATCAAACCCCCCCACAAACAAAAGGTTATTTCTTTGTTCAAAAGGCAAAAATGATTTTTCCAACTTTATTGAATCATGAATATTACCTATAACAATCATTTTAGATTGATCTTGATAATATTCTAATAATGATTTTTTATCATTTTCAGAAATAACAATTATTTTATTGGCTTTTGTACAATTCTCAACTTCAATTTCCAAAAAAGCCGCTGCTTTACACTCTAATTTTTTATCTTTTTTTAAGTTGGCCTCCCTCATCATCCTTAGATAATGAAAATCAACCATATCATAAACAACAGAAACAGTTGAAGACATTTTCCTTATAAAACTATGATATTTATAAAAAATATTAGGCCTATGCAACCACACTAAATCCATTTGATTAATAATCTGAATAATGAATTCCCTTTTTGTAATTAAGTCATTACTATTATTTAAAGATGGCTCATAAACAATGACTCCCATGTCTTTATAGTAACTTAAATAATCTTTTTTGAATTTATATTCTTTAAAATCTGCTAATAAAAAAACTCCCACATTATTTTTCAAAAGTAACTTAATAATTAGATTCAGTCGTCTTGAACCAGAATCTTTATCATATTCAGGGAGTTTATCGTCTATAATAAGTACTTTTTTATTACTGAAATTGGATATAACCAAAGAATAATAATCAATTACATTCTTTTCTTTTTTTAATTTACTTTTTAAAATTAAATTTTTAAAATATATTTTCACTCCATCATACATTATTCTAATTTTTAAAGAGACAGTTATTAATTAACCTTTCTATAATTTCACCTTAAAATTATATTTGCAAAATATTCACTTAACAACAAGATTTTAAATACAAAGATATGAAGAATCCTTACCTTTCAATATTAATTTCATTTTTATATTAAAATCTGTACATTTCAAAAAATAAAATTTAATTTAAACATTACTCAAAAAAACATAAAAAAAGCTAGATTTGTAGCTCATAAAAGAAAATATGATTAATGCTTCAGCTCCAGGTTGGATAGATAAGTATTTTTTGATACAAAAAAAAACGCCGCTCGTTAAAAACAACGACTTAGACGCTTTTTACCTTAAAGTCAGAAAAACAGGTTTTATCTACGGACATATTATCTCGTTTGAAACAGAAACCCCCATAGACACCAAAGGATGGGTGCAAAATGAAATCCCCAAAGTTGCTTTACTCAATATTTTACACGCTACATACCAATTACACTATCCAGAGGAGACACCCGCTTCTTTCATTAAAAAAGCCTTAGATTTTTACGATGCCATGCATCCTCAAGGTTTTCAATTATTTAAAAAAGTACTCCCTAATAGCCCTGATTCCTACAATTTGGAAAAAATTATTGATAGTAGAGTACAAACCAATATTGACATTGTAAGTAAAAACTTTTCTCATATCGTAACCAATGCGTTGCTTTTTATAGATATCGTAGCTTTCAGAGAATTCCTTACCAAAGGAACTTTAGTCGATAAGTATTTAAAAAAAATAGAAGAATCTATAGTTAGCATTATTTCCTTAGCACTAAAAACTAAGACTAATAAATCCAAATATGATGATTTATTAATCAAACTTTTTGAGGCATCAGTACGGTATAGCAAATTCTCAAAAATAAATATTCATAACATTGACGAACTTAACCTTAGTTATTTCAATGCTGATTTAGAAAAGTATTACATGGTGGATATGGCGGGAATGTCACTATGGAGTGATGGAAAATTAGAAAATGAAGAAGCCTATTTCCTTTACAAACTAGCAGAAAAAATAGGGGTTTCAGATGATTTTGTAACCAAAAGCATCCACGAAACCAATGAATTTATTTCTAAACACAAAAAAGAAATTCCTTATTTTAATTATTCTAACCCTGTCAAACATTTTTACGACCAAACCACTAAAAATGTTGAAACTTTAATTACTCGAAATAAAAACCGTCTTTTTAAAGAAATTACGGAAAGTAAAGAGTTAATGATTCTTTTGGCCACATCGACAACGAGAGATTTGGACGAAAAAGAAAAAAAGAAAGTCAAAAAACAGTTATTAGAAATTTGTAAAACCATTCCATCCCTAACCATTTTTTTACTTCCTGGCGGTAGTTTATTACTCCCTATTCTTATCAAATTCATCCCTAAAATGCTCCCTTCGGCTTTTAACGAAAATATGGATAGCGAATAAGTTAAAACAGCAGTAGTAACCAGAGTATCTCGTACTTTATTTTTTTACCAAAAGGGCCTATTTTTTTTGCAAATAAAAAAGCGTATTTTAAAAAGTAAAACGAGTGTCACTAATGCTACACCTAACTGCTTTTAAATTTTTTAAAACCCTAACAACAGTTGCTTACACTTTTAAAATACGCACTTTCTTCTTTATGGTATTATAATTTAAGTTGGTAAACCTCACCCAATCCTTCATTGGAACTAAAATTCACATCTAAATCAGTAACATATCCTGAATTTAAACCATACACCCAACCGTGAATAGTCAAATCTTGACCCGCTTTCCAAGCCCCTTGAACGATAGAGGTTTTACAAAGGTCATATACTTGTTCTTTTACATTTATTTCAACAAAAGTATTGAAACGCGTAGTTTCATCCTCGATTGAATCCAAATAAGCATTATGCATACGGTAAACATCTTTAATGTGTCTGATCCAGTTGTCGATCAATCCAATGGATTGGTTCCCCATAGCAGCTTTAACACCACCACAACCATAATGTCCACACACAATAACGTGTTTTACTTTCAGCACATTTACAGCGTAATCCAATACACTTAGCATATTCATATCAGAGTGTACAACCATGTTTGCAATATTACGGTGTACAAACACCTCACCTGGTTTAGCGCCAATTATTTCGTTAGCTGGAACCCTACTATCTGAACATCCTATCCATAATAAGGGAGGATTTTGACCTTTGGCCAAATCAGCAAAATAATTTTCGTCAATTGCTAATTTAGATTCTACCCATGCTTTATTGTTATCAATTATTTTTTTATAAAAATCACTCATCAGAATTTAGTTTTTAAATTATTTATTCGAACTCAAAAATAATATTATTAGAAGAATTATTCTTCCAGAAATGCATTCTTAGCTGTATTTTTTTTAACAAGCTTACGACTAGCTACATCATAATAATGCTCCAAAGTCACATGATTAGCTGAATCTGAGGTATTTTCAAGATCGTAAGCCTCTTTAAACCCTTTTAATTTCACCTTAATATTTTCCTCCTTCGCACGAATTTCTTTGAACTCTTTAATCAAATCAAGAATGTCATGAGCAATATATACTGTATCATGTGCATTTATGATTACATTAGAATTCTCAGGAATAGCGTTTAACGTTGATTTGATAGCCGCTTTATTCAAAAACGAAACCTCTTGTGCCAAATCAATATGAATAACATCACCATCCACATACTCTTCTTTTTTGAAACTGTAAGCTCTTTTTAAATTACCTCTTAAGATAAATATAATACTAATGATCATTCCTAGCAGTACCCCTTTTAACAAGTCCGTAACAACTACAGCGATTAAGGTAGCTGCAAAAGGAACAAACTGGTATTTTCCTTTTTTCCAAAAATGAACAATCGTTGCCGGTTTTGCTAATTTGTACCCAACTAAAATTAAAACAGTAGCCAAGGTAGCTAATGGGATTTTATTTAACAAAACAGGTACTAAAAGTACACTCAACAGCAATAATACACCATGAATGATAGTGGACATTTTTGATTTAGCTCCCGCATTGTTATTTGCTGAAGTACGTACCACTACCGAAGTCATTGGTAAGCCTCCAAGTAGCGCACTGATCATATTTCCTACCCCTTGCGCTTTTAATTCCACATTGGTATTGGTAAAACGTTTTTGAGCATCCATCCTGTCAGCGGCTTCAATACACAATAACGTTTCAATGGAAGCTACTATAGCAATCGTAACTCCTGTAATCCACACCTGTGAATTGGTTATACTTGTAAAATTAGGCAATACAATTATCGATTTAAAATCTTCAATGGAAGTAGGTACTGGCAATGACACCAAATGACTTTTAGAAATAGCTAAACTGCTTCCTGATGCTATAAAAAATTCATTTAGCAATATTCCTGCAATTACGGCTATTAAAGCCCCAGGAACTAATTTGAATTTCTTAAAAAAGGCTACTCTATCCCATGAAATCAAGATAATTAATGATACAATCGTAACTATAACTGCTCCTAATTGAAGGTGATCTATAATTTCAAATAAAGACGAAAAGGTGTTGTCTCCATTATTCTGTACAAAAGATTGATCTCCTTCATAATCAGCATCGTAACCAAAGGCGTGAGGCAATTGTTTCAATATAATTATAACTCCAATACCCGCTAACATTCCTTCAATTACATTGGTCGGAAAATAGTTTGAAATACTTCCCGCCTTTAAAAAGCCTAATCCTAACTGAATCAAACCAGCAATAAAAACCGCAGTTAAAAAGATATCGAAAGCTCCAAAATCAGTTATCGCAGTTAACACAATTGCCGTTAAACCCGCAGCCGGTCCAGACACACTTATGTGGGACTGACTCAGGTAACCTACTACTATACCACCTACAATCCCAGCTATAATTCCTGAAAACAAGGGTGCCCCTGAGGCCATAGCAATACCTAAACATAATGGCAAAGCCACTAAAAACACCACTAAACCTGAAGCAAAATCTGACTTGAGGTGTGCAAAAAGATTAATTTTTTTTGACATAATACGTTGTAAATTATTAAACATACAAACAACCGCTACTAAAAAACATAGCAGTAGTTTAAAAAATAAAAGGTATTATATTAAATCAGGAGGAGGTGTAAAAATCTTCGAAGTAACATTATCGTGCTTCGACAAATTTTCTGAGAGAATTAGGTTTGATTTTGAAACATGCTGTACAAATAATTGTTGTACTAGCGAATTGGTATATTCAAAGACTTTTACTTCCTTACTATGCGAATGCTCCTCCTCTGAAAACTTACAAATTACAGAGTTGTCACACTTATCCTCTACTAACGTCACCAATACAGGAGTTAATAGAAAAACAACAAATAGAAATAAAAACATCCTTGCAAATAGTTTCATAGATACAAAAATATGCTTAATACCAAAAAAAACAAGCCAAAAACAATAAAATTTAAAATAAATTAACTAAAATTTTAACTATCAAGCTCCTTTCAACCACAACTTTTACCAAAAAGAAAAATATTTAGTGATTTAAAAAAATATTTGAGGTGTAAAACTCAAAATACTTCATTTTTTCCAACCATCTCCCGTTTTTTTCCCTGGTGAAACTGCACCCATAGTAACAAATAAGAAAATCTAACAACTAAATAAAGGATAGTTTTTATATTTACATCAAAATAAAGCACTAATGACCATTACACAATTAAAATACGTTTTAGCTGTTGCTGAACATAAAAATTTTACTCTTGCTGCCGAAAAATGTTTTGTTACCCAACCGACATTGAGTATGCAAATCCAAAAAATAGAAGAAGAACTGAACATCACAATTTTTGACCGGTCAAAAAAACCAATACAACTTACTGATATAGGGCAAAAAATTGTTCATCAAGCTAAAAACATTGTCAATGAAGCCGACCGAATTCAAGACATCGTAGAACAACAAAAAGGGTTTATAGGGGGCGAATTCCGACTTGGCATCATCCCTACCATAATGCCTACGTTGTTGCCCATGTTTTTGAATAATTTTATCAAAAAATACCCCAAAGTAAAACTCATTATTGAAGAACTCAATACAGAAGAAATCATCACCAAACTCAACAATGGTCATTTGGACGCCGCTATTGCGGCAACTCCCTTGATGGAAGAAAAAATAAAAGAAATTGTTTTATATTTTGAACCTTTCGTGGCTTACATCCCTGAAAACCACCAACATTTTCAGAAGAAAGAAATTGAAATCACAGACTTAAACTTAGACGAAATTTTACTCCTTCAAGACGGACACTGTTTTAGAGACGGTATTTTAAACCTCTGTAAAAACGAAAGCAAGAATGACGTGTCCCGCTTCCAAATTGAAAGTGGGAGTTTTGAAACCTTAATCAAACTCGCTGATGAAGGGCTGGGCACTACTTTACTTCCTTATTTACATACTCTAGACCTTAAGGAATCTGACAAACACAAACTCCGTCATTTTGCCGAACCCAAACCAGCAAGAGAAGTGAGTTTGATTTATCCCAAAAACGAACTCAAAATTCAAATAATTGATGCATTGAGAACCACCATTTCAGGTGTAATTAAAGGAGCAATAGTATTCCAAAACGTTCAAATCATAAGTCCATTACCCAAAAAATAGCATAAAAAAAAGGAACTCAGCAGAGTTCCTTTTTTAATTTGGGGCAAAAAGGGCAATTAATCGTTTACAATATAGAGACATTGTTTTAAAACTGGTTTTTCATCTGTGTAACACAAAAGCCAGCTTTTGAGACGTTCCATTTCATGTGGTAATAAATATTTAACTGATTTTTTAAGCTCTTTCAAAAAAAGATCTGGACTAAAGCTTACTCTTTCTAGTACTTCCTTAGTGTAATCGTAAATTGTTTTAGACATAAAAATATTTTTTAAAATGTTTAAATATTTAAGTACAAATCAAATATATAAAACCTTTTTAAAAATAACGATAAAAAACACAATATATCGACAAAATACACTTTTACAACAAAAAAATACAATATAACCTACGATTTTAAAAAATACAATTTTATAACCCAAATGCGATAAAACTTAATTAAAGCCAAAAAATTAAAGATAAAAATCCCTTTCCGTTAATACAGAAGAAAGGTTAGGAAGACAAAAAACATTATCAAAAAACCACCTTAAACATACTAACCTGAACACTTCTTATAACAAACACTGGTCAGGAGCAAACAAAAGACATAAAAAAAGAGCCTACATGAGGCTCTTTTACTATATCGTTTCTACAACTAACAAACATTGCTTTAATTCAGGTTTTTCTATCACAAACTCAAACAACCACTCTTTAAGTTTTTCAAGTTCAAAAGGCAACAATGTTTTTACTGCTTTTTCTAATTCTTTACAAAATAATAATGGATCAAAACTTACTCTTTCCAAGATAGATTTAGTGTAATCAAACATTACTTTAGACATAACTTTATAAGAATTTAGTTTTACAATTTAATTTTAAATCGTGAGTAAAAATACATTTTTTACTAGCACTTCAATAGTTTTTTAACGTTATTTTTTCAAATTATTGTGTTAATAACTAAAAAAACTAGTGCTTTCTGGCTCGAAACATTTCTCGTTTCCCAGGTGGCCCTGCTAATTTTTCTACCTCGAATCCCACTTCAAGCATGCTTCTTTTCACCACCCCTCTGGCGGCATAAGTCACTAGAACACTATCTTTTTTCATAGCGCGATACATTTTTTCAAAAATAGCGGTACTCCACAATTCAGGTTGAACACGGTACCCAAAGGCATCAAAATAAACCAAATCATATTGGGCTACATCATCAATATCTTGAAAAAATTGTTGTCTCTTTTTCAAAACAAAATCGTTGTCAATAGAATTTTCTTGTTCCCAAGGCGTCGTATGCATTGCATCAAAAAAAGACTGGTAATTCAAAGCTCTCAATTCCTCAATATAATTCATTGCTGTTAATTCTTCAGGAGCCACAGGATAGGCCTCAACACCGGTATAAGCAATTTTTTGTCCTAATTTTTTGCTTTCCAAATAGGTGATAAATGCATTTAATCCCGTTCCAAAACCTATCTCTAAAATCGAAATGTTTTTATTTTCAAACAATGCCAAACCATTCTTTATAAACACATGTTGCGCTTCTTGAATCGCCCCGTGTTTTGAATGATAACTTTCATTCCAATCTTTTATATGAATTGTAGTAGAACCATCTAGGGTACGTATAATTTCTCTTTTCAATTTGTGTATGCTTTTTGTTTTACTTCACCAATACTTAAGGACATTGCCCAAAAATAGCCAAAACAAAAACACATAATTGAAAAAAAACTAGATATTTTACCTTTTCTCTATAAATCAACTCCGAATCCCAAAAAATTTTAAAAGATAAACAATTAACAACTTATTGACATATTTAATACAAATCCCCCTCTCTTTTTTGGTCTTTTTTATTTAATTTTGCATACAATTAAAGTTTCTTAGGAAATGTGCTAAAAAAACATTCCTCTCGATTCACTTTTAAAAATAAAACAAAATAATACCCAATTATGAGTACAACTCAAGCTAACAAAATTGAAATAAACAAAGTGGCAACTTCCAAAATCAATCAAGTTGATTTTGACAACCTAAGCTTTGGTTCTGTGTTTACAGATCATTTATTAGAGTGTGATTTTAAAAATGGTGAATGGCAAAAACCCGTCATCAAACCTTATGCTCCTTTTTTGTTAGATCCATCTGCACGAGTATTTCATTATGGGCAAGCTATTTTTGAAGGTATGAAAGCCTACAAAGATGAAGAGGATGCGATATGGTTATTTAGACCTGATGAAAATTTCAATCGTTTCAATGCTTCGGCCGTACGTATGGCAATGCCAGAAGTACCCCAAGAAGTATTTATGGAGGGGTTGAACGAATTATTGAAACTAGACCATGAGTGGATTAAAAAAGGATTAGGAAACAGCCTATACATCAGACCTTTTTTGATTGCTACTGGTGAAGGAGTAATCGCAAATCCCTCTGATGAGTACAAGTTTATGATTATCTTGTCTCCAGCTAAATCTTATTATTCAGGTGAAGTAAAAGTTTTGATTGCTGAACATTACAGCCGTGCCGCTAACGGCGGTATTGGAGCCGCTAAAACAGCAGGTAACTACGCAGGACAATTTTACCCAACCAACCTTGCCAACAAAGAAGGATTCCAACAGGTTATTTGGACTGACGATGCTACACATACCAAACTGGAAGAAGCAGGTACCATGAACGTATTCTTCAGAATAAATGATACGTTGTACACTGCCCCTACAAGCGAGCGTATTCTGGATGGGGTTACTAGAAAAAGCCTTATCGATATGGCTAAAAAAGAAGGAATTGCAGTGGAAGTACGTCCCGTTTTAGTAGCTGAAATTATTGAAGCAATTAAAAATGGTAGTCTAAAAGAAATTTTTGGCGCAGGTACTGCTGCAGTGGTAAGTCCGATTTGCGGATTCTCTTATCGCAATGAATATTATGAATTACCAAAAATGGAAGATTCTATTGCCTTACAACTCAAAGACAAATTAACAAACATTCAGCACAAACTTGCTGAAGATACCTTTGGCTGGACAGTCAAAGTTTCTTAATCAATAGCTATACATACCAAAAAGAGCGATTTTCGATGAAAATCGCTCTTTTCTTTTATACCTGTTTTTGGATTCAAAATCTTTCGATAATTAATAAAATCCCTTTTCACCTAAATTACGCATTCGAATTAGCAGGAAAGCATTTTTTTTTCAAAAATAAGTCTAAGTACTAATGACATCGCTAGATTAAAAACTATGCCTCACCAGAAACTATAAATTAGCATTTATAAAGCTACTCCAAGATTTTAGAAAAATCAGGTTTGAAGTAATTAGGTCCTTTCATTACTTTTCCGTCTTCGCGGTAAATAGGATTACCATCCTCTCCCAGTTTACTCATATTACTGCGTTGGATTTCGTCAAACACCTCTTCTATTTTATGTTGCAAACCATGCTCGATAATAGTGCCACAAAGAATATACATCATATCCCCTAGCGCATCTGCAATTTCAACAATATCATTATTTTTAACCGCTTCAAGGTATTCTTCGTTTTCTTCTTTCATCAAATTGTAACGAAGTAATTTCTTTTCTTCTGATAAATTGGCAATGGGAGATTCACTATGACCTATTCTAAAGGCAGTATGAAATTCTTTAACGGAGTCTAACTGTTTACGCATATTCTTTAACTTATATTTGAAAAGGCAAATTAGCAACATTTTCTATACAATTGCGTACTTTTGCAAAAAAATAAATTATGTTTAGTTCAGGACAACTCCTATTTGCCGGTTGCTTTTTTATTGCTTTTGTCATAGCCGCCATCTATTCCTACCGAAAAGATTTGGTTCTACACAAAAGATATTACAAAGGAAATTACAAAATACTCCTTGGATTCCTACTCTTTATCGGACTCTTGTTTGTAATCAAAGTCTATTTAAAAAGATAACCGCTTCCTACCCTTTTAATTGGTCCCTGTAAATAGCAAAATTCACTTTTACTTTATCATCTAATTCAGGTTCTTTGATATCCGTATATTGCTTCATTTCTTCCCATATTATTTGAGCCACAATATAACGAGCCATATCCTTATCATCAGCCGGAATGACGTACCAAGGCGCATGCTCCTTAGCTGTTTTATTAATAGCTTCCTCATAATACTGCATGTATTCATCCCAATGCTCGCGTTCTCTTAAATCACCTGGCGAAAATTTCCAATGATGTTCCTCGTTTTCCAACCTTCGTAAAAGTCGTTTGCGTTGCTCTTCTTTACTCAAATGAAAGAAAAACTTCAACACAACCGTCCCGTTTTGGCTAATGTGCTTCTCAAAATTATTGATTTGCTCTATACGATTTTCCCAAAACTGCGGCGTGATGTCCTCTACTTTTTCAATTCCAGGTAAATTCTCATTCAAAATATATTCAGGATGCACACGAGTCACCAATACATTTTCATAATGAGTTCGGTTAAAAATGGCAAACTTCCCTTTTTCTGGCAATGCCAAATAATGACGCCATAAATAATCATGTTCTAACTCTGTCGAAGTAGGGGTTTTAAAACTATGTACCACCACACCACGCGGATTAAATTCTTTAAAAACCTCACGTATCAAACTATCCTTACCCGAGGTATCCATTCCTTGCAAACAAACCAACACTCCATAGCGATTGTGTGCATACATCACATCCTGCAATTCGCTCAATTTCCCCCTCACACCATCCAGCTTATCCTCTTTAGCATCATCACTTGCTTGGCTTTTCAAGTCAGTAGGTAACTCTTTTAAACAAATAGGTGCTGTAACTTTAAAATCTTTTGGGTCTATTGATTTCATTCTTTCAAAATTTAATTCTAGTAAATATACTTATTTTCAGGAGCTATTTCCTGCTTTTCGCTACAATACTTTTCAAGGAAGTGTTTTTTTTCTTAGGTCACCACAGGAGCTTCCTTTGGTCGCTCTGTGGCTCCCAGAAAAAAAATACCCTTCCTTTTCAATGTATTTTCACTACAATCAGGGCTAAAATAAGAATTTCAAAATGCCTTTTCCATTTGCCCAAACCGCATCTTTAAAAAAATGAAAAACGGCTCTGTTATACAACAAGCCGTTTTTTCAACCAAAAACTAAACTAAATTAAACTAACTAATTATGCTGTGCTATAAGCTTACTATTTTTTTGTTCTTTGACAATTGTTTGAAGATGTGGCGCTACTACATCACTTAATTCAGACGCTTCAATTTCTAAAGCCGTTGGATTATTGGGCAGGACTAACCACGGTTTTTTTCCATCAAAAGGATATTGACCAAAAACAATTACAGGTGTTCCTTTAGCCTTTACATTTTCTTTATCTTCTAGCACCCATTGTTCTGCCCAATCATACAAGTAACGCGCATCTTTTTCCTGTAATCGCAAGCAAGAGTGCGACGCTGGATAGCCTGGCAATTCGTATTGATGAAATCCCACACCTAATTTATTTTCAATATTAAAATTCCACTTTAACTCCCATTCATCATTAAACGTGCTGATGGTTTCTTCAGCTTTCCAATTTGTAAAAAACAATCCCGTAGGAGTTGGATCCTTTTTTCGTCCCATATTAGTAGGCCCCGTATAAACCAATTGACCGTTTTCATACGCAGCAAAGGTTTGTGTGGGATAGGAAAAAAATAGTATTTTATCAACATCCCTCAGGTCTTCAACCTGCAACGGAAAAGGCAAATACATTTCTCTTTTCTCGTCCAACTTATTTGGAACAAGTATTGAATCCATTTTAGCCAAATTATTTTTGTCGGTTCTATTTACATCCATCACGATTTGTAAAACCGATTCATTTACCTTATTTTCTTTCAACCAAGTTTTCGTTTCTTTCATAAAATACCGAATGTCTTTGGTTTTTTCACGATGTACTATTGTAATTGTATCCGAAGCCGAATGGACAATCTTATTGCTTTCATTTTTTTTACACGAACAAAAAACCGCCATCAACAATAATATAGGTATAGACTTTCTCATAACTTTTGGTTTACAATACAAAGATGCATCCATCACCCAAAAATTGTGTTATAGGATTTTTATAAAAAGTTATCAAATTTCTACTCCACCTCTTTTTCAAAACAATTCGCATCCACTTTAGCAAATGGAATCCCAAAAACATCCAATGTAAAATTTAGCATTAATTTGACAGTTTTTCACCCGCTCACCCAAACGCAAACCTTTATCTTTGAGATGAACTAAAAAATCAAACTATGACAGTATTACAGAATAAAAATGCGCTGATTACAGGTGCTGGAAAAGGAATCGGAAAAGCTATTGCTGTGGCACTTGCTAAAGAAGGTGTAAACGTAATTTTACTAGCTCGGACACAAGCTGATGTGGATGCAGTAGCCAATGAAATAACACAATATGGTGTAAAATCACTTGCTTTAACGGCTGATGTGGCTTCTGTTGAATCAGTTAATGCTGCGATTGCAAAAGCTTTTTCTGAATTTAACACCATTGACATTTTAATAAACAATGCTGGAATTGCAGCTTTTGGGAATTTCATGCAAATGGAAATCACAGACTGGGAACGCATCATTCAAGTCAATTTAATGGGAACCTATTATGTTACTCGTGCGGTACTACCTAATATGATAGAACGAAAAACAGGTGACATCATCAACATTTCCTCAACAGCTGGATTAGCAGGAAATGCCTTAACAAGCGCATACAGTGCGTCTAAATTTGCCGTACTAGGACTTACTGATTCGTTGATGCAGGAAGTTCGCAAACATAACATTCGCGTGACTGCTCTTACACCTAGCACGGTAGCGACCGACATGGCCAAAGATTTAAACCTTACCGACGGCAACCCCGAAAAAGTAATGCAATCGGAGGATATCGCAGAGTTGATTGTTGCCCAACTTAAACTCAACCGACGCGTATTTATCAAAAACAGCAGCATTTGGTCCACTAATCCTTAATACCATAACCCAACAAGTCCTATAAGTTATTCCTCTTGAATACTTACAGGACTTGTAGTATAACATTAAGGTTTAATAGTCAAAAATAGTTGGTAAAAACACCGTAAGGCATTATAAAATATGATGTTTCCGAAAGTTTATTGAAATTCGTTTCAATA
>NZ_BPLU01000012.1 GCF_019656315.1 Flavobacterium sp. UMI-01 | reverse complement strand
TTTCCTGTTTAGATTATCCAATCTTTTTGCCTAATCCCCAACTTTTGAACTTGATCCATCTTTTTGCCTAATCCCCAACTTTTGAACTTGATCCGATTTTATCCCTTTCAGTTCACGCATTAATGAATAATTTGATAGATAGGGAATAGAAAAAACCCTTTAAATCATACGATTTAAAGGGTTTTTATTCAACTTGTAGTAATACTGGCGGAGAAAGAGGGATTCGAACCCCCGGACCTGTTACAGTCAACAGTTTTCAAGACTGCCGCATTCGACCGCTCTGCCATTTCTCCAGTATGTTGCTATAATTTCGTGATTGCGAGTGCAAATATAAGCACACTTTTCGATTTACAAAAACAATTTTCAATAAATTTTCAGTTGTTTTGCGAACTATTTTTTAATCCTTTCATTTCCTTTGCTTTAGCTTTGAAAAAAATAAATTAAAAAATTCCAACATTATTTAATAGGTTACATATTCTGTTATTTCTAGCCCATATCCTATCATCCCCACACGCTTTCCTTGTACCGAATTGGTTATTAAACGAATTTTGGAAATGTCAATATCATGTAAGATTTGGGCACCAATACCAAAATCTTTACTGTCAATTACAATTTTTGGAGCTTTCATTTGTCCAGACTCTTGTAACGCTTTTAATTCTACCAAACGGCTTAACAAACTTACGGCTTGCATGTCTTGATTGATAAAGATAAATGCGCCTTTTCCGTGGTCGTTAATCACTTTAAACATATCATCTAATTGTTGATCCACATTATTAGTAAGTGTTCCTAATAAATCATTATTTACCTGCGAAGAGTGAATTCTTGTCAAAATAGGTTCTCCTAAATTCCAAGTTCCTTTAGTAAGCGCGATGTGGATTTGTTTATTAGTCGTTTGTTGGTACGCTCGTAAACGAAAAGTTCCAAAACGAGTTTCGATATCAAAGTCCTCTTTTTTCTGAATTAAACTATCGTGTTGCATTCTATAAGCAACAAGAGCCTCAATAGAGACAATTTTTAAATCAAATTTCTTAGCCACTTTTATAAGTTGCGGCAAACGTGCCATACTTCCGTCCTCATTCATGATTTCGACAATCACACCTGCGGAATGGAATCCTGCTAAACGTGCAAAATCAATTGCTGCTTCAGTATGCCCTGTTCGTCTTAAAACCCCACCTTGTTTTGCTATCAATGGAAAAATATGCCCAGGACGCGCTAAATCATGTGGTTTTGTACTAGGATCTATCAAGGACAAAATCGTTTTGGCTCTATCTGATGCCGAAATTCCCGTTGTTACACCATGCCCTTTTAAATCCACCGAAACAGTAAACGCTGTTTCCATCGGGTCAGTGTTATTAGTAACCATAGCATGAAGTCCTAATTCTTTGCATCGGCTTTCGGTCAAAGGAGTACAAATCAAACCACGACCATGAGTAGCCATAAAATTAATCATCTCAGGAGTTACTTTTTCGGCAGCAGCCAAAAAATCACCTTCGTTCTCTCGGTCTTCATCATCGACAACAATAATAACTTTTCCTTGACGAATGTCTTCTATTGCTTCTTCTATGGTGTTTAATTGTATTTTACTTGAAACCATGGTGGTATTTATATTTGTTTTTGAAACAGTTTTTTAATGATTTTTTGAATTGGTGCTGTAACGACATCCATATTAATAAGTCCTATATCATTTGTCGCTCTATAAGTTAGAAAAACTGCTACAGGAGTTAAAACAAAAGAAGACATCCATGCTCCTAAAAAAGGAGTTAAACCGTCCTCTTGAGAAATTCTTTTCCCAAACGTGTTGATAAAATGAAAGGTGATAAAAATAAAAACAGCAAAGACAATAGGCAGTCCTAAACCTCCTTTTCTAATAATAGCACCTAATGGAGCTCCTATGAAAAACATCAAAAAACAAGCAAATGCAATTACAAATTTGTCGTACAACGCTAGATAATGACTATTGATTGTTTTTTGTTTGGTTTCTAAATTTACTTTGGAAGCATCAATATTGTAACCCGTACTCACTACGTTACTCGAAGCGACTTTTAAAATAGTTGCTTTTTCTTCATTGTTGAACAGTGACAATATATCATTAGGCATTGGCTTCAACTTCTTTACTGTGTCAGTAGCAATTTTAACTGGATTATGAAGTGCTGTAATACCCGTTTGGTTATTGATGTTTTCAGCAAAAGAAACCACTTCTTTATCCAAACTTTTATGTAAAGAATCTAGGGTGTAGGTGAGTTCATTTACATTCAACATCGTGTTCGTATTCGAAACTTGTTCTTCGTCCATCTCCACTTTATTTAGCTGAGACAAATCAATATTAATGGTGTATTTTTTGAAGGAACTTTTAGCAAAAGGCAATTTTTCTCTGTCTTCAAATTTTTTCGGAATGATATCTTCGTAATAATTACCGTTATTTAAGACCAATTTCAGAATGCTCGATTGCTCATTACTAATAAGTTCTCCATTATTGGCTTTGATAACAATCTTACTCCCATCCCCTATCATCGATTTTTTATGAATGGTAACTCCAGTAAGAATGTTGCCGTTTTCTCCAGATTTTTTATTTACCTTAATGTTATAAACCCCCACATCGCTAAACTGCCCTTCGGTAATGGCTAAGGCAGGTTTGACTTGGGCAATATTTTTTCTAAAGTTGATGAATTTATACTCCGCATACGGAATTACGTTGTTGGCAAACAAAAAAGCCACAATGCTCAATACCGTTATAAATATGGTTAACGGCACTAAAGCTCGTTGCAATGAAATTCCAGAAGACTTCATCGCAGCAAATTCATAATTTTCGGCTAGATTTCCAAAAGTCATTATCGATGCCAATAAGATAGACAACGGAAGCACCAAAGGAACAATTCTTGGCATAGAAAACAACAAGAATTTAAGAATCATAGGAGTATCTAAGTCCTTTCCTGCCAACTCTGCTATAAAGAGCCAAATGGTTTGTAATATAAATATGAAAAATAAGATTACAAATACCGTAGTAAATGTAATCAAAAAGGTTTTTAATAAGTATCTGTCAAGTATTTTCACCTACCCTATTTAATCTAATTTGTTGATGTAGTAATTTGGATATTTACTTTCGGCAAAGGTAAATTGATTTTTTGACAATGGTTGGTTGGTTTTAAAAGAATTAACGGTTAATGTCGTTTTTGTTCCTTTTTTACCTATTTCAATAAGGTTATAAATGTGTTTGGTATTCACATCAATCCCTAGTAAAATTTCTTTACGTTGGTCTTTCGTATTAGTTGGAACTAATTTGATGTATTGAATTTTTCTTCCTCTAACATCTTGAACAATATCCATTGTATAACGATAACCGCTATTAAAAAACGTCAACATTTTAGATGGTGTAATCGCATTTTCATCTTTTTCATTAAAGCTAGAAATTGTAACTTCTTCATCTTCAGGTACAATGGTATAGGTTTTCTTACCGTCAAAAATTTTAGTGATTCCCATGAAATTCAACACATATTGATTTCCTTTCATGGTTACATTCCCTTTACTATCTTGATTAATATTTTCTTTCGAATTGGTCAAACAGTATCTAAAATCGATAGTGATATTATGGTAACTTTTAACCTTTGCGGTTACTTGGTCTAACAAAGCTTTTGCTCGTTTGTCTTGAGCTTGAATTGAAAAACTTATAAAAAGGGCAAAAAGTATGGATAAAAATTTATTCGTCATAATAGTAATAGAATTGCTTTTTGTTTTTTTAATCTTGAATTGCATGGTTTTAACTATTTTGTTCATTGTTTAAAAAGTGCTCAAGAGAGGTCAAATCTTGGAAATTTACAGAACGCGCCTTACTTCCTTCAAAAGGACCTACGATGCCTGCTGCCTCAAGTTGGTCAATCAAACGACCCGCTCGGTTGTATCCTAGTTTCAATTTTCTCTGTAACAAGGAAGCAGAACCTTGTTGTGCACTTACAATCACTTCGGCCGCTTCTCTAAACAGAGTATCTCTATCAGAGATATCCACATCAAGATTGATGCCAGTTTCTTCTCCAATAAATTCTGGAAGCAAATAAGCCGTTGCATACGCTTTTTGAGAACCTATAAAATCAGTTATTTTTTCTACTTCAGGAGTATCAATAAAGGCACATTGTACACGTACCACATCATTTCCGTTCGTATATAATAAATCTCCACGACCAATCAACTGGTCAGCTCCTTGAGCGTCCAAAATGGTTCTCGAATCAATTTTTGAGGTAACTCTAAAAGCAATACGAGCTGGGAAGTTGGCTTTGATTAACCCCGTAATTACATTTACAGAAGGTCTTTGTGTAGCAATAATCAAATGAATACCGATGGCACGCGCCAACTGAGCCAATCGTGCAATGGGGATTTCCACCTCTTTGCCAGCAGTCATAATCAAATCAGCAAACTCATCGACAACCAAAATGATATAAGGTAAAAATCGGTGCCCGTTTTCGGGATTTAATTTTCTAGACTTAAATTTCTCGTTGTATTCCTTGATGTTTCGAACCATTGCATCTTTCAACAAAGAGTAACGATTGTCCATCTCCACACAAAGGGAATTGAGTGTGTTGACTACCTTGGCATTATCCGTAATAATTGCATCCTCAGTATCGGGCAACATCGCCAAATAATGTCTCTCAATCTTATTAAAAAGTGTCAATTCTACTTTCTTAGGATCAACTAAGACAAATTTTACTTCTGCAGGGTGTTTTTTATACAGCAATGACGTCAATACCGCATTTAATCCTACCGATTTCCCTTGCCCTGTAGCTCCTGCCATCAATAAGTGTGGCATTTTAGCCAAATCCACTACAAAAGTTTCATTTGAAATGGTTTTCCCAAGAGCAATTGGCAATTCCATTTCAGCTTCCTGAAACTTAGCTGAACCTATTACACTTTTCATAGAAACCATTGTAGGAGTCTTATTAGGTACTTCGATACCAATAGTCCCCTTACCAGGAATAGGAGCAATGATACGGATACCTAAAGCTGATAAAGATAAAGCAATATCATCCTCTAAACTTTTAATTTTAGAAATACGAATTCCTGCTTCAGGAACAATTTCATATAAGGTAACCGATGGTCCTACTGTAGCCTTAATTTGAGCAATTTCAATTTTGTAGTTTCTAAGAGTATCTACAATTTTATTTTTATTTTCTTCTAATTCTTCTTGATTGATTGTAATCCCACCTGTAGCATATTCTTTTAATAAATCTAATGTTGGGAATTTATAATTAGATAAATCCAATGTAGGATCAAACAAACCAAAATCAGATACTAATTTAGAAGCCAAATTTTCTTCAATGATATCCTCTTCAGGTGCTGATTCTATGACAAAAGATTCAGAACCTACAACTTGATCTTCTGGTTTTTTATAAGGTGGAGGTGCTACTGGATCTAAATTAATTTCAGAAGCATGTTGAATAGTAGGTTTTAAATCTTCTTTTTTAATTTCAAATTGTGAGGGCCTAGTTGTTAGAACCATTTCTGGCTCATCTTCTTGCTCAGAAACTGCAAATTCCTCTAAATTATAAGTACTATTATCACTCGAAGTAAATGCTGCTTCTTTTTTATCATTCAAATCTTTAGCTGAATTTTCAAAGTAAGAAAGAATTTTTTCAGGTGACAATTTCATTTTAAAAATGGCATAAATCACAATACCAAAAATCAATACAAGCAAGGTACCTGTTTTACCAATATAATCTTGTAAAAACAAATTCAATTCATACCCCACTACTCCTCCTAATTCTGGTAACGAAGTTGCAAAAAAGCTTAATAATATGGAAACAATAATTAATGCAAATAAATCCCAAAACCAAACTCGTTTTAATTTATAAGCGGGCAATCCTATGATTAAATAAGCACCTGTTAAGAAAAAAAGACGCACAAATAAAAAAGACGCCAATCCAAATCCTTTGTAAACTATTAAATCGGCAAGGTAGGCTCCAAATTTTCCCAACCAATTTTGCACCTTTTCGGTTCGATTGCTCAACTCATAAACAGCACTTTGATCTTCTTGTCCATAAATATAAAAGGAAATAAAAGCCACTAACAAAGCAATGGAAAATAAAACCAAAAGACAGCCCAATACAATTTTGTGCTGTCTGGTTATTTTCCATGATTTTAATACTTTAGTTTCGGATTTTGTCGTCTTGTCTGAAGTTTCTTTTTTTGATTTCGCCATTAGGGAAGGTACTATTTGCTATAAAAATAGGGGTAGATAGATGATTAAACCAATAATTATTGCTGTAATAGCCGCAAAGAAGACAGAGCCTGCTGCAATGTCCTTAATAAAGCCAATTCTTTCATGATAATCCGGATGAATGAAGTCTGCAATTTTTTCAACTGCTGTATTCAAACCTTCGATACTTAACACTAATCCAATGGCTAATGTTTGAAAAAGCCATTGGGTAGAAGTAATTCCAAAATAAAAACCTGCACCAGTCAATAGCAAACCTATTGAAAACTGTACCATCACACTATGTTCAGTCGTGATTAATTTTACAGCTCCTTTAAAAGCATACGTGACACTTTTTAATCTTCCGGTAACAAAAGTATTGTCTTTTTGAAATGCCATTAAAATCAGATTAAAGTACTGCTAATGCAGCATCATAATTAGGCTCATCAACGATTTCAGCTACTTGCTCTGTATGCAGAATTGTACCATCAGCATCTACAACAATAAGTACTCTTGAAAGTAAACCAGCCAATGGTCCGTCAACAATCAATAAACCATTGTTTTTTCCAAAACTACCTTCTTGAAAATCAGATAAGTTCACCACGTTAGCGATACCTTCTGCACCACAAAAACGTTGTTGAGCAAATGGCAAATCTCTTGAAATACACAACACCACTGTGTTTTCTAACTGAGCTGCTTTTTCGTTAAATTTTCTAACTGAAGCTGCGCAAGTCCCAGTGTCGATACTTGGGAATATATTCAATACTAATTTTTTACCTGCGAAATTGCTTAATGTTGCAACCGAAAGGTCTGATTGAATTAATTTAAAATCTGCTAATTTTGAACCTACTTTAGGTAATTCACCATTAGTGTTTATTGCATTTCCTTTTAATGTAATCGAAGCCATATTTTTTGTTTTTATTGAGGTTCAAAAGTATGAAAATTATTTAAGATTTTAGTTTTAAAAACAAAAAAACGCACCTAAAAGTAGTATGCGTTGCTTTGAAAAAATCAAGTACCTGACTTATTTTATTTGTCTATAGAACTCATTACGCGTTTCATAAATGCGTTTAAAGCTTCTTTTTTATCTGTTCCGTTTTTGATTAATTTATGTACTTCTAGGGCTCCATACATATTTGAAATCAACTCTCCAATCACATCTAACTCCTCTTCTTTTAGCGAACTAATTTCAGTCATCGCTTCTAAGACTTCAATGGTTTCTATAATGTAATCTTGGTCATTTTCTTCAATAAACTGAGTAAGATGTTTTATTATTGGTAGTTTCATGTTTTAAATTGTTTAATTTGGTTATTTGTTTAACCGTTTAATCGATCAAACAATTCAACTACTAAGCTATTTCTTTAACTAATTCAATAAGAACTTCTTGTTTATTCGTTTGGGTTTCGTTTACTAATTTACCATCCACGAACGTAGCAAAAGTAGGCAAGTTACTTACATTAGCTAATTTTCTGGATTCTGGAAAATTTTCAGCATCTACAAACGCAAAAGTGATATTTTCATTCTCAGTAGCTAGTTTTTTAAATTTTGGTTTCATGATTCGGCAATTTCCACACCATGAAGCTGAAAATTGAACCACTACTTTATTGTTTTCGGCAACCAAGTTTGCCAATGTATCTTCGTTTAATTCTATTAACATAGTTTTCTTTTTAAGGTTGTAAGTTGCTAAGATTCTGAGGTACTAAGGTTACAAGCTTTTTAGATATATTAAACTTAGAACCTTAGTACCTTTAAATTTTAGAATCTTCTAGTAATTAGTTAGCACTCAAGTAAGCCGCAGTACTGATTCTATCAGCACTCATTGCTTCTTTACCAGCTTCCCAGTTTGCAGGACATACCTCCCCTTTTTGTTGTACGTGTGTGTATGCATCAATCATACGTAAGTACTCGTTTACGTTACGTCCTAATGGCATATCGTTTACACTTTCGTGGAAAATTTTTCCTGTTTCATCAACTAAATAAGTAGCTCTGTAAGTTACATTTGACCCCTCAATGATTAAAGAATCTGTTTCTTCATTGTATTCAGAAGATTCGATATCTAAAATTCCTAAAATTGAAGATAAGTTACGGTTAGTATCGGCTAAGATTGGGTATGTAACTCCTTCAATACCACCATTGTTTTTAGCTGTGTTCAACCAAGCAAAATGTACTTCATTAGTATCACAAGAAGCACCAATTACGATAGTATTTCTTTTTTCAAATTCTGGCAAAGCAGCTTGAAAAGCGTGTAATTCTGTTGGACATACAAAAGTGAAATCTTTTGGATACCAAAACAAAAGTACTTTTTTGTTGTTTTTTGTAGCTTCTTCAAAGATGTTGATTTTTAAATTGTCACCCATTTCAGAAATGGCATCAACGGCAATACTTGGGAATTTTTTTCCTACTAAAGACATAATAATTTAATTTTTTAATTAATTTCTGTGGCAAAAATAGTGGTTCTCTCTCTAACTCATTTATCAATTTCAATTATATATTTTTATACAATAATAAGTTTTACTTATTTAACAACTGAAAAACACTCCAACTGATTAAAAATCAACACTTTTTGTAGTAAATCGAATAAGAAAGAAGTACCTTAGTATTAGTTATCTAATTGTTATGAAATTGCTACTCCTTATTATAGCCACCTTTGTGACACTTTCTTGTGCTACAAAAAAATATAGTGCTATACGACAATTACCCTCAGGTGTAACATCAGCTACAGAAGAGAAATATTTCATAAATGACAATCATAAAGAATTGCAATATAGAAAAGAATTCTTTTTTACTAAAAATGGTCGGATCAGATACTCCAAAACACTTTCTGCTTCTGGAGACCTTATTCAGGAAACTAAAAAAAAGTTATGGTTTGTAGTCGAAATTTACCCAAACGAAGAACCATATTATTGTAAAACAAGATGGAAATTCAAACAACGTGAACGCATTAGTTGTTATACACAAAAGCGTCACAAAAAAACAGAGGCCATTTACCATTACAATAAAAATGGGACTATTGCTAAAATTGTAGATTATTATCCCCCTTTAAACACCTTACATTTTTATTATAACGATACCAAATTAACTAAAATTATTACTAAAGACCGTAATGAAAACGATATTGAAGAACTCTTGATTACATGCGAACTCAAAGACGAAAAAGGAACTTGTATAAAAGAAATACGAACGAATCAACAAAAAGGATATCGTGAAGAAATTTATTTTTATCCAGTATATGAATAAATTAATTTAAAAAAAGTCGGGATGACTGGATTCGAACCAGCGACCCCTAGCACCCCATGCTAGTACGCTACCAGGCTGCGCTACATCCCGAGAGGTGCAAATATATTTTATTTATTTAATTTTCAAAGACACATTTTACAAAATATTTTTGCCCAATAAAACATGCTGAGTTCATAGAACTGTATAACATCGTCTAAAGCTTTAATAGCAAATCAATTGGACACCTTTTGATCTATAACCATTTAATTGGGGTACAATTATTTTTTTTCAAATATTCGTTAGTCATACTAAAATGTTTGTTCCCAAACCACTTTCCTTGGTTGGCACTCATAGGAGAAGGGTGGCCTGAGGTGAGTACCAAATGTTTCTCTCGATTAATTTTACTTCCTTTTTTTTGAGCAAATCCACCCCAAAGTAAAAATACCACATGCTCTTTTTCTTGGGATATTTTTTCAATAATTGCATCAGTAAAAACATTCCATTTCAAATGCTTATGACTATTAGGACTGTCTTTCCGTACTGTCAAACTCGCATTCAAAAGCAAAACACCTTGTTGCGCCCAATGAATCAAATTTCCCGTTGTAGGCATAAAAATAGAATCCAAATCATCACACAATTCTCTGAAAATATTACGCAATGACGGGGGGATTTTGACAGTATCATTTACTGAAAAACTCAAACCGTTGGCCTCCCCTTGTCCGTGATACGGGTCTTGACCTATAATAACCACTTTGACAGCATCAAATGAACAATGAGTTAAAGAAGAAAAAATCAAGTCTTGGGGTGGAAAACAAATCCCTTGTTGGTATTCTTGACTAACTGCCAATTCCAATGCTTTGAAATACGGTTTTTGTATTTCATCAGCGAGTTTTTCGCGCCAATCTTGTGGTAAATGGAATGCCATAAGTATAAATTTGATTGCAAAGATAAACAACTCCAACTAAGTAAGTCATGATAGTAACATGGTACAGCGACTAAAACTTTACAAAACTTAGTATCAGGCTATGTAATAATCTTTATGATTGCCTATTTTTGCATAAAAAAGAATCTTTTACGACTAATGATATCTATCACCGATAAAACATTACAAGACTTACAATTTCCTACCATACTCGAAACCATTTCGGATATTTGTAATACCGATATTGGCAAACAAAAAGCATTAGAAATCACTCCATTTAAGGACCGTGAAACTTTAATGAATGCTTTGTGGCAAACTTCAGAATATGTCTCTTCATTTCAAAATAACAATGCAATTCCAAACCACGGTTTTGATGCCATCACACATGAAATAAAGTTTCTTGCCATCGAAGATAGTTTTCTAGAAGTAGGAAGTTTTAGAAAAATTGCTAATTTATCGGCAACGGTCAACTTCTTGTTGAATTTTTTACGAAAATTTGACGAGTACTACCCTACCATAAATAAAAGAGCTTCAGAAGTACAATTAACCAAAGATATTATCACCCAAATTGATGCGGTGGTGGATAAATATGGAGAAATTAAAGACAATGCTTCACCTGCTTTAGTTGAAATTCGTCGAAGTATGAATACTGTTCGAGGCAAAGTTAACCAAAGTTTTGGAGTCGCTTTGACACAATATAATGGTTTGGGGTATTTGGATGATATTAAAGAAAGTATTGTTCAAAACCGTCGTGTTTTAGCTGTACTGGCTATGTACCGCCGAAAAGTAAGAGGAACTATTTTAGGAAGTTCCAAAACGGGAAGCATCGCTTACATCGAACCCGAAGCTACGTTGCGTTACTCTCGTGAATTGAGCAATTTAGAATACGAAGAGAAGGAAGAAATTACTCGTATTTTAAAAAAATTGACCAACGGAATTCGTCCGTTTGTATCCTTATTACAACAATACCAAGATTTTTTAAGTGACATTGATGTTATAGCAGCTAAAGCTAAATATGCTGAAAAAATTAACGGAATATTGCCAACGATTAGTGACAATAGAAGATTGTTTTTTAGAGAAGCTTACCACCCTATCTTATACTTAACGAACAAACAAAAAAAGGAAATCACCTATCCACAAACCATCGAACTGCATCAAGAGAACCGAATCATCGTTATTTCAGGACCAAATGCTGGTGGAAAAACTATTTCGTTAAAAACAGTTGGACTGCTTCAATTGATGCTTCAATCAGGTATGTTGATTCCGGTACATGAGCGCTCTGAAACCTTTCTTTTTGACCGAATTCTAACTGATATTGGCGACAATCAATCTATTGAAAATCATCTAAGTACTTATAGTTATCGTTTGAAAAACATGAACTATTTTTTAAAAAAATGCAACCACAAAACCATGTTCCTCATTGATGAATTCGGAACAGGTTCTGACCCTGAATTGGGAGGTGCATTGGCCGAAATTTTCTTAGAAGAATTTTACCATCGAGAAGCATTTGGAATCATTACCACACATTATACCAATTTGAAAATCTTAGCCAATGAGCTACCCTATGCGACCAATGCTAACATGCTTTTTGACGAAAAATCATTAGAGCCTATGTATAAATTGGTTTTAGGTCAAGCGGGTAGTTCGTTTACCTTTGAAGTTGCTTTAAAAAATGGTATTCCGTTTAGTTTAATTAATCGTGCCAAAAAGAAAATTGAAGTGGGAAAAGTTCGTTTTGACAAAACAATTGCTACACTCCAAAAAGAGCGTTCTAAACTAGAAAAAACATCCCAAACTTTAAAAGAAGAAGAAAGCAAAGCACGAGAAGAAGGGAAAAAGATGGAGACCATCAATGTCAAAATCAAACAAAAGTTAGAGAGTTACCAAGAATTATTTGATAGCAATCAAAAAACCATTTATATTGGCCAAAAGATTGAAGATATTGCTGAAAAATATTTTAATAACAAAAACAAAAAAGTCCTTATTGGAGAATTTTTGAAAATCATCGAAATTGAAAATTCCAAAAGAAAAAAAGCTACTCCAAAAGAAACCAAAGCATTGATTGAAAAGAAAAAAGAAATCATCAAAGAGGTTGAAGTACAAGTTGAAGAAATTAGAAAAGAAAAAAAGGAAAAGAAACTAAAACCTGTTATTGAAAAACCCAAATATGTCTTGAAGTTAGGTGATCGTGTACGAATGATTGACGGCAAAGCTGTGGGAAGTATTGATCAAATTGAAAAAAATAAAGCTACTGTAAATTACGGTTTATTTACCTCCAAAGTAAGTCTGGACGAATTAGAATTAGTGGAGGCGGTGAAGAATAAGTAGAACAAAATGATTTCTCACAATCACTATAAAAATGCAAAACCTACCCCCAAATAAAAAAATAATCCTCTTTGACGGAGTTTGCAATCTTTGCAATGCTTCAGTACAATTTATCATTAAACATGACCAAAAAGATATTTTTAGGTTTGTCGCTTTGCAATCAGATTTGGGACAAAAAATCCTTCTATACCTTGGAATTGACAATCAAAAAACGGATAGCATTATTTTCTACGACCCCGGAAAAGCGTATTACTACAAGTCCGAAGCTGCTTTTCATATTGCAAAACATTTAGATGGGATAATTAGTTGGGTAAGTCTTTTTAAATTCTTACCTACCTCCTTTACCAATTACATTTATGATTATGTAGCTCAAAATCGCTACAAATGGTATGGAAAAAAGGAACATTGCATGATTCCGACACCTGAATTGAAAGCCAAGTTTTTAGAATGACTACTTTTTTTTCATTAACAAAAAAAATTAGTTACAAAAAAACTACTTCATTCATACTTTAAACACCCTTTACATCAATAATTTGTCAGGATTATTTTGAAACACCGTCTGATTAAATGTATAACCAAAAAATACATCAAATGAGACCATTTCATTTCATCCTGTTATTAAATTTTGTTTTTTGTTTGAGTTCCTGTGTGGGTGAGGATATTGTAGATGACAAAATACCTGAAAGTATTCGAATCAATAATTCTTTTTCAAATTTTAAAATGGGGGAATCTGTCGTATTAGATGCCTTCTTTTTTGATAATCTTGGAATTAAACAAACTGTCGATTTTACCCTAGAATCTGAAAATTCTTCGATTGTTTCGGTTGATAATCAACTAAAAAAAATTACTGCTGTAAGTGAGGGAACCACTAAAGTTACTGTATCATCGATTTATGAAGGAAAAACAGTAAGTAATTCTACTCCAATTACGGTAATCAATACCTCTACACCTCCTTCAAATGGTGTTGTTAAGATTGGTAAATTAACTAATACGAGTTCCTACAAATCAGCGGGAGATTTTGAAATAACTGAAATTACAGGAGGAATTCGCATCTCATTTGCAACGAATTATGTTGCCGACAGAGCCTTACCTGGATTTGCAATGTATTTAACCAATAATCCAAATTCAAGAAATGGGGCTCTTAAAATAGATGCCGCAGGTGATGCTGATGGCGTGATTTATACTGGTGCATTTACATTGGATATTGCTGGAGTCAGCATCAATGATTTTGGATATTTAACACATTGGTGTGACCCGTTTAATATTAAGGTTGGAGAAGCTCAAATCAAAAACAAATAAAAAACGATGAAAAATTCATTATTAAAATTTTCACTGCTGGTTTTGCTATTCAGTCAATTCGCTTTTGCCCAATGGAATAAAGGAAAAGGGAATGGATATTACAAAGTATCAGCTAGTTATTTAGTTGCTGACGAACATTTTACCAGTACCCGAAAAAAAGACCCGAATGCAACAAGAGGAAACTTTGTAGCAAGTGTTTATGCGGAACATGGAATAGGCAACAAACTAGACTTAATCGCCTACTTACCACTTTTTACTAGGGTGTATCAAAACGAACAAGTTTCAAAGACATCTGGTGCTATATTAGTGCCTGGAGAAGCAGTAAATTCAATAGGTGATATTGAATTAGGTGCGCGTTTAGGTGTAATAAAAAACGATTATTTGGCTCTATCTACCACTGTGAAATTAGGATTGCCTACTGGAAAAAAAGAAGGGGGAGCTGATGGCAGTTTACAAACCGGAGACGGTGAATTCAATCAATTGTTACTTATAGACTTGGGATTTCCTTTCAAAATTAAAAACCAAAATAGCTATGGTAAAATATATTCAGGCTTTAACAATAGGACTAATGGTTTTTCAGATGAATTGCATTACGGCGCTGAAATAGGAACAAAATTTAATAATGCATTTTTTGTAGCCCTAAAATTTAGTAATGTAAGTTCTTTAAACAATGGGAATCTTACTGGTACAGGACAAGGTGTTTTTGCTAACAATGTTGAATTTACCAATTTAGGAGGGGAACTTGCCTATTATGTCACCCCTAAATTGGGGGTTATGGTAAACTACACACATGTTTTAACTGGGAAAATAACTTTTGCAGCACCTACTTATACAGCAGGACTTTTTATGGATATTCAATAGTCAATAATAGTACCCGATTAAATTTAATAAAAAAAATGAGCCTGATGCATCTATCAAGCTCATTTTATTTATTAGGTTTAAACGTTTGAAGCTGTATAGCCCATCGGGACAACTCTTTTTTAAACCTCAATCATTATTTTAACCTCTTATTAATTTTTTATATTTCAAGCGTTTTGGAGTCAAATCACCACCTAAACGTTTCTTCTTGTTTTCTTCATATTCCGAAAACCCTCCTTCAAAATAATACACTTCGGAATCACCTTCAAATGCTAAAATATGTGTACAGATTCGGTCCAAGAACCAACGATCGTGTGAAATAACCACTGCACAACCAGCAAATTTCTCTAATCCTTCTTCCAATGCACGTAGTGTATTTACATCCAAATCATTAGTAGGCTCATCCAACAACAATACATTTCCTTCTTCTTTTAAAGTCATTGCAAGATGCAAACGGTTGCGTTCCCCACCGGAAAGAGTAGCTACTTTTTTATTTTGGTCACTACCTCCAAAATTGAAACGACTCAAATAAGCTCTAGAATTCACTTGACGACCTCCCATCATGATTAATTCTTGTCCATCACAAAAATTTTCCCAAATAGATTTATTAGGGTCAATATTAGAGTGTGATTGGTCAACATAAGCGATTTTTACCGTATCTCCTACTGTGAACTCTCCTTTATCAGTTTGCTCTTCCCCCATTATCATTCTGAAAATTGTTGATTTACCAGCACCATTTGGCCCGATAATCCCAACAATTCCTGCCTGTGGCAAGGTGAAATTCAAATTATCATACAGCAATTTATCACCAAATGCTTTCGAAACACCTTTGGCTTCAATCACATTCGTTCCCAAACGAGGACCGTTTGGAATGTAAATTTCTAATTTTTCATCCAATTCTTTTTGGTCTTCATTTAATAATTTATCATAATTCTGCAAACGCGCTTTTTGCTTTGTTTGACGGCCTTTGGCACCTTGACGTACCCACTCCAACTCGCGTTCTAAGTTTTTTCTACGTTTAGAAGCTACTTTTTCTTCCTGCGCCATACGATTTGACTTTTGATCCAACCAAGAAGAATAATTTCCTTTCCACGGAATACCTTCCCCTCTATCCAATTCTAAAATCCACCCTGCTACATTATCTAAGAAATAACGGTCGTGTGTTACAGCAATTACGGTTCCTGCATATTGTGCTAAATGTTGCTCTAACCACAATACTGACTCGGCATCTAAGTGGTTGGTAGGCTCGTCTAATAATAATACATCAGGTTGTTTTAGCAACAATCGGCATAAGGCTACACGACGACGCTCTCCTCCTGAAAGATTCTTGATTGGTGTATCACCATCAGGGGTACGCAATGCATCCATAGCAATTTCCAACTTTGTATCAATTTCCCAAGCGCCTAAAGCATCAATCTTATCTTGTAAAGCCGCTTGACGATCCATCAATTTGTCCATTTTATCTGGGTCTTCATAATTCTCTGGAAGTCCGAACAAATCATTTATTTTATTGTATTCTTCTAAAACTGCCATCGTTTCAGCAACTCCTTCTCTAACAACCTCAATTACGGTTTTGCTATCATCAAGAATTGGTTCTTGCTCTAAATACCCAACAGTATATCCTGGTGCAAACACCACATCCCCTTGGTAATTTTTATCAACTCCCGCAATGATTTTTAATAATGACGATTTACCTGAACCATTCAATCCTAAAATACCAATTTTAGCACCATAGAAAAAGCTCAAATAAATGTTTTTAAGTACTGGTTTATCCGCACCTTGATAGGTTTTACTCAACTTGGACATTGAGAATATTACTTTCTTATCGTCTGACATTTTTATTTATTGTTATGTGATTATTTAATTTTATTCGTTGGTATTGAAGTTTTAAAAAGTGAAATTTGACTTTAAAGCCTTCCTTTCAAAGAATTAAACACCCAAGATATCGCTAAGAACCCTACGCCAACAGCAGCAAAACCCCAGCCAGCAACATCATCATATCGAAAAGCTCCCAATCCTATTAACAGAAACCCCATCAATAACATTATAAATGTAGCCCAGCCCAATATTGTATTTTTATTCATTCCCATAAAATGTGGTATTTTTTTAAAAGGCAAATATCGTTAAAAATTAAGGCTAATTAAAAATCTTGTATAGCATTTCTTTTAATAAATCTCCATTAGAAAGTGCATTTGCTCCTACTCCTTTGCTTTTTACATCAATTTCGCGTAAAGCCGCAACTATTTGACTTACTTTACGCATGGGGTAGTTTTTGATGGCAACTTCATATTCTTTCATGAAATAAGGATTCACCCCTATCAATCCTGCAATTTTTGATGGATTTTTATCTTTAGCTCCGTGGTATTTTAATAATTGCACAAAAAAACCAAAAATCAAACCTGTTGTCATTACCAACGGATTGTCTTTGGGATTGTGTGCAAAGTATTCGGCAATTTTATAGGCCTTTAATTGATTGCGTTCACCAATGGCTTTTCGTAATTCAAATACATTAAAGTCCTTGCTAAACCCAATATTTTCTTCGATTGCACTTGCTGTAATCGTGCTTCCTTTGGGTAAAATCACCTGCAATTTTTCCAATTCATTATTAATCTTACTCAAATCAGTTCCTAAAAACTCAACTAACATGGCGGCTGCCTTAGGCTCAATAGCATATTTTTTCCCAGATAATACTCTTTTTATCCAATCCCCTACTTGATTTTCGTATAATTTTTTACTCTCATACACCAAACCATTTTTGGCTAAGGTTTTGGTAATTTTTTTTCTCTTATCCAGTGTTTTGTATTTGTATGCAAAAACTAAAACTGTTGTAGGCATAGGATTTTCGGCATACGATTCTAACTTATCAATTGTTCTACTTAATTCCTGTGCTTCTTTTACGATTACAACTTGTCTGTCTGCCATCATCGGATAACGTTTGGCAGTTGAAATAATATCATCAATTGTAACATCGCGTCCATATAAAACCGTCTGATTAAACCCTTTTTCATCTTCAGACAAAACGGTATCTTCTATAAAATCAGACAATTTATCTATATAATATGGTTCTTCTCCCATCAAAAAATAAATAGGTTTGATTTGACCAGCCTTTATGTCGTTTACAATTTTTACTACGTCGTCCATGATTTTTTTCAGGTTTTAGGTTTTGGAAATCTTACACCAATTGAATTCTTTTTAAACAAATTTACACAAAAAACGCTATGCCATTATTTATCAAATTTTACCAAATAAGAATTCTATTTTAATGTTATTTACATCGATGACTTTCTTACTTTGTGTAAACTCAGCGAAAATTGTGTTTAACATTTTTTATTCATTAGAGTTTCTTGTTGAGTAGCAAAACTATAAACTAAATAACTATTTTTGCTCCATGCAAAAGCTTAATTTCCCACCTTATTCTTTTCGATTCAAAAATAGCGAAAATAAAGTGGCTATATTTGATGAAATCAGGAAAAAATTTATCATTCTCACTCCCGAAGAGTGGGTTCGACAACATGTGGTACGGTATTTATTAGAAGAAAAACAAATCCCCAAATCACTCATTAACGTTGAAAAACTACTGAAAGTGAACGGCTTAACAAAACGTTATGATGTAGTGGTTTATAACTCCGACGGTTCCATTCAAATATTGGTCGAATGCAAAGCGCCCGAAATTAAGATTTCGCAAACTGTTTTTGATCAAATAGCGCGATACAATCTCACTCTAAATGCCCATTTTTTAATGGTAACCAATGGTTTGAATCATTATTTTTGTCGCATGGATTATGTCAATGAAAAATATGATTTTTTACCTGAAATTCCCTCATACAATAGTTATAAATGAAAATAGCAGTCGTAATACTCAATTGGAATGGCGTTGAATTATTAAAAAAATTTTTACCCTCTGTTGTACACTATTCCCCCGAAGCTACAATTTACGTAGCCGACAATGCCTCTACGGATGATTCCGTATCTTTTTTGAAAGCAAATTTTCCTGATGTTCATATTGTCGTAAACCAGCATAATTATGGTTTTGCACGTGGATACAATGAAGCCTTACAACACATTCAAGCAGATATATATGCCTTGGTCAATTCGGATATTGAAGTTACCGAAAATTGGTTACAACCCATTATCTCCAATTTCAACAATGAACCTCAAACTGCGATTGTACAGCCTAAAATTTTGGATTATAAAAACAAAAAAAAATTTGAATATGCGGGTGCTGGAGGTGGTTTTATAGACAAATATGGTTATCCTTATTGTCGTGGACGTATTTTTGAAACTATCGAAGAAGATAAAGGGCAATACGATGATGAAACCTCCATTTTTTGGGCATCTGGAGCTTGTTTTTTTATCCGTTCTTCTGTTTATCATGAGTTAAAAGGTTTTGATGATGATTTTTTTGCGCATCAAGAAGAAATCGATTTGTGTTGGCGTGTTATTAATCACCAACACACCATAAAATACAATCCAAACACCACTGTTTATCATGTAGGTGGTGCTACTTTGGACCAATCAAACCCTAAAAAAACCTATCTCAATTTTAGGAATTCATTATTCATGTTAGTAAAAAACTTACCCAAAAAAAGTCTATTACCTATTTTATTCACCCGATTAATACTTGATGGAATCGCTGGATTAAAATTTATTTCACAAGGAAAAAGCACACATTGCTGGGCCATTTTAAAAGCCCACTTTAGTTTTTATCTTTCATTTTCAAGTAATTACAAAAAAAGAAGTCGTTTTCAAACACCTCACTACTACAAAGTAAAATCCATTGTTTATCAGTACTACCTTAACAATGGCAAGGTATTTGTTAACTAATTTTAACAGTATTTTATAAGTCAATTTTAAACATTAAAAACTAAATTTGTAACCCAAACCTAATTAATGAATTTATGAAAAAAATCGTAGTAGCATTATCAGTACTAACTCTTTTGGCCTCTTGTGTGTCAAAAAAGAAATATCAAGAATTAGAAGCTCGTAACAAAGAAACACAAGATTTATTAAATACTTGTACCGTAAAATTAAACACTTGTCTTGAAGAAAAAGCAGGTCTTGCAGCATCAGTTGCAGGTTTAAAAGAGCACAACGAAACTTTGATTACCACTTCTAAGAACTTAACAATGTTAACTTCAAAAGGAGCTGAAAACTTAGAAAAATCGTTAGAAAGCTTAAAAGAGAAAGATTTAAAAATCACAAGATTACAAGATGCTTTAACTAGAAAAGATAGCGTTACTATTGCATTGGTGTCTAGCTTGAAAAGTTCGGTTGGAATCTCTGATCCAGACATCGAAATCAATGTTGAAAAAGGAGTGGTTTATATCTCAATTGCTGATAAGTTATTATTCAAAAGCGGCAGCTATGAAGTAACTGATAGAGCTAAAGGAGTATTAGCCAAAGTAGCTAAAGTAGTAAACGATAAACCAGACTTTGAATGCATGGTGGAAGGACATACAGATAACGTTCCTTATATTGGAAACGGTATTTTGATTGACAACTGGGATTTAAGTGTAAAACGTTCTACATCAATCATCCGTGTTTTAACAAATCAATTAGGGGTTAAACCAGAGCAATTAGTTGCTGCAGGTAGAAGTTCTTACGTACCTTTGGTTTCAAATGACTCTGCTGAAAATAGAGCCCGTAACCGTAGAACACGTATCGTAGTATTACCAAAAATTGATCAATTCTACGATATGATTGAAAAAGAAATGAAAAAACAAGCTGGTAAATAATTTAGCAAGCTTATTCAAATTATTAAAAACGTCTCGTAAGGGACGTTTTTTTTTACCCAGTAAGTAGCTTAAAATTTATTTTCGAACACCCAATTCGTTTAATACAAAATTGCTATAATAGTGTCGTTACTACAACAAGATGCAAAAAGTCTATTCTTATTTTTTTCAAAAATAAAGAGGGAAAAAACATTTGCTATTTGCTACTTTTACAAAAAAAAAAAATATGCCTCAATATTTTCTCGATATTACTTATAACCAACAACGGTTTGCCGAGGAAGAATTAAACTTTAAAGAATTTGAGGCTTGTGTGTTCACTAATTGCGATTTTACAGTTTGCAGTTTTACAGCCGTAACCTTTATCGATTGTACTTTTAATAACTGTAATTTTAATGGTACCAAAATCAATCATGTTGCTTTTAGAACCGTACATTTTAATGGTTGTCAAATTATAGATGTCAATTTTGCGATGTGCGACAAACTTATTTTTGAAATACATTTCAAAAATTGTGTTTTAGATTTTTCAAAATTTTACGCGTTGAAAATGAAAAACACCCATTTTTTAAATTGTAGTTTAATCGCTGTAGATTTTATGCAGGCAGATTTGACAGCAGTCACTTTTGATAACTGCAATTTATACCGTGCTGAATTTGATTATGCCACTGCAAATAAAACCAACTTTATCACTAGTAAAAATTACAGCATTAACCCTAAAAAAACCAAACTCAAAAAAGCAATTTTTTCATTAGACGAACTAAAAGGATTGTTGCATACACATCAGATTATTGTCGAATAAAAAGTGCAAAATAGGTTTTAGAAAAGTTTAGATTTTTTTCTCCATCACATAATCTTCCATCCAATATCCTTCACCAATAGAGATATTTTCTTCTTTAGTGATTACAAAACCATTATTCTTGTAAAATTCAACTGCTTTATTGTTTCTATTTACATTCAAAAAAACAGCTGTAGTTTGATTTTCAATGGCTAATTGTGTAACATATGTAATCAAAGCCCTTCCTATTCCTTTTGTCTGTTGATTAGGTAAAACATATAATTTATGGATTTTTGTACGGGATTCATCCAAAATAAAATGCTCAAATGAAACAAAACCAATGGCTTCATTTTTTTCTTTAGCCAATGCAAAATGATGTCCCTTAGCAAAATCTTCTACCATTCGCTCCACCGAATAAAACAAATTCAACATATAATACAGCTGTTCTTGAGACAAAATTGATGCATAAGCCACAGGCCAAGTTTGCTGTGCTATAAATTGAATACTTGGAAAATCTTTTGGAGTAGCTGGTAAAATTTCAATCATTACTCGGTAAAAATTTTATTTTCTTGTTCACTCACACGAATAAAAGTGGTCCTTTTCGTTAACTCCTTTAAACGAGAAGCTCCTACATAAGTACAGGTACTTCGTAAGCCACCCAATATATCTAAAATTGTATGGAGAACACCTCCTTTGTAAGGCACTTTAACTGTTTTTCCTTCACTCGCCCGATATTCTGCCACACCGCCTACGTGTTTATTCATGGCAGTAGTTGAACTCATTCCGTAAAACTGTTTATAGGGTTTGCCATTAACTTCAATCCATTCCCCTCCACTTTCATCATGACCCGCAAGCATACCACCGAGCATAACAAAATCAGCGCCCGCACCAAAGGCCTTTGCAACATCACCCGGTGTCGTACATCCTCCATCACTTATGATATGGCCACCTAAACCATGAGCAGCATCCGCGCATTCAATTATAGCGGATAATTGGGGATAACCTACCCCTGTTTTCACTCTTGTAGTGCACACTGAACCTGGACCAATACCTACTTTTATAATATCAGCACCAGCTAGTAATAATTCTTCGACCATTTCACCTGTCACCACATTTCCTGCAATGATGACTTTATCAGGATAATTTTGTCGCATTTGTTTCAAAAAATTTACAAAATGTTCAGAATATCCATTAGCAACATCAATACAGATAAATTGCAGTAACGGATGGGCTTGTATGATTTGAGCCATTTTCTGGGCATCCTTTTTACCTGTTCCAGTACTTATGGCAATATAAGAATACCATTCCTGAGGTATGTCATTTAAAAAAGTACTCCATTCCGCTACAGAATAATGTTTATGGATGGCAGTAAATATTTTTTGTTGTACCAAAACCTTTGCCATTTCAAAAGTGCCTACGGTATCCATATTGGCGGCAAAAATGGGAACGCCAGTCCAACTCTTAGTACTATGCAAAAAATTAAAATTGCGTTCTAAGGTAACCTCTGCTCTACTTTTGAGCGTTGAACGTTTGGGCCTTATCATAACATCTTTAAATCCTATTTTGAGGTCGGTTTCTATTCTCATCGTTTTCACTTTTGATTACTCTCAAATTTACTTTTTTTGGAACCAAAAAATAATAACTCAACCGAAAACTAATTCGCTATTTATCAACAATAATTGTTAGAAATGAAATCCAGAATCTATGCTTTTTCCAAACTCAAAAAGGCTTTCCCTAAATAAGCAATAATATCCGAAGCGATAAAAGATTGGGTTCCCATATCTGGCAGAGCAATATCAGCAGTTAAACCATGTAAATACACCCCAATGATAGCGGCATTCAAAGGCGTATAAGACTGCGCTAATAGGCTTGTAATGATTCCTGTCAATACATCACCACTCCCTGCTGTAGCTAATGCGGCATTGCCAGTTGAATTTTGATATACATCTGTACCATCAATAATATAGGTAGGTGCGCCTTTCATAACTATAATCAAATTGTATTTTAACGAAAAGGCTATAGCTTTTTCCCATTTTTCTTCCTCAGTTAACCATTCCCCTATTAACCGCTTTAGTTCTTTTAAATGAGGTGTTAATATGGTTTTAGGTTTTAAATAATACAAACCTTCTGTATTTTTTGCTAAAATATTCAATCCGTCGGCATCGATTACCATAGGATAATAATGTTTTCTTAAAAAATGGATAACGGCTTTTTGAGTCTGCGGTGACATCCCTAAACCAGGACCTAATCCTATCGCATCGGGATGAAAACCAACAGCAATATTAGAAACACGTTTTTCGACATCATCGGTTACTACCATGACTTCTGGGTTAGACAATTGCAAAATGTGGTATCCACATCTAGGAATAAATGCAGTAACTAGCCCGCATCCCGATTTGATACAAGATTTAGTTGCTAAGACTGCGGCTCCAATTTTACCATAACTACCCGCTATAATCATCGCATGTCCTTGAATTCCCTTGTGAGTATCAAAAGAAACTGGTTTATAGCGTCTTACTATTTCGTTCTTATCTATAGGTAAAAGTACTTTCATTTTTTGTAAACTTTTACTTAAAATTACGAATAATTACAAAAAGATATAACAAAACAATTAATTATTTTTTGCTAAAATTATTACCTAAAAAAACAATAAATTAGCTCCCTTAAAAAAACTTAGTAAAAACAACAATGAAAAATACAGCACTGACGCATATCCATGAAAATTTAGGAGCCAAAATGTTACCCTTTGCAGGTTACAATATGCCTATTTCCTACGAAGGAATCAATATAGAACACGAAACAGTGCGAACTGCTGTGGGTGTATTTGATGTTTCTCACATGGGTGAATTTTTGCTTTCTGGACCTAATGCATTAGCTTTAATTCAAAAAGTAACTTCAAATGATGCCGCTATTTTAACCGATGGTAGGGCGCAATATTCTTGTTTGCCTAATACAGCTGGAGGAATTGTTGATGATTTATTGGTTTACAAAATCAAAGACGAACAATATTTATTAGTCGTTAATGCCTCTAATATAGAGAAAGATTGGGAATGGATATCGAGTCAAAACGATTTAGATGTTGAAATGAAAAATCTTTCTGATGATTATTCTCTTTTGGCTATTCAAGGCCCCAAAGCCGTCGAAGCCATGCAGTCTTTATCGTCTATTGATTTAGCTTCCATTGCTTATTATCACTTTGTGGTAGGAGATTTTGCTGGAATCGAACACGTAATCATTTCGGCTACGGGTTATACAGGAGCTGGAGGTTTTGAGATTTATTGTAAAAATTCAGAAGTCGAAACCATTTGGAATAATGTTTTTGAAGCCGGAGCGGCATTTGGTATCAAACCTATTGGATTGGCTGCACGTGATACCTTGCGTTTAGAGATGGGGTTTTGCCTTTACGGAAACGATATCAACGACACTACCTCTCCTATAGAAGCTGGTTTAGGATGGATTACCAAATTTAATAAAGAATTTACCAATTCAGCTAATCTTAAATTACAAAAAGAACAAGGAGTAAGTCGTAAATTAATTGGTTTCGAAATGCAAGAACGTGCCATTCCTAGACATGATTACGAAATTGTAGATGCCAACGGTAGCCCTATCGGAATTGTGACTTCTGGAACAATGTCACCTTCCTTAAATAAAGGAATTGGTCTTGGTTATGTAACTGTCGAAAATAGTGCCGTTGATAGCGAAATTTACATTCGCATCCGAAAAAAAGATGCATTAGCAAAAGTGGTGAAATTGCCATTTTATAAGAAGTAAAGAAAAGTCCTGAAGGACTGAGTTGCTTTGAATTTTTCCTTTTTTTAACATCTAAGATTTTATTTAAATCATTTAAGAAAAAAGAAGGACATTTAAATAGTTGAAATAAAAGATGAATTTTAAAATTTATTTGATTTCTTTAATCTGTTTTCCAAAACACCACGCAAATAATAAATCATTTTAAAACTTGCAGAATAATTGTATTTTTGCACTCGTTAAAAAACAAAAATAGAAATGGGAAGAGCATTTGAATTTAGAAAAGGAAGAAAAATGAAACGTTGGTCAGCCATGGCCAAAGCGTTTACTCGTATCGGAAAAGATATCGTTATGGCAGTTAAGGAAGGTGGTCCTAATCCTGATGCCAATTCTAGATTGCGAGCAGTAATCCAAAATGCTAAGGCAGCCAACATGCCTAAAGAAAACGTAGAACGCGCCATCAAAAAAGCAACCGAAAAAGATACTGCAAACTATAAAGAAGTACTTTTTGAAGGTTATGCACCTCATGGAATTGCCTTATTGATTGAAACGGCCACCGACAATAATAATAGAACCGTTGCTAATGTAAGAAGCTATTTCAACAAATGCAATGGAACATTAGGAACTCAAGGTTCGGTAGAATTTATGTTTGACCATACTTGTAATTTCAGAATTCCAAAAGACGGTATTGATCCAGAAGAACTGGAATTAGAATTAATTGATTTTGGAGCAGAAGAAGTGTTCGAAGACGAAGACGGAATCTTAATCTACGCCCCTTTTAACAGTTTTGGTACTATTCAAAAAGAATTAGAAAACCGTAACATCGAAATATTGTCATCCGGATTTGAAAGAATTCCTCAAATCACTAAAAAATTAACCGAAGCTGAAATGGCCGATGTTGAAAAATTGATTGAAAAAATTGAAGAAGACGATGATGTGATGAACGTATATCATACCATGGAAGAAGCTTAAAATTTCGCTCCATTTGAAACCAGAAAACTCTAGCGTACATGCTGGAGTTTTTTTTTGGAGCTTTTTCCAGCTATTCGTTTCAATCTTTTACTAAGGCTAAAACGCCTTAGTAAAAGGATTTCCACTGCTATCTGGGCTAGGGATTTGGGACACAAAATGATTTTTATAAACCTGTTAAACCCTTTCCCTAAATCTACAATTTACAACTCTAATTTGCCTATGGCTTCCAAAACATACCCGTGCATTACTTCACGATAATCCAAATGAGTTACCACACGTAACTTTCCTTGTCCCATCGCACTAATGGCAATATTTTTACTTTTTAATTTTTCTATAATTAGTTTTTCATTATACTGCGGTTTCACTGTAAAAATGACAATATTAGTTTCTACGGGTGCAATCGTATCCACCCAATGCGTTTTGCGCAATGCCTGTGCAATTTCTCTTGCTCTTCGATGGTCTTCGGGTAATTTCGAAATGTTGTTTTCGAGTGCAAATAATCCAGCTGCTGCTAAATAACCTACTTGGCGCATACCACCTCCCAAAATTTTTCTAATACGTACAGCACGTGCTATGCTAGCTTTATCTGCCAATAAGACGGAACCTATCGGAGCTCCTAATCCTTTAGATAAACAAACGGATATGGTGTCAAACAATTGCCCAAACATTTTTGGATTTTGCTTTTTGGCCATCAATGCATTCCAAATTCGAGCACCATCCAAATGGAATTTCAACTGATGCGCATCACAAACCGCTTTTATTTTTTGCAATTCTTCCAATTCATAACAAGCTCCACCCCCTTTATTAGTAGTATTCTCTACGCAGACCAAACTAGTCAATGCGCTGTGATAAAATTCAGGATCATTGATGGATTGAGCAACTTGGTCAGCGGTTATCAAGCCTCTTTCACCGTCAATCAAAGAAAAAGAAACGCCACTATTAAAAGAAGCACCACCACCTTCATATAAATAAACGTGTGAACTTTTATCAGCTATAATTTGCTCACCAGGTTGTGTATGAAGTTTTATTGCAGTTTGATTGGCCATTGTTCCAGACGGAAAAAACAACCCAGATTCCATTCCAAATATTTGAGCAACAGTAGCTTCTAATTCTTTCACAGTAGGGTCTTGCTTATAAACATCATCCCCTACTTGAGCGTTAAACATACACTCTAGCATTTCGAAACTGGGCTTAGTAACAGTGTCACTAACAAGATTTATTTCCATTCTTTATTTTATAATATAATACGAACAAGAAGCAACTTGTCCCTTCACAAAATTTTTCTATTTTTGCGCAACAAAATTACAAATTTTATGACAACTACCGAACAAATTAAAGGTATTGTGGAGCGCCTTGGTGCGTTGAGGAGGTATCTTTGACGTTGATGCTAAATTAATCGAAATTGCTAACGAAGAAGAAAAAACTTTTGCTCCTGATTTCTGGAATAACGCCAAAGAAGCGGAACTTATTGTGAAAAATCTAAGATCTAAAAAGAAGTGGATTGACGATTACAATAAAGCCGTTTCGTTATCCGACGAATTGCAACTGGCTTACGAATTTTATAAAGAAGGCGAACTCTCTGTAGAGGAGCTCGATGAGCAATATAGCAAAACAGAACACCATATTGAATCTATTGAGTTTAAGAACATGCTTTCTGACGAAGGTGATGCGTTAAGTGCTGTATTGCAAATTACCGCAGGAGCTGGTGGTACCGAAAGTTGTGATTGGGCCTCGATGTTGATGCGTATGTACATGATGTGGGCAGAAAAATCAGGCTACAAAATACGCGAGCTTAACTACCAAGAAGGTGATGTAGCTGGAATTAAAACTGTTACACTAGAAATTGAAGGAGACTTTGCTTTTGGTTATCTAAAAGGAGAAAATGGTGTCCATCGATTGGTGCGTATTTCTCCCTTCGACAGCAATGCGAAAAGACACACGTCTTTTGTTTCTGTTTATGTTTACCCTTTAGTAGATGATACTATTGAAATCGAAATCAATCCTGCAGATATTGAAATTACCACTGCACGTTCCAGTGGCGCTGGTGGTCAAAATGTGAACAAAGTGGAAACTAAAGTTCAATTGGTTCACAAACCCTCAGGAATCCAAATTCAATGTTCAGAAACACGTTCTCAACACGATAACCGCACAAGAGCCATGCAAATGTTGCGTTCGCAATTGTACGAAATCGAATTAAAAAAACAACAAGAACAACGCAATGATATTGAAGCAGGTAAAATGAAAATTGAATGGGGTTCACAAATTCGAAATTATGTGATGCAACCTTATAAACTTGTGAAAGATGTTCGTACGGGTTATGAATCTAGCAATGTGGATGCTGTAATGAATGGTGAAATTGATGAATTTTTAAAAGCCTATTTAATGATGATGGGACAAAAAGAAGAAGACGAATAAAAACATCCTCTTCCTAAAAAATATTATAGCCTTTGATACTTATCAATTCAAAGGCTATTTTTTATGCTTCATTATAACCCAGATTAAGCATTAGAATTGGTAGGGCAACAAAATTTTTCAATAAATAAAGTGAATTAGATTTATACAGCTTAATTTGCCTTTTATGTTAAAGCCATAGTATTTTTTTAGCAAAAAAAGGAAATAGTGTTAACATTTACCGCTAAACAATTAAATAATTAGGATTAGCCCAAACAAATCACTTTATTTGATTCCTAAACTACAAGCTATTTATGAAATCCTACACCATAACCGAGATTAATGAAGTCCTAAAAGGAATAATTTTAGGCAATACCCAAGAAAAAATTACAGCCCCAGAACAATTAGAAGCAGCAAGTACAACTGAAATTTCTTTTATTGGTAACAAAAAATACGAAAAACTTTGGGCTACTTCCAAAGCTTGTGTTGCTATTGTTAACGAAGACATTTCAATTGAACCTGGTGCAAATAGAGCTTTTATTAAAGTAAAAAATGCCGATTTGGCCATGTCCCAAATTTTGGAACTTTTTGCTTTACCCATGCCTGAATTTGAAACAACAATTCACCCTAGCGCCACTGTTGCAATCACGGCACAAATTGCATCTGGAGTAAAAATTGGCGCGGGTTGTTATGTAGGACCAAAGACAAGCATAGGTAAAAACAGTATTCTTTATCCAAATACTACTCTTTTAGATGAATCATCTATCGGAGAGAATACGGTTATTTGGTCAGGGACGGTCGTGAGAGAACGATGCCATATTGGAGATAACTGTATAATTCATCCGAACGCTACTATTGGAGCCGACGGCTTTGGTTTTCGTCCATGTCCTGAAAAAGGATTAGTCAAAATTCCTCAAATTGGTAATGTAATCATTGGAAACAATGTTGAAATTGGTGCCAATAGCTGTGTCGATAGAGGCAAGTTTAGTTCTACTATTATTGGAGATGGATGTAAAATTGACAATCTAGTACAAATAGGTCACAACAGCAAACTAGGGCGCTATTGCATTATGGCTGGAAAAAGTGGTTTAGCGGGCTCCGTTACTTTAGGGAATGGAGTTATCATCGGAGGAAGTGCTTCTATCAAAGACCATACGACCATAGGAGACGGCGCTGTAGTTGGTGCAGGTTCAGGTGTCACATGTGACATTCCAGCCGGAAAAACCATGTTGGGCTATCCCGCAGTTGAAGCTCGTGATGCTTTAAAACAGTGGGCAATATTGAAAAAACTAGTAGCAAATTCTAAATCATAGAGCTATCCAATAGTAAAAATAGAACGAATAGCTTATGGCGCTAATCGTTCTATTTTCCACGAATAATCCTCTTGTAAAGTATAACGAATTCTATCGTGCAGACGATTGGCTCGACCTTGCCAAAACTCAACCTCTATTGGTGCTACAATAAAACCACCCCAATGTTTAGGCCTAGGAATGTTTCCTTGCTCGTATTGTGTTTCTAATTTTTTTAATTCGGTTTCTAAATAGGCTCTAGACGGAATCACTTCACTTTGATTGGAAACTACAGCACCTAGCTTGCTACCCACTGGTCTTGAATCAAAATAATTATCCGAAATATTTTCAGAAACTTTAGATGCAATTCCTTTAATAATAACCTGACGTTCCATAGAATGCCAAAAGAATGACAAACAAACTTTTGGATTTTGTTCTATTGCTCTTCCTTTTTCAGAATGATAATTGGTATAAAAAATAAATCCTTCTTCAGAAAATCGTTTTAATAGAACCACTCTTGCCTTTGGAAAACCATCTAATCCAAAAGTTGAAACTGTCATCGCATTTACTTCTGCTCCTGAAGCTTCAGGACCATCAAAATTTTCCACTTCATGAAACCATCGGTTGAACAAATTAATAGGATCTTCAGGAATACTAATCTCTAATAATTCGCTTTTTTCGTATGACTTTCTATAATTACTTAAATCACTCATAACTTTATTTTTTCCAAATTAAACGCAATCCGTTTAAGAATTCAACTCAGGTAATCTAATTTTAATACTCTATTTGGGATAGAAAATTTTATTTTAAAGGCTCATTCTAGACCTTGTTTACAACATAAATACTTTTTAAAATGCAAAACTTTTGCCGTCATCGGCTAATTCTACTTCTGAGAAAACAGTTTGTGCTTCTTGCTTAAATTTTTCAATGCCGTCATACCGGGTCGAATAATGTCCTAGAATTAATTTTTTGGCATTGGCTTTCGCAGCAATAGTCGCAGCTTCAATAGCAGTACTATGCATTGTTTTATTTGCTAATGCTTTTTCGGATTCTAAAAAAGTAGCCTCATGATATAAAACATCCACTTTTTCTATTATGGAAAGAATCGACTCATCATAGACTGTATCCGAACAAAAAGCATAACTCATCGATGGCTCTGGGTCAAATGTCAATTGAGTATTGGGAATCAACTGTCCATTTTCCAATAAAATATCTTTTCCGTTTTTTATATTTTGATAAAAACATGTTTCTATATTGTAACTCTGAACAGCTTCTATATTGATTTTACGTTTGTCTAATTTTTCTTGAAATAAAAAACCATTAGTATAAACACGATGTTGCAACGGAATGGTTTTAACTAATACTTTTTCATCTTCAAAAACCACAACACTGTCCTTGGATTCCAATTCGTGAAAAAACAAATTATAATTTGTCCATGAACTGGATAATTTTAATTGTAAAAGTGTAATTTCTTTGACACCTTTGGGACCATAAACATGTAAATCAGTAGTGCGTCCTAATAAACTAAAGGTTGAAATCAAACCAATCAATCCAAAAAAATGATCCCCATGCAAATGAGAAATAAAAACATGATTGATTTTTGAAAACTTGATTTTATTTTTGCGCAATTGTACTTGTGTTCCTTCACCGCAATCAATCAAAAACATCCTGTTTTTTATCTCTAAAACTTGAGATGTTGGATTGGTAATGGTTCGAGGAGTGGCTGCGTAACAACCCAAAATAGTTAATTTCATCTGTTGAAAATAAATAAGCCACTCGAAAGCGGTTCGTTTTAAAACGCTATCCTACTAAAAGCCTAAATCACGTTCAATTTCTTCCATATCTATGATATCGTTGGCTTCCAACAAGGTAGGTACCACTGTCAGTTTGGTCGGTAAGGCATTGTAATCAAAATCACTCACTACAATAACAAATGATTTTTTGTTTTTTTTATGTTGTTTGGATAGCGGTAAAAAAGATTTCACCTCCTCAATACTAACTTCTTTGTAGGCCAAAAGATCAATAATGATATTGTGATTTTCGTATGTTTTATATTGATGAGTTACTTTCATTAAAAAAGCAGTCAAATCGCCTTGAGTGTCTTTTAATGTCATCACATTTCCTTTTTCCTCTACTTTCATCCTTTTTCTATTTAGGTTTGTTTCTGCTAATTTACTAAGGTTTATTTAATTTTTGAAGCCAAAAGGTAAATAACTGCCATCCTAATGGCTACACCATTCTCTACCTGATTCAAAATCACAGATTGTTGTGAGTCAGCTACATCCGATGTAATCTCAACCCCTCTATTAATAGGTCCTGGATGCATAATGACAATCTCTTTGTTTAAGGAATCTAACAAATTTTTATCAACACCATATTGCTGTGCGTATTCTCTTGTTGACGGAAAAAAGTTTACATCCATTCTTTCATTTTGAACCCGTAACATATTGGCTACATCACACCATTCTAATGCCTTTCGTAAATTTGATTCCACTTTCACACCTAGTGACTCGATGTGTTTTGGGATAAGTGTTTTTGGACCGCAAACTTTTACTTCTGCACCCTGCATTTGCAATGCATAAATATTAGATAAGGCCACTCTGGAATGCAAAATATCACCCACAATTACGACTTTTTTTCCTGCAACATCACCCAGTTTTTCACGGATAGAATAACTATCTAGCAAAGCTTGTGTGGGATGCTCATGAGCACCATCACCAGCGTTAACAATACTGGCTTTAACATTTTTGGATAAAAAATAAGCGGCTCCAGGATTAGAATGTCTCATCACCACCATGTCCACTTTCATCGAAAGAATATTGTTTACCGTATCAATTAATGTCTCTCCTTTTTTAACAGAGGATTGAGCAGCTGAAAAACTGATAACATCAGCAGATAAACGTTTTTGGGCCAATTCAAACGAAAGTTTGGTTCGAGTACTGTTTTCGAAAAATATATTGGCAATCGTAATATCACGTAAGGAAGGTACTTTTTTAATAGGACGATTGATGACTTCTTTAAAATGATCGGCTGTTTCAAAAATTAGATCAATATCATTCTTGTTGATGTACTTGATTCCTAATAAGTGATTTACGCTTAATTCTTTCATTTTTTTGTTCTTAAATTATGAGCTTTTTGAATGTGATGTTATTAGTTTGTGATTAAACAAACCGAGTCTTCACCATCATTCTCTATCCAGTTTACTTTTACCTTTTCGTCATTAATTGCATCTACTTGTCGTCCTCTATAGTCGGGTTGAATTGGCAAATGCCTGCTAAAGCGTCTATCGATTAATACCAATAATTCAATTTCAGAGGGTCGTCCAAAAGATTGAATTGCAGTCAGTGCGGCGCGAATGCTTCTTCCTGTAAATAGTACATCATCAATAAAAATGACTTTCTTATTTTCTACAATAAAATTAATATTGGTTTTATTGGCTTCCAATGGTTTTTCGGTTCTTCGAAAATCGTCTCTAAAAAACGTAATATCCAAATATCCTAACTGGATTTCGGGAGTATGATACTCTTTTTCCAATAAAGTTTTGAGCCGTTCAGCTAGATAAGTCCCTCTGGGCTGAATCCCTACTAAAATGGTATCGGTAAAATCCAAATGATTTTCAATGAGTTGACAGGCCAAACGATGCAGAATGATATTGACTTCTTGTGAAGTGAGCAATACTTTTTGAGTCATAGTGATTGTAGTGTTTGTAGAGCAAATATACAAATTATGCCTTAGGAAATAAACTTTAAAAATTGCTTTAGCCCGATTAATATTTATTCGTATTTAGCCCCACTTCAAAAAAACAGTTAATATCATAAATCTTGATGGAAATTATGTAACATTTAATCTTAATGTGCGAAGTAATTTTACTTAATAATAATTTCTAAAAATCATGTTATGAAAAACTTAACTATCAAAATAGCTGTATTATTTCTTACTATTTCTTTATTTACCAGCTGTGAACTCGTGGGAGACATTTTTAAAGCCGGAATGGGTTTTGGAATTTTCATAGTGATTGCTGTCATCGTACTATTTCTATTTTTGTTGAGCAAACTATTTGGTAAAAAATAACAAAAAAAGACTCCTGCGATTTTACCACAGGAGTCCTTTTATAGTGCAACTGAATCCAACAATTAAGAATACATTTTCTTTCTTTGTTCTTGGATTTTTTCATCTTCCAAATACTCATCAAAAGTCATATAACGGTCAATTACTCCCTTTGGAGTTAATTCAACAATACGGTTACCTACAGTTTGAGCAAACTCATGGTCATGAGTCGTGAAAATAACTGATCCTTTAAAGTTTTTTAAGGAGTTGTTGAAAGCCGTAATCGATTCCAAATCCAAGTGGTTTGTAGGTTCATCTAACATCAACACATTAGCACGTTCCATCATCATTCGAGAAAGCATACAACGTACTTTTTCACCTCCAGAAAGCACACGGCTCGTTTTTAAAGCTTCTTCTCCTGAGAAAATCATTTTCCCTAAGAACCCTCTAATATATACTTCATCACGCTCTTCCTCTGTTTTTGCCCACTGGCGTAACCAGTCAACCAAAGTCAAATCGTTTTCGAAAAAATCATGATTTTCAACTGGCAAATAGGCTTGGTTTGTTGTAATTCCCCAATCATAAGTTCCTGCATCTGCTTTCATCTTATCGTTTATAATTTGATAAAACGCAGTTGTAGCTCTGGAATCTTTAGAAAATAAAACAATTTTATCTCCCTTAGCCATATTCAAATCCACTCCTTGAAACAACAAATCGCCATCTACTGAAGCGCTCAATCCTTGTACATTCAAAATTTGATCTCCAGCTTCACGATCTTGATCAAAAATAATAGCTGGATAACGACGACTTGATGGTTTAATTTCAGAAATATTCAATTTCGAAATCATCTTTTTACGGGAAGTCGCCTGCTTAGACTTGGCCACATTCGCAGAAAAACGACGAATAAACTCTTCCAACTCTTGTTTCTTTTCTTCAGCTTTTTTGTTTTGTTGTGCACGTTGTTTGGCCGCTAACTGGCTAGACTCATACCAAAACGTATAATTTCCTGAATAATGGTTAATTTTACCAAAGTCAATATCTGAAATATGGGTACATACTGCGTCTAAGAAGTGACGATCGTGAGAAACCACAATTACGGTGTTTTCATAATTTGCTAAGAAATTCTCTAACCAAGCGATGGTTTCAAAGTCCAAGTCATTGGTAGGCTCATCCATAATCAATAAATCAGGATTCCCAAACAAAGCTTGCGCCAAAAGCACACGTACTTTTATTTTTCCTTCTAAATCAGCCATCATTGTATAGTGATGATCTTCGGAAATCCCCAAATTAGATAGCATTGCTGCTGCATCAGAGTCGGCATTCCATCCATTCATTTCTTCAAACTGCACTTGAAGCTCCCCTATTCTATCAGCATTTGCATCGTTGTAATCCAAATACAACTCATCCATTTCTTTTTTAACAGCATACAACACTTTGTTTCCCATCAATACCGTTTCCAATACCGTGTGTTCGTCAAACATGTTGTGATTTTGATTCAAAACCGACATCCTTTTGCCTGGTTCCAAATGAACATGACCAGAAGTAGGATCCATTTCTCCTGAAATAATTTTCAAAAAAGTGGATTTCCCTGCACCATTGGCACCAATTACTCCGTAAACATTCCCATGGGTAAAAGTGGTGTTTACTTCATCAAACAAAATTCGTTTTCCAAACTGAACCGATAAATTATTTACTGTTAACATGAAAGTTCTTTATTTATAAAATTTCGGCAAAAGTACAAAAAAATACGGATTTATATTCATTCTAGGAATACAACGAATTTTGATGTATTAATTTTAAAAAAACAAGTACATCCCTTTTGTCAAATAAATAAAGTTATTTAAAATTGCAATACTATTTTGCTGCTTTACTAGTTTGTTAGTTCTACAAAAAATAATTTTGAATCATGATTAATCAAATTAGAAATTGTTTCCTAACAAAAATACTCTGGGGATTTATGGGTATTATTTTATTGAATTTAAGTGTTGACACCAGCGACCCTTATACTCAATGTATTCCAGAAAATTTCAGTTATAATGATCAAGAAAGCATCATCGAAATTGTAATTGAAAAAGTATTGGGTTATGAAAATGCTATTGTAGAATACGAAGACAATGACACTCAAGACCAAACTAAGAAAAGCAATTTCAAACTCGAATTAATTATTCCTCTAACCACTAAGAATTCTCCTTGTAATTCTATAATAGATTCAAGAAATACTGCTATTAGCTACCGTCAACTAGCGCTAAAAGAAGGAATTATTTCTCTAGATACCCCTCCACCAAAAATTTAATTTTTTATTTACCAAATGATCTATTCCATTCTCATTTTTGAGGATCGGGTTATGTTTTGCTTAAATTAAAATTAAAAATCATGAAAATTCAATATTTAATAACCTTCATTTTAACATCATTATCTCCTGTATTCCTTTTGGCTCAAATTACAGATACAGAAAAAGACAGTCTTTATATACAACAAATCGAAAATCACAAAAATCCTGATAAAGTCCTCCACGCAGAACCCTTGTTTATAGACTTAATTAGAGACCTTGGCGCTCGAAAAGGTGAAAAAGAATGGAACATTGGTATGGGTTTAACCGATAACTTAAAATTCGATTCTTACCAAACATTAATAGAATATGAATGGGCACCAATTGACCGATTAGGATTTGAAATCGAATTACCTTTTACTTTTTATTCGGCTATTAATGGTACCCAAAGGAGTGCTATCCCTTCTAATCAATTAAACAGTATTAAAATAGCCACTCAATGGTCTTTTTTAGTAAATGTCCCCTTGGCCACTTCAATGGCTATTGGCTACATCAATGAATTCGAACTTTCTGATTTTAGACAATTCGGAAAACCACTTTTTAAAGGCAATATCTACAATCCGTTTTTTGTAGCGGCAAAACGCTGGGGCAACAATTTTCATACTCTAATTTATACAGGTCCACTAATTGAACATGATTTTGAAACCCACAAATTACACACTACGTATAATCTCAATACCAATTTTCATTATATGATTTCAGGGACTCGAAATTTTATTGGAGTTGAGTTAAATAAAACCATCAAGAACCATAATTTTGATCTTGTTGTAAGACCGCAAATGCGACTAGATATTGCAGAACATTTACTAGTGGGTATCGTAGCAGGAATTCCTGTTAGTCGTGAAAACGAACGTATGAGTACGTTCATTAGACTTATTTGGGAACCAAAACATCACAAATAAGTAAGTTATTTTTTCAGAAATCTAGTTTGGGGCTTTAAGCCCCATTTTTAATTGGAACAGAATTAATTTTCATAATTCATAAGCAGTAAACCAATCTAGAATTTTAACATTTTTTGGAAATCTAATTTTAACCTTTACTTTTGCTTAAATTAAAATTTTATGAAAAAAATTATACTCTTAGTCGTTGTTTTTCTATGCCTAACCAGTTGTGGAGTGAAGACTACTCGAAATATGCTTGTGTCTGGAAATTACGATGAAGCCATTCAGAATGCCATTTCAAATATTGGCACTAACAAAGACAAAAAAAGCAAACAAGATTATATTTACCTATTAGAAGAAGCTTTTGCAAAAGCTAAGGAGAGAGATTTAAACGCGGTCCAATTTTTAAAACAAGAAGGAAATCCTGCCAACTTAGAAAAGCTATACAATACTTATTTAGCCTTAAACAATCGCCAAGAAAGCATCAAACCCTTACTTCCGTTACCTTTAATGAAAGAAGGGCGAAATGCAAAATTCCCTTTCGACAACTACAATAGTGAAATTGTTGCCACTAAAACAGCACTGACTAATTATTTGTATGCCAATAGCAAAAAGCTTTTACTTTCTAACAACAAGATGGATTTTAGAAAAGCTTACGATGATTTGAATTACATCAACCAAATCAATCCTAACTATAAAGATGTGGTAAAATTAATGGACGATGCTCAATTTAAAGGCACCGATTTTGTGATGGTTTCCACCAAAAACGAAACCAATATGGTTATCCCTACTCGTCTATTAAATGACTTATTGGATTTTAACACTTATGGACTAAATGACAAATGGACTGTTTATCACAATACTAAAACCAAAGGAATCAATTATGATTACGAAATGGTAGTGAATTTTAGAGACATCCAAATCTCACCTGAACAAATCAAAGAACGTGAATTTGTTAAAGAACGCCTCATCAAAGACGGTCAAAAAAAACAGCTTGACGCCAACGGAAAAGTAGTTTTGGATAAAAACGGAAAAGAAATCCTCATTGATAATATGGTTAAAGCAACCGTTCGAATTTACGAAATCAAGCAACTCAAAACAAGTTTAGTGACAGCAAAAGTGGATTTTTTTAACATCAGAAACAAACAACTATTACAAAGTTTTCCTATCAGTAGCCAATATGTTTTTGAGAACATTTATTCCAATTACAAAGGCGACCGCCGAGCTGCTGATGACAATTACATGAGCTATTTCAATAACAAAGTAGTTCCTTTTCCTGACACACAACAAATGATTTTTGACACAGGCGAAGATTTGAAACTCAAACTGAAAGGAATAATTACCCAAAACCGATTCAATCAATAGGCTTTTATTTGCTAAGAAACAACATCCAGTTAAAAAATTGTTAGAAAAAATAAATTGATACTACTCATTTTCAAAAATAATTGTACTTTTGCACCATGAATAAACCACGTGTATATATTACTTCAATCTCACGGATGAACAGACATGTTACCTCACCCGAGGTACGGATACTATTAGTTTAGTATTCATCATGTTTGGTTCAATTAGTATTTATTCATTTTTCATTTTTTTTGCTTTGGAATTGCAACTGTTATCTAGCGTTGGATTAACAAATCCTAAAAACAATTTTTACAATCTATTTTCGTATTCATTTTCATGGATGCCTATCTTTGTAGTATCAGTTTGTAATTTCAACAATCCATTACAACTTATTTCATTACTCAATAAATCACTTATAAATGAATGTTGATATCGTCATAGCTCAAGAAGAGCATTTTAAATATGCTCAGGAAATTTGCGACACCATAGAGTCTTCAGCCAAGCTGAGAGGTACGGGTATCGCGAAGAGAACTCCTGAGTACATCCAAAAAAAAATGACCAACAAAGATGCTGTAATCGCTTTAGAGAACGGCAATTTTGCTGGCTTTTGTTATATCGAAAGTTGGCAACACGGTAAATTTGTAGCTCATTCAGGATTAATTGTACATCCTGACTATAGAAATTTAGGTTTAGCAAAAAGAATTAAAACCTTTGTTTTTGACTATTCATTAAAGAAATACCCAGAAGCCAAGGTTTTTGGTATTACAACGGGTTTAGCTGTAATGAAGATTAATTCGGATTTGGGATACAAACCGGTTCCGTTTTCAGAATTAACAACCGATCCAAGTTTTTGGAAAGGGTGTCAAACCTGTACGAATTATGAAATTCTAAAAAGCAAAGACAACAAAATGTGTTTGTGTACAGGAATGTTGTACGACCCAAAAGAAAAACCAAAAGATCCACCCAAACACCCATTCAATGTGCGTATTTGGAACCGATTAAAAGCAATAAAACAAGCGCTTTTTCTTCAAAACAAAAATGAAAAAAAAGACAAAAAGGATAATAAATAAAAACAGTAACATCATTAATATCCCTTAAAAAAGACTAAGTTACGTTTACAAAGTTATAATGAAAATGAAACTTTAAAAAGCAACATCGACAAAGTCACCCCCTCCTTTGGAGGGGGCTGGGGGGAGGAAAAAAAACAATTAAAATGAAAAAAGTAGTATTAGCTTATAGTGGAGGTTTGGACACCTCATATTGTCTAAAATATTTGAAAAACGAAAAGGGATTCGAAGTTCATACAGTTTTAATTAATACCGGTGGTTTTGACGACGAAGAGCTACAAGCTATTGAAGACAGAGCCTACGAACTAGGAAGCGCTAAACACGCTAACCTTACTATTTTAGACAAATATTACGATAAAGCTATTAAATACTTGATTTTTGGAAATGTATTAAAAAACAATACGTATCCATTATCTGTAAGTGCTGAACGTGTTTTCCAAGCGATTGAAGCGATTAAATATGCAAAATCTGTGGGTGCAACTGCTATTGCTCACGGAAGTACAGGTGCGGGAAATGACCAAATCCGTTTTGATTTGATTTTTCAAACCATTGCTCCTGAAATTGAAATCATCACTCCTATCCGTGACTTGAAATTATCTCGTCAAGAAGAAGTAGATTACTTAATCAAAAATGGGGTGCACTATTCTTGGGAAAAAGCACAATATTCTATCAACAAAGGATTATGGGGAACAAGTGTGGGAGGAAAAGAAACTTTGACTTCACACCAATCATTACCTAGCGAAGCCTACCCTTCTCAATTGACTAAAGAAGGTGAAGAAAAAGTAACTCTTGAATTCAAAGAAGGTGAATTAATCGCTGTAAATGGTGTAGCAGACAAGCCATCAAACAACATTGTAGTTCTTGAAAAACTAGCGAGTGCTTACGCCATTGGTAGAGATACTCACGTGGGTGACACAATTATCGGAATCAAAGGAAGAGTTGGTTTTGAAGCGGCTGCTCCGCTTATTATCATCAAAGCACACCATTTACTAGAGAAACATACTTTAGGAAAATGGCAACAATACTGGAAAGAGCAACTAGGAAACTGGTACGGAATGTTATTCCACGAAGGGCAATTTTTGGACCCTGTGATGCGTAACATCGAGGCTTTCTTGCAAGACACACAAAAAACAGTTAACGGAAAAGTTTTTGTTACTTTAAAACCATACCACTTTATCTTGGACGGAATCGAGTCTGAAAACGACTTGATGAACACTGGTTTTGGTCAATATGGAGAGATGAACAATGCTTGGACATCAGACGATGCGAAAGGATTTATCAAAATTTTGGGTAACGCTCAAAACATCTTTTCATCAGTAAACAAAGAAATTTACGAGTAAGACAAATTGTTTTCTTAGGAGCAGAACCATTTTGCTTTTTAAGAAACATCCATCCCGCTGTACGTTACAATCTTTTCCTTTTGAAAAAAAAGGAAAAGGATTTTCACTGCCATCGGGGCTAATGAGAAAGTTTAAGTTTTCAAAGAAACTTTTACAATCTTTTAAAACCATTAAGAAATTAAGATTATTAAGCTAAATGAAACTTAATTACTTAATGGTTTAAATAAAAAATGTTTTAAAAATAGATTGCTTTTTTCAAAGAGACAATCTTAAAAAAAGAGATTATGATTACTATTGGAATAATTGGAGGATCAGGATATACTGCGGGCGAATTAATTAGAATTCTAATGTTTCATCCTAATGCAAAACTTGATTTTGTGTACAGTACAACCAATGCAGGAAAACCGCTTTCTACAGCACATCAAGATTTGATGGGCGATATCGAAATGAATTTTACTGACACCATCAACCCTAATGTGGACGTACTTTTCTTGTGTTTAGGACACGGAAAATCAATTGCGTTTTTAGAAAACAACAAATTCTCAGACAATACCAAAATTATTGATTTAGGAAACGATTTCCGTTTGACTAAAGACAAGGAATTTGATGGAAAATCATTTGTGTACGGTTTGCCTGAACTCAATAAATCCGATATTAAAAAAGCCAATTATATTGCAAATCCTGGTTGTTTTGCTACTGCTATTCAATTGGCCTTATTACCATTAGCAGCCGAAGGTTTACTAACCGAAGATGTTCACATCAATGCAACTACAGGTAGTACGGGTGCGGGTGTTAGTCTATCAGCAACATCGCATTTTAGCTGGAGAAACAACAACTTCTCACACTATAAAGCTTTCGAACACCAGCATTTGGGTGAAATCAATCAAAGCATCAATCAGCTACAAGCTTCTTATAGTGACGAATTAATTTTTGTCCCGAACAGAGGAGATTTCCCAAGAGGAATTTTTGCAACCTTATACACAAAATCGGAAGAAAGTTTAGAAGATTTAGTGGCTAAATACGAAGCTTTCTATGCAGACCAACCTTTTGTAACGGTTACTACTACTAACATCAACATGAAACAAGTAGTACAAACCAACAAATGCATTATCAGTTTATTAAAAAAAGGAAACCGGGTTTTAATCACATCAACAATTGATAACTTATTAAAAGGTGCTTCAGGTCAAGCCGTTCAAAACATGAATTTAATGTTTGGACTCGAAGAAACAACTGGCTTGCACTTGAAACCGTGTGGATTTTAATCCCCACCCCAGCCCTCCCCAAAGGGGAGGGAGGCATTATTTCATATACTTTGTCAATTATTTTAGTCTTATAGACTAATCAAAAAAATAAAATGAATTAATATAATCGTGAACTAACTGTTCTTTCTCTTAAAAAGAAAGAACAGTTAGAATCTAAAAGCAACACCCCCCGTTGTACATATTTATTCCCCCTCCTTCGGAGGGGGTTAGGGGGAGGAATACTATGAACTTATTTGACGTTTACCCATTATACCCTATTACGCCTGTAAAAGCAGTGGACTGCACAATTTACGACGAAAAAGGAATTGAATATTTAGACTTATACTCTGGCCACGGCGTAATATCCATAGGACACACTGAGCCTAATTATGTAGCCAAAGTAAAAGAACAATTGGATAATTTGAGTTTTTACTCAAATGCGATTCAGAATCCATTACAAGTGGAATTAGCTGAAAAATTAGGAAAAGCCTCTGGCTTGACTGATTTTAGCTTGTTCTTGTGTAGCTCTGGTGCTGAAGCCAATGAAAATGCTTTAAAAGTTGCTTCTTTTCACACAGGAAAATCAAGAGTAATTGCTTTTGACAATTCGTTTCACGGAAGAACTTCGGCTGCGGTTGCTGTAACTGACAATCCTAAAATTGTGGCGCCTATCAATGCACAACAAGTAGTGACGTTCTTGCCATTGAATCAAATTAATTTGGTGGAAGCTGAACTAAAAAAAGGAGATGTTGCTTGTGTGATTATCGAACCTATTCAAGGTGTGGGTGGTTTAGACCAAGGAACAACCGAATTCTTTCAAGCTTTGGAAAAAGTGTGTAAAGCAAATGAGGTGATTTTAATTCTTGACGAAGTGCAATCAGGTTACGGAAGAAGTGGAAAGTTTTTTGCGCACCAACACCACGGAATCAATCCAGATATTATAACAACAGCTAAAGGAATGGGGAACGGTTTCCCTATTGGTGGCGTTTTGATTTCGCCTAAATTTCAAGCGAGTTACGGATTATTAGGAACTACTTTTGGTGGAAGTCATTTGGCTTGTGCTGCTGGTATTGCGGTTTTGGATGTGATTGAAAGCAAAAACTTGATTGAAAACGCTAAGAAAATAGAAGCTTATTTCATGGAAGCGATTAAAGTAATTCCTGAAATCAAACAAGTAAAAGGAAGAGGCTTGATGCTGGGCGTTGAGTTTGATTTTGACGTGAGCGCTTTGAGAAAGAAAATGATTATCGAAAAACATATTTTTACAGGTGGAGCAAACAACAAAAACTTGTTGAGAATTTTGCCACCATTAACGATTACAACAGATGCTATTGATACTTTTGTAGTAGCGTTGCAAGAGAGTTTGGCTGAGTTGAAGTAGGATTTTAAGTTATAAATTAAAAATAAAAATCTGCTAAAATCTGTGAAATCAGCGTGCTATAATTTTCACGCAGATTTCGCAGATTTAAAAAAGATTTTAAAAACTTCACTTTGCAAATATAAAACTAAGGACTTAGGACTAGTTTTATACACAAAGATTGGTTTGCGTGAGTGATAGCAGCGAAAATCCTTTTTTATTGATTGTAGCGTAGCGGAAATGAATAAAAAAGATTGTAGCGAATAGCCCGACCCGAAGTTTTTACGGAGGGTCACGCCCAAAATAGAATAACATATAGTAAAAAAAATATGAGTACATTATTATCCATAGAAAAAAGAAACGCTGTATTGAATACGATGGCGACACTTTTGGAACAAGAAAGAGAAGCTTTGAAAGCCATCAATCAACAAGATTTAGCCAATTATAATGGCGAAGACTTAGCTATGGAGAAACGGTTACTCGTGGACGATGCTAAGGTGGACGGAATGATACTTTCGGTACAACAATTAGCGAGTCAAGAAGATCCTGTGGGGCAAGTTCGTTATGAATTTACCCACGACAACGGCATGCGCATTAGCAACAAAACAGCGGCTTTTGGAACGATTATGATTATTTACGAATCGCGTCCAGATGTTACTGTGGAAGCTGGTGGAATTGCCTTTAAATCGGGAAACAAAATTTTGTTGAAAGGTGGAAAAGAGTCTTTGCTTTCGAACCAAAAAATTGTGAGTCTTTGGCATCAAGCTTTGGAAAGCAATGGCGTAAGTACTGAATGGGTGGAATATTTGAATTATGACCGAGCGCAAACCCAAGCTTTCTTAGAAAAACCAACGCAAAGAATCGATTTAATCGTACCACGTGGTGGCGAAAAATTGATTGAATTTACTAAAAAACACGCGACTTGCCCTGTGATTGTAAGTGGTCGTGGCAATAACTTTGTATATGTCAATGCTGATGCCGATTTAGGCAAAGCAATGTCAATTATCATCAACGGAAAAACCTCAAATATTTCGGTTTGTAATGCTTTGGATAAAGTATTGATTGATGTTAATATACCAAACTGGGAAGTTTTTGCTAACGAATTAATAACCAAATTAAAAGGGTTTAAAGTAACTGTTTTAGGAGATGAAGCTATTGCTAAAGCGACTGGAGTTCCTGCAATTGAAAATGATTTGATTTGGTACGAAGAATTTTTGGATTACAAAATTGTAATTGGAACGGTTAACTCTAATCCAGCAGCAATAGAAATGATTAATAAATATTGTGGCGGACACTCGGCTTCTATCATTACAGAAAACACTGGTCTAGCACAAGAGTTTATGGAGAATGTTGACGCATCCTCAGTATATCATAATGCTTCGACTCGTTTTACTGATGGTGGGCAATTTGGTTTAGGTGGCGAATTAGCCATCAGTACCGATAAATTACACCAACGCGGACCAATAGGTTTGCAACATTTGGTAACCAATAAATGGTATATTTACGGCGAAGGACAGATTAGATAGTGTTCAGTAATGCGTTTTTAGTGTTCAGTCAATGCAACGTTGAAAACAATATTTGATAACAACTAGATAAAATAGCTTTGCGAACTTCGCGTTTTTAAAGCATAACATAAATAAAACTTTGTGCCCTTTGCGGTTAAAAAGATGGCTAAAAAAAGAATTTTATTAAAATTAGGTAGCAATACGCTAACCAAAGAAACCAATCATATTTCGAGAGGAAAGATTGAGGACATTGGGATGCAAATAGCAGAATTGAATGAGGACTATGAATTTATCATCGTGAGTTCAGGGGCGATTGCTGCTGCCAAACAGTTTGTAAAACTTGAAAAACAAGATAAAGAACTTTTTGTAAAACAAGCGTTGGCATCTATTGGTCAGCCTCATTTGATGCGGATTTACCATGAGAATTTCAAGGATTTAGGGTTGCATACTTCTCAATGTTTGCTTTCGTATTCTGATTTCGAGAAGGAACAAACTAAGAAAAACATTGTCAATACCATCAATGTTTTGGTCAAAAACAATTACATTCCTATTATCAACGAGAATGATACCGTTGCTACGGATGAGATTAAATTTGGCGACAACGATAAATTAGCCGCTTTAACCGCTGTGTTATTAGAAGTTGATATTTTGATAATAGCCACAAATACCGATGGTTTTTATACCAAGGAATCCATGCAAAACGGAAATCCTGAAACCATTTTAACGGTTGCTGAGTTAAACGATTTGGAAAAGGAAATTGGAGACTCTAAATCCTCACATGGTACGGGTGGTATGCAATCCAAAATCGAAGCTGTAGCCATTGCAAAAGAAGCTAATATTGAAACTTGGATTGTCAACGGCTTGAATGATAATTTTATATTGAATGCTATAAATAACAAAATTCCATTTACTAAGATTGTGTAAAATGGGACGCGGATGTAGCGGATTTGCTATCGCAAAAACACGGATAAAAACAGATTTTATTTTTTTTTTTGTGTTTATTATGCGGATAAAATAAATTAGCTAAAGCTTATTTTAGATTGAAACAGATTTACAACAGTTCTATTGAAATTGATTACTTTTTTAATGAGGAGATTTATTTTTATAATTAAATTATTTAAAAATTATGTCACTATTGCACGAAGACCTCACAGATATTATTATCAAAACCTTTTATGAAGTGTATAATGAATTGGGACAAGGGTTTTTAGAAAAAGTATATCAAAATGCTTTATACATAGAGTTAAAAAATAAAGAACTTGCTGTAGAACCTCAAAAGAGAATCGCAGTGTATTACAAAGGACAGCAAGTAGGTGATTATATCGCCGATTTAATTGTTGAAGACAAAATCATTCTTGAATTAAAGGCTGCTGAATCAATTGTGATAGAATTTGAAAATCAAATACTAAATTATCTAAGAGCTACTGATTGCGAAGTTGGTTTACTACTTAATTTTGGCAAAAAACCAGAGTTTAAAAGAAAAATATATGAAAACAAAAGAAAGCATCGAAAATAAAATCCGCTAAATTTGCATAGCCATACAAATCAGTAGTAATCGATAATTAGCTATAGCTAATCCGTTTAATTTTAAAAAAAATCTGCGACAATCTGTGACTTCGCAATTGCGAATCCGTTTTATCAGCGTACCAAACATAAAGAGTATAAAAATTCGCTAGAATCAGCGTCCAAAATTACCAACGTATGAACTACATTTCTATAAAAAATATCGACAACCTATCACAATGGGTTGAAGATGCATTAAAAATTAAAAAAAATCCACTAAAACACAAAAAACTAGGAAAACACAAAACCCTTGGAATGTTGTTTTTTAACCCTAGTTTAAGAACCCGTTTGAGTACTCAAAAAGCGGCTTTAAATTTAGGAATGAATGTCATGGTGATGAATTTCACCAGTGAAGGATGGACATTGGAATTTGAAGATGGTGCTATCATGAGTCAAGGTGCTTCTGAGCATATCAAAGAAGCTGCTGAAGTTGTTTCGCAATACTGTGATATCATTGCTATCAGAGCTTTTGCTGGTTTGGTTGAAAAAGACAAAGACAATGCCGAAATAGTATTGTCTGGTTTCTTAAAACACGCTACAGTACCTATCGTGAATATGGAGGGAGCAACGGGTCACCCACTGCAATCATTGGCTGATGCTATTACGATGGAAGAATTCAAAACACCACACAGACCAAAGGTAGTTTTATCATGGGCACCACACCCAAAAGCGTTACCACAGGCTGTAGCCAACTCTTTTGTAGAAATGATGCAATTACAAGATGCTGATTTTGTGATTACCCATCCAGAAGGATACGAATTGAATCCAGAAATCACCAAAGATTCCAAAATAGAATACGATCAAAACAAAGCTTTTGAAAATGCCGATTTTATTTACGCCAAAAACTGGAGTAACTACAACGAATACGGTCAAATTACAAATGCGGATACCAATTGGACAATAACTGCCGAGAAAATGGCATTGACTAACAATGCCAAATTCATGCACTGTTTACCTGTAAGACGTAATGTAATTGTGGAAGATGCAGTCATTGACAGTGAAAACTCTATTGTGATTCAACAAGCGAATAACAGAACTTATGCCGCACAATTAGTACTTCAAAAAATATTAAAAAATGCAAAATAAACCCTCGGTAACCCTTGTGAAAATTGGTGGAAACATCATTGATGATGCCAATGAATTACAACATTTTTTAGCGGACTTCTCTAAAATAGAAGGGCATAAAGTACTGATTCACGGTGGTGGAAAATCGGCTACTAAGATGGCAAAAAGCATTGGTCTTGTTCCTCAAATGGTGGATGGCCGTCGTATTACGGATGCAGCCATGCTTGAAGTAGTCGTGATGATTTACGCGGGACAAATCAACAAAGATATTGTGGCCAAATTACAAGCCCATAACACGAATGCCATCGGATTCTCTGGGGCTGACGGAAATTTAATTCAATCCACTAAAAGAAATCACCCCACTATTGATTACGGCTTTGTAGGTGATGTTCAAAAAGTAAACACACCGCTTTTACAAACGTTAATCACTAACGGAATTACCCCTGTTTTTTGTGCCATTACGCACGATAAAAAAGGACAATTACTCAACACCAATGCTGACACTATTGCAAGTGAATTAGCAATCGCCTTATCCGAAGTTTTTGATGTTACTTTAAACTATTGCTTCGAAAAACCAGGAGTATTGACGGATGTTGATGATGACAATTCGGTCATCCTACAAATGCATTCCGCCTTATATGCTAAACTAAAAGAAGAAGGAGCTATCCATTCGGGTATGATACCTAAATTGGACAACTGTTTTAATAGTTTGTCCAAAGGTGTTCAAAAAATAAGAATAGGACACCACAAAATGTTACAAAATGCAAATGCCATTTGCACAAGTATTCAATTATAAACGCATTTTTTTCAGTAGTAGTTAAACCCACTGAAAATTTGCGCCAAAAAAAAACAAAATGAAAAACCAAGAAACACTTACACAAGAAGCAATCCAATTATTAAAAGATCTGATTGAAACGCCTTCCTTTTCTAGCGAAGAACAACAAACAGCCGCTTTAATAGAGCAATGGTTTATTCAGAACAACATCCCTTTCGAAAGAGAAAACAACAATATTTGGGCGTTCAACAAGCATTTTGACAAAAACAAACCTACTGTTTTATTAAACTCCCACCACGATACCGTTCGTCCTAATCAAGCTTATACTAAAGATCCTTTCAAAGCCATTGTAGAAGACGGAAAATTGTACGGTTTAGGAAGCAATGATGCGGGGGGTTGTTTGGTATCCCTATTGGCTTCTTTTGTTTATTTTTATGAAAAAGAAAATCTAAACCACAATATTGTTATCGTTGCCTCTGCAGAAGAAGAAAGCAGTGGAAAAAACGGTTTAAATAGTGTTTTAAAACATTTACCTGAACTAGAATGTGCCATTGTAGGCGAACCCACTTTAATGCAATTGGCCGTAGCCGAAAAAGGCTTGTTGGTTTTAGACATCAAAGTCAAAGGAACCCCTAGTCATGCTGCTCATCAAAACGATGACAATGTGATTTACAAAACCATGTCGGTTATTGATTGGTTCAAAAACTATGCTTTCGAAAAAATATCAGAGCAATTAGGTCCTGTTAAGATGACGGTAACTCAAATCAATGCAGGAAAACAGCACAATGTAGTGCCATCTGACTGTGATTTGGTAGTTGATATTCGTGTCAATGATTGCTACAACAACACCGAAATATTAGAAACAGTACGAGCAAATGTTGATGCCGAAGTCAATCCTCGCTCGATGCACTTAAACGCCTCGTCTATCCCAGTTTCACATGGATTAGTACAAGCAGGAATTGCGTTAGGCCGTACCACGTATGGTTCACCTACCCTTTCGGATCAATCGGTTTTGAGTTGTAAATCATTGAAATTAGGCCCTGGTGATAGTTTGCGTTCACATTCAGCAGATGAATTCATCTATTTGAACGAAATCGAAGAAGGAATCGATTTGTATATTAAAATCTTAGGGGACTTTTTAAAATAATAATACACTGTACGGACAGGTTGCAATCTGTCTTTTTACATAAAAACATACAAATATGAAACTTTGGGAAAAAGGAATACCAACCGATAAACAAATTGACTTATTTACTGTTGGAAACGATAGAGAATTGGATTTGATTTTGGCCAAACATGATGTTACAGGAAATATCGCTCAGGCTAAAATGCTAGCTAAAATCGGCTTGATTACTAATGAGGAACGTGACGATTTACTAGGGGCTTTGGCAGAAATTCAGGAAGATATCAATGCAGGTAATTTTACTATCGAAGATTCATTTGAAGATGTACATTCAAAAGTAGAATATTTACTTACTCAAAAAGTAGGCGATGCTGGAAAAAAAATCCACACTGCTCGTTCTCGTAACGACCAGGTTTTAGTAGATATGAACCTGTATTTAAAAGAAGAAGTGCTTCAATTAAAACAGCAAGTAAAAGCCCTTTTTGATTTATTAATGGCTTCGGCAGAAAAATACCAAAACGTATTATTGCCAGGATATACGCATTTACAAATTGCCATGCCAAGTTCGTTTGGGATGTGGTTTTCGGCCTATGCTGAAAGTTTAATTGACGATATGAGTATGTTGAATGCAGCGTTGAAAGTAGTCGATCAAAACCCATTGGGTTCCGCTGCAGGATATGGTAGCTCCTTCCCTATTGACCGAACGTTTACTACCCAAGAACTAGGCTTTAGCACTTTAAAATACAATTCGGTTGCGGCACAAATGAGTCGTGGAAAATCAGAGAAAACGGTTTCTTTTGCAATGGCTAGTGTAGCGGGTACGCTTTCAAAATTCGCTTATGATGTGTGTTTGTATATGAGTCAGAATTTTGATTTTATTGGGTTGCCAGCCAATTTGACAACAGGCTCAAGCATCATGCCTCATAAAAAAAATCCTGATGTATTTGAATTAATTCGTGGGAAATGCAACAAAATTCAGTCGTTACCATATGAGCTAACTTTAATTACAAACAACCTACCAAGTGGCTATCACAGAGATTTACAACTTTTAAAAGAAGGTGTTTTTCCTGCGATTCAAAACTTAAAAGCTTGTTTGGATATTGCTATTTTCTCTATTCCAGATATTAAGGTAAAAGAGAATATCTTGGACGATAAAAAATACGACTATTTATTTACTGTAGATACTTTGAACGAAATGGTATCGGCTGGAATTCCATTTAGAGATGCCTACAAAGAAGTAGCATTGCAAATTGAAGCTGGAAATTACCAATCGCCAAAAGCGACTAAACACACCCACGAAGGTAGCATCAACAATCTTTGTTTAAATGAGATTAAAGAAAAGATGAATCAAGCTTATTAAGAGCTTGTTTTCAAATTATAAAGCCACGAATTCACGAATTACATTGGTTTATTCGTGAATTCGTGGCTTCCTTTTTATTAACTTCAATAAGACAAAATCAGGTAATTTGGTGATCTGTGGCTAACTATTTTAACCATATAAGTCATTGAAGTTTTTCTTGCTCCAAAAATGAAGTAAAAGTTCAGATAAGTTATTTTCATAAATGAAAATGGAATATGTGGCTTAAAATTTAACCGCAACGGACACAAAGTTTATACAAAGAAGACAAAGATTTATTTAATTTCTTCGATTTCTCCAATCTGTGTTCCTTTTTAAAATTTAACCGCAAGGGACACAAAGCTTACGCAATGAACAAAAGTCAAATCTCAAAAAAAATCCTTTTAATCTGTGGAATCTGTGGCTAAAAATTTTAACCATATAAGTCATTAAAGTTTTTTCTGGTTCCAAAATGAATCAAAAGTTTAAATAAAATATTTTTGACAAATGAAAGTCTGTCTAATCTGTTTAAATCTGTGGCAAGACACTTCACCACAAAGAAAAAAAAAATCTGCTAAATCTGCATGAAAAATTATTGCATGCAGATTTAGCAAATTTATGCAGATTAATTATACCTTACCTGTGTAAATTTCTTTTATTTCTTCAATCTTTGTTGCTTAAAATTTCACATTAAAGAGAATAAAACTTCTTAAACTTTTCGGTAAAAAACTAAACCAACTCCTTCAAAACCTCCGCATCAATATCAGAGTGCGAAGCATCGTAAATCGCCTTTCCGTCTTTAATCAAAATCAATTGTGGCGACTGATGGAAAACTCCAAATTTCGAAGCTATTTCATTTGAAATCTCTCGGTGTTCTAATAAATCTAAGTAATACGGACTTACTTTTTCATCCAAATCAAACTCATTCTCAAACTGCTTCAATGCCATGCGGCTAATACTACAACGCGTACTGTGCTTGAAAATCGCAATTGGCTTTTCATTTGATTGAGCGCTTATTTCTTCTAATTGAGTCAAATCCGTTAACGGAATCCAATTAATTTTAGATGATTTTTGTGATGGAGTCTCATTGCTCCCGAAGATATTTTTTAAAAAACTCATATTTTGACTTGTTTTCCGACTTTTTGACATCAAAACCTGATAAAAATCAGCTTTTTACCGCCTTTTTGTCTGTATATTTGATATGGAATATAATTTGTCGATTGCTTCACAAAGTTAGTTAATTAAGTACAAATCCAAATCGAAAAAACATGAATATCAATAAATTTACCATCAAATCGCAAGAAGCTATACAGCTCTCGCAACAGCTCACCCAACGAGCGGGTCAGCAACAAATTGAAAACGAACATCTCTTCAAAGCTATTTTTGAAGTAGATGAAAACGTTGCGCCTTTTATATTAAAAAAACTCAATGTAAATGTGCCGCTATTTTTACAAATCTTAGATAGCACCATTCAAAGTTTCCCAAAAGTATCAGGAGGCGATATCGTCCTTTCCAGAACAGCGAATACAGCCTTAAACGAAGCCGAAAATATCGCTCACAAAATGAACGATGAATACGTTTCTATCGAACATTTGATTTTGGCTATTTTTGCTTCCAAAAGTAAGGTCGCTCAAATCCTGAAAGACCAAGGAGTGACCGAAAAAGGTTTGAAAGCCGCTATCGACGAACTCCGAAAAGGTGAACGTGTAACTTCGGCATCGGCAGAGGAAACCTATAATTCTTTAAACAAGTATGCCAAAAACCTAAACCAATTGGCACGTTCTGGGAAATTAGACCCTGTAATTGGCCGTGATGACGAGATTCGTAGAGTTTTACAAATTTTGACCCGTAGAACCAAAAATAACCCAATGCTTGTGGGTGAACCGGGTGTGGGTAAAACCGCCATTGCAGAAGGACTGGCGCACCGAATCGTAGATGGTGACGTACCCGAAAACTTGAAAAACAAAATCGTCTATTCTCTTGATATGGGAGCACTGATTGCGGGTGCCAAATACAAAGGGGAATTCGAAGAACGTTTGAAATCCGTGGTGAAAGAAGTGACCTCGGCTGAAGGTGATATTGTGCTTTTCATTGACGAGATTCACACTCTTGTTGGTGCTGGTGGTGGCGAAGGTGCCATGGATGCCGCTAATATCTTGAAACCCGCTTTGGCTCGTGGAGAACTCCGTGCCATCGGAGCAACCACTTTGGACGAATATCAAAAATATTTTGAAAAAGACAAAGCACTAGAGCGTCGTTTCCAAAAAGTTATTATCGAAGAACCCGATACCGAAAGTGCGATTTCTATCCTTCGTGGAATCAAGGAAAAATACGAAACACACCATAAAGTTCAAATCAAAGACGAGGCGATTATCGCTGCGGTAGAATTATCACAACGCTACATCACCAGTCGATTTTTACCCGATAAAGCCATTGATTTGATGGACGAAGCGGCCTCTAAAATCCGTATGGAAATCAACTCTAAACCAGAGGAACTTGATATGCTAGACCGTAAAATCATGCAACTTGAGATTGAGATTGAAGCCATCAAACGCGAGAAAGACGAAAGCAAAATTAAAATTCTTGGACTGGATTTGGCCAACCTAAAAGAAGAGCGCAATCAAATTTTCAGCAAATGGAAATCGGAAAAAGATGTAGTAGATAACATCCAAGCTGTAAAAAAAGAAATTGAAGACTTTAAATACGAAGCCGAACGTGCAGAACGTGAAGGGGATTATGGAAAAGTAGCCGAAATTCGCTATGGAAAAATCAAAGAAGCCCAAGAGCGATTGGACGAATTCAACAAGCAATTACAAGAAAACCAATCGGGAAGTTCCTTGATTAAGGAGGAAGTTACCCGTGAAGACATTGCCGAGGTGGTAGCCAAATGGACCGGAATTCCAGTGATGAAAATGCTGCAAGGGGAACGCGAAAAACTGTTGCACTTAGAAGAGGAATTACACAAACGTGTGGTAGGACAAGAAGAAGCTATCGAAGCCGTGAGTGATGCTGTGCGTCGTTCTCGTGCAGGTTTACAGGATGTAAAAAAACCTGTCGGAACCTTCCTTTTCTTAGGAACCACTGGGGTAGGTAAAACCGAGTTAGCCAAAGCCTTGGCAGAATACCTCTTTGATGACGAAAACGCCATGACGCGTATCGATATGAGTGAGTACCAAGAACGCCATAGCGTGAGCCGTTTGGTAGGTGCGCCTCCTGGATATGTAGGCTATGACGAAGGAGGACAATTGACCGAAGCTGTGCGTCGTCGTCCTTATTCTGTTATATTGTTAGATGAGATAGAAAAAGCACATCCAGATACTTTCAATATCTTACTTCAAGTATTGGATGAAGGACGTTTGACCGATAACAAAGGACGTTTGGCCGACTTCAAGAACACGATTATCATCATGACTTCGAATATGGGTAGTCATATCATTCAAGAGAAATTTGACAACCTCAAAGGGGGTATCGAAGCCGCTACTGAAGCTGCCAAAATCGAAGTCTTAGGCTTATTGAAACAAACTGTACGTCCCGAGTTCATCAACCGTATCGATGAGATTGTGTTGTTTACACCGCTTACCAATGCCAACATCAAGCAAATCGTAGGCATCCAACTCAAATCAGTAATCAAAATGCTGGCACAACAAAACATCACGATGGATGCCACTCCTGAGGCGGTAGATTATTTATCCGAAAAAGGATTCGACCCACAGTTTGGTGCTCGTCCCGTAAAACGTGTGATTCAAAGAGAGGTGTTAAACAACCTGTCTAAGGAAATCTTAGCGGGCAAAATCACCACTGATAGCATCATTTTATTGGATGCCTTCGACGGACAATTGGTGTTTAGAAATCAAAGCGAGTCAGAGAACTAAGCAACCACCCTCAGTTCGAGTAAATTTTCAAAAAATAGGAATGGCTTTTTCAGAAAATTTGTATCGAGAACCCTATCAACCCTGTCAGAGTTTGTACTCTGATAGGGTTTTACTATTACACCAGTCGTCATTACTGGTGTTTTTTTTTTTTGAGCAGAACGATTGTTTTTTATAACAACCTCCCCTCCTGCTCTTGCCTTTATCTCATTCCGCTCCGCTACACGAGGATATCGGCTCGATCAGGGCTATTATTTTCGTTTCATTTTCAAAATATCGTTTTCAAAAAGCATCTTACAAATAAAATTCATTGTAGTCATTTGTAAGAAAAAAAGAATATATTTGAGATAATGAATTATACACATAAATTCAAACAAAAATAAGCGCATAACACACCAATTAGGCATAATACAAGTTTGATTTATGCGCTTATAAAATAGTTGCCAGCAATTTTAAAAAAAATGAACGAAGAGAAAATAATCAGAGAAGAAGCAAGGGAATTTTATGAAAATAGTTCCCTATCAAATCCAAATTTAGAATCATCTAAAAAATTAAGTGATTTAAAATATCGATTGTCCGACTTCTACTCGGCAGAGTTTAAGTCAATTTTTTTGGACGAAATGAAGAATACGATAAGTGAAGAATTGAAAGAACATCGTGACAAATCTCACGGTGGAAATCCGAGTCCGACTTGCGGATATGAAATTTCAGCTGAAAGATTAATTTTCTACTTAAATCAAGAACTTGGGACTTTACCGAAAGTTGTTCATCAGAAATATGAACTTCAAAATGCAAACAAACGTGAAAAAGTTTTTGTCAGTTATAATCATTTAGACAAACAATATTTGAATGATATTCAAAGACATTTTAAACCATTTAAAAACAAAATTGACTTTTGGGACGATTCTAGAATAGAACCTGGCAAAAAATGGAAAGAGGAAATCCGAAAAGCAATTTTGGAAACAAAAGTTGCTATTCTTTTAGTTAGTACCGATTTTTTAGGTTCAGATTTTATCTCAACAGATGAACTTCCACCTTTGCTAGAAGCAGCAGAAAAAGAAGGTGCTATAATTTTAATCGTTATATTAAAACCTTGTCTTTTTGAAGAGTTTGAAGATTTAAATCAGTTTCAAGCAATGAATTCACCAAATAGACCTGTAAGCAAAATGGATGAAAACGAAAGAGAGGAATTGTTTGTAAATCTTGTAAGACAAACGAGAAAAGTGCTGAATGAAAAATAAAATAACTGCTGGCAATCGAGTAGACGGCTCCGCTAGAAACTAACGGAGTGCGCCTCTCACACCACCGAGCGTACGGGTCACGTACTCGGCGGTTCGCAAAATGATGGGTTCAATTCGATATAAACATCTGTCAAGGATTGATAACCTTTTTGCCTTAGGCGCTTCAAAGTGATAGTTGAACCTAAAATAGGACTTCCACTCGCGCTCGTTTGTCCACATTCTCCAGTGCTCGTCTTTGACGAGTACCCACTTAAATTAAAAGAAAAATCGTAGCGTTTGCAACGCGAAAAACTAAAACAGGAATAACTTAAAAGTTGTTACTGTTTTTTTTTTTTTGCGTTCCCCCCTTCTCCGAAATGATACAAAATCAGCTTAACATAATGACATGGATTGCCACAGCAGAACCACAGGCAATACTTTATCGAGTTTCTTACGGAGATTGCTCCTTCGTCGCAAAGACAAGACTGGGGTTACTGTCACTTCAAACTTAGTTCATCTTTGTGTTTCTTTTGAGCGTCTTTGTGAAATAATAAAATAACTCATAGGAATCTTCTTTAATCAGAAAGACAGCATTGTGGTTACTGTCACCTCAAACTTAGTACATCTTAGTGTTTCCTTTGAGTGTTTTTGTGAAATAATAAAATAGCTCAGTTGATTCATCCTTAATCAGAAAGACAAGACTGGGGTTACTATCACTTAAAACTTAGTACATCTTAGTGTTTCCTTTGAGCGTCTTTGTGAAATAATAAAATAACTCATGGAAATCTTCTTTAATCAGAAAGACAAGATTGTGGTTACTGTCACTTCAAACTTAGTGAATCTTAGTGTTTTCTTTGAGTATTTTTGTGAAATAATAAAATAACTCATTAGAATCTTCTTTAATCACAAAGACAAGGTTGTGGTTACTGTCACTTAAAACTTAGTGAATCTTAGTGTTTCCTTTGAGCGTCTTTGTGAAATAATAAAATAACTCATTAGAATCTTCTTTAATCACAAAGACAAGATTGTGGTTACAGCCACTTCAAACTTAGTGTATCTTAGTGTTTTCTTTGAGTGTTTTTGTGAAATAATAAAATAACTCATTAGAATCTTCTTTAATCACAAAGACAAGATTGTGGTTACTGCCACTTCAAACTTAGTGTATCTTAGTGTTTCCTTTGAGCGTCTTTGTGAAATAATAAAAATCCCTACGCTACCAAAATTAATTTGTATTCATAAAAAAAGAGGCCCCATGTGAGACCTCTTGTGTAATTAATTATTTTTTAGAAAACCTATTTGTAAATCACGCCAAATTTAGCAGCTACTGCTTTTGCTTCTGGCACCATGGCTTTTAAATTTGCGATACGGGTAGCATCAGAGGGGTGTGTACTCAACATTTCGGGTGGTGCTTGACCTCCTGAATTGGACGACATACGTGTCCAAAACGCAATGGACTCATCTGGATTATATCCTGCAATCGCCATCAAAATCAAACCTATTTTATCGGCTTCGGTTTCATGGCTACGACTAAAAGGAAGCATCACTCCTACTTGAGAACCAATTCCGTAGTACTGTTGCCACATTTGCTGTTTTTCGGCAGTTTGACTTCCTGTAGCTACAGCAACTCCTACTGCTCCTAAACTTTGTAACTGAGAAGCACTCATACGTTGTGCCCCGTGATTAGCCAATGCATGTGCTACTTCGTGCCCCATAACAGTGGCCAAACCTGCATCATTTTTAGCAATAGGCATAATTCCAGTATAAACTACAATTTTACCTCCTGGCATACACCAAGCGTTGACATCTTTACTTTCGATTAATTTGTATTCCCAGCGATAATCATTTAAGTAAGCGGTTTGCCCCAATGAAGCCAAATACCTTTCGGCGGCTCCTTTGATTTTTACTCCTACTGTTTCCACACGCTTTGCATCTGTTGTTCCTGAAACGACTTTATTTTCTTTCAAAAAATCACCATACTGCTGAAATGAAGAAGGAAACAATTCGCTATTTGAAACAAAGTTTAATGTCTTTTTACCTGTCAGTGGATTGGTTGCACAAGACAACATGAATCCTACAACCCCAAAACCTATAATTATATTCTTTTTCATCTTTTTAATTTTTTAACAAAAATAAGCAATTGTATTAAAACCCTGTAATATGTAATACTCTAAATTCTTTTTCTACCACTAAATAATGTTCTTTATTCAAGGTCACTTCATCAAAATGGAGTGCCTCATTATTGATTTCGATCTTTTTAACTTTAAACGGCAATCCTATTAAATTTATTTTGTACTTGGAATAATCCGTTTGATACTTCCCTTCTTTATGGAGTTGGATAATCAACTCATTGGCTTTTCCTTTTACTTGAAAGGTCAAAAAGCTGTACCTGCCTTTTTTATAATCGTAGCCATCTTGTGCATCTTCGTACACAACTGATTTCTCAATTCCTTCTTTATAATACAAATCCAAAACTAGCGTATCAAAGGATAATTCGCCCACATATTGCTGTACGGGATATTTCGGAATTACGGCACCTGCTTTCACAAACAGCGGAATTTCATCAAATTTGGAATCGACCCACATCTCTTTTCCTCCATTCACCATTTTATGTGTCCAGTAATTATACCATTGCCCTCTAGGTACATACATTCGTCGTCCGATGGAATTAGGTTCTAAAATAGGACAAACTAAAATTTGATTACCAAATATAAATTCATCATTACGATAATGCGTCTGAATGTCCTCTTGGTCAAAATAGAACAGCGGTTTCAGCATAGGCAAACCTTCTTCAATATACTGCCAAAACATTGTATAGAGATACGGCAATAATTGGTAACGCAGGTTGATGAATTTTCGCGTAATATCAAGGACTTCTTCGTCAAATGCCCAGGGTTCCTGATGGCCGTGATCCCCTGAGGAATGAGTCCGACAAAAAGGATGAAATACGCCTAACTGAATCCAACGGGCATACAATTCCCCTGAAGGTTGTTCTGCAAAACCTCCTATATCTGAACCGGTGAACCCCATCCCGGACAAATTCAAACGCTGCACTTGAATATTGGCTATCCATAAATGCTCCCAAGTAGCTACATTATCTCCTGTCCATGAAGACGTATAGCGTTGCGCACCAGCATAAGCGGAGCGGGTAATTACAAAGGGTCTTTTGGGATACGCAAACCGTTTCATCCCGTGATAGGTTGCTCTAGCCATTTGGGTTCCGTAAATGTTATGTGCTTTGCGATGGCTACAAGGATTACCATCGTAATCATGTCTTACATCCATAGGAAACGTTTTATTAGGCACTTCCATAACGGCAGGTTCGTTCATATCGTTCCAAACTCCTTTGACTCCAATATCTGCTACCAATTCTTTAAATAATCCTGCCCACCAGTCTCTAACTTCGGGATTTGTGAAATCAGGAAAATTGCATTCCCCAGGCCAAACCTTTCCTTTCATGTAAGGTCCATCGGCTCTTTTACAAAAAAAGTCTTTTGATAATGCTTCTTGATATATCGCATATTCTTTATCAATTTTGATGCCTGGGTCAATGATTACAACCGTTTTAAAACCATCAGCTGCCAACTCTGCTACCATGCGTTTGGGGTCAGGAAAATGGTTTTTATCCCAAGTAAAACATCTAAAACCATCCATATAATCGATGTCCAAATAAATGGCATCACATGGAATTTTTAATTTTCTAAATTGGGCGGTAATTTCTTTTACATTACGCTCTGGAAAATAACTCCATTTGCATTGATGGTATCCTAAGGTCCACAGAGGAGGCAATTCGGGTTTACCAGTCAAATCAGTATAGGAACTGACTACTTCTTGCATTTTTGGACCGTAAATAAAGTAGTAATTCATCTCACCTCCTTCTGCCCAAAAACTCGTTACATTCCTGCGTTCGTGGCAAAAATCAAAATAAGTCCTGAACGTATTATCAAAAAAGATTCCATACGCTTTTTTGTGGTGCAAACCAATATAGAAAGGAACTACTTTGTACAAAGGTTCTTGGTCTTTTTGATAAGCATATTGGTCGGTGGCAAAATTTTCTAATTTTTTCCCTTTCAAATTCATCTGAGTTGCCTTGTCCCCTAAACCGTAAAAACATTCACCTTCGTTTGAAGCTTTACTCATTTTTACGATGTTTCCACCATATTCATAGCTTTCCTCCCAATGAAAACCCAATTCGTCTTCCAAAATGACATTTTCGTTCAAATCAAAAAGAGCAACTCTCAGGTCTATTTTTTGAATTTTACAAATAACTTTACTCGTTCGTATTTTATAATGGGTAGTTTCCTCGGTTACTTCTAGAAAATTATATCCGTGAGAATGATTTCTGTCGATAGCATACGAAAAATCATTACTAAAATAACCTTTAGTGGTGTATCTAAAACGCAACATACTATCTCTGAGAATGGTGAGTTTTAAAATCACATTATTATCTGTGTAAAAATAAACCGAATCTACTTCATGTTCGTACGAAATTATTTTAGAAGGATATAAATCTCCTTTGAATTCCAATTCAGTATTTGTAATCATTCGCTATATAATTTTAAGACCTATTTATTTGCATTCAAATTTACAACATTTCAGAGGCACGGTTTTCTGTATTCTTATTTAATTAACCTTATAATCAACCTTACTTAATGTTATAAAAGACTGCCGTTTTGATAATGACAATAAACAAAAACCACAAACTCACGAATAACCAAAATTAAATCGTGAATTCGTGGCTTTAATAAATTTATTTGGACTAACTGCGTTCCGTTGTCCAAATTGTTTTGTATTAAAGAAATTTTTATTTCATCAACCGAAATTAAAAAAATCAGTTTAACGCAACACTTTTACTGAATTAACTAATTTTAAAAACAACTACTGCCAATGGTGGCAACGTCAATTCAGCCGAATAATCTCTTCCATCATAAGGAGAAGCTTCAATGCTTATTTTTTCTAGATTTGCCACACCGCTTCCGTTATAAGCTACGGCATCACTGTTGAATATCTCAATTAATTTTCCTTTTCGAGGTAAGCCTATTCGATAATTTTTACGCACTACCTGTGTAAAATTACACACCACAATAAGGTTCTCTTTAGGTTCATTTCCTTTTCGAATATAAGACATCACCGCATTTTGATGATCGGAATAATTAATCCACTCAAATCCTTCAGGGCTAAACTGTTTTTCGTACAAGGCAGGCTCTGATTTGTATAATTTATTTAAGTCGGTTATTACGTTTTTGATACCATTATGCACTGGATATTGCAACAAATGCCAATCCAAACTGGTTTGGAAATTCCATTCAGCACTTTGACCAAATTCGCCCCCCATAAACAATAACTTTGTGCCCGGATGCGTGAACATGTACCCATAAAGCAACCTTAAGTTGGCAAATTTTTGCCACTCATCTCCTGGCATTCTTCCGGCAATAGAACATTTTCCATAGACTACCTCATCATGAGACAATGGCAACATAAAGTTTTCAGAAAACACATACGTCATCGAGAAAGTCAAATCATTTTGATGGTATTTACGATACACAGTTTCTTTTTTGAAATATTGTAAGGTATCATGCATCCAGCCCATCATCCATTTCATCCCAAATCCTAAACCGCCCACAAACGTAGGTCGGGAAACCATAGGGAAAGAAGTACTTTCTTCGGCAATGGTTTGCACACCTTCAAAATTTGAATACACAGCTTCATTAAATTCTTTTAAGAAACTAATGGTATCTAAATTTTCTCTTCCACCAAATTCATTTGGTTCCCATTCTCCATCTTTTCTGGAATAATCCAAATACAACATAGAAGCTACAGCATCCACACGCAATGCATCAATATGATAATGTTGCATCCAGAAAATCGCATTACTAATCAAAAATGAACGCACTTCATTTCGTCCATAATTGAATACCAAACTTTTCCAATCGGGATGATACCCTTTTCTACGGTCGGGATGTTCGTATAAATGAGAACCATCAAAAAATCCTAATCCATGAGCATCATCAGGAAAATGCGAAGGAACCCAATCCAATATCACTCCTATACCCGCTTGATGCAATTTATCAACCAAAGTCATAAATTCTTGTGGATTTCCAAAACGAGACGTAGGTGCAAAATAGCCTACCAATTGATACCCCCACGAAGGATCATAGGGATATTCCATAACTGGCATAAATTCGACATGGGTAAATCCTGTTTCTTTGACATAATTCACTAAATCTTCGGCAAATTCTAGGTAAGTCAAAAAACGATTGTCTTCAGCATGGCGTTTCCACGAACCTAAATGTACCTCATACACAGAAAAAGGTTTGTCCAGACTATTATGGTCTTTTCTGGATTTCATCCATTTAGAGTCCTTCCATTTGTAATCCAAATCCCAAACTACAGAAGCAGTATGAGGGGGTTTTTCACAATAAAAAGCAAACGGATCCGCTTTTTCAGTAATCAATCCGCCATTATTGGATTGAATTTTATATTTATAAGTTAGTCCTTTGTCAATATTAGGAATGAATCCTTCCCAAATACCTGAGGAATCCCAACGTACTTGTAGCGGGTGCTCTCCTTGAATCCAATAATTAAAATCTCCAACCACAGATACCGAACGAGCTGTAGGTGCCCAAACGGCAAAATACACTCCTTTTACACCATCGACTTCAATAAGATGTGCTCCTAATTTTTCATACAACCGGTAATGTTTTCCCGCTTTAAATAAATTGATGTCAAAGTCCGAAAAAAGAGAATATGTTTGTACTTTATTCATTTTATAGTTTGTTTAACTTAGTTATTTTTTAGAAACTAATTGTGTAGCTAATTAATTTCTTATTGTTGAATTTTGAACAAATGGAAAGGCAAATCAGGACTTAATTCAACAAAATTCCACTCCTTATCCCATAAGTAACTATTACCTGTAATTAAATCCACAATATGTACCGGATTGATGCCTATTTCTTCAATAGGCAATCGTACCGTAGCTTGTTGTGTATGGTGTGCATCCAAACTTACCACCATCAATGTTTTATTTTGACGGTCATCATCAAACTTATAATAGGCCATAATTTGCTCATTATCGGTATGGCAAAAAATGATATTATTGGTTTGTTGCAACGAAGCTTGTTCTTTACGGATACCATTAATTTTAGTAATCAGTCGGGTTAATTTGTTTTGAATGTTCCAATCCCATTTGTGTACTTCGTATTTTTCTGAATTTAAATATTCTTCTTTTCCTGGCGCTAATGGTGCGCAAACCATATATTCAAATACAGGTCCATAAATCCCTATGTTTGAACTTAATGTAGCTGCCAAAAAGTATTTTTGCAAATGAGTTGATTCATTGCCGCTTTGCAATGCAAATGGATTGATATCAGGTGTATTGGGCCAAAAATTAGGTCTATAAAACTCTTTTTGTTCGGATTGTGTAAGTTCGGTAACATATTCTGTTAATTCCGCTTTTGAATTTCGCCACGTGAAATAAGTATAGGATTGACTAAAACCTTGTTTGGCCAATTCATTCATAATTTTAGGTCGTGTAAAGGCCTCTGCTAGAAACAATACATCAGGATGTTTTTTCTTAATTTTCGCAATCAACCAACCCCAAAAATAAAATGGTTTGGTATGCGGGTTATCGACTCTAAAAACTTTAATGTTGCATTCTTCAATCCAAAACAAAGCCACATCTAACAATTCTTTCCACAAGTTTTTCCAATCACCACTTTCAAAATAAATGGGTTGAATGTCTTGGTATTTCTTTGGTGGATTTTCGGCATATTGCACTGTACCATCAGGCCTCCATTTGAACCATTGTGGAAAATCTTTTACATAAGGATGGTCTGGAGCGGCTTGTAAGGCATAATCCATAGCCACTTCAATTCCCCAATCTTGTGCTTTTTTTACCAATTGCTTAAAATCTTCTATCGTACCTAACTCTGGATGTGTCGATTTGTGGCCTCCGTGTACTGAGCCAATTCCCCAAGGAGAGCCTACATCGCCATATTCAGCGTGAGTGGCATTGTTTTTACCTTTTCTATTTACCTCACCAATGGGATGAATGGGTGGAAAATACAAGGTATCAAATCCCATTTGAGCTACTCTAGGCAGTAAACGCTCACAATCTTTGAAAGTACCGTGTTTTCCGTCTTCTTCGGACGCTGATCTTGGAAAAAATTCGTACCAAGTACTAAACAACGCTTTCTTTCTATCCACATACACTTTTAATTCTTGCGATTGATTGGCTAAAAACCGAGTAGGATATTTTTTAAATATAGTCGTTAGTTTATTGGAAGTTGCTTCCGAAATGGCGTTCTCATATTCCGATTCATTTTGAAAAAGGAATTCCAAGTGTTTTAAATACTCGCGTTCTTCTTGAGTGGCTTCGTCCAGAATTGTTTTGACATACTCTGCTCCTTCAAGTAATTCTGATTTTACGTATTGATTATCGTGAATTTTACGCTCTGTTCCATGCTGCCAATTTAAAGCATAATCAACCCAACCTTCTACAAAATAACTGTAATTACCTTGTTTTTCAACTTTAAATTCCGCGAACCATTCATCATTAACAGTCGAAGTCATGCGCACTTCTTTCCATTTTTTTTCAGATTCGTGTTTGTATTTCACACAAGCTTCAATAACATCATGCCCATCTGAAAAAACAGCTGCTGTTACTCTTACTGTTTGACCTACAATTCTTTTTATTGCGAATGCACCACCATCTAATTGAGGTAAAACATTTTCGATTATAATTCGGGTTTGATTTTGCATGTTATAAATGTATTGCTATTCTAATTTTATAATTTACTTCATTAATTGGTCAGTTGTTATTTGATAACAAAATTGTCTGGTAATACAACGCCTTTTTTAATAACCACAATCCCTTCTTTGACAGCATACAACTCATTAGAAGTATTTTCTAAATGGGGACCACCATTGATATGAACATCATTTCCTATGCGGCAATTTTTATCAATCAATGCATTTTTGATGAAACATCTTTCGCCTATTCCTATCAATATTTTGTTATTTGAGGCATCCTTTTCCATTTGTTCAATACTTTGATAAAAATCATTACCCATTACATAACAATTTTGAATCACCGATTCTTTTCCTATTCGAGAACGAATACCAATCACTGATTTTTTTATTTCTTTTGCATTCAAAATACATCCTTCAGAAATCAATGAACGATCAATCGTTGTGTTTTGAAATTTAGAAGGCGGCAATAATCTAGGTCTTGTGTAGATTTTATTATCATTATCAAATAAATTAAATTGAGGAACATCGTCAGTCAAACCAATATTAGCTTCAAAAAAAGAATCGATATTACCAATATCTGTCCAATATCCTTCGTATTGATAACTTAATACTTTGTTTTTTTGAACAGCTTGAGGGATGATTTCTTTTCCAAAATCTTTTGTATCGGGATTCTTCATTAAATCGACTAACAAGTCTTTGTTAAAAATGTAAATACCCATCGATGCAAGATAATGCTTCCCTTCGGCTTTCATTTGCTCACTTACATCCGAAGTCCAATCTGGCAATAATTCTTTGGCTGGTTTTTCAATAAAAGACTCGATAAAACTATCATTATTGGTTTTTAAAATTCCAAACTCAGGGGCATCCTTATCGTTTACAGGCAAAGTAGCAATAGAGATTTCAGCTTCTTTTTGGATGTGAGCTTCAATCATTTCGTTTAGATCCATTTGGTACAATTGATCTCCCGAAAGAATTAACGCATAATCAAAGTCATGATTTAAAAAGTGTGGCATGCATTGTCTTACCGCATCAGCAGTACCTTGGAACCAAGTTGGGTTGTCAGGTGTTTGCTCTGCAGCAAGAATATCAACGAAAGCTTGACTGAAGGCACTAAATACATAGGTGTTTTTAATATGTGCATTTAAAGAAGCCGAGTTGAATTGCGTCAATACAAACATTCTATAAATATCCGAATTCATACAGTTCGAAATAGGAATATCCACTAATCGGTATTTACCACCAATAGGTACTGCTGGTTTTGACCTGCTTTCTGTTAATGGATATAATCTTGAACCTTGTCCGCCGCCTAGAATAATTGCAATCACATTTTTTCTCTTCGCTTTCATCTTTTACTTTATTATTAAATTATACATTTCTAAATATTCTTTATAAGCCTTCTCCCAAGAGTGATTCAGCATCATTCCTGATTCTATGATTGCTATTCTTTCATTTTTTTTATGAAACAGTTCAACAGCTCTATCTTTTGCCAGTAGCATGTCTTCTACAGACGCTTGATTAAAGCCTATTCCAAATCCTTTTTCATCAATATCAATGACGGTATCTTTTAGTCCTCCTGTATTACGCACTACTGGAATTGCTCCATAACGATAAGCATACATTTGATTTAATCCACAAGATTCCACTCTTGATGGCATGAGCAAAAAATCAGTTCCCGCATACATTAAATGAGCCATATCTTCATTGAAACCAATATATACATTATAGTGTCCTGAATAATCGGCTACTAACTCCTGCAATTGTTTTTCAATCCCAACATTTCCTGAGCCTAATATAAGAATATTAATTTCTCTTTCCTTTTCTGACAATGATTTTTTTACAAATTCATAGAGTAAGTCGGCTCCTTTTTCATCATACAACCTTCCAATGTAACTTATCAAGGGTTTATGGACATCCAAATCAAACATTTTGCATAGTTTTTCCTTGTTTTTTTGCTTTCCCATTTCGCAAGTAGCTACGGAATAATTAAACTCAATTTTTGAATCTGTTTCAGGATTCCAAACCACAGTATCTATGCCGTTTAAAATTCCTCTGGATTTATATTTCACTTGATTAAACAACATTTCTAATCCGTTTCCTGAATAGCAAATTTCGTTTAAATAATTGGGAGAAACAGTGGTAATCGCGCGAGCACAACGCAGGCCTGCTGCCATCGAATTGATACAGCCGTTCCATTGCAAAATATCTGTTTTAGACAAATCATATTCAGGAAAATAATGCAACTTATCAAACCCAAATTGCCCTTGATACAAGGCATTATGAACCGTTAAGAGAGTTGGTATATCTTTCAAAGCAACATACTTTTTCCCATAGTTTAATAAAAACGGAATCAAAGCCGTGTGATGGTCATGGCAATTGATAACTGTTGGTTTTGTATCTACGGTGAGCAACCAGTCCAAAAAAGCTTTTTGAAAAGACACAAAACGCTCAATATCGTCTTTATAGCCATATATTTCTGCTCTATCAAATAATTCTGGAATTGCAATTAAATAAAGTTGGTACCCTAAATCATTGTTAATGCCTTTCAATACTGAAAAGGGAAAATTAAATTGGCCTAACGCCACGTGCGACCAAAAAACTGTTTCAAACTCATTTTCTTTAATAAAATTAGTTTCATAACAAGGAATCACCACATTTACTGTGTGCTTTTGTTCTTGTTGGTATTTTGCCAATGCCCCAACAACATCAGCCAAACCTCCTACTTTGGCAGCAGGATAACTTTCTGCACTAATATGAAATAGCTCCATTAATTACTATTTATTACGCTCTTTGATTATTATATTTTCAAATGACTATTTAAAATATTATAGTTATTTTTATGTTTTTCTAAATTTAGTAAAAAAAAAGTCAAATAAAAGTTTTGCCAAAAATTTAATAGTATCATAAAAAAAACAACCTTTACTTAATATAATGCTATATTTATAGGGCTGTTTTGTAAACACCATGCAACGAATGATAGTATTAAGCTTGTAATAACGAATCCCTTCGTTATGAAGATAATATTATTTTAGGGTTGAAATTGGCATTATAGAAATTATAACACCTGAATTTGATAATTTAGAAAAACAACTCTTTAATTCTTATCAATAAAAAAAGTACTTATGAAATATCCCGTTGAAAAAACAGAAGAAGAATGGAAAGAAATTCTAGGAGAAAAAAAATACCATATTTTACGCCAAAAAGGAACAGAGTACCCTCATACCGGAGAATATAATTTGCATTTTGAAAATGGTACCTATTGCTGTGCAGGTTGTAACGAACCTTTGTTTGAAAGTGATTCCAAGTTTAAGGCACATTGCGGTTGGCCATCTTTTGACCAAGCCATTCCTGGAAAAGTAAAAAATGTTTTAGACAAAAGCCATGGTATGATTCGCACCGAAATAGTGTGTGCCAATTGCGGAGGTCATTTGGGGCATGTATTTAATGATGGTCCTACTGCCACAGGAGAACGTTTTTGTGTAAACTCTTTGTCCATTACTTTTAAAGACCAAGAATAAACAATTATCTCAATAAAAATAAGCTGCTTTAAAATGCCTTTAAAACAGCTTATTTGATTCACCTCCTATTTAAGGATATAAAAACTACTGTATTCTTATTCTGCTTCATTCAGTAATCCATATACTTGATTGGCAATTTCCAATTCTTCGTTGGTAGGAATTACCAAAATTTTAGTTTTTGCGTTGGGTGCATTAATTTCTCTTATTTCTTTGGAACGTAAATCATTTTTTGCGTCATCTAGTTCTAATCCGAAAAACTCCATATTTGTACAAACTGATTTTCGGATGTACGAAGAATTCTCTCCTATACCAGCAGTAAAAACTATCGCATCCAATCCATTCATTACGGCTGTATAAGCGCCAATGTATTTTTGAATACGGTACACATTCATCGCTAAAGCTAATTGACATTCTTTGTTTCCATTAGATGCCTCGGCCTCAATATCTCTTAAATCACTGTAGCCCGTAAGCCCTAACATACCACTTTTTTTCAACAAAATAGCATTAACCTCATCCATAGAATACCCTAGCGTATTGACCATATAAAAAACAACCGATTGATCAATATCGCCACAACGTGTTCCCATAATCAGACCATTAGAAGGAGCAAAACCCATTGAATGATCAATACTTTTTCCGTCTTGTATGGCAGTTATGCTGCAACCGTTTCCTAAGTGTATGCAAATTATTTTGGCTTTTTTATCCAAATAGGCAATCGCTTGTTCCGAAACATATTTATGACTGGTACCATGAAAACCGTACAGTCTTATTTTATGTTCTTCCAATAACGCATTAGGAATAGCGTATTTATGTGCAATCACGGGAATAGTTTGATGAAAAGCGGTGTCAAATACTACTACCTGTTTGGCTTGAGGAAAAATAGCTTCAGCAACTACAATTCCTTCTAAATTTGCTGGATTGTGTAAGGGTGCCAATGCCGAAAGTTCCTTAATTTCATTCTTAACATCAGCGGTTACTTCAACCGTTTCCGAAAAAACAGCTCCACCATGCACCACACGATGTCCTACAGCAGCAATCTCGTCTTTCGACTTAATAACGCCTACTTTTTCGTCCATCAAAAACTGCGCTATTTTTTCTAAACCCATTTTATGAGTTGGAATAGGCACTGTTTCTTCTATAACATTTACGGTTGTTTTATAGGTAAAATTAGAAGTTTCTAAACCTATTCTATCAATCATTCCGGAACAAATCACCGTTCTTTCAGGCATACTCATTAATTGGTATTTTATTGAAGAACTACCCGAATTTATAATTACTATTTTCATTTCTGTTTTTTGAGTTGTTAAGGTGTTGAGTTTCTAAGTTTCTAAGCAACTTAGTACCTCGGTAACTTTATTAAATCTATAATCCTTGAGCCTGTATCGCTGTAATCACCACTGTATTGATAATATCATCTACCGTACAACCACGACTTAAATCATTAACTGGTTTATTAAGCCCTTGTAACATAGGCCCTATAGCCAAAGCGCCTGTCTCTCTTTGTACCGCTTTATAGGTATTGTTACCCGTATTCAAATCAGGAAAAATTAGCACACTCGCCTGCCCTGCAACTTCTGAATTAGGCATCTTACTTTGCCCGACACTCTTATCAACTGCCGCATCATATTGAATAGGACCTTCAATTTTCAAATCGGGACGTTTGGCACGAACAATTTCTGTTGCTTGACGAACTTTATCCACCTCATTTCCTTTACCTGACGAACCAGAGGAATAGGATAACATAGCCACTTTGGGTTCGATTCCAAAAGCCAAACTCGTATCTGCGGAAGAAATAGCAATCTCGGCCAATTGTTCTGCTGTGGGATTTGGATTAATTGCGCAATCCCCAAAAACAGAAACACGATCTTCCAAACACATGAAAAACACTGAGGAAACTACAGAAGACTCTGGTTTGGTCTTAATGAATTGCAACGCAGGCAAAATAGTATGTTGGGTTGTATGTGCTGCCCCTGATACCATTCCGTCAGCATGCCCTTTATAAACCATCATGGTTCCAAAATACGAAACATCTTCCATCAAATCCATCGCCATCCGTAACGTAACATTTTTAGTTTTTCTCAATTCATAATACGTTGCAGCATACTCCTCATAATGTGGGGATTCAATCGGGTTTATAATTCTTATTTTATCAAAATCAAAAGAAATACCCAGTTCGTTAACCTTATTCTCTATTTGGCGTCGGTTTCCTATAATAGTAATATCTACCACATCTATAGTCAATAATCGAGAAGCTGCAATGATAATTCGTTCGTCTGAACCTTCCGGTAACACAATATGTTTGCGATGGCTTTTGGCTCTTTTAACCAAGTTATACTGAAACATTTTGGGTGTCATACCCTCAGCTTCAAAAGCACTTAACTTATCAGCCAATTCATCCACCGCCATATATTTTTCGAAAGTAGCGATTGAGGTTTCAATTTTTTGCTTGTTGTCAGCATATATTTTGGCATTAATACTACCAATTTTATTTGTTATCATATACGTACCCTCGTTGACACTAATAATAGGCACTACACTAGTCAAGCCTTCAATTAACTTTAAAATACTTTCTTCAGGCAATATGTTTCCAGTCAAAATAATTCCTGAAACTGAAGGATAATTTGCCGATTCATTTGCTTGTAAAGCCCCTAAAATGATATCAGCACGGTCACCTGGTGTGATAACCAATCCTTTTTCTTTTAAATGCACTAAATAGTTGCGCAGTTGCATGGCTCCTACACTGAAGCTTCCTACCTCATTGTTCAAATATTCCTGACCAAAAAGGACTTCGGCATCTAATGTTTCGATAATTTCTTTGACTGTTGGATTCTTTAAACTTGGAATAAGTGGAATTGAATTTACCAAAACCGAAGAAGGCAAACAGGCCTTTAATCCATTAATAGCAACTTCTAAATTCTCAGGCTGCACTTTATTGGCTACCACTGCTAAAACATCAACTTCCTTCACTTTAAAAGAATCATAAGCAAGATACAAACTGTCAACAAATTCTTCCAATGTTTTCCCTACACCTGTACTCACGATAATAGCTGGAATACCTAAATTCTTAGCTATTAATACATTCATATCCAATTCGATTACAGTTCCCTCACCACTAAAGCTGGTCCCTTCAACCAATACAAAATCAAATTGCTCTTCGAGACGTTTGAATTTTTCAATAATTAAATCCAAAACCTCTCCTATTTTTCCGCTATTTTTTTTCTTAATCAATTTGCTTTTGGTAATGGCATAAGCATCCTCAAAAGCAATATCCAGGTTAAAATGAGAAATGACGGTTTCAATATGATTGTCTAATTTACCATCTTTAAAATCTTCTATAATGGGTCTAAAATAACCTACCTTGGCTGTTTTGCCAATCAGCATGCTCATTAATCCCAAAGTAATAATGGATTTACCACTGTTTTTTTCGCTTGTCGCTATATAAATTGCTTTATTCATCTATTAATTGATTTTCAAAACCATTTCCTTTTTTTAAAATAATAAATCATCAGCAACCCAATGACTACCATAAATCCGATAACGATATAATACCCGTCATGGTATTTCAATTCGGGCATATTTTCAAAATTCATCCCATATACTCCTACAATAAATGTCAGCGGAATAAAAATCGCAGAAATCACGGTTAAGGTTTTCATGATTTCATTCATCTTATGTGCTTGAGAAGAAAAAAAGAAATTAGAGGCACTTTCTAATATACCCATATCCGATTCTATTTGTTCTAATAACTCTAAACTTTTTTGATACAAACGAGTAAAATAATTGTAGGTATCTGGTTCAATAATCAAAAAAGAGGTTTCATTTTTTAGGCTTTTGATAGCCAATAACGAATCCCTTAAGGGCACGATGGACCTTTTTAAAAAATTAAAATTATCGCGGTGTTTTTCAATACTTACTAAAATTTCTGGGTTTGAACTTGTTTTGGACTGCGCTATCAATGCTTCTACTTTATCCTCCTCATTCTCTATAGTGATGTAAAAATTTTCCATTACAGCATCTAAAAGAAGGTACAACAGGTAATCTGTTTTCTCAGAACGGACATTTCCTGTTTTGGTTCGAATTCGCTCTCTGATGTGAGTAAAAAAATCGCTTCTTTTTTCTTGAAACGAAATTAAAATGCCTTCTTTTAAAATAAAACTAATTTGTTCCACATTAATGCTATCCGATTGTTCAGTTGGCAGTAATGATTTGATATTAAAAAACAACACCGAAGGAAGTTGTTCTAATTTAGTCCGCCTTGAAGTATTTAAGATATCCGAAAGGATAAAATGATCTATTTGAAAAAAACTACCTATGCCTTGAATGAGTTCTATGTTATTCAATCCATGAAGATTAAGCCAATTATTTTTTGAAGGCGTTATCTTTTTTAAATCCTCAAGTGTAAAATCAGGATACTCTTTAAAATACGAATCATCATAAATAAACAACTGCATTTGAGATTCAAATTGTTTATGCTTACCCGTATATTCCAAAGCATTGGGTTGAATTTTTCGTACTTTTCTAAACTTAATTTTTCGCATCCAAAATTATATTTACAGTAATATTACAAAAAAGATTTAAAACTTTGACCTTTGGCATTGTTGTGTACCAAAGAATAACATTACAATATCGTTTTGTTTTTATTTTTTTCAAAAGTACAGTCAATTAAATTTTGCACACATGAGAAAAATCATGTTTTCTATTTTTTTAAACAAAAAAAACCGAGCCATTTCTGACTCGGTTCTTATTCATTATTTAGTAAAGATGTAATGTATTACACCTCTCTACGTAATTATTTTACTTCTTCGAATTCAACGTCTTCTACGTTGTCTCCTTGCGCTTGCTCACCTTGTGATTGAGGAGCCTCTTGTCCTTGTTCACCTTGAGCATACATTGCTTCAGTAGCTTTTTTCCAAGCAGCGTTGATGTTGTCAAGAGCAGTTTGAATCGCTGGAATGTCTTGAGATTGGTGAGCCATTCTCAATTCGGTTAAAGCGTACTCAACAGCTACTTTATTTTCATCAGACAATTTATCTCCTAACTCTTTCAATTGAGATTCAGTTTGGAAGATCATAGAATCAGCTTCGTTTAATTTTTCAGCTTTTTCTCTTGCTTGTCTATCAGCATCAGCATTTGCTTCAGCGTCTTGTTTCATTCTTTCGATTTCCTCAGCTGTTAAACCAGAAGAAGCTTCGATACGGATATCGTGAGATTTTCCAGTTCCTTTATCTGTTGCAGATACTTTGATGATACCGTTAGCATCAATATCGAAAGATACTTCGATTTGAGGAACTCCTCTAGGTGCTGGTGGAATACCATCTAAGTGGAAACGACCGATTGTTTTGTTATCTGCAGCCATTGCTCTTGCTCCTTGCAGTACGTGGATTTCAACAGATGGTTGAGAATCAGCAGCAGTAGAGAATACTTGAGATTTTTTAGTTGGGATAGTTGTGTTAGCCTCGATAAGAGTTGTCATTACACCACCCATAGTTTCGATACCTAAAGCAAGAGGTGTAACGTCAAGTAACAATACATCTTTTACATCTCCAGAAAGTACACCACCTTGGATAGCAGCACCAATAGCTACAACCTCATCAGGGTTAACTCCTTTAGATGCTTTTTTACCGAAGAATTTCTCTACTTCTTCAACGATTCTTGGGATACGAGTAGAACCTCCTACAAGGATTACTTCGTCAATATCAGATGTAGATAAACCTGCATCTTTCAACGCTCTAGCAACTGGTGCCATAGAACGTTTTACTAGTGAATCTGCTAATTGTTCAAATTTAGAACGAGATAATTTTTTCACTAAGTGTTTTGGTCCTGAAGCTGTAGCAGTTACGTATGGCAAGTTGATTTCTGTTTCAGCAGAAGCAGATAATTCAATTTTTGCTTTTTCAGCAGCTTCTTTGATACGTTGTAATGACATTGGGTCTAAACGCAAGTCAATTCCTTCCTCAGCTTTGAATTCATCAGCCAACCAGTCAATAATAACTTGGTCAAAATCGTCTCCTCCTAAGTGAGTATCTCCATTTGTAGATAATACTTCGAAAACTCCGTCTCCTAATTCCAAAACAGAGATATCAAAAGTTCCACCACCTAAATCGTAAACAGCAATTTTTTGATCCGTTCCTTTTTTGTCTAATCCATAAGCCAATGCAGCAGCAGTAGGCTCATTGATGATACGCATTACTTTAAGACCAGCAATTTCTCCAGCTTCTTTAGTAGCTTGACGTTGTGCATCGTTAAAGTATGCAGGAACAGTAATAACTGCTTCAGTTACTGTTTGACCTAAATAGTCTTCAGCAGTTTTTTTCATTTTTTGAAGTGTCATAGCTGACAATTCTTGAGCAGTATATAAACGACCATCAATATCCACACGTGGTGTATTGTTATCTCCTTTTACTACTGAATAAGGAACTCTTTTAGCTTCTTCTGAAACTTCGCTAAATCCTTGTCCCATAAAACGTTTGATAGAAGCAATAGTCTTAGTTGGATTAGTTACTGCTTGTCTTTTTGCAGGGTCACCTACTTTAATTTCTCCACCTTCAACAAAAGCGATGATAGATGGCGTTGTTCTTTTTCCTTCTGCGTTAGGAATTACAACTGCTTCATTACCTTCCATTACAGAAACACAAGAGTTGGTAGTACCTAAATCAATTCCGATTATTTTACCCATTTTTACTATATTTAATTTTTATTATATATTCGTTTTAATAACTTGGTGACTTTAAAGCAATCTTTGTGCCAACAAAAAACCGCTCTTGAAATTGTCAGTTTTTGTTAAAATGGCGCAAAATCCACTGACAAGTTGACATTTTTTAATGCCTGACAACACTCTTTAAGTACAACCCTTTTTATCCTTACAAAAGTAAAACAGCTTTTAACTTAATAATTCAAACAAACACCAATAGTAACACTAAACTTTCTATCTCTTAATGTTTACTTTAACTTATAGCCACAGTTGCAATAACATTAATAGTAGAACATTTTAAATTTATCAGCCATTGCCAATTCAAATTTAAACTATATTTGATTTAAAAAAAAAGAACAATCATGTTTACAATAAAGCAAATTAAAGCCGCACATGACAAGGTGCAAACTGGCGCCGATTTCCCCAAATACATTAGCGATTTAATACAATTAGGAGTAAAAAGTTATACGACTGTTGTAGAGGATGGCAGTGTTGTGTATACTGGCGCTGACGGATTCGAAGTAAGTACTGAAAAAAAATACACTCCTTTAACCGTTTCTCCATTAGCCAACAAAGAACGCTTCATTGAATTTCTAGTAATGCACCAAGACGGACAAACGGACTACTTCAGTTTTTGCAATCATGCGGCCCAATGCGGCATTGCCAAGTGGGAAGTGGATATTGTTAAAATGAATTGTACTTATTATGATAGCGCTCACCATCCTATTCTAATTGAGAATATTCCCTTATAACTTTCCCTTGCAGTAATACCTTTCAAAATAAATCATCATTGATTCGTAGTATTCGATTTGAAAACTACGAATCATTTTTGTATATTTACTGTAAGCCTCATTAGGGAATGACAAACAAAATCTAATCCTTTCTAACATGACTTCCTTTTGCAAAAAATTATCCTTCCGTTGGTCAGACCTTGACCCCAATTTCCACGTGAGACATAGTGTTTATTATGATTTTGGCGCACAACATCGTATCGAAATATTAGAAAGTTTAGGACTCACAATGAAAGTATTTCAGGCCTTACATTTTGGTCCCGTCATATTTAGAGAAGAATGTGTTTTTAGAAGAGAAATTAACTTATCTGATTCGATTGCAATACATACCAAAGTGAGCAAAATGAAACCAGATTCTTCTCGATGGACTATCGTTCATGAACTGCGCAACGACGAAGACCAACTTGCAGCAACCATTACAGTTGACGGCGCTTGGATGGATACCAAACTTAGGAAACTGGTCAATCCAACTCCCAAAGCAGTTTTAGATGCTTTATCTATTTTCCCTAAAAGCGAAGATTTTACAACACTATAATTACGTAGTACTATTAAATTTTATTCTGTGATTTTGAGTTCAACTCGATTTTACCGCACCTAAAAAAATACTCATTTAAAATAAAGATACTAACCCTTAAAAATATATTTATGGAATCCACTATTCAATTTGTCCATTCTGACAGAAATAAAACAGCCGAACATATTGTAACCAAAAAACTTGATTCACTTACCAACCACTTTGATTGGGTTATCAGAGCAAGTGTCATATTCAAGGAAGAAAAAGATTCTCATGGAAAAGGAAAAATATGTGAAATTACCTTAAGTTGTCCTGGTCCACGAATTTTTGCCACTTCAAATGAAACTTCTTTTGAAATTGCTGCTGCTGAAACCGTAAAAGATATCGAAACGCAATTGAACAAAAGAAAAAGCGAAATGAAAACTCATTAACACAAGGAATCACTTGTTTTTTTTATCATTTATAAATTAAATCAACTTACTTAAATTTAAGTTATAAGCTAAATGGATGCGATGAAAGTCAAATCCATTTTTTTGTATCGTAAGCTATTGTTTTACTACTTTTACACCACTGAAAAAAAATTACTATGTCAACAGCAAAAAAAGATTACAAAAGAATAACGACCAAGTCATTAATCGATATGAAAGCGCAAGGAGAAAAAATCTCGATGCTCACAGCCTATGATTACACCATGGCTAAAATTGTTGACACAGCTGGAGTAGATGTAATTTTAGTAGGTGATTCTGCTTCGAATGTAATGGCAGGACATGAAACCACCTTACCTATTACTTTAGACCAAATGATTTACCATGCGTCTTCAGTGGTACGCGCTATCGAAAGAGCTTTAGTAGTAGTTGATTTGCCTTTTGGGAGTTACCAATCAGACCCTAAAGAAGCACTACGTTCAGCCATTAGAATTATGAAAGAAAGTGGCGGCCATGCTGTAAAATTAGAAGGAGGAAAAGAAATAAAAGACTCAATAAAAAAAATTCTTAATGCTGGAATTCCTGTCATGGGACATTTAGGCTTAACCCCTCAATCGATTTACAAATTTGGAACCTATACTGTAAGAGCGAAAGAAGAACAAGAAGCTGAAAAATTGATGGAAGACGCTAAAATTTTGGAAAAATTAGGGTGCTTTGCTATCGTTTTGGAAAAAATACCTGCACATCTCGCCGAAAAAGTAGCAAAAAGTATTTCTATTCCTGTCATTGGTATTGGTGCAGGAAGCAGTGTAGATGGTCAGGTGCTTGTTATTCATGATATGTTAGGAATGAATAACGAATTCAGTCCTCGATTTTTACGTCGTTATATGAATTTATATGAAGGCATGACCTCTGCTATAGGTCAATATGTGGCTGACGTAAAATCACTTGATTTCCCTAACGAAAAAGAACAGTATTAAATTGAAAATACTATCCAACAAAGACAACCTACAAGTCCTTCATGAAGACAACCATATTATTGTCATCAACAAACGTGTAGGTGATATTGTCCAAGGAGACAAAACGGGCGACAAACCTTTATCGGACATCGTCAAAGAATATATTAAAGTAAAATACAACAAACCAGGCGAAGTATTCTTAGGAGTAGTACATCGTTTGGACCGCCCCACCTCAGGAATTGTTGTTTTTGCTCGTACAAGCAAAGCTCTTAGCCGACTCAATGAGTTATTTAAAAATAGAGAGACTCAAAAAACCTATTGGGCGGTGGTAAAGAACAAACCTCCAAAACCCCAAGATAAATTGGTTCATTTTTTAAAAAGAAATGAAAAGAACAACACTTCCAAAGCCCATTTAAAAGAAGTCCCTGAAAGCAAACTAGCCAGTTTAGACTACACTATAATCAAGGAATTGACGAATTATTTTGTTCTAGAAATCAATTTACATACAGGCAGACACCATCAAATTAGAGCACAACTTGCCGCTATAGGCTGTCCTATAAAAGGGGACCTCAAATACGGTTTTGACCGAAGCAATCCCGATGGAGGCATTCATTTGCATGCACAAAAATTAACATTTACACATCCTGTAAGTAAAGAAAACTTAACTTTAATTGCACAAACACCTAATGATAGTATTTGGAATGCTATTTAAAAAAAAAGTGTAAATTTGCCTACAAATAAAAAACTAAAAAAATTAATTCATTAAATTCATGTCTATGAAAAAACAATTGCTTTTCGTTTTTGGATTATGTGCCTTAGGTATGTCTGCACAAGACCATTTTTCGGGATTAAAAAACTCGAACAAAATAGGTATTTTCAGTGCTAGTAGAAACCCAGCTGAACTTTCTAATTTAGGTTCAAAATATGACATCAACCTCTTTTCGGTGAGTATGAATGTCTCTAATAACAAAGTAGGGTTTCAAGATCTTATCAAATCGGATAATGATTTAGAAGAGTTAATCTTTTCAGGAAATGAAGCGATCAATTTACGTATTGATTCTGAAATTTACGGTCCGGGTTTTGCCTTAAGATTAAACAAATGGGCTTTTGGAGTGAGTACCAAAGCGTATATCAAAGCGAATTTTGTAGATATTGATGCCCAATTAGGTAAAGCAATTATCGATGGTAATGAAGATGCAATCGTTAGTTCTGTGGCTTTAAAAAGTGATTACAACCAACGTATGAATGCCACTACTTGGGGGGAACTTGGTTTTACTGCAGCACGCACTCTTTTTGAAAATGAAAAACACAAATTCAACGGAGGAGCGGCCATCAAATTATTATTTCCTGGTTCTTATGCCAACTTTGGTATCGATAAATTCCAAGGAACAATTGACTACGCAGCAACTACTGCTTACTTAAATGATATTAATACTAATTTGAACATTGCGTATTCAGGAAATCTAACTGGGGATTTTTCTGATACTGATAACTATACAAAATCTGTTTTTGGAAAATTAAATGGTGTTGCTCTGGATTTTGGTGCCAATTACCAATTAAAAGACAATGACAATGGATACAAGTTAAACGCTGGTGTTGCTGTTAAAAATATGGGATCAATGACTTTCAAAGATCCTGAAAATTCTTCAACTAACTATGCTTTTGTTATTCCAGACGGAACGGTGTTGAATCCAGGACTTGATTTAAGCTTATTTGAAGATGTTGAAAGTTTAGAAGACGCTGAAACTGTATTAAAAGAAAAAGATTATTTGACAGAGAAAAAAGCAGAATCTAACATCAAAGTAAAATTACCTACGGTATTCTCTGCTTACGCTGATATCAAAATTATTCCTAAACTGTATGTGTCGCTTTTCACCCAACAAAAATTAGGAAATGATAATGACAATGACCAAATCACCACTCAAAATGTAGTTTCTATTACTCCTCGTTTTTCACTTAACAATTTCGAAATTTTCTCTCCTTGGGCAAGCAATGAAATTTCAGGTACCACTGGAGGTTTTGGATTGCGTTTTTATGGTTTCTACTTAGGTTCCAGTTCAATTGTAACAGCTTTAGCTAACGATTCAAAACAAGCTGATTTCTATATTGGATATCGTTTGGCTTTACGATAAGAGCTCCGTTTTTAAATCAGTATGAAAGCTGATTTTGTACTCCCTATACTAATTCCCTTAAACTGTTTTATTTGGTTAACCAAATAAAACAGTTTAAGGGTTTTTATTTAAAAATCCTTTAGATTACTTTTACATTCCAAAAACAGGTAAAAAGAATACAATACATGGAACTCTTCAATGAAAAAACGGTTAGCGAAGCTATAAAATATAGGCGTTCTATTCGTGTATTTAAAAAAGACAATCTAGACACCACTAAAGTTAAGGAGTGTATTCGGCTAGCCTCACTAGCTCCTACGAGCAGTAATATGCAACTTTGGGAATTTTATCATGTGTGTTCCCCTGAAAAATTAGCTCAAATTACCGAAGCTAGCTTTTATCAAAATGCAGCAAAAACAGCCAATCAAATGGTGGTGGTTGTTTCCAGAAAAGATTTATGGAAAAAAAGAGTAGCGGCAAATATTCGTTTTTTAAAAGAAACCTTTGGTAATAAACCTGAATCAGCGTACACCAAAAGAGAAAAATTCGCCTTACATTATTACCAAAAAATGGTACCTGCTTTATATTTTGATTTTATTGGAATTTTAGGGTATTTAAAATACATCTATTTTCATATCATTGGATTTTTTAAACCTACATACAAAGAATCTCGACGTAGTGATATGCGAATAGTTGCTCAAAAAAGTGCTGCTTTAGCCGCACAAAACTTCATGATTAGTATGGCAGCAATAGGTTACGACACCTGCCCTATGGAAGGTTTTGACTCCAAAAGAATAAAAAAAATACTCAACATTAATTCAGCCGCTGAAATCAATATGATTATTGCGTGTGGCATTCGAGAAGAAAATGGTGTGTATGGAGAACAATTCCGAATCCCTCTTGACGAAATCTATTTTAAACTATAATTTCCTTCAAAATAAATCCCCAAATAATGAAACAAATTAAAGACCGAATAGCATTTATAAAAACGAATGGTTATCCACTAGAATTTGAACCTATTTTTACCAAAGTATTTGAAAATTATAAAAAAATTGCACTATATGCTGGCCTTGTACTATTTGTATTTGGCGTTCTATTACTAGCCCTCATTTACGGCGGATTGTTATCCTATTTTGGTATTGACACCCTTAGGGATATGTTGAAACCTGAAAATTTGCAAACTAAAAATTTATCAAAAGAATTTCTTATTAACTATTCTGCTGCGGTAATTTTGTTTACAGCATTAATTAGTCCTTTTACAGCGGGTTTTATCAAAATGGCTCATTGTGCAGATCAAAATGAAGAATTTCATGTGAGTACCATTTTTCAATATTATAAACTAACTTATTTTGTACCTCTTTTTATAGCTACTTTTTGCATCACCTTAATCAATACGGCAATTTCTACCACTTTCGAACTATTAGGAATACCATTTGTGGGTACGGTTGTAACCATGCTAATCTCCTTATTTACATTACTTACCATCCCCTTAATTATTTTTGGAAAATATAATGCCATTGAGGCTATCCAAAGCAGTATTTTGGTGGTTTCTAAACAACCTTTTACAATTATCAATTTGGCAGTAGTTTCCATTCTCGCCTCACTAGTGGGACTTATGGTCTTTTGTATTGGAGTACTTTTTACCATTCCGTTTGTGTATTCACTTTATTATGTCTTATACAAAGAAATCATTGGAATAGAATAAATATTTGCACCCTTTGAATTCCAAAAACTTAATTTAAAAGGATATTTTAAAATTTAGCCCCATTTTTTCCTTAAATTACGTTCCATTAAGGGCAATTCATTGAAATTAAACAACCTACTATGTTTTATTGCTTCCTACTAAAAAACTTATTATTATCAACCGTTGCTTCCTTTAGGTGGCGCGTGAATTTGATAGATATCACTTATTTTTCACCTTTGGATACCATATCTAATGAAAAAAGTTTTTTTAGAACCATCGCTATTTTATTTATTATTCTCTTATTTGTTTTCTTTTATGTTTATCTGCGACCCAAAACAATTCTAAGACCTCAATTTTCAGATACTTATATAGACCAAAATACTAAAAACAAAGAATACCAACTCTATTTCTTATACATTGGGTTGTTTTTCATTGTCATAGAATGCTCTTTGGAAATTTTTAATGTAAGACCGCAAAGTTTGTTCGTTAGAAACATTACATTAGGAAGTTTATTCATATCCATCTATTATTTAAGCCAAAAAATCACAAGAATTTTTGATTATTTACACCTGATTTTCAAAATTTTATTTTGTCTTTTTTTATTGAATGTCACGAGAAATATCATTATCAATCCTACTGATAGCATTCCTTATGTTGGTTTTATTATCATGTTTTTATTTGCTTTTAATATTTTCAAACCCATACGCTACTATTGGTATTATGTTGCTTATGTTTTTACAATAATTGGTGTTATATACGCTTTTGATTTATTAGCAGCCAAGCCACTACTAATTCTTTTTAATTATTGTTTAATCGTATTTTGTGTCAATTTCATTCGACATCTTTCATTTATCAATATTAGAAATGAATTCCGTTTTTCTAATGAAATTGTCCATAAAGGTAACTTCTTGACCATTGCGATAAACACTAACAAAGAAGTTATTTTTTGTAGTCAAAGCATAAAAACCATACTTGGGTATGAAGGCAAAGAAGTAATGGGAACTCGTTTTTTGGAACTCACAAAAAGCGATGAATTTATTACTGAAGTTTTTAATGACGGTGCTCTTGATAGTAAATTGTTTTTAAACAATATCAAATGTAAAGATGGAAGTTTTAAATACATCCAATGGAGTTATCAAAAGTATTCCGAAACACTATATATAGGTATAGGCCAAGATATTACAGAACAAATACGCATCCAAAAATCGTATGAAAATCTAGTAGAAACAGCTAGTGATATTATTTTTGAGTTGGATCGTTTTGGCAATTATATTTTTATCAATAAACATGCTGAAATGCTTACTGGCTATAGCTTAGAAGAACTCTATAATTCTAATTTCAAAAAATTAATTCGGGACGATTTTAAAGAAACTGTAACTAATTTTTACAATCATCCTACTGATGATATGAATAGTTATCCTGTTATTGAATTTCCTTTTTTGAAAAAAAACAGAGAAGTCGTTTGGGTTTCCCAAAAAGTAGCAATTAACCGCAGTGAAACAGGAAAAATTATTGGTTTTTTTGGTATTGCTCATGATATCACTTTCTTAAAAAACAATGAAAAAGAAAAGTCTGTACAGCAATTAAAAAATCAAAAATACAGTTCAGCTCTTAAACAATTTACTGAACAGTGTTATTCTAACAACGAAAGTTTAAACACTAAAATCAAATATATCTTAAAGTTAACTGCCAAAACATTAAAAATTGAAAGGGTTAGCTTTTGGGATTATAACGAAAAACAAATTGATTGCAGGTACCTTTATAATAGAGAATTCGACAATTTCACTCGGGAACCTTCTATTATTCGAAATCAATATCCCAACTACTTTTCGAATATTGAACAGATGCAACAAGTAGTAGCGTCTGATGTATATGTAAATCAAATTGCTTTTGAATTTTGCAAAGATTATTTCCCTCAAAACAGAATCGTTTCCTTACTTGATACTCCAGTTATAATTAACGGAGAACTAAAAGGGATTATTTGCTTCGAAGCCACAGATACCATCTATAATTGGGATAATTTGGATATCAATTTTGCTCGTTCTATCTCAGATATTATTGCTATTTCGTTTGAGTCAAAAATGAGAATTGATATCGAAGATAAACTACGATACAAAAGTGAATTATTAGCGGCAATGACCGTTTGTACAGAGAAATTTTTAATTAGCAAAGATGTTGATGATATTTTCTCTAATATCTTACTATTAATGGGAAAAACTACCCACTCTCATCGTTCCTATTACTATAAAGCCAATGTTCAAAACAAAACCATCAGCCAACAGTACCGATGGTTTTGTGGGGATACTACCCTATCTCCTATTAATCCCGCTCTTCAAAACCTTCCTTATGACTATTATGAGGAATTATTAGTGCCATTACTTCAGAATAAAATTTTTGAAGCCAAAGTACAGAACATTCAAAATGCATCTTTAAAAAACAAATTACTCAATTTAAATGTTCGTTCCCTTATCCTATTCCCTGTATTTGTAAAGGGTGAATTTCATGGTTTCTTAGGTTTTGATGACACTTCGATCGATAGAAATTGGGTGGAAGATGAAATAAACATTCTGCAAATGTTAGCCAAAAATATTGCTGCCTCATTAGAACGCATCGATTCGGAACTGGCTATTTATGAAAGTGAAGAAAAATTCAGGCTCTTAGCAAACAACATACCTGGTACGGTATATCTTTCTGAAAATGACCAAAATTTTACCAAAATTTATTTGAATGATGAAATTGAAAAATTAACTGGTTATCCAAAAAAGGATTTTCTAGAACAAAAATTGGCCTATACGGATTTGATTCATCCCGAAGATGTAGCTGCTGTCATCGCCGAATCAGCCCTGAAATTAGCCAAGTCAGAACCATTTCATTTAAATTATCGAATTATCAAAAAAAACCAAGAAATCGCTTGGGTAGAAGAATTTGGTGATGCCGTTATTAAAAATGGTAAAATAATGTATATCGAGGGTATCATGTTGGATGTTTCCAAAAGAAAAGAAGCCGAACAAGCCATCGAACGCCAAAAATATGCCGAAGCTGCAAATAAGGCAAAATCAGAGTTTCTGGCCAATATGAGTCACGAAATAAGAACTCCACTGAACGGAATCATTGGTTTTACAGATTTATTAATGAAAACCAAATTGAGTGAAAATCAACTCAAACACATGGTAACAGTAAGTCAATCAGCACATACATTATTAGGCATCGTCAATGATATTTTGGATTTTTCAAAAATTGAGGCAGGAAAACTCGAATTATTTATTGAACGTGTCGAAATCAAAGATTTACTCAATCAAATTATGGATTTAATTTCTTTCGATTCTAATTTGAAAAATCTTGATTTACAATTGTTCATCGCACCAGATGTGCCAACTTATTTTTGGATAGATGAAGTACGTATTAAGCAAATATTAATCAATTTATTGTCTAATGCGGTAAAATTTACCAATAAAGGCTTTGTAAAATTACAAGTAACCAAACGCCAATCCATGACCAATGAAAAAACAGTGATTCGTTTTGCTGTTATGGATTCCGGAATTGGAATTTTAGAAAAAAATAAGAGTCGAATTTTTAGTGCTTTTTCACAAGAAGATAATTCTACCACAAAGAAATTTGGTGGAACAGGACTTGGACTTTCAATTTCTAATAAATTATTGGGGTTAATGGATAGCTATTTGGAATTAGAGAGTCAAATTGAAGTGGGCAGTACGTTTTACTTTGACATTACCATTAAAACTTCCAATCAAAAGGACGAAAATTACATTCTTCCTTCTCATGATGCCGAAAATCTTGCTCTCAAAAGTATTGCCCTACTCCAAAATGACAAACCTGTCATTATGCTAGTAGAAGATAATAAGATTAACATGTTGTTATTAAAAACAATTTTAACCAATCTTATTCCAAAAGCAATTATTTTTGAAATACAAAATGGTGAAGAAGCTATACATCAATTTGAAACGATACAACCCGATTTGATATTTATGGATATACAAATGCCTAAAATCAATGGTTACGAAACAACCAAAGCTATTCGTGAACTTGCTAACGGCAAAGTTTTACCAATTATTGCCATTACAGCAGGAGCTGAAAAAGAAGAAAAAAATAAATGTATTGCTGCTGGAATGAATGATTATATTTCAAAACCTATCGTAAAAGGAATCATAGAAGAAAAACTAGCGCAGTGGCTACAGTAATACCACTGTTACAATTTCTAATTTAAGTCTCATTTAAAAAAAATAAAGCTATGAAGTGGAAAGGCAGACGACAAAGTGACAATGTGGAAGACAGAAGAGGCTTCTCAGGAGGTGGAAAAACACTAGTAGGTGGAGGAATTATTGGTATTGTTATTTTGCTACTCAATATTTTTGGAGGAGAAAATGCGCAAATGATTACTCCCATTTTGGAGCAAATGAATCAAGAACAAACTACTCCAAGTGAACAAAGAGATTTAACTGCAACTGAAATAGAAGAACAACAATTTGTAAAAACCATACTGGCAGATAGTGAAGATGTTTGGAGTGACTTATTTGCTCAAAACAATCTTACCTATGTAAAACCCAAAATAATCCTTTTTTCAGGTGGGGTTCACACGGCTTGTGGAAGTGCCTCTTCGGCTTCTGGGCCATTTTATTGTCCCGGAGATCAAAAAGTTTATATGGACATGACTTTTTTTGAAGAACTCAAAACTAAATTTGGTGCCCAAGGTGGTGACTTCGCCACCGCTTATGTTATTGCCCATGAAATAGGTCACCATGTACAAACCTTATTAGGCACTTCTGCCAAAATGCGTAAGATGCAGCAAGGCAAAAGCAAAGCCGAAGCCAACAAACTATCAGTAGCTCTTGAACTTCAAGCTGATTTTTATGCTGGTATTTGGACCCATTATAACCAAAAAATGAATAACGTATTAGAAATTGGTGATATTGAAGAAGCATTAAGTGCAGCACATGCTGTAGGAGATGATGCAATCCAAGCAAAAATTCAAGGCCACATTGTTCCTGAATCTTTTACACATGGTACATCAGAACAACGCAAATATTGGTTTATGAAAGGTTTCAAAACTGGCGATTTACAACAAGGAAACACATTTGAGGAGATTCAATAACAACAATCAATTAAATGTATATTTGCGTCAAATTATAAAATATTTTGTTTTCATATGAAAAAAACTACTCTACTCCTTTTCATCCTATTTTCGACTAGCATTATTTTTTCACAAACAGACAGTTTATCAATTAAAAAAGAAGGTACTTTTAAGACCGCTGCTACTGTAATTAAAAATAGTGTTTTGAGTGTTCCAAATGATTTTAGTGAAATGGGACATACCATCTCATCTGATTGGAAAAGAACAGCCCTATATACAGGAGGAATACTTGGATTAATTGCTACCGATAAAATCACAACTGGTTTTTTACATGACCACATTGAGCCAAACATCGACTATACGCTTCCAAAAATTGACGTCTTAAAAACAGGAGTTGATTGGTCACAAGGCAATAATGCTTATATACTTTACCCCATCTTAGGTTTGTATGCTGGTTCCTTTATTGCCAATCATGAAAAAGGTCAGGTGGTGGCCATTAACGCAGTAAAGTCTGTTGCCTATTCCTATGTATTATCGCATTTAGTTCTAAAAACTATTTTTGCGCGACATAGACCACAACGACGTTTGAACGATGACAATCCTGTAGAATCGCCCTGGACAAAAAACAACTGGGATTTTGGGAATTATCACCCTGTCTATTTTAAAAGTAAGGCTGACGGTACTGCTCTACCTTCTTTTCATGCTACTTTTTATTTTTCAGTTGCCAAAGTTTTCCAAATGGAGTACAACAATTACTGGATACCTTACACGATAGCAACGGGAGTATTTTTAGCTGATATTAAGAGCCATAATCATTGGGTATCGGATTTACTTGTAGGAGGATTAGTAGGAACCATCATCGGGAAATCTGTAGTAAACAGTAGCCGAAAACAAATGGCCCAAAACAAAGGTACAGCGGTAATTGAAAATCCTAAAAAATTCAAAATGAATAAACAATGGGTTCCGCAAATTTCAAGTACGATGGTAGGCTTACATTTTATTGGCAGTTTTTAACTTTTTTAAAATAAAAATCAGCACCAAAAAGTGATAGCTGCAATTTATAATCGAAAGTTGTTATTTTATTTCCTTATTAAAAATCTAATTTACAAATGATTAGTTACAATCCTAAAGACTGGCTTACCTTTATCTTTCGCTTTCATAAAGCAGATACATTTCGAAAATTGTTACCCTTGATGATACTTATAGGCTTGTATGCTGAGGTAATCGCGTATTTAGAATTAGAATATTGGCATTTACCAGAAGACAGTCGTGTAAAAAATATTTCTATAATGCATGGAATGTTGGGATTTGTTATTTCACTACTCTTAGTTTTCAGGACAAATACAGCTTATGACCGTTGGTGGGAAGGACGCAAATTATGGGGCGCATTAGTTAACAATAGTCGAAATTTGGCAATAAAACTAAATGCTATTTTAGAAGATGAAAAAGACAAGATATATTTTAGAAAAATGATACCGAGTTATGCAGCCATTTTGAATAAACATCTCAAAGACGAAGAAACAGGCAAACAATTAGCAGAAGATATCGTATTACCTGTAGATCATCACACCCATCGCCCAAACCAAGTGGCTAAAATGATGTTTTTAAAAATTAATGAACTGTATAAAAATCAAAAAATTACGGGGGACCAACTCATTATCATCAACAGTGAAATTCAATCTTTTACCGACATTTGTGGTGCGTGTGAACGTATCAAAAACACCCCTATTCCATATTCTTACAGTGTTTTCTTGAAAAAATTTATTTTTTTCTATGTCATGACATTGCCATTTGGTTATGTATTTAATTTAGGCTATCTGGTGATTCCAGTAGTGGTTTTTATCTTTTATGTTTTGGCGAGTTTGGAATTAATTGCCGAAGAAATTGAAGAACCCTTTGGAAACGATGATAATGATTTACCAACACAGAAAATTGCTGAAAACATTAAAAAACATGTAGAAGAATTACTCTAATGAGAAACGTATTTTCCACAGCTAATCCAACTAAATTCCGTTGTAAATATTCTTAAAAAGTGAGGTTAATAACTTTGAACCTCGATAGACAATGTTTATATTTGCAACCTTGAAAAAAACACAAAATGAAGATATCTTATAACTGGCTGAAACAATTCATAAAAACCGACTGGAAATCTGAGGAAGTATCGAACTTACTTACTGATTTAGGTCTTGAAGTAGAAGGTATAGAAAAATACCAATCTGTTAAAGGAGGTTTAGAAGGAATCGTAGTAGGACATGTATTGACTTGTGAGCAACATCCAGATGCTGATCGTTTGAAAGTTACCACAGTAAACATTGGTGCTGAAGCTCCAATTCAGGTGGTATGTGGAGCTGCCAATGTAGCTGCGGGACAAAAAGTGCCGGTGGCGACCATTGGAACTATACTATATGATGCTGATGGAAATCCTTTTACCATTAAAAAAGGAAAAATTCGTGGACAAGAAAGCTTTGGGATGATATGCGCTGAGGATGAATTAGGTCTTGGTAATAGTCACGATGGTATTATGGTACTTGATGAATCTTTGGTACCTGGTACTCCAGCAGCTAAAGTATTCAAGGTTGAAAACGATGAAGTTTTTGAAATTGGATTGACTCCTAACCGTGCTGACGCTATGAGTCATTTAGGAACGGCTCGTGACCTAAGAGCTGGATTAATGCAAAAAGGAATCAACACCGAATTGATTACCCCATCGATATCCAATTTTAGAGTGGATATGCGAACGTTGAAAATTGATACTAAAATTGAAGACATTACCTTAGCTCCTCGTTATTGTGGAGTAACTATTTCGGGAGTAACAGTAAAACCATCTCCTAACTGGTTACAAGATCGCTTAAAAGCAATTGGGATTACCCCAAAAAATAACATAGTCGATGTTACTAATTATGTGTTACACGATTTAGGTCAACCTCTTCACGCATTTGACGCTTCTAAAATTAATGGAAAAATCATAGTAAAAACACTTCCATCAGGTACAAAATTCACTACTCTTGATGATGTGGAAAGAACGTTACACGAAGAAGACTTGATGATTTGTGATGAAAAAGGCCCTTTGTGTATTGCAGGAGTGTTGGGTGGAAAAAACTCAGGAGTTACGGAGCATACCAAAGATATTTTTATAGAAAGTGCCTACTTCAATCCAGTAAGCATTCGTAAGACTGCTAAAAGACATCAATTGAGTACTGATGCATCATTCCGATTTGAAAGAGGAATCGACCCAACCATTACGGCTTATGCATTGAAACGTGCAGCCATTTTGATTAAAGAAGTGGCAGGTGGTGAAGTAACCTCTGATGTGAGTGATATGTACCAAAAGAAAATTGAGGATTTTACTGTTTTTCTTAACTTTAGTCATGTTACCAAAATCATTGGTCAAGAAATCCCAAAAGATGCTATCAAACAAATATTGGTTTCTTTAGACATTAAAGTTAATAGTGTCTCTGAAGCTGGATTAGGACTAACCATTCCTGCCTACCGAGTGGACGTACAAAGAGAGATTGATGTCATCGAAGAAATTTTGAGAGTATATGGGTACAACAATATTGGTTTTTCAGGTAAACTAAATGCTACTGTTTGCAATTCACCACGTAATGAAGATTATAAAATTCAAAATATTGTTGCCTCTCAATTGAACTCTCAAGGCTTTCATGAAATGATGGCTAACTCATTAACTACGGCTGATTATGTTAAACTTTCTGAGAATTTGAAAGAAGAACACAATGTAACCATGTTAAACCCATTGAGTAATGATTTAGCAACTATGCGTCAATCTTTATTGTTTTCGGGATTAGAAGCTATTTCATACAACATCAACCGTAAGAATAGTGACTTAAAATTATATGAATTTGGAAAATCGTACCATAAATTTTTATCGGGTTTTGAAGAGCAAAAACATTTAACTTTATTTCTTACTGGAAATCGAAATTCCGAAAGCTGGACATCAACACTAAAACCATCTGATTTCTTTTTATTCAAAGGATATGTAGATGCTGTTTTAGCACGATTGGGGATTCAAAAAACACAAAATTCACCTGTAAGTTCAGATGTGTTTTCAGAAGGAGTTGCTATAGGAACGGGACACAATGCCTTGGTAGAATTTGGTGTAGTTAAAAAATCCATTTTGAAACACTTTGGTATCAAGCAAGAAGTTTTTTATGCTGATTTTAACTGGGATGCTATTTTAAAAGCCATTTCATTAAAAATTAAATATACTGACATTCCTAAATATCCTGAAGTTCGCAGGGATTTGGCATTGTTGATTGACCAAACAGTAAGCTATGATGCTATTTACGAGGTAGCCAAAAAAACAGAAAAAAGTTTGTTGAAAAACATCAATCTTTTTGATGTGTACCAAGGAGACAAACTTCCAGAAGGAAAAAAATCGTACGCGCTGAGCTTCACCATTCAAGACAGTACCAAAACACTGACTGATGTACAAATTGATAAAATCATGAGTAAATTGCAAACTAATTTTGAAACAGAATTAGGCGCTAGTTTGAGATAATATTCATTTATTCCATTATAGAAAAATCCCATTAGTTGAAAAAACTAATGGGATTTTTAACTTTTAAAGACACCCCTATGATTTTGGCAAAAGTACCGCATCAACTACGTGAATAACCCCATTTGATTGATTCACATCGGCAATTGTAACCATTGACATTCCTCCTTTTTCGTCAGTGATGTATAGTTTTTTACCTTTCATCCAAGCAGTTAAAGTACCACCGCTTACGGTTTTCATAGTTGCTTTACCATTACCCATTTTAATTGCTTTGGCTATATCTGAAGCATTCATTTTTCCAGCTACAACATGATAGGTCAAAACCGTTTGTAATGTCTTTTTATTCTCTGCCTTTAATAAAGTTTCAACTGTTCCCATTGGTAATTTATCAAAAGCTGCGTTTGTTGGAGCAAAAACAGTGAAGGGTCCTTTACTTTGCAAAGTTTCAACTAAATCAGCTGCTTTTACTGCTGCAACTAGTGTTGTGTGATCTTTGGAATTTACTGCATTTTCAACAATGTTTTTAGTAGGATACATGGCTGCTCCACCCACCATTACTGTTTTTTGAGCATAAGAAGTTGCCCCGAATACTAATGCTAAAAATGCTACTGATAAAAATTTTCTAGTTTTCATAAATTTATTTATTAAGTTATAATAGCATTTACGCTAGAAGATTCGATTTGGTTTTAAAAAAAGAAGAAAAAAATAAAACTTTTTCATTCAAATCTATAAATCAACACTTTAGATATAAAAAAACTCCAATGACAAAAAAGAACATTGGAGTTTTAAAACTAGTTTAAATCTTAATTTATAAAGATGAAATAATCCCCACAATAAAAGTCATAAAAAATACGACCACATAAAACGATAAAAAAATTAACGCCACTATACCCATAAATTTATAATGAGATTTCAAATATTCAAATGATGCATTCAATTGCTGATTATCACTGAACTTAAATGCATTTTTCACTTTCGAAGAAAATTTAAACAAGTAATATACTGGAAAAAAGTACACCAAACCAATAAGAAGATAAATCACTGAAAAAATTCCACCACTTATTCCCATCATGGGATTAATCCCATTTCCAATACTATTAAATTTAGAAAAGATACTACCTATAAAAAAAGCCACAATAACAATAAGCCCAATAAAGACAAATCCTAAGATAGAAAGAAAATACCCCCATTTAGCAGTTTCTTTTAAAAATCCCTGAGCTTCAAGTGATAAGTCAAAAATCGGTTTTAACTCGGTTTCATTATAATTTTCTTCCATAGTTTCTAAAATTTAGATTTAATTTTTCTTTGCAAATTTAATTGTGGTAGTCCCTTTATTAGAATTTATTTTTAAAAAATAATTTCCAGTTTTTAAATTTGAAACATCAATAGACGAAATTTCATTATTTGCTCGTAAATCCAAAGCAAGCTCACCCAAAATGTTATAAACACTAATTGACTCTATAACTTCTCCACTTTGACTTCTTATATTTAAAAAATGAGTGACTGGATTGGGATGAATTGTAAAATTAGTTAAAAAATCGAAATTCGAATTTTCTAAGGTTGTACAAGTATAGGATATTCCCGTAATATTGTAATAGGCAAGATAAGAGGTCAAATCTTCGTGAAATGACTCCCCAATACAAATCGAATTCAAATTTGGGCAATTTATTATACTGACACCATTAATACCACATGGTGCCGGTGGAAAAGGATTCATAGTTTTAGCTGTTAAACCCGAGTTAGGATTTAAAAATTTTATCTTATTATTATTTACATTAATGGAAACCAAATTGGGATTATTGTCTAAATTTAAGCTTACAAGCTCACTGATTCCACTAATATCAATAGAACTAAATAAGTTATTTTGACAACTAAGTTCGGTCAAACTAGTAAAATAACTGATACCTTCAAGATTACTAATATTGGCATTATCAATAACCAATTCTTGAACAGCAGTAGCTTCTGATACTTCGATTTCACCATTATTGTTAACATCTATTTTTATAGGCATTAAGCGGTTACAACCATAAAATGCAATCGAATTATTAGTATCAGCAGCTAATAATAATGCCTTAAAATTAGCATCAGGAATAGAAACAATCTGAGCAGATGCATAATTGAGTATCAATAATGTAATTAGGGTAAAGTAGTTTTTCTTCATATGTAAGATTTTAGAGTAAATATACAACAAAAACCAATACTAAATATTTTCTTACTTTAATTAATTTTAAACAAAAAAAAACCTCACATTCCTGTGAGGCTTTCTATTATAAAAAAGTTGAGAATTATTTTTTCTCAGATTTTTCCATTTTAGCTTTCAATGCAGCTAATACATCATTGTTGTCACCTAAAGTCGCAGCTGGTGCGTTAGTAGATGCAGATGAAGTATTTTCAGTTGCAGCTTTCACATTCTTCTCTTCTTCTTCACGGAAGATAGCAGTGTGAGATGCTACTACTCTTTTAAATTCTTTGTTGAATTCGATTACTTTGAAATCTGCTGATTCCCCTTTTTTCAATTTCTTACCGTCTTCTTTTTCAAGGTGACGAGTAGGAATGAAAGCAACGATATCATCTCCAAATTCTACAGTAGCTCCTTTGTCAACAATCTCAGAAATCTCTCCGTTGTGGATAGTTCCAACAGCGAATGAATCTTCGTACTGATCCCAAGGATTAGCAGTAGTTTGTTTGTGACCTAATGATAATTTACGTCCTTCAACATCTAATTCTAATACTACTACTTCTAATTTTTCACCTACATTTACAAACTCAGATGGGTGCTTGATTTTCTTAGTCCAAGACAAGTCAGAGATGTAAATTAATCCATCAATTCCTTCTTCTAATTCTACGAAAATACCAAAGTTTGTAAAGTTTCTAACGATACCTGTATGCTTAGAACCTACTGGGTATTTAGCAGTGATATCAGTCCATGGATCTTGAGTTAATTGTTTGATACCTAAAGACATTTTACGATCGTCTCTGTCAAGAGTTAAGATAACTGCTTCAACAGTATCTCCTACTTTTACGAAATCTTGAGCAGAACGTAAATGAGTTGACCATGACATTTCAGAAACGTGGATTAACCCTTCAACACCTTCAGCTACTTCGATAAATGCACCGTAATCAGCGATTACTACTACTTTACCAGAAACTTTATCCCCAATAGTTAAGTTTGCATCCAATGCATCCCATGGGTGAGCGTTCAATTGTTTCAATCCTAATTGAATTCTTGTTTTCTCATCATCAAAATCAAGGATTACAACATTTAATTTTTGATCTAATTCAAGAACTTCAGATGGGTGGTTGATTCTTGACCAAGAAAGGTCAGTAATATGGATTAATCCATCAACACCACCTAAGTCAATAAACACACCATAAGAAGTAATGTTTTTAACAACACCTTCTAATACTTGTCCTTTTTGTAATTGACCAATGATTTCTTTTTTCTGTACTTCAATATCAGCTTCAATAAGTGCTTTGTGAGATACAACAACGTTTTTAAATTCGTGGTTGATTTTCACCACTTTGAATTCCATAGTTTTGTTTACGTAAACATCGTAATCTCTAATTGGTTTCACATCAATTTGAGATCCTGGTAAGAACGCTTCAATTCCAAAAACATCAACGATCATACCACCTTTAGTTCTACATTTTACAAAACCATTAACGATTTCCCCAGTTTCATTAGCAGCGATAACTCTATCCCATGATTTGATAGTACGTGCTTTACGGTGAGATAATACTAATTGACCTGTTTTATCCTCACGGATGTCAATTAATACTTCTACTTTATCACCAACTTTTAAGTTAGGATTGTAACGGAATTCGTTTAATGAAATTACACCTTCAGACTTAGCATTGATATCAACGATAACGTCTCTATCTGTAATTCTAACAACAACACCTTCTACTACTTCTTCTTGATCTGTAGCGATAAATGTTTTAGACACTAAATCTTCGAATTCTTGTAAGTTTTTTTCATCTACTACATCAATACCTTCTTCGAAATTGTGCCAGTTAAAATTTGCTAAAAACTCTTCTTGTGATTGGATTTGTTCAGACATGCTGATTAAAAATTTGTATTCTGCGCTCTCTTGAGTTTCTTAAGTGATAGAAAACAACAGAAGTTGTTTATATAATTAGTTGATACCTAATGGAAACTCTTATTCACCAAAAGGTCTGCAAAATTAATCTATTTTTCTGTAACTACAAACAAAAAAGACTGATAATCACCGTAAAACTCTATTTAATTTTAGGTTCCTTCATCACTATGCTTGATTTAATTAATTAAAATGGCATTAAATTACACATTGAATCCACACACCTCCATACTTTAACAGTAAGTCATCTTTCACAAAACTAAGATTTCAATACAAAAAGCTACCACATACTCACTTTCACCCCACCAAACAAACACTATCCTATTCACAAAACATAAGACGTATATTGTTAATAATTTATTAATATCGACTTCAAATAGGTAGTACTACTATTATTATATTTGATATTATTAAACATTTTATTACATATATTATGAAACAACTTTACTATTTACCCCTACTCATGTTGCTATTTTCCACTAGAAGTAAGGCGCAAACTTTAGATGTAAATTTCACAGGCAGCTGCACCAGCTACTCTATTCTGAACGACTCTCAAACTCTTGCACAATCTTTTACGGCAGGGATTTCGGGACAACTTTCGAAAGTAAAAGTTAGCCTTTCAGTAAATTCATGCATATACACTAGCAATATGAATTGTGTAGCTACTATTTACCAAGGTACTTGCGGAGGAACTGTTCTTGCTACACAAAATGTTTCATTTGCTACCGGAAGCACAAACACCCTAAAAGAAATAACTTTCAATACACCTGCTAATTTGGTTTCAGGCCAAAACTACACCCTACAACTTTCCGTGCTCCCCAACCAAATGTGTGATGAAGATTTTTTAGTACTTATACCCATTAATGTGAGTGCCAAATGGTATCAAGGCAGTGCTTTATGTGGAGGAGCTTCTTATGTAGGAGGTAGCGCCTATAATTCAGGATGTATCATAAATATATTGAGTGATTATTATTTTCAAACTTTTATAAATAATACCACCTTAAACAACCAAGAATTTATATCGGAACATTCAATTTTAATAGTTCCAAATCCAACCAATGATTACATCCATATCAATGGCTTAAACCAACCTGAAAATTTTAACATTTATAATAATGAAGGTAAAATTGTTTTGGAGGGCATTATCGAAAACAACAAAACGATTGACGTACAATCCCTAACCCATGGCATTTATTACCTAAAACTTACAAATGGTAAAAGGTATAAATTTTTAAAAAATTAGACAAAAATATCATGTATTTGTCAAAGAGTAAAACCTCATGACTCAAGTTATAATTGCCATTTTTTTATGAAAAACAATTATTCAGCCATTTAATTTAACATCACTATTAAAACACCTCATTGGAACAAAAAAAAATCTAAACACCATCATCCATCAAAATTAAAGGGGTAAAACTGTTTAATTTACCAAAAATCACAAAGCAACCCCATACAATTAGGTGGTGTGAATAATTTTTTTATACATTTGCCAAAAAATTACAAATACTATTCCAATTAAATTAAACCTAACAATCAACATGAGAAAAATTATTCTTAGCGTGATATTAATCGCTCTTTTGGTTTTTACCTTCTTTTCAAATTTCTTACTAACTCCTCATCCTGTTCCTGCAGAAGCAGTTACTTTTGATACTGGCGATACAGCTTGGATGATTGTTGCAACTGCTTTAGTACTGATAATGACTCCTGGATTAGGATTCTTTTACGGTGGTATGGTAGGGAAAAAAAATGTAATCAGTACAATGCTTCAAAGTTTTATGGCAATGATAATTGTAAGTGTACTTTGGATTGTTATTGCTTTTAGTATGTCCTTCGGTACAAGTATTGGAGGTATTATTGGAAACCCGCTTGAATATTTAATGTTTGAAGGTGTTGGTACAAAGACAGCTTGGAGCTTAGCCCCAACTATTCCTTTTATGCTTTTTGCTTTATTTCAAGCAAAATTTGCAATTATTACACCTGCTTTGATTACAGGTGCTTTTGCCGAAAGAATTCGTTTTTGGGCATATATGTTATTTATGGTTTTGTTCATCTTGTTAATTTACACTCCTTTATGTCACATGACTTGGCATCCTGATGGAATATTTTTCCAAATGGGTGTATTAGATTTTGCAGGAGGAACAGTTGTTCACATGAGTGCTGGATGGGCTGCCTTAGCTGGAGCTATGTTTTTAGGTAAAAGAAAAGTACAAAAAGTAAACCCTGCCCGAATTACCTATGTATTATTAGGAACAGGATTGTTATGGTTTGGATGGTTCGGTTTCAATGCTGGTTCAGCTTTAGGAGCTAATGGTTTAGCCACTCAAGCATTAGGAACTACTACTGTAGCAGCAGCGGCAGCTGGTATGGCTTGGGTATTTATTGATAAAATTTTAGGTCATAAACTTTCTGCAATGGGCGCTTGTATCGGAACCGTTGTAGGGTTAGTTGCTATCACGCCAGCAGCTGGATTCGTTAGTATTCCTCACGCAATATTCATAGGTGTATTTAGTAGTTTAGTGAGCAACTACATGGTTAGCTTATTTCCTAAAGGAAAAATCGACGACGCACTTGATGTATTTGCTTGTCACGGCGTAGGCGGTATGACTGGAATGTTATTAACTGGAGTTTTTGCCTCCTCTACTGTTAACCCTGCTGTTGTAGATCAAGGACTTATATTTGGAGAAACAAAATTGTTTTTCAATCAAACAATTGCTTTGGTAATGGTTTCTCTTTTTGCTTTTATTGCTTCTTACGCTTTATTTTTTATTGTAAACAAAATTACACCATTACGTGTATCCGAAGACAAAGAAGAATTAGGTTTAGACATATCTCAACACGGAGAATACCTTTAAAAATTTTTATTTACAATGTAAATAACCTGTCAAATACGAAAAGAAGCCGTCTCAAAACTGAGACGGTTTTTTTGTATATATTTGGTTTTTTATAGGTTATTTCGTATATTTAGTTATTGATATTAGATAGTTAAATATGAAATTCAAACATTACAACCAAC
>NZ_BPLU01000011.1 GCF_019656315.1 Flavobacterium sp. UMI-01 | reverse complement strand
ACTTCAACATTGTCCTCAATACAATAAAGATTAATTACCAATCAATACTAAACTACTTTGATAATAGAAGTACAAATGCTTCAGCGGAGTCTTTCAATGCAAAAATTAAAGCTTTTAGAGCGCAATTTAGAGGTGTTAGAAAAATTGATTTTTTCCTGTTTAGATTATCCAATCTTTTTGCCTAATCCCCAACTTTTGAAC
>NZ_BPLU01000010.1 GCF_019656315.1 Flavobacterium sp. UMI-01 | reverse complement strand
TTCTTCTCGAATCTCTCGATTCTATTACTCTTATTCTTTTGTCCCGATAAATCGGGACGGCTGTCAATTCAATATGTCTAGGAACGTGTTCTTATTGTTTAAACTGATTTTATTTCAGTCTCTTTTCCTCTTCTATTCTCACAGGTTAACCGTGTTTCTCGAAGCGGGTGCAAAAGTACAACTTCTTTTTAATCTCACAAGAAAAATTTAAAGTTTTTTTTATTCTTCTTTCAAAAAACTAAAAACCATTTCTCCTGTCAGTATTTCAAATAACTTGCGCTAATTGCGGGGTGCAAATGTAAAACGTAAATTCTTTTCTCACAAGCTTTTTTTGATATTTTTTTTCAGAGATTTAACCCCCTTCTCTATCCTTATTGCTTGCCAGTATATCAGTGAACGTCTTGCTGATTGCGGGTGCAAAAGTAACACCTTTATTCGTTTTTACAATACCTTTTGCTATTTTTATTTCTGCCTTTTTTTTAACAACCTGAAAATATGTTTCTTACATTTTTGTCTTTTTTGAAATTGTAGGAGTTTGGAGAGTATAAAAGCGAAATCTATGCAGCCAACTAATAGTTTTTGATGGTTTATCCACTAAGACAGCTTAAAAATATAGCAATTAAGAGCCCTATAATAAACACATAATAACTCGTTCTCACGGTTCAACCCAACAAATTCTTGAACAAATAATAACCAACAAGAACTACACCTTATGTATTATAAGCACAAAATGCCAAAATACACACTCCTAACACTCCGTTTAAAACACATAATATAATTAGGAAGAAAAAGTAAAATCTCAATCATCGAGAAGAGCTGTTGCTATTTTTCTTTTTGAGCTTTTGCTAACCAATGTTCGCTCAAATCATCAATATCGACAGCTTTAGCTGGTGGTTGATATTGCAACCTACCCGAATTAAAAGCTCTAAACAATATTGTTTCGATAAGAAAATCTTCGTTCACATCGTACGGCTGGTATTTTGACTTTAAGTCAATATCAAACATACTCGCAGCTGTATTTGACCAAAAAGCTTTCCAACCACTCTTTAATTCTTTTACCAACTCATAGGTTGTTGCCCCAGTTTGACGGTGAATGAGTTTTACCAAAATGCGACCCTGGCTGCGGGATAACTTTTTTAACCTCGCTTCAAATTCGTTGGTCAAATAATCTTCTACAATTTTAAAATATTTTTTCTTTTCTCTCGCATTAGAAAGCCTATCCATTCCTTTATTTAATGACACTAAGCGATCAGCTGCTAATTTAGCATACGGATACGTTACCAAAACTCTATTTTGTAAAATCAAAAACTGCTTTCTGTCAATTTCGTTTAATTTTTGTTTAGAAATTATAATTTCTTCTAATTGAATCGTGTCTTTCTCTATATCATAAGACTCGTCTATTTCAGAAACTCTAATTTTTGGATTAGAAGGAATGATTTGCGCAACACCATTCGATGATAAAAGAAAGCAACCTATTAGTGTAATAAAAAACTTCATTGAGATACAATTTACTAGGTAAAATTATACATTAAATATACAATTCTAGTACCAAATTTATAAATTAGCCAAAAAATATTATTTATGAGTACAGAATCTATATTAAAACCAACATCCTTAGCATTTTTAGAGCACTATTTAAACAACGCATCTCCAACGGGGTATGAAGCTGAAGGTCAAAAAATTTGGATGAATTATCTAAAACCTTATGTTGATACATTTATAACCGACACTTATGGAACCGCAGTAGGCGTAATTAATCCTGATGCTCCTTATAAGGTAGTCATTGAAGGTCATGCCGATGAAATTGCATGGTATGTGAATTATATTACGGAAGACGGATTGATTTACGTCATTCGAAATGGAGGTTCAGACCATCAAATAGCCCCTTCAAAAAGGGTCAATATTCATACTAAAAAAGGGATTGTCAAAGGGGTTTTTGGTTGGCCAGCTATCCATACCCGCAGTAGAGGCAAAGAAGAAGTAGCCAAAACAGACAATATTTTTATTGATTTAGGATGCGAAACCAAAGAAGAAGTAGAAAAACTTGGCGTACACGTAGGTTGCGTGATTACTTATCCAGATGAGTTCATGATTTTAAATGAAAACAAATTTGTTTGTCGCGCCATAGACAATCGCATGGGTGGTTTTATGATTGCCGAAGTTGCTAGATTATTACACGAAAACCAAATTAAGCTTCCTTTTGGTTTATACATAACTAATGCCGTACAAGAAGAAGTAGGCTTACGTGGTGCCGAAATGATTACACAAACCATCAAACCAAACGTAGCCATAATTACTGATGTATGCCACGATTCTACGACCCCCATGATTGAAAAGAAAATTGAAGGTGAAACAAAAATCGGAAAGGGACCTGTAATCACTTATGCTCCTGCTGTACAAAACAATTTAAGAGATTTAATCGTGGACACGGCTGAAGAAAAAAATATTCCCTTCCAACGCCTAGCTTCATCAAGAGTAACAGGAACTGACACCGATGCTTTTGCATATAGCAATGGCGGAGTGGCTTCAGCTTTAATTTCGCTTCCCTTGCGTTATATGCATACCACAGTTGAAATGGTTCATCGAGAGGATGTAGAAAACGTTATTAAATTGATTTACGAAACGATTTTAAAATTAGAAAACAACGAAACTTTTTCTTATTTCAAATAAATCATTCGATATAAATTTGTTCAAGGTTGCGTTAGAAAAAAACCTTGAACAAATTTACCTATTATACTTCCTACTACTATTACACATTCTTTACCTTCCACAGCCACTCCTTTTTCATTAAAGCTTAAATTTAACTCTTAAAAAATAGCTTTGTCTATTCATAAATACCCACTGGTCTTTATTTTTTTGTAAAAATCACATCCAAGTTAGCACAACGCACCCTTAGTAGCGCCATCAAATTTGTATTTTTTCATTTCCAAAAACAATAAAAAAAACTTCCCCTTAACTATAAATAGCTCTTATATCCTTATTTACATCAAAAACAGCAAATATAATATCACCTTTAATCAAATATTAGGAAGTTTTGCGTTGCTATTCCCACTAATATTGTAATCTGTTTTATTCCTTGATTAGGACATTATAACCTCGAATTTTAGGAATACTATAATATTATACAAATCAAAAGAATATGAAAGTAGGTTTATTTATCCCTTGTTATATCAATCAATTATACCCTCAAGTAGGAAAAGCAACAATTGAAGTTTTAGAAAAATTAAATGTAGAAGTCGTTTATCCATCAGGACAAACATGTTGCGGACAACCTATGGCTAATTCAGGCTACGAATACGAATCTGTGGGTGCATGCAATAATTTTGTAAACAACTTTAAGGATTTTGATTATATCGTTACTCCCTCTGGAAGCTGTGCATATCATGTTAAAAAGCATTATAACATCATACCACAAACAGAAGAAGTAATTAAAGTACGCCAAAATGTATATGAACTATGCGACTTTATAGTAAATGTCTTAAAAATTAAAAATCTAGGTGCATCGTTCCCCTACAAAGTAGGTATCCATAAAAGCTGTCATGGATTAAGAGGATTACGATTAGGCTCATGTTCTGAAGTTGTAGGAGCCTCTTTTTCTTCTTTGGAAGATTTACTAAAAGAAGTTAAAGGAACTGAGATAATGTCCTTAAGAAGAAGTGATGAATGTTGTGGTTTTGGGGGAACATTTGCTGTTACAGAAGAAGCCGTATCTGTAAAAATGGGTAAAGATAAAATTCAAGATCACCTAGAAAATGGTGTTGAAGTGATTACAGCAACTGACACATCTTGTTTAATGCACTTAGAGGGACTAATCACTCGCAACAAGCAACCTCTAAAAGTTTTGCATATCGCCGAAATTTTAAACAGCTCTTTATAATTATTTCTTATAACGACTACCAAAAATTAAAAATATGAGTCATTCAAAATTAGCTTCAATATTTAACAAAGACGAAAAACGTGTCGATTGGCACGATAAAGCCTTATGGTTTGTTCGTCATAAAAGAGATAAATCTGTACACAGTGTGAAAGGATGGGAAGAGTTACGCAACCTAGGTCATGGCATCAAGTCTCACATGCTTTCCAACTTAGACCATTACCTACTCCAATTTGAAGAAAACGCTAAAAAAAATGGTGTTGAAGTACATTGGGCGGCAGATGCTGCTGAACATAATCGCATCATTCATCAAATTATAAAAGACAATAAGGGTACCAAAGTAGTCAAAAGTAAATCCATGTTGACTGAAGAATGCCATCTTAATCCGTATTTAGAAGCCGATGGAATTGAAGTTATTGACACCGATTTAGGTGAGCGAATTGTACAATTAGCCCAAGAGCCACCTAGCCATATTGTATTGCCAGCTATTCATAAAAACAAACATGAAGTTGACAAATTATTTCAAGAACATTTAGGTACACAGCCATGTGATGGTGACCCTCAATATTTGACTAACGAGGCTCGAAAACATTTACGCGAAAAATTTATCGAAGCTGATATTGCCATCACTGGAGTAAATTTTGCAGTTGCCGAAACCGGAGCTTTAGTGGTTTGTACCAATGAAGGAAATGCAGACATGGGGGTACACCTCGCTCCAGTACACATTGCTTGTATGGGATTTGAGAAACTTATCCCTAAGGAGGAACATTTGGGTGTCTTTTTACGATTATTGGCTCGCAGTGCAACAGGTCAACCCATCACAACTTATTCATCACAATTTAAAAAACCTCGAAAAGGAACCAAAATGCACATTGTAATTGTGGACAATGGAAGAAGCGAACAATTGAGTCGTTCAGATTTTAGAGCTTCTTTACACTGTATTCGTTGTGGTGCTTGTATGAATACTTGTCCAATATATAGACGTAGTGGAGGTCATAGTTATAATGCTACTATTCCAGGACCTATAGGTTCAATTTTGTCACCCGGACTCGATCTAAAGAAACACAGTACACTTCCCTTTGCCTCAACTCTTTGCGGTTCATGCTCCGATGTATGTCCTGTGAAGATTGATATACATTCTCAGTTGTATAAATGGCGCCAAATCATCACTAAAGAAACCCCACAACCTTTCGTAAAAAAACAAGCAATGAAAGCGATGGGTAGCTTATTTGCTAACCCTAAAAAATTTGAAAAAGTAGGCATTATAGCACGATGGTCTTTACGAAATTTACCTAAATCCGTCATCAACTCTAAACCTAATGCTTGGGGCAAAGCTCGAGATTTACCACTTGGTCCTGAACAAAGTTTTGACGAATGGTATTTAGAAAGAGAAAAAAATAAAAAAAAGTAACTCATGAACAGCAGAGAAAAAATATTAGCTAAAATTGCTGCCAACAAACCTGAATTAATTGAGCTTCCAAATATCAATATTTCATTGTTTGAAGAAGAAATAAATCTTATTCAAGAATTCACAAAAAAAGTTGAAGTAGTAGGAGGTCAAGTGTATCATGCTACATCCAATCAAGATGTTGTCAATCAAATTCTCGCAATGATTCCAAATACTCCAAATAATTATTCAACCTTGGAAGGAATTGAGAATTTTAATACTATTGATTTGCAAAATATTAATAGACCACAAGATTTAGAAGACCTAGATATTTTAATTCTAGAAAGTGATCTTGCGGTAGCAGAAAATGGCGCTGTATGGATTGAGGATGACAAACTCCCTATTAGAGTTCTTCCTTTTATTACCAACCATTTGGTACTTGTAATATCTAAAAACAATTTAGTTCCCTTTATGCATCATGCCTATCAAAAAATCACTAAAAAACCTACTGGTTTTGGTGTTTTCATTGCAGGCCCATCCAAAACAGCCGACATTGAACAGTCTCTCGTAATTGGTGCCCACGGTGCATTAAGCCTTTCCGTTTTTATTAAATAAGGCACTCGTTAAAAACAATTGACAAAAATGCTTTGAAGTTTTAAAAGATACCATATTCTAGAAAGTTTATTGAAATTCGTTTCAATAAACTTTTTTTTATTCAACACTAACGATATAGAAAACCTGAACCTACGTCAAACAAAAAAGCAAATTTACCCCCGAATTTTTCGCCTTAAAAAAGTATCAACTATTTTACCAATTATACCATAAAAAAAACACCCAATAACTCTTGTGATTAACAAGTGGCATTGGGTGTCAAAAAAAAAAAAATTAAATTATATCAATCTAAAAATTAATAGCCCTCATTTTGAGGTATTTTATTTTTAGTATTTGTAACAATTTCAATATTAGGAATTGGTAATAATTTGAATTTTGGGTCTGCAGTATGAGCTTGTAATTGTAATAACGTAAAAGGATTGTCGTACTGAGCATAAAATGCAGTCATTAAACTGAAATGATTATCCATTACTCCTTTAGCGGTGATGGTTGTCATTGTAGTATTGAAACGTAATAAGTCAAACCAACGTTGATTTTCTAATGCAAATTCCCATCTTCTTTCATTAGCAACTGCTGATTCATAAGCTGCAGTTGAAGCAAGATTAGTCAATGTATAGGCAGTTAACCCTGCTCTAGTGTGTACTCTATTCAAATAGTCCAAAGTAGTAGTATTAGCAGTACCTACTGCTTCACAATACATCAACAATACATCACTAAATCTCAATACTGGCCAGTCCAATTCAGAATCATTAGCAACTCCAACAGTTGTAATATGCTTAGAAGCCCAATAAGTCCATGTAGTAGATACAGAAGTCGGAGTAGGTTTATAAACTTTAATATTGTAATTTCTTCTCACATCAGACGCACTGTAAGAATTGTACAATTCTTCAGTTGGATTATTATACGCCCCTCTTGTCCCTGCTGGAACAGGTAATCCTGTTTGAGTGGTAACCGCATTTGTGTTACTTGAGAATAAATTTGCTAAAGAACTTCCATATCCTAGACCACCTGATTTAAAACGAATCGCAAATAATATTTCAGCATTTAATTCATTTGTAGAAGCAAATACATTAGCATATGCTCCCGTACCAGTCAATATTGAATAACCACTATTAGCAATAACATCAGTCAACAATGGCAATGCATCTGATTTTTGTCCACGAGTAAGGTAAACCTTAGCCAATAAAGCTTTTGCTGCCCAAGCAGTAGCTCTTCCTTTATTTGCTGCAGTAGTTCCTGCAAACGTTGTTGATATACAATTTGCAGAAGCATTTTTCAAATCTGCAATAATAAATTTATAGATATCATCAACACTTGCTCTTGATAAATTTAGAGCTTCTTCTGAAGTGATAGGCCTATCTAACAAATATACTCCTCCATATAGCCTAACTAAATTAAAATAATGATAAGCTCTCATAAAAGAAGCTTCACCCGCAGTTGTTTTTCTAATCGCATCTGAAACAGCTACAGAACCATTGTAATCAATAGTTCCAGTAGATGCATTATAAGACGTTTTCAATCCCTGCAAAAGGGCATTTATACTACGAATACTAGTATAAGTTGTCGCCCAATAACTTTCAATAAATAAATCAAAAGAAGGAGCTTGAAAGATATCATTACTATATACTTGCAAATTTTGAGCGTTAGTTGTACCTGTGTTGTTCATAAAAGTATTATCACTTCTTATTTCTGACAACATCCATTCGAAGGCTATAGGTGCTCTCAACGTATTGTAACATCCATTTACAGCCAAACTTAATTCCGTTTCATCTCTATAAAAATTTTCACTACTGATTTGATTGAAGTTTTCAACATCAATATAATCTGAACAACTTGATAGAGATAAAATTGAAAATAAAATTAACAACTTATTTTTATTGATAATATTTTTCATATTTATGTTTTTTAAAATTTTTTAATTTCACAAAACCTATTTTATTTTAGATTTATGTAAATCTTATTTATTATAATCCTACTTCAATTCCTGCAAGAATTGTTCTTTGAATTGGATAAGCACCTCTCTGATATCCATCATGTAGCGCATCAGATTGTGAAGTTCTTGCTTCAATATTTATACCTCTATAACTTTTATTTGCCAAAAAGAATAAATTTTGACCAGATAAAAAGAATCTAAAATTAGCTAAACCTAACTTATTTAATGTCTCTTTTCCTAAATTATAACCTAATGAAACTTCTCTCAAAGTCATATAAGTAGCATCTTCAATCGCATTATCAGTAAATAACCAGTTAAAACCGTTAGTGGTATAAGGCGTTTTACCATCCCCTGGATTACTTGGACTAACCCATCTATTGGCCATGTAATTTAAATTTCTTTCTTTCGCTTCATTGTAGTTAACATCACCATTAATTAATTGTCCCCCTTTAACTCCCTGTAATGTAAAATTTAAATCAAAGTTTTTATAATTCAATTTATTTGTTAATCCCCAAGTAAAATCTGGATACGGATTACCTAAAATTGTTCTATCATTAGTATCGATTTTCTTGTCACCATTTATATCCACAATTTTCAAACCACCTTCTTTCAAACCATTTGTTAAAGTAGTTGTATATCCTGAAGCTGCTATTTGCTCTTGACTAATCCAAACACCGTCTGTTTTATAACCATAATAACTTACTAATGGCTGACCTATAATTGCATAATTATTTAAACCGTTTCTACCATCAATCGTAGATGAAATTATTTGTGAATTAGAACCTAAATTTTTAATCTTATTTTTAACATGTGAAATATTAAAATCAGTACTCCAGCTAAAATCTTTTGTTTTGATGTTTACTGTTGATAATTCTAATTCTATACCTTTATTATTTAGACTTCCAGCGTTAACAATAGTAGAACTAGAACCTGTGATTAACATACTTGCTTGATTTAATAATAACTTTTCTGTTTCAGAATTATATACATCAACACTCATACTGATTCTATTTCTAAACATAGACAAATCCAACCCTAAATTCGTTTGAAAAGTTCTTTCCCAAGTGATGTCTTTATTAAAGTTAACCAGGTTTGTATTAGCTAATCCACCTTGAACATTTCCTGTTCCTGAACCACTCAAATAATTGGCACTATTAAAAGTGTTTTCATATAAAAAAGGACTAATATTGTTATTTCCAGTAGCACCATAACTTGCTCTAAAAGCTAATCTATTAATTGCTTCAACATTATTTAAGAAGTTTTCTTTTGAAAGTACCCAACCTAATGAAACCGCTGGAAATCCTCCCCATTTATTTCCATCAGCAAATTTTGAACTACCATCAGTTCTATAACTCGCCATTACTAAATATTTATCCTTATAGGCGTAATTAACCCTACCTAAAACAGAAATTAAACCCGTAGTAATATCAGACTGAATTGGTTGAGCAATCGTAGTAGCAAAATTTAAATTTTGGACAAAATCACTAGGGAAATTTGTTCCCGCTGTCACTAAGAATTTTTCTCTAGTTGATTGCAACGTAAAACCAGCTAAACCTGTAAAATCATGATTTCCAATTGACTTTTTATAATTCAAAGTATTTTCAGTCAAAAAGTCAAAATAATTAGTAGTAGTATAAGTTGCATAATTTGGATTACCAAATCTTGAAGCATTAGCTGCTCCAGATTGTAATCTTTCTGAATTTTTATAATATATATTTTGGGTAGTTCTTAAATCTAATCCTTTTGCGATTTCAAAACTTAAACCTACACTTCCTTGAAAACGAAATTGATTATTATTATCATCTTGCATTAATAATGCACGCATTGGGTTCGTATTGGATGTTGTAAATGGAATTGCATTAGCAGCTGTTGTATAAGCTACTCCGTTTGGATCAATACCACTATAAACTAGATTAGCAAAGTCATCATCTTCTGCAAAATCACCAACTTTAATATTTCTACTTGGTTGTTGTCCATTAATGAAATTTGCTGTTGCTTGAGTATGATATACTGGAAGGAAACTAGGAAATCTTGTGAAATCAATAAAATTAACAGCTGGTCTCTCTGTTTTTGTATTCGAAGGATTTAAGTTAATGTTTAATTTAATTTTATCTGTCAAAGCGGCGTCATATTTCACTCTAAAGTTTAACTTTTGGAATTCACTCTTTAACATTAATCCTTGGTCATATTGATAACCTGTAGAAATAAAAAACTTACTTTTTTTACTACCCCCAGACACATTAAATTGCACATCTTGATAATAAGCCGTTCTTAAAGCTTCATCTTGATAATCCGTTGCATTTCCTCCTAATAAATCTTTTTCAATAGAATACTGCGCTTGCCATTTACTTAATGAAGATAATGTTGACCCATAAGCTGATGTCCATAATGGATCAGCTACTCTTAATGCTTGTTCAGCATACAATCTCTCAACATAAGCTTGAGAGGTCATGATATCATAGGTTTCATAAGCTTGCTTAACTCCTGAAGTATTTCTGAAAGTAAATTTTGTTTTTCCTTCTTTACCGCTTTTAGTCGTCACCAAGATTACACCATTTGCACCTCGAGAACCATAAATAGCAGCCGATGCAGCATCTTTTAATACCTCAACAGACTCTACATCCGCATTATTCAATGCTCCAAATCCATCAGGCATTGGTTGTCCATCCACTACTAATAAAGGACCTGTTCCTGAACCAATAGAACTCACACCTCTAATATTTACTTGTGTATCAGCACCGGCTTCTGAGGAAATATTTTGAATTCTAACTCCAGCAATTTTACCTTGTAAAGCATTATCTAATCTCGATACTGGTGCTGTTTCAATTTTTTCACTCTTAACTTTAGCTACTGACCCAGTGACGCTTGATCGCTTTTGGGTACCATAACCTACTACAACAATTTCATTTAATTGATTATTTGCTTCCGCTAAGGTTACGTTTATTGTTGTGTTCTTTCCTACTACAACACTTTTAGTTTCAAACCCTAAGTAAGAAAATTTTAGGACTGATTTAGCACTATTTGCTAAAATCACATATTTCCCATCAAAATCAGTAATCACACTATTACCATCTACAGTAACAGTAGCATTAGGTATTGTCTGACCGGTATTATCAAGTACTTTTCCTGACACCTTAATCTTGTCAGTTTGTGCATTGATAATCGATGAGAAAACTAAGAGAAACATTAAAATACTTCTTTTCATAATTTAATCCGTTTGTTAATTAATTTGTTTTTTTGAATTTGAAAGTTGAAAAAGTCTTTCCCTTTTAATACTATATCGATTGAAACACTCAAAAATAAATTATCGCTTTCTTATTTAAAAAATTAAACAACCAATTTGGTTAACCAATCAACAAAACAAACTTAATTTTTTTTTAACCAATAAAAAAAAGAAAGTGTACAAAAAAATGAAAAATGAAAATAAAAACACAAAACATTATTTTTAATTAAAAAAATTAAAATATTAGTAACAAAAAACCAATTTTAACAATAAAAAATCAAGAAACAACCCTTAAAATTTAACTCAATTTTCACGGAAAATACTTAAAAAAAAAGAATTTACTTACTAAAAAAACACAGCTATCCAAATAAAAAGCTAAAAACAGCCAATCTGGTAAACCAGTTGAAAAAAATAGCTATTACAGTTTAAGAATTAGACGCCAATAAAGTATCTCATCTACTCCTTCTTATAACAAAAAAAGCCTTCTTAAAAATTTAAGAAGGCCTTCTATTTTTACTAGAACTTACGTCTTTATAAAATGTAATCCGTATTAATGAAGTTAGATTCTTTACTATTCAACAATTCTTGCAAAATGGCATTGTTATACTCATTGTCTTTTGACGCAACAAAAGTTCTAATTGAAAACGAACGTAACGCATCGTGAATACTCAATGTACCAACTGCTGAGTCTTTACGACCAGTAAATGGAAAAACATCAGGCCCTCTCTGACATGAAGAATTTAAATTTACTCTACTCACTAAATTCACTAATGAATCAATTAGTGGTGCAATTGTCTTAACATTTTGCCCAAACAAACTCACTTGCTGACCATAATTAGACTCTGCCATATCCTGAAGAGGCTCTTGAATGTCTTTGAATGTCAAAATTGGCACAACAGGACCAAATTGCTCTTCTTTATACACTCTCATTTCTTTATTAACAGGATATAAAACTGCAGGATAAATATAATTCTCTGAATGCTGTCCTCCTTTAGCATTAATAATTTTAGCTCCTTTGGCTAAAGCATCATCAATTAACCCTTGGATATATGCTGGTTTTTCTTTTTCTGGTAGTGGAGTTAAGGACACTCCTTTCTCCCAAGGATTTCCAAAAATGAGATTATCTACTTTTTCAGAAAAACGTTTGTTGAATTCAGCTGCAATTGATTCATGTACATATAATACTTTCAATGCAGTACAACGCTGGCCGTTGAATGATAAGGTTCCCGTGATACATTCATTAATAGCCAAATCCAAATCGGCTTCTGGTAAAATAATTGCTGGATTTTTAGCTTCCAATCCTAATACTAATCGCAAACGGTTTTTATTAGGGTGTTGGTCTTGTAATGCAATTGCAGATTTACTATTTCCAATCAAGGCCAAAATATCCACTTTTCCTGATTGCATAACTGGAGCAGCCACTTCTCTACCTCTACCGTAAAGAATATTAATAACGCCTTTAGGAAAGCTACTTCTGAACGCTTCTAACATTGGCGAAATTAATAACACACCATGCTTTGCAGGTTTGAAAATAACAGGATTCCCCATAATAATCGCTGGAATCAACAACGAAAAAGTTTCATTCAAAGGATAATTATATGGACCTAAACACAATACAACACCTAACGGACTTCTCCTTACCATTGCATTTACTCCTTGTACTTTTGAAAAATGAGCACTACGAGCATTGAGTTCCTTATAACTCTCAATGGTATCATAGATGTACTCAACTGTTCTGTCAAATTCTTTTTCAGAATCTCCTAACGATTTTCCTATTTCCCACATTAAGAATTTCACAACCTCAGCACGGGTTTCTTTCATTTGTTGCACAAAATTCTCCATACACTTGATACGATCTACTACTTTCATAGTAGGCCATAATCCTTGTCCATTGTCAAATGCAGCTGAAGCTGAATGTACAGCATCTAAAGCTTCTTTTTCCCCCATAAAAGGGATTGAACCTAATAATGTAGGCGCATAATTTTCGGTTGAAGAAATAGTGGAATACACGGGCGTAGTTTCCCCTGTCCATTTTTTTAATTCTCCATCGATTAAGTAAGTGTCTTGATGTAAGACCTCCTTAATTTGGTACTCTTGTGGAATTGAATTCATGTTTTTTTTGTAGTATTGGTTTGATTATTGTTTTTTAAAATGAAAAAAAGAGGTTTTTACCCTCTTTTCTTTAGTGTTATTCTACTTCACCTTCCCATTCCAGCATACCGCCCAATAGGTTATAAGTGTGTTCGAATCCTAGTTCATTCATTATTTCGCATGCTTTAGCACTTCTTGCTCCAGAACGGCAATACACATAGTATTTTTTGTTTCTGTCCAAAGCATCAATTTCTGAAATAAATTCTTGTCCTTTATGTATATCTATGTTAATGGCGTTTGGAATCATACCCTCATTAACTTCGCTCTCTGTTCTTACATCTAGAATTACAACATTCTCGTCTGCTTCTAACTGAGCAACCCATTCTTCTTGTGATAAATTCATAATTCGTTATTTTTTTATCAAAAATACAAGGTTTTTATTAATTATAAAACATAAATTTTGAATTATTCTTTGTCACGAAAACGTATTAGTAATTCTAACCAATTGTATTACAGCTATATAAGAAAATAAAAAGAGAGCTAGAAATATAAGAAAAAACTTCAACATAAATCTTTTTAAAATCACATCTGATTCACCACTACTAATTAGTATTGAATGTTGTGCTATCCACTTGCTTTCTCAAAAAAGGTAGTATATTTGAATAAATCCTATTTAAGTTATGTCTGACACAATCAAAAACATTTTTTCCACTTTTTCTTCTGAACTGATTCAAGCAGTAGAACAAAATGCTACTTTCAAGGAAGTCCCAGCTGGTGAAATCATTATGAGAACAGGACAATACATTAAAAACACCGTATTGATTACCAAAGGCAGAGTAAAAGTATTTAGAGAAGGAGAAAATGGCGGTGAATTTTTCATGTACTACCTACAACCAGGACAGGCTTGTGCCATTTCTATGATTTGTGCAACCAAAAATGAAAAAAGCCAAATCATGGCCAAAGTAGTCGAGGATGCTGAACTGATGATGATTCCGCTATCGCTAATGGACCAATGGATGATGCAACATCGTACTTGGTACGAATTTGTCATCGAAACTTATCGAAGTCGTTTTGAAGAAGTTCTTGAAGTAGTAGATAGCATTGCTTTTCGAGCTATGGATGAACGCTTGGAATTTTACCTTAAACGACACCGTGATGCTTGTGGATGCAACGTACTTAAATTATCCCATCAAGAAATAGGTAACGAACTCAATACCTCACGAGAGGTAATTTCTCGCTTGCTAAAAAAGATGGAACAACGGGGATTAGTCAAATTACACCGCAACAACATTGAATTAATTGATTTATAATTTAACCCAAATGACAGTAGAAATCTACTCAACTTTATTTTTCTTCAAATTCAGGCACTTACTCAATTTTTTATCATTGACCTGAGAGCTTTGCTCGAACTGGCGAAGCAAATAGTTTACTATTCCTTCTTCAAAAAATCTCCGTGAGCACCTGAATTTATTCAAAATTTCGCTTCCATACGAGGTGTACTGCGTAATTTGGGTTTAAGTCTGTGATAAATGTTACTGTGTAACGCTACAGAAACTTCCACCTTTGTATAAAAATTACAAAATGGAATATTTAGGTTATTTTGCTTCAATTATTATAGGACTTTCTTTGGGTTTAATTGGCGGTGGAGGCTCCATCTTGACCATACCCATATTAGTATATTTATTCAAAGTTGACCCTGAACTCGCTACAAGCTATTCGTTATTTATTGTAGGTAGTACAGCTCTGTTTGGTGGCTATAGTCATTTCAAACTTGGTAACCTAAATATAAAAACGGCATTGTACTTTGCCGTACCTTCAATAGTGTCGATTTTAATTATCCGAGAAGTGATTTTCCCTCACATAGCATCTACTCTTTTTACAATAGCCTCTTATGCTGTTTCAAAAGACTTACTTATCATGTTAGTATTCTCCATTCTAATGATAACTGCATCCCTTTCCATGATTTTGGATAAAAAAACAATAGTAAAATATCCCAAAACCAATTTTATCCAACTAGGATTTATTGGTTTTCTTGTTGGAATAGTCACTGGATTTTTAGGCGCAGGTGGAGGCTTTTTGATTATCCCAGCCTTACTATTCTTTGCTAATTTACCAATGAAACAAGCTGTAGGCACATCATTATTGATTATTTTCATCAACTCTGCCATTGGATTTTTGGGCGACTTATATATTGGAACTCCCATCGATTATACATTACTGTTTACCATCTCCGGAATGGCATTTATAGGAATGTTAATAGGCATTCAATTTTCAAAAAGAATAGACGGAAATAAACTCAAACCGCTCTTTGGATGGTTTGTATTCGTTATGGGCATTTATATCATTGTAAAAGAAATGTTTTATTAAAGGTTACTAATAGAGCACCTCAACAATAACTTAATAAAACCAATTGTGAACTCCAATTATTAAATTCTTGTTTTATGTTAAAAATCAATGCTCGCCATACCCTACATCATCCATCTTACCACTAAAAACTTTGTACTGAATCACAAAATAACCTATTACTAATACGAGCGCAATCGCAAACCAATATACCCCCACTGATAGTGCATACGCTTCATTGGCAACATTATAAATAGTTAGCGAAGGATTAACTCGATTCGTAGAAGGCAAAACTTCAGGAAAAATAGAAGCCGTCGTAGAAGTAAAGCCTCCAACCAAAAACAAAGTAGAAAATAAAAACCCCGTTCCATCCTTCTTGAACGTTTTGATTTTGAAAAGCCCAAAAAGCCCTATAAAAGTGATTAAGGGAAACACAAAAAGAAGCGGATGTGCTATAAAATTATGAAAGGGGTCTTCTTCGATAATATGCCAAACCGAGATCGATACGATAACGAGAACTAGAAGCACAAAATTTAGTTTATAAATAACCTCTTTTAATTTGGGATTTAAGTCTGAATTGGTTTTATAAATAATCCAATTAGCACCATGAATCATCAACGCAACAACACTTACCACACCTAAAAACAAAGTAAACCAGTCGATAATTCCTAACTCAGCTGCTTTAGGACTAAAGGTAGCATTCCATAGTGGCAAGAAAAAATAATGCGGTTCTTGAGTTGAAACACCATTGATTACCATTCCTAAATTAACTCCACGGACTACATTCCCTAAGGCCATTCCAAAAAACAAGGCCAATAACAAACTGGCAATTCCAAATGCCTTGTCCCAAACAGCTTCCCACATAGGGTGATGAAATTGCCCACGCAATTCTAAACCTACTGCTCTAAATATAAGCAACCATAAAATCATAATTAAAGGCAAATAAAACCCACTGAAAGAAGCGGCATACAATGTAGGAAAAGCATAAAACAACACCCCTCCTCCCGCAATTAACCAAACTTCATTCGCATCCCAAAAAGGACCAATAGCATTGGTAATGGCTTTTTTATCTTTTTCTTTTTTGGCAAAAAACAAATGGATAATTCCTGCACCAAAATCATATCCATCCAAGACCAAATAAGTCCCTAATATGAAGATTAAAACGATATACCAAAAAAATTCCATAAGCAAATTATTTTATTTTGTGATGAACGAAAAACATATTTTAGTTATGTTATTTATGAAAATCCTAAATTGATTTTAGATCTCCTTTTTTTAATTAATGCGCTGTGGGGTCAGGACCTTTATAAATAATTTTCCCAACCAAAATAGCGAACAACATCCCCAAAAGCGCATACAGCCCTACAAATCCCATCAAGGTAAACAGGGTATTCCCAGAGGAAACCGTTGGTGAAGCACCATCGGCGGTCCGCAATAAATTATATACTAACCACGGTTGACGCCCTAATTCAGCAGTGTACCAGCCTGTTGTATTCGCAATGTAAGGAAAGGGCATCATGAATAGAAACGACCACAACAACCATTTAGTTTGAAACAATTTATTTCGACTCAATTGAAATGCCGCTAACACCGTCATCCCGATGAATAAGGTTCCTAATCCTACCATAATATGATAGGCATAATATAAACCCGAAATATTCGTAGGATGCGTGTTTTCTGGAAACTGATCAAGGCCTTTGATCTCAGTATCCCAATTCCCATAAGTCAAGAAACTCAACACATTTGGAACAGCAATTTTATTGTCTAATTTTTTGTCTTTTACGTCTGGTTGCCCTATAAGTACAATCTCAGCTCCCTTTTCTTCGGTATGAAAAATACCCTCCATAGCTGCAAAAGTAACGGGTTGGTATTTTGCCATATTTTTAGCCAATAAATCTCCTGTAGGCATTGCAACTACCAAACTGGAAATCAACCCAAAAACTACTCCGGTTTTTAAAAACAATTTCCCATAAGATACATTGCGATTGTTTAAAATATAAAAGGCTCCTATACCCGCTACAACAAACGAACTGGTCACTAACGAAGCCGCTTGATTGTGTAAATACGAAGGCCAAAGCCATAAATTAGTAAAGAGTACTTTAAAATTAGTTAGTACAAATTTGCCATTCTCTAGCACCTCATACCCTACTGGATGTTGCATCCAAGAATGTGTAGCGATAATCAAATAACCGCTTGCCCACGACCCTAAACAAATCAATAAGCCGGTTACAAAATGCCAACGATGTCCTATGATTTTCTCCCCAAAAAGAAACATCCCCAAAAAGGAAGATTCAAGAAAAAAAGAAAACATCCCTTCCATAGCTAATGTTTGCCCAATAATACCCCCTGTGAGCTCTGAAAATTTGGCCCAATTGGTACCAAATTGAAACTCCATAGGGATACCCGTCACAACCCCCATGGCAAAATTAAGAGCAAAAATACGCATCCAAAAATGCGTGGCTTTATTATAATGTGGGTCGTTTGTTTGTAAAAATTTCCATTTAAAATAAACCACAATCAAAGAAAGGCCCATAGTCAATTGCGGAAACAAATAATGAAAAGTGATGGTGAATGCAAACTGCATTCGGTCGTAAAAGAGCATTTCTTCCATCGAAAAGGAGTTTTATTACTATGCCACAAATTTAACCTAAACGATTTAGAAAACCCACTTGAATCCTTTTTAAAATTGGAATTATTTTAGGGTTTCATACCATTTTAAGATTATGTAACTTTAGTCACTATATAACACCAAATACTACCCTACCTTTGTTTATATAAATTAAAATATAAAATCATGCAAATCGAACAAATATACACCGGTTGCCTAGCCCAAGGCGCATATTACATCACATCAAATGGCGAAGCGGCCATCATTGACCCTTTACGAGAAACAGCTCCTTACTTGAAAAGATTAAAGCGCGATAAAGTAAAATTAAAGTACGTTTTTGAAACCCACTTCCATGCTGATTTTGTTTCAGGACACATTGATTTAAGCAAAAAAACGGAGGCTCCAATTGTGTACGGTCCCAATGCCAATCCTGAATTTGAAGCCATAATTGCCCAAGACGGTCAGGAATTCAAAATTGGAGACATCTCCATCCAAGCGCTTCATACACCTGGTCACACTATGGAAAGTACTACTTACCTACTCCTCGATTCGTCAGGAAAAAAACACGCTATCTTTTCAGGCGATACACTATTCATAGGTGATGTAGGAAGACCCGATTTAGCTCAAAAAGCAGCTTCTATGACTCAAGAAGAATTGGCTGGAATTTTGTACCATTCCCTTCGTGATAAGATTATGACATTACCTGATGATGTGATTGTCTATCCTGCACACGGAGCAGGAAGTGCTTGTGGTAAAAACATGAGTAAGGAAACCGTATCTACCATTGGAAACCAAAAAGAAACCAATTATGCTTTGAGAGCCAATATGACTGAAGCTGAATTCATCAAGGAGGTTACTGATGGCTTAGCACCTCCACCTGCTTACTTTGGCATGAATGTCGCCATGAACAAACAAGGTTATGAAAGTTTTGAGAGTGTGTTAAACCACGGAATGAAAGCCATACACGTTTCTGATTTTGAAACTATTACAGAAAACACAGGAGCTTTAATTTTAGACAGTAGAGAAAGCCAAGAATTTGCTGATGGTCATATCCCTCAATCAATAAATATCGGTATTGATGGAAGTTTTGCGTTATGGGTTGGCGAACTTATTGAAGATGTAAAACAACCTATAATTCTTGTCACAGCTCCAGGAAAAGAAGAAGAAACTGTAACCCGATTGAGTCGCGTAGGATTTGACAATATTGTTGGCCATTTAGAAGGTGGCTTCGAATCTTGGCAAAAAGCAAATAAAGAAATAGATAGTGTACATCGAATTACTGCCACAACTTTTGAAAAAGAATTTGAATTAGGAAAAAGCAAAGTGATTGATGTACGTAAAGAGAACGAATACAATGCTGAACACATCAATGATGCCTACCTACGACCTCTCGCATACATCAACGACTGGATTGAAGAAATCAACCCAAAAGAGCACTTTTATATGCATTGTGGTGGCGGATATCGTTCCATGATTGCAGCTTCTATTTTACAAGCCAGAGGCTTTCGAAATTTTACAGAAATTGAAGGCGGATTTGCTGCAATAGCCAAGACCAACATACCTAAAACTGATTTTGTTTGCCAAAGTAAAGTTTTGAAATCGAATTAAAAAATCGTATTTTTAGTATTCCAAAATTAAAAATTGAAACCTATGATTTTTTTATCAAAACTCAATTTTGCTAAGCTCATGAAATTTAGGCGAAGATCAAAAGCCAGCGAACCTCTTGTAAGACCAAACAAAGTGATTGAGACTTTAAAAAAAGACTTAATACTCAGAGAACAACTAGCTTTACAGCGTACGATACTAGCCAATCAAAGTACTTTTTTGGCTTTTTTACGCACCGCCATGTATTTTTCTATAGTAGCTTTAAGCGCGCGAAATTTACTCCAAATAGAAAATAGCTTACTTGTAGAAATTATCTTTTTTGTAATTTCTGGGTTTATTTTATTTTTTGGAATACTAAATTATTTCCGTCACAAACGAATGATTCAAGACAACCGAAAACACATTGGAGATTATCAACTCCAATACCAAGAATAGAAGTCTCTCATGGACTTCTATATCCATTATTCCCAACCTAAAAACCTCGATTATGCATAGCAATTTTAATACCATTATCAACAGTGAAAAACCTGTTCTTATTGACTTTTTTGCCACTTGGTGCGGCCCTTGTAAAACACTAAGCCCAATACTAAAAGAAGTGAAAGACAGTTTAGGAGACCAAATCTCTATAATCAAAATTGACATTGACAAGAACCCTTCCATCGCAGGAAAATATCAAGTTCGAAGCGTACCTACCTTACTTTTATTTCAAAATGGAGAACCCTTATGGAAACAATCAGGAGTATTAGACAAAAATGAAATTATCAATACTATTGTACATAAGGCTAAAATATAATTAATTGGCACACCATTTACTTAGTACTTGTTCTAAATCAGAAAAAATGATAGGTTTTGACAAATAATCATTCATACCAAATTCAAAACACTTTTCTTTTTCACCCACCAAAATTCCTGCTGTCAAAGCAATAATGGGGACGTTTGAAAAATTTTCATCTTTTCTAATTTCGTATGAAGCTTCATACCCATTTTTAACAGGCATTTGGATATCCATAAAAATGACATCAATTTTCTCTCTTTTGCATACCTCAATGGCCTGTAAACCATTGTAGGCTTCATGTATAATACAATTGGGCATTATTTTCTTAATCAAAGTTTTGGCCAACACCATATTGATTTTATTGTCTTCAACTAATAAAATGGTTTTTGAACTCACTATTTTTAATACCGACGGAAAAACGTTAATGGTATCCTCTTTTGCAGTGCTCTTTTTATCCAAAACTTTTTCAAATTCAACTGTAAAATAAAAAGTACTCCCCACGCCCAATTTTGATTTCAAATGCAATTTACTACTCATCAAGTGTAATAATTGATTCGAAATGGACAAGCCCAAACCAGTCCCTCCAAATCTCCTACTTGTAGAAGTATCTTCTTGAATAAATGAATTAAAAATCTTTTTATTATTGGATGACTTAATACCAATTCCAGTATCCTTAACAGAAAAGTAAATTCTTGCCTTAGAGTCAGCATCTTTTTCTAAAGAAACGGCCAATCTAACTTCACCAATTTCAGTAAATTTCAATGCATTCCCTACCAAATTCACTAATATTTGCTTTAATCGAACAGCGTCAGCTAAAATAATTTCGGGTATGTTTTTATCGAAATCCAATACCAAATCAATCGCTTTTTGGCTGGCTTGATGTTTAAATAAAGAAATGGTTTGATTGCATAGTTGCCCCAAATTAACCTCCTCTAACTCTAATTCAAGATTACCCGATTCAATTTTAGAAAAATCTAGTACATCATTGACAATTTGCATTAATGTCGTCGCCGATTCATTAATAGTTCTTAAGTAATCCCGCTGGTTTTCGATTGAATTGGATTCAGATAACAAATGGGAAAAACCAATAATCCCATTCAAAGGAGTCCTGATTTCATGGCTCATATTAGCCAAAAAGTCCGTTTTTGCTTTATTAGCCGCTTCGGCTTGTTCTTTAGCTTTTTTAATTTCATATTCCATCACTTTTTGTTCCGTAATATCAATGAAACTAATAACAATTTCGTCTATTTCACCCTTTTCATTCCATAACGGAAATCCATTTACCAAAACCCAAACAACTTTTTTAATAGTAGGATTTTTAATAGCAATAGTGACATTTTTTATGGATTTATTGGTTCGTATGATTCTATTTAATGGATAATTAGCAAAAGATAATTCATTTTGTTTTTCGTCTAGAAAAATTAATTGCTCAAAAAGTTCCTTTAAGGCTACTTTATTCTCTAAATTAATACTGAATAACTCTGCCGCTTTATTGTTACTCATGAGAATGGATGTATCTGGTGCAAATACAATAATAGCAGCATCTAAATTCCCTAATAAGCCTCTGTACCTTCTTTTACTTTTTACTAAAGAGTCTTCTATTTTTTTTGTTGAAGTTATATTACGAGAAAGAATTATAAAAAGGGAGTCCGTATCCCCTTTACTTTCTAATTTAGACACCGACAATTCAAACCAATGTTTTCCTATAGGCAAATCCAACCAATAACGTTTTCCTGTTGAATATCCTTTATCATCGGCTTCCTTTAAGGCAATTCCACATATTTTAGCCGCTTCTGGCGGCAAAATTTCATTGTATTTTCTACCCAAAAACTGTTCTGCTGGCATTGTCAAAAGTTCATCACGATGCGAATGATAATTTTTGATTGTTCCATTTCCCGCAACTTCAAATAACATATCGGGTAGTGCATCAAAAACGCCTTCTAACCTGCGATAGAGCACTCTAAGTTCTTCCTCTGCTTTTTTTATTTCAGAGACATCCATCATGGAGCCTATTAATTTTTCAACCCTTCCCTTTTCGTCTCTAATGATAATTATACGCTCATAAAAAGTCCCGTATTGCCCATCTTTCTTTAAAAACCTAAACTCTGATGACCAAGTTGTAGCATCACTTTCATAGGTTTCTTTAAGCGAAGTCAATACACGCTCTTTATCCTCTGGATGCAATCGTGTTCTCCACAATTCTCGATTTTCTTCCGTTGACAATCTTTCATCAAATGAATCCAATATTTCATCATGAATTTTATTATGCCAGCTTTTATTATTCTTAAAATCCAATTCAAAAATAACATCATTAGAAGCCGAAGAAATCATTTCGAAACGTTCGTTGGCCTTGCTTATTTCTTCTTCAGCTATTTTTTGACTGGTAATATCAGTCAACGTACCTATAAAACCAACTGTACGATTTGAAGCATCTTTTTGAGGGATGGCATTACCCAACAACCAGATAAGAGTACCATCTGGTCGAACAAAACGAAATTCAGCTGATTTTTCTTCTTTTTCACGTATTAATTGCACCCATAAATCAGCAATATTTTCTCTATCTTCCCTATGAATAGCTTTTATCCAATCACATTCTTCATAATCTTCAAAGGTGAGCCCTGACATCAATTGCATATTTGAACTCACATACGAAATCATACCGTCCAAATCTGTTCTAAAAATACCTACCGGAGAAACCTCGGTCAAGGTATGGTATCGTTTTTCACTTTCGATAAGTTCTTTTTCGGCTTTTTTACGCAAGGCTTCTTTGTCAAATAACTCTAAAGCAAATGAAACATCTCCTGTAGCCTCTTCTAATAAACCTTCTTCTTCTTTATCAAAAAAATCAACCTCATCCGCACAAAAGACAAATACTCCTTCTACTTTTCCAAACTTTTTTATTGGCAAAGCCATCATGGATTTTACACCACTTTCCGCTAGTGTTGCTAACCCAGTTTCTTTCTCTAAATCATTATAAACAATGCTTTTCCCATTTGACAAGATAACTGCCGCAAGTTGTCGGTTTAACGAATTCTGCTCCCAAATACGCTTTATATCAAAGTCACTATCTAATTTTGCTATTTCTACAGGGACAAAAATTTGGCTTGGTTTATCCAACATGCCAATACATGCCATTTTAAACTTCCCAAAATCCACTGCTATTTGACAAGCTTTGTTAAATAAAACTTCTTGCTTAGTCGTTTGGACAATCATTTGATTAATCTGACTGATAAACAAATAAAGCCGATTGGATTTGAGTAATTTTTGCTCTCCATAAACCCTTTCGGTAATGTCTGTAATGATGCCATGACACACCACTGCACCATCGGGTTCCACTACTGGCAAAGAGTTCACTTCATGCCATAACCATCCTTTTGTAGGATGAAGATATCGGTACTCACAATGCAATGGAACCAAGTCGTTTTTCGTTTTCTTTATTTTTTTTAAAACCTCATTTACATCATCCGGATGAATATTTTCAAAAATGGTTTCGGGATGCTGAACGATTTGGTCATGATTCAAGCCAAATATAGAACCGAGCGCTTCACTAGTATAAGGAAAACTAATAGCTCCGTCAGTATCTTGTTTCATAGAATAGATTAACCCGGGTGAAGTAGCAGCAATCTTTAAAAACTTATCCCTCTCCTCTGTTAAAGAATGAGTTATATTGATTTTTTCAGTAACATCACGGATATTAAAAATAATACCTTTTACAGCTGCATCTTCTAACTTATTATTTAGCGTACCTTCTAACCAAAGATAATGTCCCTTTTTATGTTTTACTTGTAACAATATAGGTACCAAAACATCTGGTTGCTCAATGGACTCTTGAATTTTAATTTTTAAATAATCCAAATAATCAGGATGAATAAACTCTGTTACTGCTAAATTGCCTCGCTCTTGGGTAGTCCAACCTGTAATTTTTTCAATTGATTTACTGCGATAAACAGGTTGCATGTTTTGGTCTATAACCGAGATGATCTCTTCATTATGTTCGACTAATGCACGAAACCTTTTCTCACTTAATTCTAATAAATCAATATTTTTTCGCTTTAAGGTAATATCCTTAAAAAATACAGAAATACCATCGGGTGAAGGATAAATGTGATTCTCAAACCATAAATCATAAGAAGGATAATAGGCTTCGATATAAGTGTACGATTGTGTTGCATACGCTGCATGATACGCCTCGTAAAAAGGAAGTTCTTTGGCTTTAGGGAAAACCTCCCATATACATTTGCCTATCATATCATTTGGATTGCGATCCAAATATTCTCCCGCTTTTTGGTTCATATAAGTATAACACCAATTAGCATCTAATGCGATAAAAGCATCTGTTATTCTTTCGAAAAATGAGATGTGTTTCCTTTGCTCAGCAACTTCTCTATTTTGAGTAATTGCGGTATTAGAATCCAACTTACTGCCTTCTTCGTTTTTTAATTTTTCAATAACCAATTCCAAATTAGCTATCTTAAATTCTAATTCTTCAATAGTAGGTTTATTTTGTTTCATACGCTCCAACTTACCTGTAGTCCATACCCTATGTTCGTAACCCCTAAATTTAGTACTTTTTTTTAACACTTTGTAATTATTTAGTATTAAAAAACTGTATATAAAGCTTCTAACCGTATTTTATCAAAATAAAATGTTAAAACAACAAAAACTTGTATATACAAATAAAATAAATACTATATTTGTACCTACAAATAAACAACTACATTATGAGAATTGAAGAAATAACCAAAACAACGGGCACATTAAATGATGCGACCAAAGTTATTTTGAATATAATGTACACTGAAAAAATGATTTCAGAACAGTTCAGCGAAATATTAAAACCTTATGACCTTTCAAGTGAACAATATAATGTGCTTCGTATTTTAAGAGGTCAAAAAGGAAATCCTGCCAACATGTGCTTGATTCAAGAACGAATGATTGCTAAAACAAGTAATACCACTCGTTTAGTGGACAAACTATTATTAAAAGAACTCGTAACACGAAAAGTATGTCCCGATAACCGAAGAAAAATTGAAGTTTTAATTACCCAAAAAGGGTTAGATACCTTAGCCGAATTAGAACCGAAAGTAAAAGATCACGAAAATTACTTTTCAAAGAAACTCACTCCTGTTGAACTGCAACAACTGAACGAATTATTAGAAAAATACCGAAACAATTAAGATAAAATCCTTATGAACACATTTATAGAAAAACAAAATTGGAGATATGCTACCAAAAAATTTGATGCTAGTAAAAAAATCACAACTGAAGATTTGAATTTCCTAAAAGAAGCCATCCGATTAAGTTCCTCTTCTTATGGTTTACAACCCTATCAAGTTATCATCATTGAAAACCCTGAATTAAGAGCAAAAATTCAACCCGTGGCTTGGGGACAATCACAAATAGTAGATGCCTCACACCTTATTGTTTTTGCTAATTTCACTGATATCAACGAAACGACCATTGATGCGTATTTCGACAATATTAGTAAAACGCGTAATTTGCCTTTGGAAGCGCTACAGGGGTATGCTGATTTCATGAAATCCAAAATTTTAACATTAAGTTCAGAAGAAAAAAATATTTGGACTTCTAAACAAACGTATCTTGCCATGGGCAATTTATTAAACGCCGCTGCCGAAAAACAGATAGACGTTACCCCAATGGAAGGTTTTGACCCAAAAGCAGTGAATGAAATTTTAGGACTGAATGCTTTAGGATTAAATGCTTCTTTAATAGCAACTATTGGATACCGTCATACAGAAGATGATACCCAACATTATAAAAAAGTTAGAAAATCACAAGAAGAACTGTTTATCACACTTTAATTAAATAATCAATTTTACACTTAAAAACAATGAAAAATCTAAAAACACTTGCTTTAGCATTCGTAATCGCTTTTACCGCATCAGTAAATGCACAAACCAAAAAAATCGATGTTTCAAAAAGTACCATCAACTGGGTTGGTAAAAAAGTAACTGGAAAACACAATGGTACAGTTGACTTCAAAGAAGGTCAATTATTTTTTAAGAATGAAAAATTAGTAGGCGGAAATTTTACCGTAGATATGCCTACCATGACGGCAACTGACTTATCCGGTGAACACCAACAAAAATTAGATGGCCACTTGAAATCAGATGATTTCTTTGGTACGGATAAATACCCAACATCTACATTGGTATTTAAAAAAATTGCTACAAAAGCCAAAGATGTGTATATCGTTACTGGTGATTTAACAATCAAAGGAAAAACAAATCCAATCACGTTCACCTTAACCGTTAAAGGAAATACTGCTTCTACAACTTTTAATGTAAATAGAACAAAATACGATATTAAATATGGTTCTGGTAGCTTTTTTGACAACTTAGGAAACAAAGCTATTTCGGATGAATTTGAACTGACAGTAGATTTAAAATTCTAAATCACATAAAATTATTACAAAACACCTCTATTATTTCAAATGTAGAGGTGTTTTTAGTTTTATAAAAGAGCAACAAAAAGAATACGACCTGTTGATTTACATTTGTTTACTGTTTTTTAATCTTAATTTGTGAATTTATTGTAACTTTGAGTAAGAACACCAGTATTATGCAATAATTAAACGCACAAGTCATTATTTATTAACCAAAACCGTCTTACAATGAAAAATCTAAAACCCCTACTCCTCGCATTCTTTGTTCTTTTCAGTTTTTCAAGCACAAAAGCACAAATCAAAAAAATAGATGTCTCAAAAAGCCTAATTACTTGGACTGGTAAAAAAATAACAGGACAACATGAAGGAACCATTAAATTCAAAGAAGGCCGACTCGAGTTTAAAAACAATAAAGTCATAGGAGGTAATTTTGTTGCCGATATGACTACACTCAACAATACTGATCAAACTGGAAGCTCTAAAGCCAAACTGGAAGGACACTTGAAATCGGATGATTTTTTTGGAATCTATAACTTTGATACTTCATTATTGACCTTTAAAACCATTACGGACAAAGGAAATAATGTTTATACAATAATTGCTTCGTTAACGATTAAAGGAAAATCAAATCCAATTATTTTTGATTTAATTGTCAAAGGAAACACAGCTACAGCAAACCTAAGTGTGGATCGTACAAAATACGACATCAAATATGGCTCAGGCAGCTTTTTTGATGATTTAGGAGACAAAACGATTTACGATCAATTTGACCTAAAAGTAAATCTAGTCTTTTAAACACTGGAACCACGATGCTTTTTTTAACACCAAATGGGGTTATCTAAAATAAATTCAAACTAATTTGCAATTTAATATTTGAATAATCAAATTTCATTTATATATTTGCGTTATGAAATTTACAAATAAAAATACTTGGTGGTGGAACAATTTACGTCAATAGTCGTGAACTAAGCTCCTATGGTATTATTTCTATAAAAATATATAAAAAGGCTTGTCATCACGACAAGCCTTTTTTCAATTAAAAAAATCTGAGTCAACTAATTTTAAAATCAAAAGAAATTGAAACCCTTTATACTCAAAACCCATTATAAACAAATATTGGCTGATACCATTACTCCTGTAAGCGTGTATCTGAAAATAAGAGATAAATTCCCGAATAGTTTATTACTGGAAAGTAGCGACTATCACGGTAGCGACAACAGTTTCTCTTATATTTGTTGCAACCCAATTGCTTCGTTCAAAATTGAAAACGAAACGATTTATAAAAATTTCCCTGATGGAACTTCAGAGACTATCGCAATTGATTCTTCTACTGATATCCCACAAATCATACAAGAATTTTCAGGTCAATTTCAATCAGAGAAAAACGATTTTAAGTTCATCAACAATGGGTTGTTTGGTTACATTTCGTATGATGCAGTTCGGTATTTCGAAAAAGTAACAATTGCCAAGAAAGAGAATAGCAATACCATTCCCGATGTTTATTATGCCATCTATCAAAACATCATTGCTATTAATCACTTTAAAAATCAAGCCTATATTTTCTGTCATAGCTTAGACGGTCAAAACAACATAGCTGAATTAGAGCAGTTATTACAATCACGAAATTTGGCGACCTACAGTTTCACCAAAGTAGGAGATGGATTTTCTAATCTAACCGATGAAGAATTCAAACAAAATGTAGCCTTGGCTAAAAAACACTGTTACCGTGGTGATGTTTTCCAACTAGTACTATCCAGACGTTTTACTCAAGGCTTCAAAGGAGATGAATTCAATGTTTATAGAGCATTACGTAGTATCAACCCATCGCCATATCTTTTCTTTTTTGACTATGGTGACTTCAAGATCTTTGGTTCTTCCCCAGAAGCCCAAATCATCGTAAAAAACAGAAAAGCCGAAATCCATCCAATTGCAGGAACTTTTAAACGTACTGGAGATGATGAAAAGGATGCCATTCTAGCCAAACAACTATCAGAAGATAAAAAAGAAAACAGCGAACATGTGATGCTGGTCGATTTGGCTCGAAACGATTTGAGTCGTCACGGACACCATGTGAATGTAGAGCGCTATAGAGAAGTACAATTCTTTTCGCATGTAATCCATTTGGTTTCCAAGGTAACAGGTCACCTTCATCAAGATGCTACCACTTTACAAGTTGTTGCCGACACTTTCCCTGCAGGCACCCTAAGTGGCGCTCCTAAACACCGAGCCATGCAATTGATTGAAGATTACGAAAAAACCAATCGTAATTTTTATGGTGGCGCAATAGGATTCATGGATTTTGAAGGTAATTTTAACCATGCCATCATGATTAGGACTTTCTTAAGCAAAAACCACCAATTGCATTCACAAGCGGGTGCCGGAATCGTTGCAAGTTCTGACGAAGAGAGCGAAATGCAAGAAGTATATAATAAATTGAGAGCTTTAAACACCGCATTGGATTTAGCCGAAACTATTTAGAAAAAAGTTAAGAGTGAGAAAGTAAGCAACAAAAATGCATACCTCTTTTCTCTTATAAAACAACTTTAAAAAAATGAAAAAAATATTAGTTATTGACAACTACGACAGTTTCACCTACAATTTGGTCCATTATTTAGAAGACTTAAATTGTGAAGTGACTGTCTATCGAAATGACGAATTTGATTTAGATGAAATTGGACATTTTGATAAAATCCTCCTTTCACCAGGCCCTGGAATTCCTGATGAAGCGGGACTTTTAAAACCAGTGATTGCAAAATATGGCGCTACCAAAAGTATTTTTGGTGTTTGCTTAGGACAACAAGCTATTGGCGAGGTATATGGCGGTACGCTTTCAAATTTAGATAATGTTTATCATGGAGTGGCTACAAATGTAAAAACCGTTGTTGATGATGAAATTTTATTTAAAGGTTTAGCCCGTGAATTTGAAGTTGGACGTTACCATTCATGGGTAGTTGACGCTACTTTACCAGAAGTATTAGAAGCTACTTCAGTTGATGAAAATGGTCAAATCATGTCTCTACGCCACAAAACTTATGATGTACGAGGCGTACAATTTCATCCTGAAAGCGTTTTAACTCCAAATGGAAAGAAAATGCTAGAAAATTGGGTAAACAGCTAGTAAGCAATATTCAGTCTATAGTATTCAGTTAATAAAAACTTAGAACCTTAGCTACATAGATTCTTAGTAACTATTTTAAAAAAATGAAAAACATATTAAACAGATTAATCAATAACGAACTGCTATCTAAAAAAGAGGCCAAAGAAGTCTTGGTTAACATTTCTAACGGAAGTTACAACCCTAGCCAAATTGCTTCCTTCTTAACCGTGTACATGATGCGAAGCATTAGCATTGATGAATTGTCCGGATTTAGAGAGGCGCTTCAAGAATTGTGTGTGCGTATTGATTTATCTGATTACAATACCATTGATTTAGTAGGAACAGGAGGAGATGGCAAAGACACTTTTAACATCTCTACATTGGCCTCATTCGTAACAGCTGGTGCTGGTATAAAAGTGACCAAACACGGAAATTACGGCGTTTCATCCATAACAGGTTCGAGTAACGTAATGGAAAGTTTGGGGGTTAAATTCAGTAATGACCAAGATTTTTTAAAAAAATGTGTTGATCAAGCGGGAATTTGCATTCTTCACGCTCCCCTTTTTCATCCTGCCATGAAAAACGTAGGACCTATCCGAAAAGAATTAGGAGTGCGAACCATTTTCAATATTTTAGGCCCTATGATTAACCCATCGTTCCCTAAAAACCAATTATTAGGGGTTTTCAATCTAGAACTAGCCAGAATGTATGGGTATTTATACCAAAATACAGACAGTAATTTTACTATTGTTCATGCACTAGACGGGTATGATGAAATATCCCTAACAGGACCTACAAAAATCATTACAAATACCAAAGAAGGAATGCTCAACCCTGAAGATTTTGGTGTTCAAATGATACAACAAAAGGATATTGAAGGAGGCACTACGGTCGAAGAATCGGCTCAAATGTTCTTAAATATTATTTCCGGAAAAGGTACTGAAGCGCAAAACAATGTGGTTTGTGCAAATGCAGGTATAGCCATTGCTACAGTAACAGGCTGTATACCATTAGAAGGTTTTGCACAAGCTAAGGAGAGTCTTTTATCTGGTAAAGGATTAACCGCTTTGAAAAAGCTTCAAGATTTAAGTAAGTAAATAGTTTAAAAGTTTAGCGCTTGAGGTTCAAAAAACAGTAAGCCGATGGTACGTTAACGTAAACTTTAAACAATTTAATCTTTAAATAAAAAATGTATAATGAACATACTAGATAGAATCATCGTTGACAAAAAGAGAGAAGTCATTCTTAAGAAATCAATCATTCCGGTTTCCCAATTGGAAGCTTCGGTTTTCTTTGAAAAAAAAACAATTTCGTTAAGTAATGCATTACGAAATAGCAATTCAGGTATTATTGCTGAACACAAACGTCGTTCGCCTTCTAAAGCCGTTATCAATCATGGTTTTTCTGTTGAAGAAGTAGTGAAAGGTTATGAAGAGGCGGGAGCTTGTGGAATATCTGTTTTGACCGATGGAAAATATTTTGGAGGTTCTTTAGACGATTTACTATTGGCTAGAGCCTCTGTAAATATTTCGCTTTTACGGAAAGAATTTATCGTTGACGAATACCAAATCCTTGAAGCGAAAGCCCATGGAGCCGATTTGATTCTGCTAATTGCAGCCGTTTTAACACGTGACGAAATCAAATCCTTATCCGAGTTTGCTAAAAATTTAGGTTTAGAAGTTTTACTGGAGGTCCACAACCAAGAAGAATTAGAAAAATCAATCATGCCTAGTTTAGACATGATTGGAGTAAACAACCGAAATTTAAAAACATTCGAAGTCAGTTTGGATTTCAGCAAACAGTTAGCCGACATGATTCCGAATGACTTTGTCAAAGTTTCCGAAAGTGGGATTTCATCAGTTGAAGCCATTACCGAACTAAAACCTTATGGTTACAAAGGATTTTTAATTGGTGAAAACTTCATGAAAACAGATAATGCGGGTATAGCGGCAAAGGATTTTATTAGTCAGTTGTAGTTTTTATTACTTAGTGATTATGCACTAATAATTAACAAAAAGATATAAGTTAAAAAAATTGCGCCTTAGCGCCTTAGCGGTAAAAGAAATGAAACTGAAAATCTGCGGAATGAAATATCCTGACAATATAATCGAAGTAGGCGCTGTCCTTCCCGATTATATGGGATTTATATTTTGGGAAAAATCGGCTCGTTTTTTTGACGGTGTTATTCCACCAATACCTGAATCAATAAAAAAAACAGGTGTTTTTGTCGATGAAACTATCGATACTATTGTAGCCAAAGTTCAAAAGCACAAGCTGCAAGCAGTACAATTACACGGTAAAGAAACAGTCGCTTTTTGTACTGAATTAAAAAGCAAATTACAAAACAGGATAGAACTAATTAAAGTTTTTTCTATCTTAGACGACTTTAATTTTGATGTACTAAAACCCTATGAATCAGTGTGTGATTATTTCCTTTTTGACACCAAAGGGAAACTACCTGGCGGTAATGGAACCACATTTGATTGGAAAGTACTCCAAAATTACCCCTCTAGCAAACCATTTTTCCTAAGTGGAGGCATTGGTTTAAATGAAATGGAGGCTGTAAACGAAATTATAAAAACGAATTTACCCATTTATGCCATAGACGTAAATAGTAAATTTGAAATAGAACCAGGATTAAAAAATAGCAACGATTTAAGGAGAATTCGCGAATTGTCCCTTCAATAATTAAAACATAAAAAATGACTTCATATAACGTAGACGAAAATGGGTATTATGGTGAATTTGGAGGTGCATACATTCCTGAAATGCTTTACCCCAATGTTGAAGAATTACGTCAAAACTACCTAAAAATTACGGCTGAACCAGATTTTAAAGCTGAGTTTGACCAATTATTAAGAGATTATGTAGGACGTCCTAGTCCGTTGTATTTTGCCAAGCGGTTATCTGAAAAATACAACACTAAAATCTATCTCAAAAGAGAAGACCTTAACCATACCGGAGCTCATAAAATCAACAACACAATTGGTCAGATTTTAGTTGCAAAAAAATTAGGAAAAAACCGCATTATTGCAGAAACTGGAGCAGGACAGCATGGAGTAGCTACAGCAACAGTGTGTGCACTTATGGGACTGCAATGCATTGTCTATATGGGCGAAATCGACATTCAACGTCAAGCTCCAAATGTGGCTCGAATGAAAATGTTAGGCGCCGAAGTACGTCCTGCAAAATCAGGAAGCCGTACACTCAAAGACGCAACAAACGAAGCTATTAGAGATTGGATTAACAATCCCGTTGACACGCATTACATCATTGGATCAGCCATTGGACCACATCCTTACCCAGATATGGTAACGCGTTTTCAAAGCATCGTTTCAGAAGAAATAAAATGGCAATTAAAAGAAAAAGAAGGCCGAGAAAACCCTGATTATGTTGTAGCTTGTATCGGAGGAGGTAGTAATGCCGCAGGTACTTTTTATCATTTTTTACACGAACCTCAAGTAGGCATTGTAGCCGTAGAAGCAGCAGGTAAAGGGGTAAACAGTGGGCATAGTGCCGCCACTAGTAAATTAGGAAAAGTAGGAATCATTCATGGTTGCAAAACCTTATTGATGCAAACTCCTGACGGCCAAATCACTGAACCATATTCTATTTCTGCTGGATTAGATTATCCTGGTGTAGGGCCTATGCATGCTCATTTAGCGACTTCAGGTCGTGGCGAATTTTATTCTATGACAGATGATGATGCCATGCAAGCAGGTTTTGAATTATCACAACTTGAGGGCATCATTCCTGCAATTGAATCATCACACGCTTTGGCGGTATTAAAAGAAAAAAAATTCAAACCTGAAGACATCGTTGTAATTTGTCTTTCTGGTCGTGGGGACAAAGACTTACAAACCTATATTGATTATTTCAAATTATAACTATTATACTAAAAAACAACCATTTACTACAGAAGTAGAAATAAAAAATTAGGTCACACATTAAAAAAATAAAAATGGCAAAATTATTCGCATACGGAACATTAAAAGACACTGAAATTCAACAAAATATATTCGGTCGCATTTTAAAAGGCTCTCCTGATTCATTAATTGGCTATTCTCTAACCCATATCCAAATTGAAGAAGAATTTGGAATGGCAACTTATCCTATTATTGTCGAAACAGGAAATCCTGATGACATTATCAATGGTTTGCTTTATGAAATCACAGACGAGGACGTTCAACTTGCTGATACGTATGAAGGGTTACATTACAAACGTATTGAAGTAAATTTAGAATCAAAACAAACAGCTTGGGCATATATTGTAACCAACTAAATAAGCCTTTACATTAAAAGTAGAATTCTTTCTGCCCAAAACTTAGCGATTACAATGAATAGAATCGAACAAAAATTACAAGAAGACAAAAAAATAGCATCCATCTATTTCTCTGCTGGATATCCAAACCTTACTGATACGGTCAAAATCATTCAAGATTTAGAAAATAATGGTGTTGATTTAATCGAAATTGGCTTGCCTTTTAGCGACCCTTTGGCCGATGGACCTACCATTCAAGAAAGCTCTACCAAGGCATTGCACAATGGTATGACGACTGAAATTTTATTCAATCAATTAAAAGACATTCGTAAAACAGTATCCATCCCTTTGATTATCATGGGATACTTTAATCCTATGATGCAATATGGTGTAGAAGCTTTTTGTGCCAAATGCGCTGAAATAGGAATCGATGGATTGATTATCCCGGATTTACCTGTTGCTGTTTATGCCCATGAATACCAAGCTATCTTTGAAAAATTTGGCTTAATCAACATATTCTTAATAACACCTCAAACTTCCGAAGAACGCATTCGTTACATCGACAGCGTTTCTAAAGGATTTATTTACATGGTAAGTTCTGCTAGTGTTACGGGTTCACAAACAGGTTTTGGCAGTATTCAAGAAGATTACTTTAAGCGCATTGCAAACATGAATCTAAAAAACCCTCAAATTGTAGGTTTTGGAATCAACAATTCCGAAACCTTCAACCAAGCTACACAGTATGCCAAAGGTGCCATTATTGGTAGCGCCTTTATCAAACATTTAACCGAAGAAGGAACTGGTAAAATAGCCGAATTCATAAAAACAATCCGATAAGGAGTATGACTAATAAGCCTAAAGCGTTTATTCTTTTAACCAAAAAGAGTAAACGCTTTTTTTGTATTCCAAATTTTAAAAACCTGATAACTACATCACTAAAAAAACACTACAATTCATTTTAGATAACATCTCAGGTTAAAGCCTCTTCTGCCTGAAAAAAAAGTATAAAAAACCATTTAGTTTTTAGGTTAATTCTATTCTTTCTATTGGATTTTTCCTTAAAAAAAGTTATATTCGTTAACATACACCATAGCAATAAATACAATACTTAGCATCCTAAAACAAACCAACAAAAACACTTTTGATAGGACAAATTACAAACGGAATATTCTCTAAAAAAATGTTTGTTTTATTCCAAGAAAAAACTAGTACTAAACCAATTAATTTATTATTTATGAGACTCGAAGATTTTGATAATGATGAAGAAAAAGTAATCCAAGATAGTTTAAAACAAAAAACTTGGAACGAAATACGAACCAATGACAGTTGGGCAATTTTCAAAATTATGTCTGAATTTGTCAATGGTTATGAAACCATGGGACGAATTGGACCTTGTGTGACCATATTTGGATCAGCAAGAACTTTACCCCAAGACCCGTATTACCAACTCGCCGAAAACATTGCTTTCAAAATTGGAAAAGCAGGTTATGGTGTTATCACCGGAGGTGGGCCCGGTATTATGGAAGCGGGTAACAAAGGAGCACATTTAGGGGGCGGTCCATCGGTGGGACTCAATATTGTTTTGCCATTCGAGCAACATTTCAATCCCTATATCGATTCTGATAAAAACTTAAATTTTGATTACTTTTTTGTACGCAAAGTAATGTTTGTAAAATATTCGCAAGGCTTTGTAGTCATGCCTGGTGGCTTTGGAACTATGGATGAACTCTTTGAAGCCCTTACCTTAATTCAAACAAAAAAAATCGCCAAATTCCCCATTATTCTAGTAGGCTCTTCCTTTTGGTCAGGATTAGTCGATTGGATAAAAACGGTACTCATCGAAGGGGAAAAAACAGTAAGCCCCGAAGATTTAAATTTAATTAAAATCGTGGATTCAGCAGATGAAGTGGTTCATGTATTGGATTCATTCTACAAAAAATACAATTTGAAACCCAACTTTTAAATCTAAAGCTACTCTCAGAGTAGCTTTAGTAAGTTTAAAACTAAAAATCCCATTTATTATTGGCTTTCAAAAAACCATAACCATTCATTAATACGTATCTTTTTATAGCACTGTTATTTAATGTAATTTAGTCCTAATCAAAAAGCCCCATTTGAAAGTATTTGTCCAAATAGTCTTCTTATTATTGTTATCATTGAAACAATACGCTCAACATCATTCAAAAATGGTTGTTGAAGTGAATCATACGGACAAAACTTTACATATTCAACAGGAACTTACTTATTACAACCAATCTTCGGATACTTTAAATATTATTGTTCTAAACGATTGGAATCAGGCTTATTCCAATGTGCATTCCCCTCTAGCTAGACGATTTTCGGATGAATTTTATCGTGGATTTCATTTGGCCAATGAAGAAGAACGAGGAAGCACACAAAACATAACCATAATTGATTCAAACAAATTATTTCTTAGTTGGAACCGAAACACCACCGTTCCTGATGTCATTCATGTGCGATTGCGAAATCCATTGTTGCCTGACGAAAAAATAAAAATACAACTAACCTATACCGTCAAAGTGCCTAGCGACGCTTTCACCAAATATGGCTATCATCCAGCAAGGGGATTTAATCTAAAAAACTGGTTTCTAACCCCCGCACGCTACACACAACATGACTTTATCAAATACAATAATGAAAATCTTGATGATATTGTTAATGCTGTTTCTGATTTTGAAATCGAATTTAAAACGGCCGTAACCGATTTTCTTACAACCGATTTGGATACATTCAACACTCAACTCCATACAGACTATACGCTTACCAAAGTGTCGGGCAAATCAAGAACCGATTTTAATGTTTTCATAGAACCCCAACTTACTTTTGAAAGTTATGTGTCCAATGGATTGACTGTAGTTACCAATCTCAAAGACAACAAAATTTCGCCCCTTCAAAAATCACAAATAATTGATTGCATCGTTCCTTTTGCCATCGCTAAAATTGGTCCCTATCCCTTTCAAAAAATTATTGTCTCTGAAACAGATTATGAACGCAACCCATTTTATGGCTTAAACCAACTCCCCTCTTTTATTAGCCCATTCTCAGATAATTTCACTTATGAAATCAAGTTTTTAAAAACTTTTTTAAATGCTTATCTCAAAAATAGTTTGTTTATCGACCAGCGAAAAGAAGCTTGGATTCACGATGCTATCCAAGTTTATACCATGATGAAATACATCGAATTGAACCATCCCGGTAGCAAGATGTTAGGGAGTGCTTCTAGTTTCAAACTCCTCAAAAGCTTTAACCTAACCAATCTAGACTTTAATGAGCAATACAGCTATTTCTACATGCTGATGGCTCGAAAAAATTTAGACCAACCTTTGAATACTCCTAAAGATGCATTGATAAAATTCAACGAGCAAATTGCTAGTAAATACCGTGCAGGTCTAAGTTTGCGATTCTTAGACAATTATCTTGAAAAAAACATCGTTGCTCAAAGCATTTACGAATTATATACTCGCAAACAAGGGGAGGTAATTGAAACAAATGAGTTTGAAAATATTTTAAAGAAAAATTCAGAAAAAGACATCAATTGGTTTTTCAACACCATTATCAACTCCCGAAAAGCTATTGATTATAAATTTTCTAATGTTACCAAAACCAATGACAGCCTTTCTTTTACTATAAAAAACAAAACTGGCGTTGCTGTTCCTGTTCCTGTTTACGGTATCAAAAATGGGGAAATAATTTTTAAAAAATGGCTTACTCCCCACAAAAAAGACAGCCTTTATACAATGCCTAGGAATGAAGTGGACAAAATTGTTTTGAATTACAAAAACGAAGTGCCAGAATACAATTTAAGGAACAACTGGAAATCCTTAAAAGGCTTTTTCCCAAATAACCGCCCAGTGAAGTTTGTATTTATGAAGGACCTAGAAGACCCTTATTACAATCAAGTTTTATATGTACCAACAGTAGAGTTTAATTTGTACGATGGGTTTATTTTAGGGATGCGTTTGCATAACAAAACCATTTTAGACAAGCCTTTTGTTTTTGATATCACTCCTGCTTATTCTACCAATGCCCAATCATTCTCTGGTTCGGGGTCTCTAGCAGTAAACCAAAATTACCGTAACAGTACCTTGTTTAATGCCCGATATGCTCTTTCGGCCTCTTACTTTCATTATGCCCCTGACGCCACCTATTTTAAATTCAATCCTTCGATTCAGTTACGAATCAGAGATGAAGATTTTAGAGATAACAGAAAAGAATTAATTTATCTACGCCAATTGCTCGTCAATCGTCAAGAAAGTCAAATTGTCAAATCTGATTTCAATGAAAATTATTCCATTTTTAACGCTCGCTATTATAATACTAAAACAGAAGTAACCAATCATTTTAGTTTTATGACGGAAATACAACTTGCCAACAACTTTAATAAAGCAATTGCCGAAGTTTCTTATCGAAAATTATTCGAAAACAACCGCCAAATGAACCTACGCTGGTACGCTGGAACCTTTATTAACAATAATACGAACAGCAATTTCTTTAATTTTTCACTTGATCGTCCTTCGGATTATATGTTTGATTATAATTATTATGGAAGATCCGAAAACACTGGATTTTTTAGCCAACAATTGATTATTGCCGAAGGAGGTTTTAAATCAAAACTCCAAACACCCTTTGCCAATCAATGGATGACCACAATTAATGGAGGTTATGCCATTTGGAATTGGATAGAAGTGTACGGCGATATTGGATTGTTGAAAAACAAATTCCAAAAAGAACGCTTTGTATATGATAGTGGCATCCGTCTCAATCTCGTTACCGATTATTTCGAAGTCTATTTACCTGTTTATTCGTCAAATGGATGGGAAATAAATGACAATAAATACAACGAAAAAATACGTTTTATCATCACCTTATCACCCAAAATCTTCTTAAACCTATTCAACAGAAAATGGTTTTAAAAAATTCTGATTTTAAATTTATTAAATTATACAAAAAGTAATTTTTACATTTTAAAAAGAGAAATCACCAACAAAACACTTAAAAAAATAAATAATCCGCAAGGCGTTTCTATCCATATTTTTTTTATTCTATTATGAAAATAGCCAGTTTTTAAGTAAATTTGCGCCTCATAAGTTATACCTTCATAGAGAATGATAAAAGAAAAAAACAACGCTGCATTAACATTTGAAGATTTCAAAACCGAAGTATTGAACGATTATACCGTAGCAATCACCAGTAGGGAATGCAGTTTGTTAGGAAGAAAAGAGGTGTTAACAGGAAAGGCTAAGTTTGGTATTTTCAGCGACGGAAAAGAACTGCCACAAATCACCATGGCAAAATTTTTCAAGAATGGAGATTTTCGTTCGGGCTATTATCGCGACCAAACCTTCATGATGGCTATAGGAGAACTTACTCCTGAACAATTATTTGCTGGATTATATGGTAACACGGACATCAATGAAGAACCCATGTCTGCAGGCAGGCAAATGGGAGGTCATTTTGTTACTCATAGTTTAAATGAGGATGGGAGTTGGAAAAATCTTGTGCAACAAAAAAACTCTAGCTCAGATATTTCCCCTACTGCAGCTCAAATGCCTCGACTGCTGGGTTTAGCGCAGGCTTCAAAAATATACCGACACAGCACCAACATCCCGAATCAGGAAAATTTTTCAAATCAAGGAAACGAAATTGCTTGGGGAACGATTGGGAATGCAAGCACGTCCGAAGGTGTGTTTTTTGAAACCATAAATGCTGCAGGAGTCCTTCAGGTTCCTATGGTAATCAGTATTTGGGATGATGAATATGGCATTTCAGTCCATGCCAAACACCAAACCACTAAGGAAGACATATCAGAAATACTAAAAGGCTTCCAAATTGAAGCTGACACTAACGGCCTTGAGCTAATTAAGGTAAAAGGTTGGGATTATTCCGACTTGGTTACTGCTTATCAAAAAGCCGAAACCATCGCTCGTGAAAAACACATTCCTGTAGTTATACATGTAGAACAATTAACACAACCACAAGGACATTCGAGTTCAGGCTCACACGAACGCTATAAAAGCAAAGAGCGATTGGATTGGGAAAAAGAATTTGACTGTATCCGTCAAATGCGACTATGGATGATTGCTATCAATATCGCCTCTCCAGAAGAGCTAGATGCAATTGAAGCCAAAGCCAAAAAGGAAGTTTTAGAAGCCAAGAAAAAAGCCTGGATCACTTTCATCACTCCCATCATTAACGAACAAAAAGAGCTTGTTAATTTGTTAGAACAAATAGCTCCCGCGTCATTAAACCCCGAAATTGTTTTGGCTCACGCCAAAAAATTGCGAGGTATTAAAGAACCACTGAAAAAAGAAATTATGGTAGCTGCACGTAAATCGCTACGTCAATTTACCTCAGGACAAGAAAAAACAGCCTTAGTTAGTTGGTTAACTACTTTTTCAAAAAAATACCAATACGCCTTTAACTCAAAACTCTATTCAGAATCTGCTCACAATGTATTGGCGGTTAAAGAAGTTGCTCCTCAATACTTAGAAGAAGCAACTCCAGATACCGATGGTCGCATGATTATCAGAGACAATTTTGATGCTATTTTTTCTAAATACCCAGAAGCATTAATTTTTGGAGAAGATTCAGGAAAAATTGGCGATGTAAACCAAGGATTAGAAGGACTACAAGAAAAATATGGTGAAATGCGTGTTGCCGATGCTGGCATACGTGAAGCCACCATCATCGGCCAAGGTATCGGAATGGCTTTAAGAGGTTTAAGACCCATCGCTGAAATCCAATATTTAGATTACATGCTTTATGCCATTCAAATATTGAGCGATGATTTAGCTTCATTGCAATACCGTACTTTTGGAAAACAAAAAGCACCTCTTATTATCCGCACACGCGGACATCGACTGGAAGGAATTTGGCACTCTGGCTCCCCGATGGGAATGATTATAAATGCCATCAGAGGCATACATGTTTTAGTACCTAGAAACATGACAAAAGCCGCAGGATTTTACAATGCATTGATGGAAAGTGACGAACCCGCTATCGTAATTGAATGCTTGAACGGATACCGCCTGAAAGAAAAAACACCTACAAATTATGGCGAGTTTAAAACCCCAATTGGCGTTGTAGAAACCATCAAAAAAGGTAGTGACATCACCTTAGTTTCTTACGGCTCAACACTCCGTTTAGTCATGGAGGCAGCGCAAGAACTATCAGAAATAGGCATTGAATGTGAAGTAATCGATATTCAATCCCTAATTCCTTTTGATGTGAAACACGATATTGTAAAAAGCATCATGAAAACAAACCGTCTTTTAATCATAGACGAAGATGTCCCTGGTGGGGCGTCTGCTTATATTTTACAACAAATCATTGAAGACCAAAACGCTTATCAGTATTTAGACAGCAAACCTCAAACCTTATCAGCCAAGGCGCACCGCCCTGCTTACGGTACGGATGGAGATTATTTCTCTAAACCCTCTATCGAAGACGTTTATGAAAAAGCTTACGCTATGATGCACGAAGCAAATCCCTCTAAATATCCGAGTTTATATTAACCGATTTTCTAGCAAAATAACACAAAAGGTCAGCGTAAAAACGTTGGCCTTTTTTTGGCCACAAAAAAGCCAATAGCAAATTGAAGTGCTATTGGCTTTTTAAATTCACTCATTTTGACACTTCAGGTATGCTATAAAAACTATGCTCCCCTTTCCATTGTGTTTCACCCTACACTTAGTCAAAACTATTTTTTATAATACTTGCTATATTTTGGATAAGTCAACGCACCAATTACGGAAATACCTCCCAAAGTGTACCAAATCCAATCCAATGATTTAGCCTCACCACTCGCATAAGAATGCAAGCCTACTAAATGGAAATTTACCCCATAATACGTAAACAAAATAGACAAAAAGGCGTACATACTCATCAAATTAAAAACCCATTTTCCTCGTAAAGAAGGAACAAAACGAGCATGAATTACAAAAGCATATACCATAATACTAATTAAAGCCCATGTTTCTTTAGGGTCCCAACCCCAATAACGTCCCCAACTCTCATTAGCCCATTGCCCTCCTAAAAAGTTACCAATAGTCAATAAAATCAATCCTATAGTCAAAGACATTTCATTAATATAGGTAATCTCCTGGATATTTAAATCCATCTTGGTTTTATTTTTTTCATTGGTAAAAAAGATCAACAACAACGACACAAAACCTAAAATCATACCTAGTGCAAATGGACCGTAACTTGCTACAATAACTGCTACGTGAATCATCAACCAATACGAATTCAATACAGGTTGTAAATTTGCAATTTCTGGATCAATCCAATTCATATAAGCAGCCATCAAAATCATTGCTGTTACAAAAGCCGATGAAGCCACTGTCAATTTGGATTTTCTATCAAAAGCCAATCCAAAAAACATAGTTGCCCAAGCAATATAAATGATTGATTCATAAGCATTACTCCATGGAGCATGTCCCGATATGTACCAGCGAGCAATCAATCCCAACGTGTGCAATCCAAACAACAACCCAATGACAACATGCATGGTATTGACCGCTATGTGCAAAAATTTTCGTTCTTTAAAAATTTGCATAATGGTAAAAAACAACATCAAAATTGCAGCATAAATATACCAGTAAGATAGTTTTTGGAACACATCGTATTGGTTATACAAAATCTCCGCCGTTACTTTGTCTTCTGAAGGCATCACTTTCTCTCCAAACTTACGTTGGAAACCATGTAAACTTTCCAGCAACTCATCTGCATTTTTATAATCATTTGTCTGAGTAGCATTACCAAGTGTCCCAAAATACAAAGGCAAAACATTTTTGGTGTACGTAGAATCCATGCCTTTCAACCCAGACGCCCCAACTTCCATATACGAAATCCACTTGTTGTTGCTATCATTAGGAATTGGGAAAATTTTCATAATAGCGCCGCTCAATGCCGACTCCATCAAATTTACCTTCTTATCCGTTTCGACAAAATCTTTTTGAAACTGGTTCGGATTAGCTGCTTTATACGCCTCATCGAGATAAGGCGAAAGTTTATAATTCCCATTTTCATCAAAAAATTTGATAAAAGGGGCATATTTTGCTTTGGCATCCACACCAATAATTTTACGAATACTATCGTTTCCTGATTTGATATAAATAATCGGGACCTGTATCCATAAATTTGCATATTGCGACATCGATAAAAATACCTGATCAGGGTTCATCCCTTTATACTCATTAGAGTGGCTTACTTTACGTAATAATTCTGATGAAAACGTATTGATAGGCTTCATCCTACCACCTGCATCTTGCACAATCAAACGACCAAATTTAGCCGCATGCCCCTCTGAAACTTTAAACTTGAGAATCAAAGAATCAGCTTCTTTCGAGGTCAACATTTTGCGAATGGGCGCCGTTTGTGCTTCTTCCTGTGAATGCTCGTGATCATGATCGTGATCATGATCGTGGTCGTGGTCATGAATTTGCGCAAAACCATTAAAACTTAACATTAAAACAACGAGAGTAAGGAGTTTTGATTTTTTTTCTTTTACCACCTCTAATTTTCGTTTTAAATCAGCAAAACGAGAATGCTTTGTAAACATTATAGCCATCATTGAAAAGAACAACAAGAAATACCCCAGATAAGTGATATTAGTTCCCCAAAAATCATGATTTACAGATAAAACAGTTCCTTTTTCATCAGGAGAAAAAGAAGACTGAAAAAAACGATACCCTTTATGATCCAATACATTGTTCATATAAATTCTCGCATCAAATGGTTCCGTATCTTGTACCGTTACCTTACTCTCAAACGAAGAATAACTTTTTTCTGTACCTGGATATTTTTCAGCAATAAAATCATTTAATTTGATTTTGAATGGCAATTCATACGCTTTACTACCGTAAAAAAGACTGTACTCTTTATCCCCTATTTTTACCGTTTCAGGCTCCCCTATTTTGCCTTTGGAGCCCACAAGTGTCACTACTTTTTCTTGCCCTTCGGCTTTTATTTTAACAATCAAAGCGTTATCAACTCCTTTAGCTTTAAAATCATTATTAGATTCATAAGCAATCACACCTTTAGTAGGTGGATCAGGAAACACAAAACGCATTTCACCTATACTATACAACGAACGCATCATCAAGGGTTGCACCACATCCTTTTCCACTCTCCCTTGCAATTTATCAGCCATGCGCATAAATCCTCCTTCAAAAGGGGTTTGAATCGTGTATTCTTTCCCGGTTGTCGTAATATTAATAGCACCATCAGTAGGTTTATTCAAAGCAAATAGTACATTATGAATATTTTGAACCTCACCTTCTTTCAGGAAATGCTCTTCACGACCACCACTACCAGCTTCTACCAATTTTATATATAAATGGCCGTTTTTATCCTCTTTCACATACTCCTTAGCCCCCATAATGAAATCCTGATACTCAACCACAAAAGGTGTTTTATCAAAATCTCCCGAGAGAGTAAAATAATTTTCGGTTACTGGCGAAAGCAATAGGTCTTTATCAAACTTTCTACGCTTCATCTCCCCCTTATATTCCCCATCAACCAAAACCGTTAAAAACGTTTTATCAGAATAAAACTGATTCTCAGCTTCCCCTTCACGTATAGGCATCATGCCCTCATAACTTATATAACGCGTTACAAATGCCCCCAGCAAAATAAACACAAAAGCCAAATGCAATAACAAAGTAGCCCATTTTTCTTTCTTCCATAACTGGTAACGCTTAATGTTTCCAAAAAAATTAAGCATAAAAATCACCATTATACCCTCAAACCACCAAGCATTGTACACTAAAATTCGCGCCGTATCAGTGTTGTATTTACTTTCGATAAAAGTTCCTGTAGCCATGGCAATCGCAAAAGTTAAAAAAAGCACTGCCATTAATCGGGTCGAAAACAAAAATGAAACTATTTTTTTATCCATTATATAAGGAAAATTATAAATTTTAAAGTGCGACAAAAGTACTCAAAAATGTTCAGTCCCTTTGATGTCAAGTTGTTAATTTAATCCAAAATTAAGTCCGAAACCCGCTTTTTCATTCATTTTTTTTGGGCGTGCCACCATTCTTAAAATGAGCCTAATTGTGGGTGCATAAAAGCTCATTTTAAGAATGCTGTCGGGCTATCCGCTACAAGTCCTCAACAAGTTCTGCTAGCGCTCCACTTGTTTGTGGGCTTTCCACTTCTATCCCTCACGCATAACCCAACACGCTTAGATACAAAAAGACCGTCCCAAAACATTGGAACGGTCTTTTTTGTGTGTTAAATCAAATTAATCTTAAAGTGATTCTTGTTTCTTTGCTTTCTTTGCTTTATATCTTTCCCACAAAGCTCCTCCAACCCAATATTGAAGAAAACCTACTAAGAAAAACATTAACCAAAATCCTATAGTTAAAATGGTTAAGAAAAGCAAAAAGCCTAAATACTGTGAAAATTCAAACATGTTTTCCGGAATTTTTGAATGTAGCCACAAATATAGACTTTAAATCTTTTTGTAACAATAAAAACCAAATCAATTTATATAAAAAATAATAATCCGTATTTTTGATAAGTAACTTTAGACCTTAACCTTCAATTTTTTCATCCAACAAAACAACTAACAACCTCAAATCCCAATAGTATGAAATTTAGAATCGAAAAAGACACACTAGGCGAAATCGCTGTCCCATTTGAAAAGTACTGGGGTGCACAAACAGAACGGTCAAGAAGCAATTTCAAAATAGGAAATCCAGCTTCAATGCCCAAAGAAATCATTATGGGATTTGCTTACTTAAAAAAAGCAGCCGCCTATACCAATTGCGACTTAGGCATCCTAACTCCTGAAAAAAGAGAGGTAATAGCTCTAGTATGTGATGAAATTTTATCAGGAAAACTCAATGATCATTTTCCGTTAGTTATTTGGCAAACTGGTTCTGGAACACAAACCAATATGAACATAAATGAAGTAATTGCAAATAGAGCACAAATTCTAAAAGGCTTTAAGATTGGAGAAGATGCTCCTTACATTAAGGTTAATGACGATGTAAACCAATCACAATCATCCAACGATACCTTCCCAACAGCCATGCATATCGCCGCTTATAAAAAAGTTACTGAACATACCATCCCAGCAATCGAACAACTAAAAAACACCCTCAACAACAAAGCTACTGAATTCAAAGATGTTGTAAAAATAGGGCGCACACACCTCATGGACGCAACGCCACTTACATTAGGTCAAGAAATTTCAGGCTATGTTTCTCAACTCAATCATGGATTAAAAGCGTTAAAAAACACACTCCCTCATTTATCTGAAATTGCCTTAGGAGGCACCGCTGTAGGGACTGGCTTAAATACCCCTAAAGGCTATGATGTAAAAGTAGCACAATACATCGCACAGTTCACGGGACTGCCTTTTATTACCGCCCCAAATAAATTTGAAGCGCTTGCGTCTCATGACGCCATGGTAGAAACACACAGTGCCTTAAAACAACTAGCCGTTGCTCTCAACAAAATTGGTAATGACATCCGAATGTTAGCCTCTGGTCCACGTTCAGGAATTGGCGAATTAGTAATTCCTGAGAACGAGCCCGGTTCCTCTATCATGCCGGGAAAAGTAAACCCCACTCAATGTGAAGCTCTGACTATGGTTTGCGCTCAAGTGATAGGAAATGATACAGCAATTAGTATTGGAGGTATGCAAGGACATTACGAATTAAATGTTTTCAAACCGATGATTGCTGCCAACTTTCTGCAATCAGCACAACTTTTAGGTGATGCCTGTGTATCATTTGATATTCATTGTGCTCAAGGCATAGCTCCAAATTACGCTCGCATCAAAGAATTAGTTGACAATTCACTCATGTTAGTTACAGCATTAAATCCTAAAATTGGTTATTACAAAGCCGCTGAAATTGCTCAAACCGCTCACAAAAACGGAACCACTCTTAAAGAAGAAGCCATTCGTTTAGGGTATCTTACTGCGGAAGAATTTGATGCTTGGGTTCGACCAGAAAACATGGTTTAAAAACGACATTTACATTCAACAAAATAGCATACTTTTTAAACTATTTAAGAAATTAAAAAGCATATTAGTTATAGTGCAATAAATAAAGCGACGTAGTTTTTTAAACATGAATGATTATTTAATGTAGTTGAGACTTTCTTTGCAGATTAACTTCAAACCAAAACATTTAATTTTTTTTAACCCCTCTAATTGTGTCAAAAAAACCATAATACATTAACTATAAAAACACATAGAACTTGCATTTATAGCGTATTAAAAACAAAAACTATCTACCCTATTTTAAAAAACTATCCGTGAATCGTTTCCCCTTTTCCATAATTGGTAATGATAGATTCCTCAAAAGCCAACCATTCTCTCCAACGCTTTTCAACATCAATCCCTTCTCCGTATTTTCGAGCATAAGTGATAAAAGTCGTATAATGACCCGCTTCACTTTCCATTAATTCTCTATAAAATACAGCCAATTCTTCATCTTGAATATTTTCAGACAACACTTTAAAACGTTCACAACTACGAGCTTCAATCATCGCAGAAAACAGCAATCTTTCTACCAATCCCGAAACCCTACTCCCATCACTACTGCGTTTCATATATTGGTACAATTCATTTACATAATCATCTTTGCGCTCACGACCTAACTTCAATCCTCTTTTAATAATTAAATTATGAACTTGTTCAAAATGATCAATTTCCTCTTTGGCTAAAGCCAACAGGTCTTTAACTAAATCTTGATACTCAGAATTATTTGTGATAATTGTAATTGCATTTGTTGCCGCTTTTTGCTCACACCAAGCATGGTCCGTCAAGATTTCTTCAATATTTTTCTCTACTATATTTACCCATCTTGGATCGGTTGGCAATTGTAATCGTAATACGCCCATATTTTAATGTTTTGAAAAGTTTAATGTAGTTTTATTTTGTTTAAAGCTAATTCTATAAAAAGAAAAGGCTTAAAGTTCAAATTCTTTGTGACAACTTTATGTTTGCACAAACCTTTAAACTTTAAACCTTAAACAATTTAAACTTTTAAACTAAATTTAAAATACGAAAATCGCTCTTTCGCTCATCATTTCGTTTACTTGCTCAGCTACTTCTTCAATAACATCCTCATTGGTATGATTGGTCAATACTTTATCAATCATAGCAACAATTGTTTCCATATCTTCTTCAACCAAACCACGTGTTGTAATTGCAGCTGTTCCTACACGGATACCAGAAGTAACAAATGGCGATTTGTCATCAAATGGCACCATGTTTTTATTAACTGTTATTTCAGCTTTTACCAAGGCATTTTCGGCGTCTTTCCCTGAAATACCTTTGTTTCTTAAGTCAATCAACATCATGTGATTGTCTGTACCTCCTGAAATAATATCGTAACCTCTTTTTACAAAAGCATCTGCCATTGCATTAGCATTTTTTTGCAATTGTCTAGCATAAGTAAAGAATTCATCTTGTAAAGCTTCTCCAAAAGCTACCGCTTTAGCAGCAATAATATGCATTAATGGTCCACCTTGATTTCCAGGAAAAACAGCTAAGTCTAATAACGAAGACATCATTCTGATTTCCCCTTTTGGAGTTTTCAATCCCCATGGGTTTTCAAAATCTTTACCCATCAATATCAAACCACCTCTTGGGCCACGTAAGGTTTTATGTGTCGTAGTGGTCACAATATGACAATGAGGAATTGGATCGTTTAATAACCCTTTAGCGATTAATCCCGCTGGGTGTGAGATATCAGCCATCAAGATAGCACCTACACTATCAGCAATTTCTCTGAAACGAGCAAAATCCATATCACGTGAATAAGCCGAAGCTCCTGCAATGATTAACTTTGGTTGCTCTTTAATTGCAATTTCTTGAATTTTATCATAATTCAAACGTCCTGTTTCTTTATCAACACCATAAAATACTGGATTGTATATTTTACCAGAAAAATTTACAGGCGAACCGTGAGTCAAGTGCCCACCGTGTGACAAATCAAAACCTAAAATTTTATCTCCAGCTTGTAAACAAGCATGAAATACAGACGCATTAGCCTGAGATCCTGAATGTGGTTGTACGTTTGCATAAGCCGCTCCAAATAATTCTTTTGCTCTATCAATAGCAATTTGTTCCACGACATCAACCACTTCGCAACCACCATAATATCTTTTTCCTGGATACCCTTCAGCATATTTGTTAGTCAAAACAGAACCCGCTGCTTCAATTACTTCGTCACTAACAAAGTTTTCAGAGGCAATAAGTTCTAATCCGTGTATTTGTCTATCTTGTTCTTCAAGAATAAGGTCAAAAATTTGTTTGTCGCGTTGCATTTCTATCAATTTAGTTAATTTGAGGCAAAAATACAAAAAAACGTTTGTGAAATAGCTAGATTATGATATATTTGATATAATAATTTTCAACAAAAAATCCTCAATATGCCAATATCTGCTAACGACACCAAAAGAAAATCTTGGCTCTCAGTACCTGAAAACAGCGATTTCCCTATTCAAAACATCCCTTTTGGTGTGTTTTTGACAAAAGAAAACGTAGTAACGGTAGGTACCCGAATAGGCGATTATGCTATTGATTTAGGAGCGCTACAACAAATGAATTATTTTTCAGGTATTGAATTGACTGACGATATGTTTATGCAAGATACGCTCAATGATTTCATATCTGATGGAAAAAAAACATGGCGTTTGGTACGAAATCGAATTGCACATATTTTTGACGAAAATAATCCTGAACTTAGAGATAACAAAAAACACATCGATATTGTCATTTTTAACATTGATGATGTCGAAATGCAACTTCCTGTTTTAATTGGTGACTATACTGATTTTTATTCAAGTAAAGAACATGCTACTAATATGGGAAAAATGGTAAGAGATGCTGAAAACGCTTTATTACCTAATTGGCTACACATGCCTATTGGGTACCATGGCAGAAGTTCGACCATCATTCCCTCAGGAATCCCCGTACACAGACCTATTGGACAAACGCTCCCTCATGGAGAAAACACCCCTGTCTTTGGTTCTTCTCGTTGTGTAGATTTTGAACTCGAAACCGCATTTATCACTACCGATGCTAACATAATGGGTGAAATGATACCTATCAATGAAGCCGAGGATTATATTTTTGGAATGGTCTTATTAAATGATTGGAGTACCCGAGATATTTTAAAATGGGAATACATGCCATTAGGCCCTTTTCTATCTAAAAATTTTGCTACTTCAATTTCACCTTGGATTGTAACAATGGATGCATTGGAACCTTTTAGAACTTCTAGTCCTAAACAAAATCCAAGCCCATTGCCATATTTACAACAAAAAGGCAAACATACCTTTGATATCCAATTAGAAGTTGCTATTCAACCTGAAAATTGCGAAATTCCAACCGTGGTAACTAAATCCAATTTTAAATATTTATATTGGACAATGAACCAACAACTAACACATCATACTTCAAATGGATGCAGAGTAAACTCAGGAGACATGATGGGTTCCGGCACTATCTCAGGCCCTACATCTGACAGTTACGGTTCAATGCTAGAATTAACTTGGGGTGGAAAAAATCCGATCACATTAAACGATGGAACAGAGCGCAAGTTTATTAACGATAATGACACCGTTATCATGAAAGGGTTTTGTAAAAACAGCCAAGTAAGAATTGGTTTTGGAGAAGTCTCATCACAATTACTCCCTCCCTTTGTAAGAAAATAAACAACTACATTATACAGATATGCTTTAATCCATTGTTACTAAACTATTACAATAGTAGGTAAAATACTGTGAATTATTGAAAAATATACAATTAAAAATGAATTACCAATCATAGTAACTACTTTGATAATAGAAGTACGAATGCTTCAGCGGAGTCTTTCAATGCAAAAATCAAAACTTTTAGAGGGCAATTTAGAGGAGTTAGAAAAATTGATTTTTCCCTGTTTAGATTATCCAATCTTTTTGCCAAATCCCCAACTTTTGAAGTTGATTCGTATAAAAACAAAAAAACCCTATCCGATTGGATAGGGTTTTCAAAAGAAAGGCGGCGACATACTCTCCCACAAAATGCAGTACCATCTGCGCTGGCGGGCTTAACTACTCTGTTCGGGATGGGAAGAGGTGAGCCCCGCCGCAATAACCACCTTAAGGTCGCTTTGCAATGGGTCCCGATAACTATCGGGAACAATTACACAATATCTTAACATACTGAGATAAAGAAAATTTATTATTGTCATTCGCCTAGGCGAATCTAGAAAGTTTCTTGCTCCCGATTGCTCGGGAGCAGGATTTGTACATAAGCTTACAGGTTATTAGTACTACTCGACTATGACATTACTGCC
>NZ_BPLU01000009.1 GCF_019656315.1 Flavobacterium sp. UMI-01 | reverse complement strand
CATTGAATAGTCTTTTTGAGTTCGCTTTACATAACTAGAGATTTCTTTCATAACGATGTTTTTTTTTGTGTATCGTTATTTCAGGACGGGACAATTTCAAATAACAAAAAAGCTCCAATATCATTGAGAAATTGGAGCTTTTTGCTATTATTTATTTTAAATTATCACTAGCAATCTAATTGATTGATTTTTGAAATTGTTTTTGAATTAGTCATTCATCGAAATTAAAAACTCTTCGTTATTTCTGGTTTTCTTAAAACGATCATTAATAAAATCCATCGCCTCTATTGGATTCATATCTGATAAATATTTACGCATAATCCACATGCGTTGTAAGGTATTATCGTCTAGCAATAAATCGTCTCTACGGGTACTTGATGAAGTCAAATCCACTGCTGGAAAAATTCGTTTGTTTGCAATTTTTCTATCCAATTGCAACTCCATATTACCTGTGCCTTTAAACTCTTCAAAAATCACCTCATCCATTTTGGAACCTGTTTCTGTCAAAGCGGTAGCAATTATACTTAAAGAGCCGCCATTTTCTACATTACGTGCAGCTCCAAAAAAGCGTTTAGGCTTCTGTAACGCATTAGCATCAACACCTCCACTCAACACCTTACCTGATGCTGGTTGAACTGTATTGTAAGCTCTCGCTAAACGGGTAATAGAATCCAAAAGCACTACCACATCATGCCCACATTCTACTAACCTTTTAGATTTCTCTAGAACAATATTAGCAATTTTCACGTGTTCTTGTGGCTCACGATCAAAAGTAGAAGCAATCACCTCTCCACGCACGCTACGTTGCATATCCGTTACCTCTTCTGGACGTTCGTCAATCAACAATACTATCAAATATACCTCTGGATGATTGGCTGCTATCGCATTTGCAATTTCTTTCAACAACATGGTTTTACCCGTTTTGGGTTGCGCTACAATCATTCCACGTTGTCCTTTCCCTATTGGAGAAAACAAATCTATAATACGAGTGGAAATAGTACTTTGTCTTTCAGCCAATTTAAATTTTTCTGACGGAAAAACGGGAGTTAGATGTTCAAATGAAATTCTGTCTCTCACCACCTGCGGGTCGTGTCCGTTTATCTTAAGCACGCGTACTAAAGGGAAAAATTTCTCTCCTTCTTTTGGCGGTCGCACTACACCTTTTACAGTATCTCCTGTTTTCAATCCAAAAAGACGAATTTGAGAGGTTGACAGATAAATATCATCAGGTGAGGCCAAATAATTATAATCTGATGAACGTAAGAAACCATACCCATCAGGCATCATTTCTAACACCCCTTCGCTTTCAATAATTCCATCAAATTCAAAATCGGCATCTCTGAAATTATTTTTCTTATTCTTAAAATTAGGATTTTGGTTTTGTTGATTCTGTTGGTTTTGTTGGTTTTGCTTATTTTGTTGGTTAGGATTGACTTTTTTAGTCGAACTAGTAGCTTCAGAAACAACCGGAGTTTCTGTAATTTCAGAACTATCTTCTGTTTCTTTTGAATCCTTAACCTCTTCTTTTTCTTTTTTTAGAGCCAGTTTTTTTTCATAAGCCGACTTATTGAACTTGACAATCTTAGGTCCTTTTTTTACTTGTTTTTTACCTTCACTATTAGCCTCTTCGACGGCTTGTTCAGCCATACCTTCAGAAGTTGCTTCAGCAATAGACTCGCTAGCAAGCACTTCTTTTTCTACATCCGCTTTAGCGTTATTTTTTATAACAGCTGTTTTTTTTGCAGGAACAATGCGTGTTCTTTTAGGCTTATCAGCTTCGCTACTAGCTGTTTCCTTGTTCATTTCAGTAGCTGAATCCCCTTTTACACTGGCTTGATGGTCTAAAATTAGACCTATTAAAGTCTCTTTTTTGACACCATTAAATTTTATTGTTTTAGCTGCTTTAGCTATTTCTTGAAGCTCAGTTAGCTTCATTTCTTTTAATGCAGAAATATCAAACATGAAAGTTCTTTGAATTTAATTAATTTGGAAACACTAAGAAAGATAGGTAGTATAATTTTATAATATGAATGGACCGCAGTATGAAGTGCTTACGGTATTGTCTTGCAATAATACGAATAAAATTTAATGATACAATAGTATTTTAAAAAAAGAAAATATATTTTTGTGCCATAAATAAGCAGTAATGATACAAAGAATTCAAACCATTTATTTATTTCTTGCTTTTGCAACGACAGCTATTTTACCCTTTATTTTTCCGTTGTGGACAATGAGTACAGGGGAAAAATATTTATTTATGCAAAATCCGTTTTATGTAATATTGTTTGGACTAAGCACAACATTAAGTATTATTAGCATCATTTCGTTTAAAAAGAGAAAAACTCAATTTGTTCTTGGCAGATTGAATATTATATTAAATTTAATTTTATTAGGATTATTTGTTTATCATTCACTAAATTTATCTGGAGAGACTGTAACCGTTTCTGAGAAAGGTATTGGGATGTTTCTTCCTATTGTTACTATCGTTGTATTAGCACTCGCTAATAAAGCCATCAAAAAGGATGAAGATCTTGTAAAATCTGTGGATCGATTGAGATAAACCTATAAACTTAGTTTATTAGTGCGAAGGAAACCCGAATAAATTTATTCGGGTTTTTTTGTGGACCTCTATTTTCTTATAGCCTACTTTAAAAACTGTTTCAAAAAAGTTTTTTTTCATAAAAATTGTTTAACTTGATGTGACCAAAAACAACTTCAAATTGTTGTAATGATTTTTTTATTAATTTTGGCTCAGCTCATTTAACTCTAATGAAAGAAAAAATACGCATCCACCTTGCCGATGACCACCACGTACTGATTGATGGTGTGAAAACATTACTCAATACTATTTCAAATTTTGAAGTAGTAGGATTATCATTGGATGGCAACTCCTTATACGATGATGTATGTGCTAATAATAGCGACATACTCGTTTTGGACATCAGCATGCCTAAGAAAGACGGACTCGAAGTACTTAGAGAATTCAAGTCAAAAGGTTTCCCTTGTAAAGTGATTATTCTTTCTAGCTATGACGATTTAAAAATCATCAAAGAAGTAATGAATCTTGGCGCTTCTGGTTATTTGACTAAACAATGTGCGGGTGAAAACATTGTTGAAGCTATTCAAACTGTTGCCAATGGTGAAGAATATTTTTGCAAAGTGGTAAGAGAAAAAATATTCAACACTGCCACCCAAAACAATCCACAACTAGTACCCAAAAAACCTTCTACTAACTCACTTCTGACCGAAAGAGAAATCGACATCATCACGCTTATCGCACTAGAATTTAGTGGAAAAGAAATCAGTGAAAAACTTTTTATAAGTACCAATACTGTAGAAACCCATCGAAAAAACATCATTAAAAAACTTAAAGCAAAAAACACTATAAGCATTGTAAAATTTGCCATCAAAAACAATTTAATCAAGTCTTAGCTCCATTACACATATCTTACATGAAATTCATTCGGATAGTTTTAGTTTTTTATTGCACCCTCTTTCTGAATCATCCCTCTGCTTTTTCACAAGAAAAAATTCTCAATGAAAAAGAAGTAACTCAAATGGTTCAAGAGGCTACCCAATTAATGCTTGACGAAAAACACGAAGAATCCTTAATAAAATCTCGTCTTGCTTTGCGACATGCCATTGCGATAAAAAACAACAATTTAATCGCTAATTGCTACAATACTATTGCGGCTAATTTTGACCAATTAACTGAATTTGAAAAAGCTTTTTTTTACTATCGAAAAGGATTGCTCTATGCCCAAAAAACTAAAAATTACAAACTTCACAACTGGCTTTATAACAATATCGCAAACATTTATTGCTTTGACAAAAAAGAATATACAAAAGGAATTTACTACTACAAAAAATCCTTAGAATACAGCAACAAAATAAAGGATACCTCTCAGATTGTTTTTACCAAACTCAATATTACATGGGCCTATTTTGACATTCAAAAATATGATGAAGGCTACCCTTATTTGAAATACATCAATCAACACCATCCAAAATACGGTAAAGAAAACACCCTTGTCGCTTTAAACATGCTCAACGGCATGTATCATTCCTATAAAAACAACAATAATAAAGCAATTCAATATTTTGAAAAAGCGATTAAAAAAGGGCGTCAATTAAATGAAAAATCAGACTTATCATTTACACATCTTGAGTATTCTAAATTTTTATTCAAAAATCATTTTTACAAAAAGGCTTATCAAAACCTCAATCAATACAACACACTTACAGAAGAAATAAATAATGACGACAAATTAAAAAAAGCGAATATCGCAGGCATCAACTTGCAATTAGATGAATACAAAAGAGAAATCGACAACATCTCTACTAAATTTAAAACTCAAGAACAGTTGATGATTGAAAATCAAAATAAAAACAAGCGAATTAGCATTATTATTATTTCGTCTTTAATTATCATCATTATTCTACTCTATTTTTTCTTTCAAAACACGCAACTCAAGCAAAAAAACAAGTTAAAAGATATTCAACGAAAAATCCAAGAAAACATCATTACAGCCTCTATCAACGGTCAAGAATTGGAACGCAAAAAAATTGCTTCTTTTTTGCATGACAACATCAGTGCTTTATTGTCATCGGCTGCTTTACATCTGAGTGTTTTTTCTGCAAAAAACCAAAACAACAGTGAAGAAATCACAAAAATAAAATCTATTTTAATTCAAACCCATTACAAAATCCGAGACCTCTCTCATAGGTTACTCCCCTCATTGTTGGCCCGTTTTGGACTGTTTTATGCATTAAACGATTTGTGCGAAATGAATTCTAACTCCACCTTACACTTTGATTACCAAAGCAACATCCCATCTACGACACGCTACAACGAAGATTTCGAGATGAGGATGTATTTTATTGTTAGTGAATTATTGAATAATATTATCAAGCACAGTGAAGCCAGCCAAGCCATTATCACATTGAATGAAAAAGAGGCGAAACTAAACATTGAAGTAAAGGACAACGGAAAAGGATTTGAAATCAAGCAGTATCAAACCATTGAAGGCTTTGGACTCAATCAAATCCGGGCTAGAATAAAAAACATGGGAGGAAAATGTACTATTCATTCAACGATAAATTCTGGCACTACCATTTCTATTATCGCCCCCATCGAATACCAAAATAGCTAAACCCGTTTCTCTATTTCAATAATTTCTAAATCTTTGATTTTATCACCTTCAATCACAAACCGCAACATCGTTCGTACTTGATGAAAACCACTTTTGCCACATGCACCCGGATTCATGTGTAATAAATTCATTTTTTTATCATATTGGACTTTCAAAATATGGGAGTGCCCACAAATAAATAATTGAGGAGGATTTGCTAATAACTCAGCGCGAATATTGGAATTGTATTTTCCAGGATAGCCTCCAATATGTGTTATCCACACATCGACCCCCTCACAGATAAAACGGTTGTGTAATGGAAATTCTAAACGAGCTTGAGCATCGTCAATATTACCGTAAACAGCACGTAGAGGCTTGTGTTTTTTTAATGTATCAGTTACTACCAAATCTCCAATATCTCCCGCATGCCAAACTTCATCAGCTTGAACAACATATTTTAAAATCGTATCGTCAATATGACTGTGCGTATCTGAGAGTAAAAGAATTTTTTTCATTTAAAAAAGGCATTAACCAATAGGCTTTATGTCGCAAAGATACTAAGTTGCCCTCTTTCCAAGTGAAAATTATTTATTCCAATGATATCATTTGTTTTTGGCTATCTAAGTTTCTTAAGTAATTATGACTTAGTTACCATTAAATTTTAACCTTTTCACAACACAAAAACTTTGTACCTTTGAAACTCTTAAACTTTGAGATTAAAAACTTGAGATATTTTATAAAACTGGCTTATAACGGGACACATTATCACGGTTGGCAGTCGCAACCCAATGCTGCATCAGTACAACAAACGCTGAACAATGCACTGTCACTCTTGCTACAAACACCTACTAACATCATGGGAGCAGGTCGTACCGATACAGGTGTACATGCTCGGGAAATGTATGCCCATTTTGATTATGAAATCGCAATTGATTCGAACAAATTAATACACAAACTCAATTCCTTTTTACCCAAAGACATCGCTGTTTTTGATATTATCCAAGTTGAGAACGAAGCACATTCTCGTTTTGATGCCACAAAGAGAACATACCAATACCACATTCACACTTTTAAAGATGTTTTTTTGACCGAACAAAGTTGGTACCTCAATCAAAAACTAGACATTGCTTTGATGAATGAAGCTGCAAAAATCCTTTTCAATCATACCGATTTTCAATGTTTTTCAAAAACAAATACAGATGTAAACACCTTTGATTGCACGATTTTTGAAGCTCATTGGAAAGAAGAAAAAAACCAACTTATTTTTACCATTTCGGCTAATCGTTTTTTGAGAAATATGGTGCGAGCCATTGTCGGTACATTGGTAAATGTAGGGATGCACAAAATCAATTTAACTGATTTTGAAAACATTATTAAAGAAAAAAATCGAGAGAAGGCTGGATTTTCAGTTCCTGCTCATGGTTTATATTTGACAAAGATTGAATATCCATATTTGTAAAATTTGGAATTTTCGAATTTTCATAATTGTTGTAAAAACCAACAGTAAATAGTTCTGAATAGTGCTCATCCAAAGAATCAAAAGAGCAACAGAATTGAATATAATACTAAAAACAGAGCGTTAGGCTCCTATAAGATGAAGGCAAAAGCATTTGATATACGATTATTTAAAAGAATTTTAGAATACACAAAACCTTACAAATGGCGATTCAATGGCGTGGTAGTTTTTGCTATTTCCCTTTCCTTATTTGCCGCTCTTCGTCCTTATTTATTAAAACAAACAGTTGATAATTACATTCAAACCGAAGATGCGTACGGACTTTTATATTACATCACCCTGATGGGAATTGTGTTGTTATTAGAGGTTTTTTCACAATTTTATTTTGTCTATTGGGCAAACTGGCTCGGACAAGATATTGTAAAAGACATCCGCATCAAGCTCTTTAAACATATTTTGAGTTTCCGAATGAAATACTTCGACTTAGTACCTGTGGGGCAACTCGTAACCCGTTCCGTATCAGACATTGAAGCCATTGCTCGAATTTTTAGCCAAGGTCTTTTTATGATTATAAGTGATTTGATGAAAATGGTAGTCGTACTTGGTTTTATGCTGTATATGAACTGGAAACTAACTTGGATTGTCATCATTGCCATGCCTATTCTAGTCTATTTTACTCGAATTTTTCAACGAAAAATGCAGGTCGCTTTTGAAGAAGTACGTACAGAAATCGCCAACATGAACACTTTTGTACAAGAACGTGTAACGGGAATGAAAATTGTACAACTCTTTAACCGTGAAACGATTGAATCTAACAAATTTAAAGAAATCAATCACAAACACAAAACCGCTTGGATCAAAACCATCTTATACAACTCTATTTTTTTCCCTATAGCGGATATTATTTCATCCTTAACTTTAGGATTTGTGGTTCTTTATGGAGGAATAAAAATTTTGAATGGAGACAATTTTACCACTTTTGGAGATTTATTTTCATACACCATGTTTATAGGAATGTTATTTAATCCTTTACGTCAAATTGCAGATAAGTTCAACGAGATGCAATTGGGTATGATTGCTGCCAATCGTGTATTTGAAATAATAGACACACAAGACCAAATTCAAGACACAGGTCAAAAAGAAGCACCTGTATTTGATGGAAATATTTCCTTTAAACAAGTACGTTTTGGCTACATCCCTAACGAAGAAGTAATCAAAGGAATCGATTTGACCGTTAATGCAGGAGAAACTGTCGCTATAGTAGGTTCTACGGGTGCAGGAAAATCAACAATTATCAATTTACTTAATCGTTTTTACGAAATAAACAGTGGCACCATTTGCATAGATGACCACAATATTAATGACTATACTCTCAGTTCACTACGCAAACAAATTGCAGTGGTCTTACAAGATGTCTTTTTATTTGCAGATACCATTTACAACAATATTACACTCAACAATCCTGAAATCAGTAGAGAGCAAGTGCACAAAGCCGCTCAAGAAATTGGAGTACACGATTTCATTATGAGCCTGCCAGACAACTATGATTTTGATGTAAAGGAGCGTGGTGTTATGTTATCATCCGGACAGCGCCAGTTGATTGCATTTTTACGAGCTTATGTAAGCAATCCTAGTATTTTGATTTTGGACGAAGCTACTTCCTCAATTGATACCTATTCAGAAGAATTAATACAGCAAGCCACCGAAACCATTACTCAAGGACGAACCTCCATTGTCATTGCGCACCGCTTAGCTACCATAGTTAATGCCGATAAAATTGTGGTAATGGACCAAGGTCTTATTGTTGAACAAGGCACCCACCAAGAATTAATCAACAAAGAAACGGGATATTACAAAAACCTGTATGACTCACAGTTTTCGTTAGCCAATTAGCACCAATAAAAGGCCTTATCGCAATTAGAATAAGTAGTTGGGTAATTATCAATTATGCAAAACGATTTAAAATTATTCTGTTTTTTCGAAATTTTGTTAGTTTAATACTTTATTTCATTGAAACTTTTTCAAAACAGAATAAATCCTTAAATTCGCCCCATCATTTAACATCGAATAAACATAAAATTGAAAAACGCTTTTGCGAATTCCATTTTTACAACTTAAAAAATAAAACACAACAAAATGAAATACGATATCATAGTTTTAGGAAGTGGTCCTGGCGGATATGTTACAGCCATTAGAGCATCACAATTAGGTTTTAAAGTAGCTGTAATTGAGAAAGAAAACCTTGGAGGGATTTGTTTGAACTGGGGTTGTATCCCAACGAAAGCCTTGTTAAAATCGGCTCAAGTTTTTGATTATTTAAAACATGCCTCTGACTACGGATTGACCGTTTCCTCTTTTGATAAAGATTTCCCTGCAGTAATTCAACGTAGTCGTTCAGTAGCTGACGGAATGAGTAAAGGTGTTCAATTTTTGATGAAAAAAAATAAAATTGACATCATCAATGGTTTTGGAAAAGTAAAACCAGGAAAAAAAGTAGATGTTACAGATAAAGACAATAAAGTTACTGAATATAGCGCTGACCATATTATTATTGCTACTGGTGCTCGTTCTCGTGAATTACCTAATTTACCACAAGATGGAGTAAAAGTAATTGGATACCGTCAAGCAATGTCCTTACCTAAGCAACCAGAATCGATGATTGTGGTAGGTTCTGGAGCTATTGGAGTTGAATTTGCTTATTTTTACAATTCAATGGGAACCAAAGTTACTATTGTAGAGTTCATGCCAAATGTAGTTCCTGTTGAAGACGAAGATATCTCAAAACAATTTGAGCGTTCTTTGAAAAAATCAGGAATTGAAGTAATGACAAACGCTTCAGTTGAGCGCATTGATACTTCAGGAAAAGGAGTAAAAGCTTTTGTCAAAACTGCCAAAGGAGAAGTAGAATTAGAGGCAGATATCTTATTATCTGCGGTAGGTATCAAAACTAACATTGAAAATATCGGATTAGAAGAAGTAGGTATTGCTACTGATAGAGATAAAATCTTAGTAAACGCATATAACCAAACGAACATTCCAGGCTACTATGCTATCGGAGATGTGACTCCTGGGCAGGCTTTAGCACACGTGGCTTCAGCTGAAGGAATCAATTGTGTTGAAAAAATTGCAGGAATGCACGTAGAACCAATTGACTACGGCAATGTACCAGGTTGTACCTATGCAACTCCTGAAATTGCTTCTGTAGGATTAACGGAAAAAGCCGCTAGAGAAAAAGGATATGATTTAAAAATTGGTAAATTCCCATTCTCTGCTTCTGGTAAAGCAAAGGCAGCAGGAAATGCCGATGGATTTGTAAAAGTAATTTTTGATGCTAAATATGGAGAATGGCTAGGCTGTCACATGATTGGAGCTGGTGTTACAGACATGATTGCTGAAGCGGTAGTAGCACGTAAACTTGAAACTACAGGTCATGAAATCTTAAAAGCCATCCACCCTCACCCAACAATGAGTGAAGCAGTAATGGAAGCGGTAGCTGATGCTTATGGTGAAGTTATTCACTTGTAAGAATCACTCTCTTTAATAAATTAAAATCCGATTTGTGAAAACGAATCGGATTTTTTATTTGGTAATGTAGCTAAAAAACTAGCCGATTTTTAACGCAGATTTCATGTATCTTCAACACAAATCCTAATTACACAGTAGAAATCTACTCAATTTTATTTTTCTTCAAATTCAGGCACTTACTCAATTTTTTATCATTGCCCCGAGAGCTTTGTTCGAACTGGCGAAGCAAATAGTTTACTATTCCTTCTTCAAAAAATCTCCGAGAGCCCTGAATTTATTGAAAAAATTGGTTCCCCTACGAAGTTTACTGCGGAATTTGAGATAAAAAAACTTTGTCGTACGTTTTATCGCTATTACCTACCTATTCGCAGACAAAATACATTCAAAATACGATGTAATTTCCTGAGTTTTTTTACCCTTTTTTTGAATATAAAAACCAAAAAAATACCCCAATTAGCCATTTACTATTGGGGTACTATCTCGGACTGACGGTTACAAAAAAAAGCAACTAAATCATTTAGTCATTCTCATAACGCTCCATTTCACGGTCATAAAAAGCATTTGCTGCTTCAATCAAACCTTCCATTTCAGCATTCAATTCAGCTTCGTCAAGATCTTCAGGTTCTTCTAAAAACTCTACTTCATCATCTTTCAAGTTAATAATAAATCGGGGATAGTCTAAATGAATGATAAAAATATCTTCTGGACAATCCGTATTGTCGCCTAGTAAAAATTTTGGTAATTCCATTGTGTGAAATATGAAGTTATGAGTTATTAATTTTGAATTATTTAAGTTGATTTTAATTAATCGAAGTGTTGTTACTCGCTTCTGCTATCATTTTTTTAGTCAAATAATTAAAGCGAAGATACAAAAATAAAGCCGCTGTTGATAAGCCTGCCAAAAGTCCAATCCAAATTCCAATAGCATTTAAAGCGGTAAACAATCCCAACCAAATACAAATAGGAAAACCTACAATCCAATACGCCAAAAAAGTAATGTACATGGGGATTTTTACATCCTGTAACCCTCTTAAAGCCCCCAACATTACTACCTGAATACCATCTGAAATTTGGAAAACAGCAGCTACCAACAATAAATTGGAGGCAATTTCTACCACTTCTTTATTTTGAGCTAAATCCATGAGATTAGTAGAATCCATAAACCAATGCGGCAAGTATCCATGAAACAACACAAAGAAAACAGCAAAAAACATTTCGAGTAAAATGGCCAAGATAAAAATAGACAAGGCTACAAGACGTAATTTTTTATAGTCTTTCAATCCTTTTTGATTTCCTACTCTAATGGTTGCAGCCACACTCAATCCCATAGCAAACATAAAGGTAAACGAAGCCAAACTCAATGCAATTTGGTTTGCGGCTTGCTCGGCTACTCCTAACCGACCCGAGAGCCAAACAGCAGCAGTAAACAACCCCACCTCAAAAAACATTTGTAATGCCGAAGGTGCCCCTAATTTTATCATCTCAACATTCACTTTTTTTTGTATTTTCTGAAGAGAAAAACCTTCAAAAAAGGGATGAAACTTTGCCTTTCGCTTCATTTTATAATGCAAATACCCCAACATGACAAATCGAGAAACTAAAGTCCCTACAGCCGCCCCCATAAAACCCATTTTAGGAAACAGCCAAATCCCATAAATCAAAACATAGTTCAAAACCACATTGACAATATTACCCCATAATGTGGCCCACATAGCATATTTGGTTTCGCTCATCCCATCAGCAAATTGCTTGTACCCTTGAAAAATAATTAAAGGCACTAACGAAAAAGCAATGACATTCATAAATGGTTTGGCTAAATCAACCACATGCGAAGGTTGCCCCATGCTATCCATCCAAGGTTTGACTATTAAAATACCACCAAAAAGCAACACCCCTAAAAGAGTACACAAATACAACCCATGATGAAAAGCGGTGCGTCCTTCGGGGATATCTTTTTTTCCATCTGCCGCAGCGGCCATGGGAGTAATCGCTGTAGAAAACCCAATCCCTAATGACATCGCTACAAAGACCAAACTATTAGCCAATGAAGCTGCAGCTAATTCAGCAGGACCTATATGCCCCACCATTATATTATCTACAATCCCCACAACAGTATGCCCAAGCATACCAATAATGATGGGATACGCTAATTTAAAATTATATGAAAATTCTTTGGTATAGGCTGCTATAGTCACGTATTATTTTTTTTCCGAAGGCAAAGGTAAGCAGATGCTTTTATATTCGATAGGAAATCGAACTTTTAAGTGATCCCGTCCATATTATCAAATGAATCTAAAAATTATACAACATTATCAATAAATCTTATAAATAGAGGTTGAGTCAATGTTCTAAATTTGCCAATACACAATCAAATTGGCGTAATACATCAATCAACGCCTATTATTATTAATCTAAATCAAATATTATGAAAATGACATTTAAATTCAAAAACGCAGCTTTGGCAGGACTCGCCCTATTTTTTTGCACAACTACATTTGCTCAAGATAAAATGACCTCTGATTACGACCAAGGTTTCCGTTTAGGATTTGGTCTTAATGCTGGAGTACCCACTAACGAAGACTTTTACAATTACGCCTTAGGTGCCGATGCAAGATTACAATATGATTTATCCAAAAAAACATCTTTGATTCTGACGTCAGGTTTTACAAATTTATTCATCAGCAACGACCGAAAAGATCTTGGTATCATTCCTGTTAAAGCAGGTTTCAAAGCCTTTGTTTGGGAAGACCAATTTTATGTATTAGGTGAAGTAGGTGGTGCTTTTGCGGTAACAAATAAAGTAAACCAACACACGTACTTATTTGCTCCCGGAATTGGATACGCTACTAAATACATTGATGTAAGTTTGCGTTACGAAGGGTACACTGAATACGACACCAATCAAATTGCATTGCGTTTGGCTTACGGATTTAAATTATAAAAATTGATTGTAAAAATCAAATTACTCATAAATACCACAAATACGGAGACAAGCTTGTATATTTTTCAAGTATGAAATTAAAATACAAGAACATTTTTTATAATCCTTTAAAAATCAACTTCTATCATTCATTTGATAGGGTTGATTTTTTTATTGAAGCTTACCCACGGATATCAAATTGCTCGACGAAACGATTAATTGTGGTTTCAAATTGAGTTTGTTTCCCTAACAACTTACTTTTTATAGGTAAATAATACAATTGATTTTGCAAAATACTATCCTTCAAACGCACATAATCTTTTTCAGTAGTAACAATCCTTTTTCCTTGGGTCTTTGTTTCAATTTCTAACAAATCACTATCTGAAAAATGATAATGATCAGGATAGGTCAAACAGAGAGTACTTTGATTTTTTAAATATTCAAAAAAAGGCTTTGGTTTGGCAATACCTGCCAGCAAAACAAAATCATTGTTTGTAAGTTCTTTTACTTCCAATTGTCCCGACTTACCATACACCATCGTATCATACGCTATCGTAGAAAAATACAACTCTTGACTAGACAACAACTGCAGTTTTTCTTCAATTTGCTTTTGTTCTTCAACAGAAAGATTGGTGGGACATTTAGTTACCACAACTATCTTTGCTCGGCTCGCACCACTCCGCCACTCTCTTAAATTTCCCATTGGCAAAACCGCATCATCAACGTACAAATCGCCATAAGCGGTAAGCAAAACATACAATCCTGCCTTCACTTTTCGATGTTGATAGGCATCATCTAGCAAAATAATTTCTGGTTTATCAATTTGCGAGAGCAATTGTTGAATGCCGTTAGTTCGATCCGCATCAACTGCTACTTGAATATGAGGGAATTTTTGATAATACTGATAGGGTTCATCTCCGAGAATCAACGCATTGGCATTGGCATCAGCCAAAACAAAACCGTTCGATTGCCGTTTGTATCCTCGACTCAAAGTGGCTACTTTGTATTTATCCCCTAGCAGTCGAACTAAGTTTTCAATTTGAGGCGTTTTCCCAGTCCCACCCACACTTAAATTTCCAACTGCAATAACAGGCACATCAAAAGAAGTCGCTTTTAAAATCCCTTTGTCAAATAAAAAATTACGAATAGCCGTAATCAGTCCGTACAACAAAGCAAAAGGAAAAAGAATTTTTCTAATAAATTTCATTTTACAAAAATAGAATAATTTATCTTTGAACTGATACGCGCCATTCATTTGATTTTAGATGTTAACCTTATAAATCCCAAACTGTGAAAATAAACGAAATCCTTACCGTACTTGAAGAAATGGCTCCTTTGAGCTATGCAGAAGATTTTGACAATGTAGGCTTATTAGTAGGTAATCCAGCCACTGAAGCTACAGGAATTTTGGTTTGTCATGACGCATTGGAAAGTGTCATCGATGAAGCCGTCAAAAACAACTGTAATTTGGTCGTTTGTTTTCATCCAATTCTTTTTTCCGGGTTAAAGAAAATTACTGGTAAAAATTATGTTGAAAAAGCCATTATTAAAGCCATCAAAAACGACATCGCTATCTACGCTGTTCATACCGCGCTGGACAATCATCAAGAAGGCGTCAATAAAATATTCTGCAATACTTTAGGTCTTATGAATTGTAAAATATTAATTCCAAAACCTAACTTCATTCGAAAACTTGTTACCTATACTATTCCTGAAAACGCCGAAAAAGTTAGAAACGCCTTATTTGAAGCAGGAGCTGGAAATATCGGTAATTATGAGGATTGTAGTTTTAACTCCAAAGGAATTGGAACCTACATGGGGAACGAAAATAGTAATCCCGAAATAGGAGTACGATTTGAATTTGTAGAAAATGAAGAAATCAAAATCGAAGTGACTTTCGAAAAGCATTTAGAATCTAAAATTTTGAACGCTTTATTTACAAATCATGTTTATGAAGAAGTGGCTTATGAAATTTATGACATTCAAAACACACATCAAAATATTGGCTTAGGGATGATTGGCGAACTCGAAACGCCTATGGAAGGCAGAGAGTTCTTGTATTTTGTAAAAGAAAAAACACAAGCCGAAGGCATCAGACATTCGGCACTTTTAGGAAAAAAAATTAAAAAAGTAGCCGTATTGGGTGGCTCGGGTAGTTTTGCTATTAAAAACGCTATCAAAGCAGGTGCCGATATCTTCTTAACTGCTGATTTAAAATACCATCAGTTTTATGAGGCCGAAAACCAACTGATTTTAGCAGATATTGGACATTTTGAATCAGAACGTTATACAAAAAACTATATTGTTGATTATCTTAGAAAAAAAATACTTAATTTTGCCATCATTTTATCCGAAGAAAATACAAATCCAGTTAAGTACTTATAGAATATGACGAATACGAAAGAATTAAGCGTTGAGGAAAAATTAAGAGCGATTTATGATTTACAATTAATCGACTCTAGAATTGACGAAATTAGAAACGTGAGAGGAGAACTTCCTCTTGAGGTAGAGGATTTAGAAGATGAAGTGGCAGGCTTAACTACACGTTCTGAAAAATTAAAAGGCGATCTTGAAGTTATTGAAGAGCAAATCAAAGCAAAAAAGATTGCAATTGAAGAACACAAAGAGTCTATAAAAAAATACACCAAACAACAAGAAACAGTTCGTAACAACCGTGAATTCAACTCTTTGACAAAAGAAATTGAATTCCAAGAGCTTGAAATTCAATTAGCTGAAAAGCAAATCAAAGAAATGAAAGCGTCTATCGAACATAAAAAAGAGGTTATTGCTCAATCTAAGGAAAAACTTGAATTGAAATCAAACCACTTAAAACATAAAAAAGCGGAATTGGATTCTATTTTATCAGAAACGGCTAAAGAAGAATCCTTTTTGATGGAAAAATCAGAAGAGTTCAGAGCGCAAATTGAGCCTCGTTTATTAGCTGCTTATGACCGTATTCGTTCTAGTGTTCGCAACGGATTAGCTGTTGTTTCTATCGAAAGAGGTGCTTCTGCAGGTTCTTTCTTTACTATCCCACCGCAAACTCAAGTTGAAATTGCTTCAAGAAAGAAAATCATCACTGATGAACATTCAGGAAGAATCTTAGTAGATAGCTCACTTGCTGAAGAAGAAAAAGAAAAGATGGAAAATTTATTTGCCACTTTCTAAAAATCATACAAGCCACGCCTCAAAGCGTGGCTTTTTTATATGAAAAAAGTATTTTATTTTATCTTTACTAAGTCCATTGGACTATACCTTAACTTATTAAGTTTTGCTTTTCCCGAAAAAGCGAATCAGTTGGCATTTGCCCTTTTTAGCCAACCTCGTAAAGGAAAACTACACCCCCAACAATTACCCAAAACGCTTGCAAAAGCCACTTTTAAATCCATTACTCATAAAGGCGAAAACATTGCTACTTACCTTTGGGAAGGAAACGACACTGTTATCCTTTTGGTTCATGGCTGGGAAAGCAACTCCTCGAGATGGAAAAAAACTTTGCCTTATTTACAAGCTACAGGCAGCACCATCGTAGCATTAGATGCTCCTGCGCATGGACTATCAAGCGGAACAGAATTTTCTATTCCTAAATATGCGGAATGGATAAACGTTCTTGTACAAGAATACCAACCTAAATACCTTATTGGTCACTCCTTTGGTGGTAAAACCAGTTTGTATTACCAATCTCATTATGAAAACCATTCGATTGAAAAGACGGTTATCTTAGGCGCACCTGATGAATTCAAAACCATTCTTTACAATTACACCGATTTACTTAGTTTAAAATCCTCAATTATCAAAGGACTTGAAGTAAAATACGCTAACGTATTCCAAAAAGAACTAGATGAATTTACAGGAAAACATTTTGCTTCTAAAATCAAAACCAAGGGACTTATAGCCCACGACATCCACGATACGATTGTGCTTTTTGACGAGGGGAAAAAAATTGCTACGGCTTGGGAAAATGCTGTTTTTATTGAAACAACAGGCCTGGGTCATGCCTTACATGACGAAGCGCTCTACCACCAAGTAATCTCTTTTTTATTTGAAACAAAATAACAAAGAAGTTATCCCTTAATTTAAACCTTTCATTTTTATCTATCCTAAACAAGGAACGAACTAATTTTGTTATTTTTGCACCATGGAAGATAATCTAAAAAGACTCAATAAATTCATTGGCGAAACAGGATTCTGTTCTCGACGTGAAGCCGATAAATACATAGAACAAGGAAGGGTTACTATTAATGGCACTGTTCCAGAATTAGGAACCAAAGTAGCTCCTGATGACGAAGTACGTATTGACGGCAAATTGATTCGGGAAAGTCGGGAAAAACCAGTTTACCTTGCTTTCAATAAACCTGTGGGTATTGAATGTACGACCAATTTAGAAGTACAAAACAACATTGTAGATTACATCAATTATCCCAAACGTATTTTTCCAATTGGACGATTAGACAAAGCCAGCGAGGGGTTGATTTTTATGACTAATGATGGAGATATTGTCAATAAAATTCTCCGCGCTCGAAACAACCACGAAAAAGAATATACCGTTACTGTTAACAAACCCATTACCGATAGATTTATCGAACGCATGGGTAATGGTGTCCCCATTCTGGATACAGTTACGCGAAAATGCAAGGTGGAACAAATCTCTAAATACACCTTTAAAATCATTTTGACTCAAGGATTGAATCGTCAAATTCGTCGTATGTGTGAATATTTAGGTTACGAAGTTACCGCTTTGAAACGAATCCGAATTATTAATATTTCATTGGATGTTCCTGTAGGGCGATACCGTGATTTGACTGATGCTGAAATCAAAGAACTTAATCAATTAATAGAACCTTCAAGCAAAACAGAAGAAGCCAGTTTGCCTAAAATTGAACCCACTAAAAGAAAAGCTGATTTCATCAAAAAAAATGATCCGAGGTTTAAGAGAAGAGGGGATTATTAAAAACCAATTGAATTGATAAAGGGAAGTTTAAGCTTCCCTTTATTTAGAACATAATTTCAACCTATTTCGATTATAAATAAAAACAATTCGTTAACCTTTTATTCGAATTATATTAATCTGATTTCGTCACGAGGACTTTAAATTTGTTAGCATAATTTAAAATACCTCCATTGAAATTTTCACTACCTAATATTCGTGATTTTAGAATTCAAATTTTTCTATCATTCACGGTGATGATTCTATTAATCATTATTTGGTTTTTAGTTTACCTTACAATTGACCGAAAAATTGACCATCTTAATGAATTTAGCTATAAATCGTATCGCGTTTCACAAGATTTCAGTGCTAATATCAAACGTTTCCAAACTTTTTTACTCTACGGCTACAAGGAGAAAAATTTCTATGTTCAAAATAATCAGAAAGACCTTCATCAATACATTGGCAATTTAAAGAAGCAACGCGTCGAAGTGGACTTGATTTTTAAAGAATCAGAGGAACTTCATATCGAAACCAACAAAAAGGACTTGTTAAGTTTGTTCAACAAAATTGACAGTCTTACCTCAACCGTGGCTAAATACAAAGAAATTGCCTTAATACGCGGTTTTAAAGACTATGGCATAGAAGGTAAAATGCGTGAAAAAGCCCATCTTTTAGAAAATGAAAAAAAATTAAAAAGTGCCATAATTTTACAATTTCGTCGCCATGAAAAAGACTATCTTTTACGTTCTGAAAAAACTTACATCAAAAAATTTGAGACACTTTACAACAACACCATCAACTCTAATGAAATTGACATCACCACCAAAGAAACCATAAAAGCGTACAAAACTTATTTCAATGAGTTGGTCACGCTAGGCAGTATTTTGGGAGACAACTACAACCAAGGTTTAAATGGAAAAATCAATCAGTTGAATGACGAAATCGAAACTTTGTTTGAACGGATTATCAATCACAATGAAAACAGAATCATCCATTTAAAAAACACTTTGTTTTATTTCCAACTGGCGCAAACTTTACTGATGATTGTAATTGCACTCGTATTGTGCTTTTATCTTTCAAAATATTTCACAAAGGACATCAAACTACTTTCATTGGATATTTCCAATTTTATTGTTTCTAATTTCAAAAAAAACACAACCCCTATTCAACACCAATCTACCATCAAGGAAGTCGATTTTTTGCTAAAAAGTTATAATGTGTTGAAGGAAAGACTGACGGAAAACCTCGACTTCTTAGAAAAAAATACTGAGGCAGCACACAACACCGCTAAATTTAAAACGCAGTTTCTTGCTAATATGAGTCATGAAATTAGGTCTCCTCTCAATGGAGTAATCGGGATGTTGAACATTTTAAAAACGAGCCCATTAAATAGCGAACAAACGGAATATATTGAAATTGCAGAGCATAGTGCCGATCACTTGTTAGGAATTGTTAATATGATTTTGGATCATTCCAAAATGGAAGCGGGCAAAATGAAGTTAGAAGAACACCCTATCCATCTAAAAAAAGAACTTTCTAAATTAATCCGATTATTCGAATACCGAATCAAAGATAAAAACATCACCCTGCATTTTCATTTTGATGACCAAATCACAAATGCGATACTTTGTGATAATTTAAGGTTACAACAAGTATTGATCAACTTATTGGACAATGCCATTAAATTTACTTCCGAAGGTGAGGTGAGACTTGAAGTGCAATTGTTACGTAAAAAAGACAACATACAGTACCTGAATTTTAAAGTTATGGACTCAGGAATTGGTATTGATGTCAAAAAAACAGAAAAGCTGCTTTTAGCTTTTGAACAAGCTGATTTAAGTACTACTCGAAAATACGGTGGCACAGGGCTTGGATTAACCATTTCAAATCAACTCATCATATTGATGGGAGGTAATAAACTCAGCATCATCGCTCTTGAGGGGGGTGGCTCCAGTTTTAGCTTTGATATTCCTTTCCAATTAGATATCAACGCTCTCTTAGAAGAAACAAAACACCAAACAACATCTCCACCACAGGATTTAATTGTTCATAAAGCTTTGATTGTAGAAGACAACATCATCAACCAAAAAGTACTACGAAAACTCTTAGACAAATTGGGCATCCCTTCTGAAATTGCTAATAATGGAAAAGAAGCGGTAACATTGTTCAAAGAAAACGATTATGACATTGTATTTATGGACTTACACATGCCCGAAATGGATGGATTTGAAGCAACTAATAAAATACATAATTTAACAAAATACAAAATAAACAACATCCCGATAATTGCGGTTACCGCCAGTGCCTTTGATGAAGACAAAACCAAAGCTATTGCAAGTGGTATGGATGATTTTATCACCAAGCCAATTGTCCTAAAGAATTTAGAAGAAACCATTGCTAAGCAAATGCAACTCAAAAATGTTTAATCAGTATAGTTTACGATAGCAATAAAAATTCCAAGCAAAGTATAAAAAAGGCAAGAACCAAAATAATAGTACTCATAATACTAATACTGTTCAAAACTCCAATATTGAGAATAAACCGATAGAGCCCTACTCTATGTAACACGTTTTTTTTCATTTTATACACATTCTAATTATTTAGACTGAAAAAAGCTAAAAAACTTGCGTTAAAAAACTTTTCTCAATACGTATTGCACTTATAAATCAGTCAAATTGCTAGTAGCTACTGAAATCTTCTTTAAAAATACTTTAGAAAAACTGCAGGTATAAAACAAATGGCATAAGACGTCTAAAAACTGCTATGAGAGGTATTATTTAGGTGATGACACACTTCAATCCAAAAAAAAAGTCGTCCTTACTTTTGGGACGACATTCTTAAATTGCATTACTCAACTGTTAGCGCAAAATACGAAACTGACTGGCAAATTCTTTGTATTTATCACTTAACAACACCTGGTGATTATTTTGTAAAAGAATCAAGTTATCTTGAGGGACAATCTCAATAATTTTTTCCACATTGACTAAGAAATTTCGATGGGTACGACTAAATACTTTTGGGTCTAAAAGTTCCATTATTTTGGTCAAAGACATCATCACCACAAATTTTTCAGACTCCGTGACAATATTACAATACCTATCTTCCACCTCTACATACAAAATATCTACGAATTGGACTTTTTTCAAAGATTTATTCTTTTTGATAAAAAGAAATTCATTAGTAACCACTGTATTTTGGTCTTCACTCAAAAAAACATTGGGTTGCTCATAAAATTTTTCGACAGCCATCTCCAATGCATAGAGGATTTCCAATTCGTTAAATGGTTTCATCAGAAAGCTAAACGGTTTTGTCAGTTTGGCTCTTTCAAAAATTTGCCTATCCTTAGAACTAGTCAAAAAAACAAAGGGCTTTAATTTATCAGGAACTACGTTAATGGTCTCGGCAAAATTAATCCCTTCTGGCTGTCCATTCAGGAATACGTCTATGATTACAATATCAACAGGATTAGCATAAAATAATTGTAAGGCTTCGCTATAGGTTTGAGCGACTCCTACTATAGTATAATGATGTTGCTCTAAAACCTCAACCAAAGTTTCGCTTTCAGCTATAGTATCTTCAATAATTAAAACATTGATGTTTTCCATATTTTTGTCCCTTGTGATTTGGAGGTATTCGTTTACAAGTCCAACAAATATAGGTATTCATCGACAAACTACAACACTATTTAAAAATGCTTTTAGAGGTAAACATTCAAAATTATTTGGCAATGGGCAACATCACAATCATTTTAGTACCTTGATTTAACTTCGTTTCGATATCAAATTGACCGCCATTTTTCTGAATCAAACTTTTACACAATTGCATCCCTAAACCTGTACCTACTCCTTCTTCTTTACCTTTTTTGGACAATAGCACTGTAGGTGCTAATAATTCCTGACGCTTACTTTCGGTCATTCCAGTTCCCGTGTCTTCGATAACCAAATGAGAAAATCCATCCTCAGTTGCTCTTGTATAAATAGAAACATTCCCGTTTTCGGGACAAAACTTTATGGCATTGTCAAGCAAGTTGCGAAGGATAATTTTGAAGGAATCCCCATCTACAAATACAAAAACAGATGCTGGAATAAGCTGTTTGAAAGTGATTGATTTGTTGAGCATTATGGGTTCGTAATTGAACGTAACATGTTTAACTAATGTTTGTAAATGTCCTGATTCTTGATAGAAAAAAGACTGTTGGGTTTGCAACAAAGCCCAATTCAAGAGATTATCTAACAAATTGTAGGCTCCAGTAGCAATGGCATTGTTGGTAATTAATTGGGTATCCAGCGCCTCGTAATTTTTGGTAGCCAAACTATTTTGAAGCTTGGAGTTACTGGATTTTAAAGCATTTACAGAAGAACGCAAATCATGGCTCACAATCGAAAACAATTTATCTTTGGTCGCATTCAAATCGTCTAAAACGGCTTTCTGTTCTAAAATGATTTTGTTGGTTTTAACTTTTTGACGATAAAAATAAACTCCTGTTCCTAACAACATCACCAATAAACCCGAAGAAAAGAGCAAGCTGTTTCGTTCCGTTTCTCTTAGTTGTTTTTCGGCAGCAAGTAAATCTAGCTGTTTTTGTTTTTGTTTGATGGCAAATTTCTTTTCTATTTGAGCAGTTTCCCAAATTTTATTTTGATTATTCATCGAATCCTTCAATTTATATCGTTCTTTGAGATACTTCAAAGCAGCTTTATAATTGAATCTATTTTCTTCGACCACAGCCATATTTTGAGCAGCTGTTTCTCTACTGCTAATTCCGATTCCGCCATCAATTCTCTTTGCTATTTGGTAGGCTTTTTCAAAATAAGGAATGGCTTTAGCATCCAAATACTGTTCGTAGTAAAGATTGGCAATATCATTATAGCAACTGAAAAGCATTTTTAAATTAGTACCTCTTTCGGCTAATGCAATACTTCTTAAAAAATAGTCTTCTGATTTTTCAAACTCTTTTAAAAACAAATAACAAAGTCCTATATCAACCGTTAAATTTATAACATCAATAGACGCTGGTATTTTATCTCCTAAATTTTCAATCTCTTTTAAAATGGCTAATGATTCTTTAAATTCTCTTAATTCAGTCATTGCCTGTCCTAATTTATATTGAGACAATTCATAAAATTGAAATTTATTTGAAACTAAATTAAATTCCTCCTTAGCTTGTTTGTAAAGATGTAAATGCATAAAGGCAAAACCTCTAAAAAAATGGCAATAATCAGCAATTTCCTGATTTGTATTCCCATTCAGTTGCTTCATGGCATAGAACAAAACCGAATTCCATTTTTTTTGGCGGTAGTAGTATTGTGCTTTTACAAAATTGGTATTCTCTTTATATTCTTTTGATTTCATTTTAATGGCAGCGAAAAATACAGCCTCCGATTTCTCTTCTTGAGCGAAAAGAATAAATGAAAACATTAAAAGCATTAGTATAAGCAGTTTACTTTTCAAAATCAGAATATTAATTGTTGACAATCAAAAAAACGTTCAATTAAAAAATTAATGGAACGTTTTTATTACTTAGTTTGTTCTTTATTTAAGGAGTAGTTTTTGTTGCTCGAGAAGTTTCTGGATCAAGATCTTTGAGGTAAGACACTACGGTTTCAATATTAGCAACGGTTGCTGAAGTATAATCTAGCTCTACATACCAAACGTTGCAACTTGTTGGTATTTCCTCTGTATAATCATAATCAAAATACAATTCTAATTGGTTTCCGTTTTCGGTAGGCGTTTCGACTCTAGGATTGGTAGTCACATTCGAATCGATGTATAAGGTCACTCTTATTTTTAATGTTTTAACACCATTAACTTCATAAAATTTAGCCGATACAAGTGGCGCTACAGGATAAGATACGGTTTTGTTATCAATAAAGACAAAGGGAACCGAATTGATTTGGGTGTTTTGTAACGTTGGATAATCCATTACGATAAAATTAGGGTTTATAATTAATTATTATTTATGTTTTAAAAACTCTAAATGCTTGTTTCTAGCCCCGATTGAAGCGGAAATCCTTATGGTGGCGGCCTTATGCCACCATAAGATTGAAGCGGAAAGCGGGACAATATTTTAAAAAAGCCCGATGCTTTTGCTCCAAACAAGCCCCGTAAAGATATTTTTTTTATTGTAAAAAAGGATAGGAAATTAAAAAAACAACATACATAAAAAAAACCTGCTTGAGGAGCAGGTTTTAAATTTATTGATTCTTTCTGGCTCTAATTTTTCGAGCCAAAAGTGTGTTTTTAAGCAACATGGCTATGGTCATTGGACCAACACCTCCGGGAACTGGCGTTATAAACGATGATTTTGGACTTACCTCAGCAAAATCAACATCCCCTTTAATCACATAGCCTTTAGGGTTTGAAGCGTCTTCTACTCTGGTAATTCCCACGTCGATAATCACAACACCGTCTTTGACCATATCTCCTTTTAAAAATTCTGGCACTCCCAATGCCGTAACGATAATATCGGCATTTTTGGTATATTCTGCCAAGTTTTTAGTTCTACTGTGTGTCAATGTAACTGTGGAATCCCCAGGATATCCTTTGCGGCTTAACAAAATACTCATAGGACGTCCCACAATATGACTACGACCAATAACAACGGTATGTTTTCCTGAAGTTTCTACTTTGTAACGCTCTAACAATTCCATTATTCCAAACGGAGTAGCAGGCAAGAACGTTTCCATTTCAAGCGCCATACGTCCAAAATTAGTTGGATGAAAACCATCTACATCTTTTTCAGGGTTGATAGCTAAAAGAATTTTTTCTTCATCGATATGTTTAGGCAATGGCAACTGAACGATAAATCCGTCTAGGTTATCATCTGTGTTCAATTCGTGGATTTTATCCAATAACTCTTGCTCTGTAATGGTATCTGGCATACTCACTAAGGTAGATTCAAAACCAATTTGTTGGCAAGAACGCACTTTGCTTCCTACATAAGTCAAACTGGCACCATCATTCCCAACAATTACGGCAGCTAAATGAGGTACTTTTTCTCCATTAGCCTTCATTTGCAGCACTTCAGCAGCAATTTCGTTTTTTATATCGTCTGATGTTTTTTTTCCGTCTAGTATTTGCATTGTTTTTTTGTTTAAAGTTTAGAAGCTTAGAAGTTTAAAATCTTGAATGATTTTAAAATAAACTTCATAGAACAATTAAGGTAATATTAAAAATTGGAGTTCAAAACTTTAAACTAATTTAAACTTTTAAACCTTGAACTAATTATTATCTCATTCCTGGCATTCCACCCGGCATTCCGCCTTTCATACCCCCCATCATTTTCATTAGGTTTTTACCTCCTGGCCCTTGCATCATCTTCATCATTTTGCTCATTTGGTCAAACTGTTTCATCAATTGATTTACTTGTTCCACTTTGGTTCCTGAACCTTTCGCGATTCGGGCTTTGCGTTTCACATCAATTATTGCAGGTTTTTTTCTTTCAATTGGTGTCATCGAGTAGATAATGGCTTCGATATGTTTGAACGCATCGTCTTCAATTTCTACATCTTTCATGGCTTTTGAAGCACCTGGTATCATTCCGACCAAGTCTTTCATATTACCCATTTTTTTCACTTGCTGAATTTGAGTTAGGAAATCGTCAAAACCAAATTCATTTTTAGCAATTTTCTTTTGTAATTTTCTGGCTTCTTCTTCGTTGAATTGCTCTTGTGCTCTTTCCACTAACGAAACAACGTCTCCCATTCCAAGGATACGTTCAGCCATACGCACAGGATAGAATACATCAATAGCATCCATTTTTTCACCTGTACCTACAAACTTAATCGGTTTGTTAACGACTGTTTTAATAGACAACGCCGCACCACCACGAGTATCTCCGTCTAACTTCGTTAGGATAACCCCGTCAAAATTTAAGATATCATTGAAAGCCTTAGCCGTATTCACCGCATCTTGACCGGTCATCGAGTCCACAACAAATAAGGTTTCTTGTGGTTTAATCGCATCGTGAACACGAGCAATCTCGTCCATCATTTCTTGATCTACTGCCAAACGACCAGCGGTATCGACAATCACCACGTTAAAACCATTGGCTTTAGCATGCTTGATAGCGTTTTGAGCTATTTCAACTGGATTTTTATTTTCTGGTTCTGAGTACACCTCAACACCAATCGAATCTCCTACTACATACAATTGTTGGATTGCAGCAGGACGATAAATATCACAAGCCACCAAAAGTGGTTTTTTACTCTTTTTTGTTTGCAAATAATTCGCCAACTTTCCAGAGAAAGTCGTTTTACCAGAACCTTGTAAACCTGACATCAAAATTACGGAAGGAGTTCCAGAAAGATTGACTCCTGCAACATCTCCACCCATTAACTCAGTCAACTCGTCTTTGACTAATTTCACCAACAACTGACCTGGTTGTAATGTCGTTAATACATCCTGACCAATGGCTTTTTCTTTTACTCGAGCCGTAAAATCTTTGGCAATTTTAAAGTTCACATCGGCATCAAGTAAGGCACGACGCACTTCTTTCAAGGTATCTGCAACGTTTACTTCGGTGATTTTTCCGTGTCCTTTAAGTATATGAAAGGCTTTGTCTAGTTTATCGCTTAAATTATCAAACATGTTATTGTTGTTTTTTAGGAAGTGCAAAGATAATACAAAGTTCCTTAGGTACAAAGGTTCTAAGTTTCAAAGACAAACAAAAAAACTGCCTCAAAACGAGTTTGAAGTCGCCTTATTTCATCTTGCTGATAAGAAATCTATTTTTTGATATTCACATTCAAATCAGGCGCTTCCACCAGATGAAAAGTGGCCGAAGCAAATTTAACCGCTCCATTTGTCGCTTCAAAAGCACTCAAAATTTGGGTAAACAATTCGGTTTTAGTGGCCCGTCTTTTTTTATACCCCACCACATAACGCAAGGTAAATTCCACCCAATTATCATTTGCAATAAGCGAAACCATAGGTTCTGTTTGCGCATCCTCTAATCGAAATTTATTTTGCATTTCGCTCCATTTTTCTCGCGATTGCTGGGTCAAATCTCCAGCTACATTTTTTCCTATTTCCAACAAAATAGTCTTAGCCTTTTCATAATCGCTACCGTACTGAACAGGTACTTTTATTTCGTCCCATAAAAACGGAAAATTCCCAGAATAATTAAAAACCGGTTCTTTGAACACATAACTATTGGCTATCAAAACGATTCTTCCGTTGTACAAATCGCCATCTACCCATTGTCCTGTTTCCATGATGGTAGTGCGCAAAACTCCAATATCCATCACATCGCCTTTGATACCTCCCAGCTGCACACGATCACCTGTTTTATAAAAATCGCCAAACATAATGGCTAGCCAACCCGCAAAGGAAGCAATCACCTCTTGCAAGGCAAAAGCAATTCCCGCACCTGCAACTCCTAAAGCTACTGTTAAACCACCAAGTCTATCACTGAAAACTACAGTAACCAACACAATAGTTAATAGATAACCCGCATAATTGCTAATCTTTTTAGCCCTATAACTATTGTCATTCCCCTGAATCCTTGACAACAAATTGCGTTGTATCAAGCGCACAACGAGCCAAATAACAACAATCCCAATAACTATGGTAGAAATTTTGCCTACTGTGGGGTCAAATAAATATTTTTCAATCGATTCATTCATAATTATTCCTCTTTAGATACCGTCACATTAAATTTAGGCGCTTGATAGTTCTTATCCAAATAATCCTCAGGAATTGTGGTATGACTTCCATCCCTTGCTGCTCTATAGTGCGGTGACAATATTTCGATACCATTTTCATTACAACAATCCTGAATATTGGCATGCAATAGCGAATAAATCAGTGCTTGTTTACTCACCTCTTTGGTATAGGCATTGATTTGATACGACACATAAAAATCCTCCAAACTGGTTTGCAAAACAAATGGAGCAGGTGTTTTCTGAATCCATTCAGTACGTTCAGCGGCTTCTATTAAGGTTTGATGCATCTTTTTCCAAGGCACATCATAGCCTATGGTTACCGTGGTATGCAAAATCAAACCATTTGTAGGAGCGTCACTGCTATAATTAATCGTATGACTATTCATTACCGTCGAATTGGGTATAGAAATAATTTCATTTTTGGTCGTTCTCACTCGGGTAACCAACATCGATTTTTCGATTACATCGCCAAAAACTTCTCCAATTTTAACTCTATCCCCAATTTTGAACAATCGCATATACGTCAACACCAATCCTGCTACAACATTCGATAAAGAACCCGACGAACCAAAGGTAAACAACACCCCTAAAAATACCGAAACCCCTTGAAAGACGGGCGAATCACTTCCTGGCAGATACGGAAAAATGACAATTCCCATGAAAGCATACAGTATCACTCTAATGATTTGATAGGTAGGATTGGCCCAATCAGGATAAAATCCCGAAAGTTGTAATTTTTCATTTTCCACTTCTGATTTCAAAAAATGGATAAAACGAAGCACGTATTTAAAAAATAACACGATTACAATAATCGTAATTAAATTAGGCAAATAATTCCATACCCCAAGAACTATTTTTTTAGCAGGACTTTTGATGTATTCGATAAGCGAATAGGTAAAATGTTTGGTCCATGGAAAAATCCCAAACAATACAGGCAAAGCCAAATAAATTGCCAATAATATCAATACCCATTTTACAAAGTTACTTAGTCTGACAAACACCTTAACTTGTTTGCTTGCGTCATACAACGTATAATTTTTTATGGTAATTCCTTTTAGCAATTTTCCCTCTTGACTGCTAATTTTTGCATTCAATAGGTCAAATCCTTTTCTAATGAAACGAATAATTCCAAAAACCACCACAATAACTAAAAGTGCCAAAGCTATTTCTTTGGCCAAAGTCTCAAAACTGGTTTCCGACTGGTACTTAATTACCGCATCTTCGATAATTCCCTTGTATTTTTGTGCCAAGGCTTTTTTAGTGGTATTGTTCCAAATAGCATCGTTTTCAGAAATACTGATGATGATGCTTTCGCCAAAAATCAAATCAACAGTACTCTCCGATTCCACCACCTGTAGCGACTCTTTTTTAAACTGATAATTTTCGGCTAGTTTTTCGATTCTATTCGAAATGGCCACTGCTCTATCTTGGATGGAAAAACTCCCTAATTTGCTGTAGATTACAAATAAAGTGTCGCTAAAAAAACCTTTAACAGGAAACGATTTTGCCGTTTTTCGCAAAGAATCAATAGCTCTTTTTTTGGCCTCAAAACGTTGGGTTTCTTTTTCTGAAATCTCATTTAACTGATTCAGCAATTTAGATTTCTGAATATTGTCTGTTGTACTGAGTTTCTCTAATTGACTTTGCAATTTAGCCTGCTTTATGGAATCGTCAACGCGCTGTTGTTCTAGCACTTTCAGCTTTTGATTGTAGGCCGTTAACACAGCCGAATTGGCCGAATCCACTTGTTTGGACAAAACCACCTTTTGATTTTCTTTTGACTCCTCTTTATTTTGGGCATAACCAATAGGCACTAACAACAAAAGAAGAAGATGAAACATTAATTTCATAAAACAACAATTAAATTTTTGGATTCTTTTTTAAAAACAACTACTTCAAAACATTTCTGCACAAACTAGACACGAATCGTTCTTTGCGTAGTATCAAAAGTAACTTATTTCACCGACAGTTAGTTTCAACCATAAAAAAAGATTAACCCGAAATCTTCCGAATTAATCTTTTTATTAACTTCTCAATATTTACCACTTTTACTAGAAAAATGATTTTTTAGAGACTTTTATTTTATCAAAAATTACATTCTCTCAGGAACATTAATCCCTAATAAACTAAAAGCATCCGCTATCGTGTCGGCTACTCGCTTAGAAAGTTGCACTCTGAATATTTTTTTGTTTGATTCGGCTTCACCAAGGATAGGCACCGCTTGGTAAAACGAGTTGTACTCACGCACCAAATCATAGGTATAATTGGCAATCAAAGCAGGGCTGTGATTCTGAGCTGCGTTTTGAATCACTTCAGGAAACAACTCCAATTGCTTGATTAATTCCTTTTCTTTTTCATGCAAATCCACTACAGTTGAAGCGACACTAAAATCAAAATCAGCTTTGCGAATGATAGATTGAATGCGGGCGTAAGTATATTGAATAAAAGGCCCTGTATTTCCAGCAAAATCAACCGATTCTTCTGGGTTGAACAGAATTCGTTTTTTAGGATCTACTTTTAAGATATAATATTTCAAAGCCCCTAAACCGATGGTTTTGTACAACTTCATTTTTTCGTCGTCTGAATAGCCTTCGAGTTTTCCTAATTCTTCCGAAATTTTTTGAGCGGTATCGGTCATTTCCTGCATCAAATCATCGGCATCGACTACAGTTCCTTCTCGTGATTTCATTTTACCCGATGGCAAATCTACCATTCCGTACGAAAGGTGGAATAAGTTAGCCGCCCAGTCAAAACCTAGTTTTTTCAAAATCAAAAACAACACCTTAAAGTGGTAATCTTGCTCATTCCCCACCGTGTAAACGATTCCGCCTACATCCGGCATATCCTTCACACGTTGAATCGCAGTCCCAATGTCCTGTGTCATATAAACCGCTGTCCCGTCAGAACGCAACACGATTTTACGATCCAGTCCTTCGGCAGTCAAATCAATCCAAACCGAACCATCAGGGTCTTTTTCAAAAATCCCTTTTTCCAGTCCCATTTGGACAACATCTTTCCCTAATAAATAAGTATTGCTTTCGTAGTAATAGCTATCAAAATCAACACCCATAGCCATATAAGTAGCTGCAAAACCATCATACACCCATTGGTTCATAGTTTTCCAAAGTGCAATCACTTCTTCATCACCAGCTTCCCATTTCAAAAGCATTTCTTGAGCTTCTAGAATAATAGGTGCTTGTTTTTTAGCTTCTTCTTCGGTTTTTCCTTCCGCCATCAATTGATTGATTTGCTCTTTGTACGCTTTATCAAAAGCCACATAAAAGTTACCAACTAATTTATCTCCTTTTAAACCTGAAGTTTCTGGGGTTTGGCCTCCGCCAAATTTTTGCCAAGCCAACATCGACTTACAGATGTGAATTCCTCTGTCGTTGATGATTTGGGTTTTATATACTTTTTTACCCGAAGCCTTGATAATCTCCGCTACAGAGTATCCTAATAAGTTGTTACGTACGTGTCCTAAATGCAGTGGTTTATTGGTATTAGGTGACGAATATTCAACCATTACTGCTTTGTCATCTGGACTTGGGGTTACAAAACCATAATTTTCTACAGCTTTGATTTCGTTGAAGAAATTCAAATAATACGCATCCGAAATCACGATATTCAAGAACCCTGAAACCACATTAAATTTGGCTACCTCCGTCACATTTTCGACTAAGTAGTTCCCAATTTTATTTCCTAATTCTACAGGGTTGCTTTTTACCAATTTCAATAACGGAAAAATCACCATCGTAATATCGCCTTCAAACTCTTTACGAGTGGCTTGAAACTCCACTTTTTCAATAGTAACCTCAAATAAATCTTGAACCGCTTTCTGGATAGAAGGCGTTAGAATTTCGGATAATGTCATTTTGTTGCTTTTTTAATGGCTGCAAATATAGGCATTATGGACCAAATGGGAAAAGAGTGCTGCGTTATTTGTTCAGGGTTCTAAGGGAAGGAAAATTAAAGAAAACTGACCTAGCCGATTGTCATTTCAAACGCTTTACTTCTTTTTTGGAGCAGACCGATTCGTGCACCTTATTTGCGATTGTTCCTGCTCTCCGCTCTATCTCTTGTGCCTGCTATCGCTGCACAAGAGGATGCCGCTTCGATCAGGGCTACAAATGGCGTTATTATTTTTAAATTAGCTTAAATAAATTTGTAAGAAAAAATGAATATATTAGCCGTAGCAATAAAACGCAACTAGAATTGAGTCTGTCTTACCAAAATTGGTTTTATAGGCTCAGATTAGAGAATGAAAACTGAGGATATAAATAAGTTAGGCGCAATTTAAAAAAAATCAAAAAATGACAGTTAACTGGGAAAAAATTTCTCCTGAAAGATTTGAACAATTATGTTCTGATATAATGAGAAGTGAAGGCTTTTATAACATAAGAAGAATGGGGGGATCAGGCGATCGAGGTCGTGATATTACGGCTCAAAAGCAAACGCAACTATTCTTTGGTTCAAAAGAAACTCAAAATTGGATAATTCAGTGTAAAAGATTGGTAAAAACAAATCTTTCGATTGATGATTTAAGTTCAGAACTGAATAAAATTAGAATGCACAAAATAGATTATTATTTAGTTATTCTGTCAAATACTTTGAAGCCAAACGTTGTAGATTGGATAGATGGAATAAGAAAAGACTTTCCATTTAAAATTTTAGTAAACGATATTGATTGGCTCGAAAGCCAATTAAAAAGAGAACCAAGTCTGTACAAATTTTATTTCAAAAATGAAGAACGTAGCGAACAAATTTATTCAATAAAAAACTCCACCGATTTACAAATCTACACTGCTGGTAAAATGCCATCTGTAGCTTTAAGAGGAGAAATTACAAAATGGAGACATGATTTAGAATTAAATTCTTCTAAACTAAAGAATAAAATTGGTTTTTATCATCCCGAGTTTGCTGGTTGCGATCACACAGGAATTTATTTATCAGAAACAGTCCAGTCAGATTTTAGAATGATATCGCAATCAAATCTTTTAGTTGCATATTTAGAAGACAAGCAACAATTTGGTACAATAACAGAAATTATGATAGCTTATTCAATGAATAAACAAATAGCAATATTTATTGATGAGAGTATCAAAACTGAAATTACCGTACCAGAAATGGAAAATGAAGATTCTGTAAATTCTAAATATTATGAACAGGTATATGATAAAGTTTTTAAAACAAATCATTCTTGCCCTTGTGACTTAATGAATGAATTAAAACCAATTCATTTGAATGAATACTGGTTTATGATTGAATTCTTGAGTATAAGACAACCTGATACATTTATTAAAATGACAAATTCTGTAAACGTTACTAATGATATCATTGAATACCTAAAAGAATTTGAGAAATAACAAACTGCCCCTAACACAAGTAGCCGTTTTACTACCCCTATAAAAAATTAGGATCTAAAAAATAATCATATAAACAAGCTCGTTTAAGCTCCCAAAACTTCTAAAGAAAAAATCATTTGACTACGAGGAATTCCTGTGATATACCGCACCCTTAAATACACAACTTTTCTTACTAACAATAAAAGTATTTACTTATATTTGACTGAAATAAATGTTAGTTTTTCACAGACTGACATTAGCAGTAATGCCCTTAACTAAACATTAAACCAATTAATTTTTTTTTAAAATGAATAAATTTTTTTTTGTCATCTTACTAATTTGCTCCAATATTACATCCGCACAAATGGAAAACTTTACGCTTAGCAATCGTCAAGTAACTTGGAATAAAGTATTTGAAACTCCAAAAACGAAAGAAATAATAAAAACTGAAATAGAGAATAGGAACAATCTGAAGATAACCAGCATAACTGATAATTCAATCATCGGAGAATTTTCAAATTTAATTATGGATTATAAAAAAGCTGGATTTTCCTATATGGGAACTCCTATTATTTTGAATGAAACGAATAAGTTCAGCGGTTCATTCAAAATTGAATTTAAAGAAAATCGTTATCGAGCTACAATTTGGAATTTGAGTTCAAAAGGCATGAGTACTACTTTTTACGGTGGCGGTTTAGGTTTAGGCTCAGAAATTACCACTTCACTAGAACAGCTGCTTTTGAAAAATAACAGAGAAGAATTTCGTAAAAATGCTTATAAAGTCAATGGCAAAATTATTGACACAACTTTCATTACATTAATGGATTATACTGTTGAAGCTATAAAAAATGACAAATGGTAAGAACTAGCACTACTGGTAATCGAGAAGGCGGGTCCGCCCGGAACTAACAGACTGCGCCTCTCACCCACTCCCGAAACTTCGGGATAAGCGAGCTTTGTTTTTGTACTATATTGTAGTTTGCGAAAATAACGAGGCTTAAAAATGCGGTTTTGAAGTCGTAAAAAGTCATTTTAGTGTAGTTGATTCCAGTCCTACAGACACATAACCGGATGAGATTAGCTCCGCTTGTCGACTATTGCTCAAGTCTCCTTGCCCAAAATAAAAAAAATTGCAGTAAATACCCTTTAAAAACAAAAACGTCCGTTTACCTTTTAAACCCTTAAACAATTAAACCTTTAAACTCTTAAACTCTTAAACTTTTAAACCCTTAAACAATTAAACCCTCAAAATCTACCACTTAATAATCGCACTCGCCCAGGTAAAGCCACTACCAAAAGCCGCTAAAACAACGGTATCCCCTTTTTTTATTTTACCTAGTTCCCAAGCTTCAGTCAAAGCGATAGGCACAGAGGCTGCAGTGGTGTTTCCGTATTTTTGAACATTGTTGTGTACTTGGTCGTCTGAGAGTCCAAATTTTTGTTGGATGTACTGAGAGATTCTAAGATTAGCTTGATGCGGAATCAGCATATCAATATCCGAAACGGTTAAATTATTGGCATTCAAGCCTTCGTTAATAACTTCACTAAAACGAACTACCGCATTCTTAAACACAAATTGTCCGTTCATATACGGGTAGTAACTTTCGTCTTCGGGATTGTTATCGTCGAGTATGTCCGTCACCCAACGTCCGCCCATTCCTGGGGCTTTCAAAACCAGTTCTTCGGCATGAACGCCTTCAGAGTGTAAATGTGTCGAAAGGATTCCTTTGGTCAAATCCGTTTCTTGACTCAAAACTGCAGCTCCTGCTCCATCACCAAAAATCACCGAAACCCCGCGTCCTCGAGTAGTCATGTCCAAACCTGTTGAATGCACTTCGGAACCAATAACTAGAATATTTTTATACATTCCTGTTTTGATATACTGGTCGGCTACTGACAACGCATAGATAAAACCCGAACATTGATTACGAACATCTAAGGCTCCAACTGTGCGCAAACCCAAATCACGTTGCACCAACACCCCCGGACCTGGGAAATAATAATCGGGACTCAAGGTGGCAAAAACCACAAAATCGATAGCTTCCTTAGCCACACCAGAACGCTCAATAGCGATTTCAGCTGCTTTGACTCCCATTGAGGTGGTGGTATCTTCTCCCCTTACTATATGACGTCGTTCTTGAATCCCAGTGCGCTCCTGAATCCACGCATCATTCGTATCCATAACTTTTGACAAATCATCATTGGTCACCACATTAGAAGGAACATAAAAACCTAAACCTGATATTTTGGAATGAAACATAGTTGTAAGAATAAAAAATTAGTACCACACAAATTACTACTTTTTATGCAATTATGAACTTTAATTTTAAAATTGATTTTAATGGGACGCGGATGAAACGGATTAGCTAAAGCTAAAACACTGATGAAAACTGATTTTTTTCTTTACAATCTTGGCTTCCCCTCGGTGAAAATCTTTGTGGTAAATCATGGAACACAGATTAGAGAAATTGAATAAATCTAAGAAATCTAATAAATCTTTGTGCCTTAGCGTCTTTGCGGTGTGAAAAAATGAGCCTCCATCCAATAAAAACTACGCAATCATCAACCGCACTTCTTGATTGGGTGTTAGAGCGGTGTCGTGTTCAAAGAAAATAACCTTTCTGTTAAAAACAGCTTTAATGAGATAATAACTTCCTTTGAAATAAGATTGTTTCACCACCACTTGCATCAAGCCATTCTCAACAACTTTGAGTTGATGCGGATACAATAAGACTTGTTCATCGATACCATCAACCACTACAAGATCTGACAATTGCAATTCGTTGATTTCACCAAAGAGAGAAGCCACATACTTATTAATAGGGTTTTCGTATAAACTTTGAGAATCGGCCATATCGATGATTTCACCTCGATGCAACACGAGGGTTCTATCAGCAAAGGAAAGCGCATCAGTACTGTCATGAGTAGCTACCAAGCACGTAATTTCTTTTGCCTTTAAATAAGAAAACAAATTGCGACGTAGCGCGTTTTTTCTAAAATTATCAATATGACTAAACGGTTCGTCTAGCAATAATATTTCAGGTTCTAAGGCCAATGCTCTCGCTAACGCCACACGCTGTTGCTGTCCTCCACTCAAATATTTTGCCTTGACATCAGCGTAATCCGTCATTTCAACAATCGCTAACAATTCCTGAATTCGGGCTTCTTTCTGTTCCATGTGAATGTTAGACAAAAACTTGCCTACATTTTCCGCAACCGTAACATAAGGCATTAAATCAAAGTCCTGAGAGAGGTATTTGATAAAGGGCATTCCGGGAACCAAATGAAATTTAGGCCCCAACACTTCCTGTTCTTTCCAAAAAATCGTTCCTTCATCTAAATCATACAAACCGTAGATCAATTTTAGCAACGTGCTTTTTCCACAACCACTTTCGCCTATTACGGCTATGTTTTCTCCTTTTTCTATAGTGAAATCAATATTTTTTAAGATTGGTTTATCCGTATAAGCAAAGGATATATTTTGGACTTGAAGCATTGTAATGTATTATTTTTTGAGTGTGCAAAGATAGATTTCTTTCATCAAATACGGTGCATAACCCTATAAGATTTCCAAATATCAAAGCACAACTTATCTTTGAAATGTTCTCATAAAAAAAGGATTTTCAGTAGTTTGAAAATCCTTTTAATCTTTATAGCTAAAGCTGTTTTTATTGTTTGTTCGCTTCTTTTTGCGCGTCTTCTAACATTTTCTCATTTGCAGTAATAGCAAACTCTACACGACGGTTTTTACTTCTACCTTCAGCAGTTCCGTTATCACCAATTGGATCAGCAATTCCTAAACCTGTAACTGTAAATCTTGAAGATTTTAATCCTTTTGAAGCCAAATAACTTTTTACCGAAGCCGCTCTTTCTCCTGATAATTTCAAGTTATAATCAGCAGAACCTGTACTATCAGTGTAACCAAAGATAGTAATATTAGTATCAGCATACTCTTGAAAAACAGGAACTAATTTATCCAAATTCGCTTTTGCAGTAGCTGTCAAAGTAGATTTATTGGTATCAAAACGTACTGCATTTTCATTCAACACTAATTTGATTCCTTCCCCTACTCTTTCTACTTCTGCACCAGGTAGCGCTTGGTCAATTTGGCGTGCTTGTTTGTCCATTTTGTTACCAATAACACCACCAGCAACTCCACCTACAACACCACCAAGTACAGCACCCATGGCACCATTACCACCTTTACCCAGGTTATTTCCTAAAACGCCACCAATAACCGCACCGGCTACAGCACCGATACCAGCACCTCTTTGCGTTTTATTTGTATTTTTAATGGATTCACAACTTGTAAATACGGATCCAACTGACATTACCAATGCCAAAGCTATAATTGAAAACTTTTTCATACTCTTTTTATTTTAATTAATTTGTTTTTTGAAATTGATACACAACATCAGTCATTTTTCCTCCTACATTGATTTTATCAATCAATTGGAAAGAAGTTTCTGTTTGATTAGCTACCGTCAAGACATAGCCGTCTCTTACTTTTTTAGCTTTTTCACCCGCATTTAAAACTTTCAAGACAAATTGCCCTTCTTGATTTACAAACCAAGTAATAGGCGAACTGAAAGCCGCACAATTGGCACTAGTTAAATCCATTGTTCCTTTATTATTATTGGAAACCAACTTCCAAGCACTTCCTTCAAAACATTTTGAATCTGCTAGTTGAAATGAATTCACTTTGATATAATCAGAACCTGGATAGGTTACCGAAGTAATGACCCAGTTCCCTTTCATTGCAACTTCTGATTTTTTATCCAATTTGGTATTGGTAATCGAACTTGTTTTACAAGCAAACAGCATTAAAGACATAGCGCCGATTAAAATAATTTTTTTCATTAGGATATCATTTTATAGTTAAACTCACACAAAGATACAACCATCCCTATTAATTAAGTTTCAAAATTCCCTTTTTTTATTCCAATATTTTCAGTACGCCATTTTGTCACCTTGATTACAATTGGTATTTTATTTGACTATAACCGATTTAGATTGTAAAACCCATTATAAAAATTTTAAATATGACAACAGGAAAAATTAATGTTTCAGTAGAAAACATCTTCCCATTAATCAAGAAGTTCCTTTATAGTGATCACGAGATTTTCTTACGTGAATTAATTTCGAATGGGACAGATGCAACCACTAAGTTAAAACACCTCATCAGTATTGGCGAAGCCCAAGTTGAATATGGCAATCCCATTATTGAAGTAAAAATTGACAAAGAAGGCAAAAAACTGCACATTATTGACCAAGGTATTGGTATGACAGCTGATGAAGTAGAAAAATACATTAATCAACTGGCTTTTTCTGGTGCTGAAGAATTTTTAGAAAAATACAAAGACACCGCTAAAGACTCTGGCATCATTGGTCATTTTGGTCTTGGATTCTACTCTGCCTTTATGGTCGCTTCCAAAGTGGAAATTATCACCAAATCATACAAAGACGAGCCAGCAGCACACTGGATTTGCGACGGAAGTCCTGAATTTTCATTAGAACCTGCTGACAAAACTTCAAGAGGTACTGAAATCATCTTACACATCGCCGAAGATTCATTAGAATTTTTAGAAGAATTTAAAATTCGTGAACTTTTAAACAAATACAATAAGTTCATGCCTATTCCAATTAAATTTGGAACCAAAAAAGAAACACTTCCTAAACCAGAAGATGCTCCTGAAGATTATACTCCTGAGACTATCGAAGTGGACAACATCATCAACAACACCAATCCTGCATGGACTAAAGCGCCAACAGAATTAACCGATGAGGATTACAAAGGTTTCTACCACGAAATGTACCCAATGCAGTTTGAAGAGCCTTTATTTCACATTCATTTGAATGTTGACTACCCATTCAACCTTACTGGTATTTTGTATTTCCCAAAATTAGGGGCTGACATGCAAATCCAAAAAGACAAAATTCAGTTGTACCAAAACCAAGTGTATGTTACCGATAACGTAGAAGGAATTGTACCTGAATTCTTGACGATGTTGAAAGGAGTTATTGACTCTCCAGACATTCCATTGAACGTGTCTCGTTCTAGCTTACAAGCGGATGGTGCAGTGAAAAAGATTTCCAACTACATCACCCGTAAAGTCGCTGATAAATTAAAATCACTTTTCAATGAAAACCGTGCTGAATTTGAAAAGAAATGGAACGATATCAAAATCGTGTTGGAATACGGAATGCTATCCGAAGACAAATTCTACGAAAAAGCAGGTGCTTTTGTATTGTACCCAACCGTTGATGACAAATTCTTCACGTTAGAGGAACTTAAAGAAGCAATCAAAGAAAAACAAACAGACAAAGACGGTAAAACCGTAGTACTGTATGCAGGAAACAAAGAAGCACAACATTCGTACATCGAAATTGCACAAGAAAAAGGATACGAAGTACTATTATTAGACTCACCTATCATTGCGCACTTGATTCAAAAAATTGAGAGCGACAATAAAGATTTGACTTTTGCTCGTGTGGATGCTGATCATATTGACAACTTAATCAAAAAAGAAGAAGCTGCCATTTCAAAATTATCAGAAGACGAACAAAACAACTTAAAATCAGTTGTTGAAGCCATCGTTCCAAAACAAAACTATACAGTTCAATTACAAGCTTTGGACAGTCAAGCCGCGCCATTTATCATCACGCAACCTGAGTTTATGCGTCGTATGAAAGAAATGAGTCAATCCGGTGGTGGCGGAATGTTCGGAATGGGCAACATGCCAGAAATGTACAATTTAGTGGTGAACACCAACTCTGAATTGGCCAGCAGTATTTTGAACAACACTGATAAAACCGCTCAAGAAAGTTTGGTAAAACAAGCCCTTGATTTGGCTAAACTATCTCAAAACTTATTAAAAGGTGAAGCCTTGACTGCCTTCGTAAAACGTAGTTTTGAATTGATTAAATAAATAGAGAACCCATTTTATGGCATAAAATGGCGTGAATCGCTTATTCCGAACTTGTTTCGGAATCTTCAAGAATAACAAAACCAACCTGCTAGTGCAAACTGGCAGGTTTTTTTTTGTATTGAAGCAGAACGATTTGGTTTCTATTGATTAACTCTCCCGCTATTCGTTACAATCTCTTGTATTTGCTATCGCCATACAAGAGGATTTTCACTGCTATCGGGGCTAAAAATCATGGTTATTTTACTCAATTACGGTTTGCTGTTCTAATGTGTCTAAAAAAGAATATGTTTTTGAAAAGTATCAAAAGCAAACTTAAGTTAATTCTTAATTTTAATTATATTTGAAAACAAATGAAATGCAACTCAATTTCTTAAATCTAGACTAAAAATAGTTCGATTACCGCAATTGAGTTGAAGATATTTATGAGTTGGCAGATATAGCACCGCCGGACTAAAATAAACAACTAAAAATTTGGAAATAAAGTAACTTTTAAGTTACCTTTGAAAAAATGAAAGTACGTGAAGTTATAGCATTTGAAAATCACTTTGAAAGTTTTCTCTTAGAACAACCAAAAAAGGTTCAAGATAAAATATTCAAAATAATTGAAGCTATCGAAACTTTAGAAAGAGTTCCTTCAAACTATTTAAAATCAATGGAAGGAACAAACGGCTTATATGAAGCACGAATCCAACTTGGTTCTAATATCTGGAGAGTGTTTTGTTTCTTTGACAATGGAAAACTTGTGATTCTGTTAAATGGATTTCAAAAGAAAACGCAGAAAACACCAAAAAATGAAATTGAAAAAGCTTTGGGCTTAATGACAAAATATTACAATGAAAAATCTAAATAATTATGGAAACTAAAAGTTGGAAAGAAATTAAAAATAATGTTTACGGTGAAAAAGGAACCGAAAGACGTGACGAACTTGAAAGAGAATTCCAAGGTTTTAAAATTGGTTTACTTTTGAAAAAAGCTCGTGAAGAAAAGCATTTGACGCAAACTGAATTGGGCGAATTAGTTGCAAAAAAAAGAGAATATATATCTAGAATTGAAAATAACGGAAGTAATTTAACTCTTAAAACTTTATATGACATAGTTGAAAAAGGACTTGGAGGAAAAGTAAAAATCCAAATCGAACTATAAAGCTACATCTGCCAACACACGTAGCCGTTGCACCCCCCACAAGAATTTAGGATTCAAAAATAAAGAGCCTTAAAAGTGCAGTTTCCAGGTTGTAAAAAGCCCCCCCTTTTCGACTGTGCCTAAACATTATTATAAGTGCTTCGCAAACGTCTCTGATTTTGCGCAATTTTAAAAGTTCCTTACTAACGAAATTATCCCCAAAGTCTCCTGACAATGCAAAGCGGAATAACATAATAGTGACAGCATAAATGACAACAGAAAACACTTTGACGCTTTTAAACTCAATTTACAGCGACCTAAAAATCGCAAAAGAATTAGTATATGACAAATGTGATTTTGAATTCAAAAACTTGATACAAAACTCAGAAAGCAAAGAATATGGAGCTTGTACTTTTGTCCTCAACGGCAAGAGAATTGAACAACGAATTTCTAAAATGACTCCAACAAAAACAGGGCAGTTTGTAACGATTTGGAAACGAAACAAAAAAGGAATAACAAAACCATTTGACAATACGGATCCTTTTGATTTTGTAATTATTACAACTAGGTATAACGAAAACTTTGGACAGTTTATTTTTCCAAAATCGGTTCTAGCGGATAAAGGTATAATAACTCAAAACAGCACAGAAGGCAAACGTGGCATTAGAGTTTATCCACCTTGGGACATTACCACAAATAAACAAGCTCAAAAAACACAACATTGGCAAACTAAATATTTTTTGACAATCAAGAATGACAACTCCACCAACCTGGATTTGATAAAAAAATTACTAGCTTAAATACCCCACACTTCAAAAGAACCCATCTGTATCACTAGCATCGAGCAACTACCCTAAAATTCTAAGCAAGTCAAAATCAGAAAACTTTAGGCTATAGGTCATTTTGTTTTATGGACATGCTTTTTTTTAAATTAGAATCACGAACTTTGAGCAACACGCAATTATTTAAAGACGCTCATGACCTTACAAATAGAAACACCGGCCTTATTATTCTCTGCCACTTCCTTAATATTATTGGCTTATACAAATCGTTTTTTGACTGTGGCCACTATTGTAAGAAGTTTAAAAGACACCTACGAAAAAGAAGAAAGCCGCATCATTTTATTAGAAATTAAAAACCTTAATTTAAGACTAACACTAATTCGTTACATGCAATTATTTGGTGTTTGTAGTTTGTTTTTATCGGTATTTTCAATGTTGCTTTTGTACATCAACCAACAAGAAATTGCGTTGTATTTATTTGGTTTTAGTTTGTTCAGCTTGTTGATTTCATTGGGGCTTTCATTTTGGGAAATTAGCATATCCGTTCAAGCGTTAAAAGTACATTTGAGTGGCATTATCAAAAAAAATTCTTAAGCTTTAAACCTTTTTCGCAAATTAGCATCCTATAGAACAACCTATTAAAAAAAACTGTTCTATAAAAGACCTCTTATGCCTTTTTGAAAACAGTGCTATTAACCTAAAAAATAAAAAAGTTATGAATCGCAATTCGCTGTGGTCGCTACGATTAGGTTTTTCAAATAAACAAGCTCCTGTAATCGAAAAATTAGGGATACAAAAATTTTTGGAACAATCTTTCCAAGCACCAATTGACAAAAAAATCCCAAGCTTACTTGATAACAGCCCCAAAACCATGGCTGAGTTAAAAGAGGTGAGACAAAAAATAAAAGACGGGGATCAAGAAGCCAAAAGACAAATTCTAAAAGAAGGAATTGAAACCAACGTTGAACTGAAATCGTGGTGGTTAGACAAAATGATGTCTGACGAATTTCCCTTACGAGAGAAAATGGTTTGTTTCTGGCATAACCATTATGTGGCTACTTTTCAAAAAGTAAAAAACAATTATTGGATTTATCAGCACAATCAAATTTTAAGAGAAAACGCTTTTGGTAACTTTAGAGAACTTACCAAACAAATGGTTCAATCCAATGCTGTTGTGCGTTATCTAGACAACAACGACAATAAAAAAGGAAAAATAAACGAGAATTTAAGTCGTGAATTGCTGGAACTTTTTACTATTGGTATTGGAAATTATACCGAAGACGACATCCAAAATGGTGCTAAAGGTCTCGCTGGCTTGAGCATTGGCGACAAAAAAGCGACTTACTACAAGCCCTTTATGGACAACGACACGATTACTTATTTTGGACAAAAAGGTATTTTCAAAGTGGACGAAATGGTAGATATCATTTTTCAACAAAAAAATGCACCTTACTTTGTGACGCGCAAAATCTTAAAATGGTTTATTTATGATGACCCAAGCGAAAAATTAGTAACCTATTATGGAGATTATTTCAGGTCTGTAGATTATGAAATAAAACCGTTATTGACTAAAATTTTCACAGAGGAATTTGAAAAAAACACAGCAGGTTCCAAAATAAAAAATCCATTAGAGTATAGTGTTCAATTAGTTTCTGAATTAAATATTGATTTAAAAAACAACAATTACCTCGCTTTTTTCTTAAAACAGCAAAACATGGATTTATTCAATCAGCCCAATGTTAAAGGTTGGGATGGCGGAAAATCATGGTTAACCTCGCAAATCTATTTGCAACGAAACAACCTTGCTTACTTGCTTACCAATGGCAAAGTATTAAACCAGCGTATCTTAAAAGACTACTCAAAAGCAGAGAACGCCAAGGTAAAAGAAACGACTATCAAGCTAGAATGGAAAGGCGCTGACAACAAACAAATCATTGGGGAATTAACAGATAGATTGTTATTTCAAGTGGAAAGTAATACTCAAAAAGATCTCGAAACGGTACTCAAATATGATTTTGATGTCCAAGCAAAAAATGCAGATCAAGCAGTTTTACGATTATTCAACACCATTATCAAATTACCCGAATTTCAATTAATCTAAAAATCCATCATCATGAATAGAAGAAATTTTTTAGCCCTAACTGGAACTTTCACTGGTGGATCCTTACTTCTACCTGATTTTTTACATGCCTTTGGTACGCAACAAAATTTAATTATGGGCGACCAATGTGTGGTTTTTGTACAACTCAATGGTGGAAATGATGGATTGAATACGTTTATTCCCTTTGAAGACCCTAATTATTATTTTTTAAGACCAAAAATTGCCCTTTCAAAACAAGACGTACTGGCTGCTGATAAAGGAATGGCTTTTCATCCTGCGCTGAAAGGTTTTGCTAAAATGTTACAAAACGGTGATTTATCTGTAATTCAAAACGTAGGATATCCACAGCCTAATCGTTCCCATTTTCGCTCACAAGAAATCTGGCTTACCGCTTCGGATGCTACTCAATACATCAACGAAGGTTGGTTAGGCCGTTATTTGGACTTGCAGTGTAAAGAACACAATCCAATTGCTGGAATCAATATAGACAACACCGATAATTTATCTCTAAAAGGGAAAGAACCTAATGCAATTACGGTTAAAGACCCCATGCGTTTTAAGATAAAAAAAGAGGCTGAAGATAGTGCCCAGTTGTCTAAAAATCCTTCCTTGGATTTTGTTCGAAAAATTGCTGATTCGGTTGTTGAAGGTTCAGATGAAATTCAAAAAGCCTTAGCCAAATCTACCACCGAAACGACTTATCCTAAAACAGGATTAGGTAAAAACCTGGAATGGATTGCACGTTTGATAAAAGGAAACTTAAACTCAAAAGTGTATTACACCTCATTAAATGGTTTTGACACTCACGACAATCAATTGCCTACTCATAACAACAAATTAACCGAGTTAAACGATTCTTTGTATAGTTTTTATGAAGAATTAAAGAAAGCCAACTTATTACAGAATGTTACCGTTGTAGTTTTCTCAGAATTTGGACGTCGTGTGAAAGACAATAAGAACGGAACCGACCACGGTAAAGCAGCGCCCATGTTCATCATCGGCGGAAATAACAAAGGAAAAATTATTGGAAACAATCCTAATTTAGTTGATTTAGATAATGGTGATTTGAAATACGAAATCGACTTTAGAAGTGTATATGCTTCTATCTTACAACAAAAATTAGATTTCGATTACACTAAAATTGGCATCAAAAACAAACCTTTGAGTGGCTTATTTTAAAAACAAAGCTTGCTAATTCACTAACGAAACCCCTATCTTTACCTGCATATTTAAATAAGAAATGTTTAAAAACAGTGTATTCAAAGGGGTTTTATTAGTAAGCATTGGAGCAAGTAGTTATGGCGTATTGGCTACTTTTGTCAAAATCGCCTACAATGAGGGATATACCACCGCCGAAGTTTCCTCATCTCAATTCCTTTTAGGAATTATTGGGCTCTTACTCATTTCCTTTTTTCAAAAATACATTTTCAAAAAGTCCGTACCAAAACCTTCTAGTAGCAATATTTTGAAATTAATGCTTGCGGGTACCTCTATGGGGTTTACTAGTGTATTCTATTATTTATCAGTTATCTACATTCCTGTTTCAATTGGGATCGTACTGTTAATGCAAACCGTATGGATGGCTGTGGTACTTGAAATGATTTTGCTAAAAAAATGGCCTTCTCTACAAAAAATTACAGCAGTAGGTATTGTACTATTAGGAACATTATTGGCCACAAACATAATAGAAAACCAATTTCAAATGGACTGGAGAGGGGTTCTTTTTGGCTTATTGGCTGCGACATCATTTACGACCACCATGTTTACTGCCAATCGCATCGTTACCACACTCCCCACGGTACAACGCAGTTTATATATGCTCATTGGAGGCGCTATTATAGTCTTGTTGTTTGGCCTTTTTTATCAAGATACCGCTTATGATTTTAGTATTTTTTACAAATGGGGTTTGGTATTATCCCTTTTTGGGACTATCATACCACCATTATTACTCAATGCTGGATTTCCGCTCACCGGAATTGGATTAGGGAGTATTGTCTCTTCTATTGAACTCCCTGTATCTGTATTTATGGCGTACCTCCTACTAAATGAATCCGTTACCTGGCTCCAATGGTCAGGAATTATCCTCATTCTTTTTGCCATATTTTTAATGAATAGCAATAAAAAGTGATGAACTATTTATTTTTGATAAAAAATAGATTTCTAAACCCTACCCATCAATAAATACTAATAATTTTTACAAAAAAAATTATGGTTTCATTACAACCAATTATAATTTTTATTAATATTGGTATATAAATAGATTCATCTATATAATCATTAAAACCAATTTGAATTAATTTTCGCGTGATGAAAAAGAGTAGCCGCAAAGAACTGAACTGGGAACAAACAGAAAAACTTGTTACTTTAGCCCTGGAAGAAAGGAATCCTTTTGAAATAATCAAAAAAGAATTTGGACTAGTTGAAAAAGAGGTTCTAGAAATTATGAAAAAAAAGATGCCCGTTGAAAAATATGAAATGTGGAAGAAAAAAGCAACGGCAAGTAAACCAAAACCCAAACCTCTTAAAATTGATGATTTTGACGATGATTTGGATGGAAAGTATTATATAAAAAATAAATTAGACTAATAATTCTAGCCAAAGCACTCCATTGAAGGAGTGCTTTTTTTTAACCAGAACAAAATCAACCACTCATGAATTGGTTAAAAAAACACCCTTTACAAATGAAAAAAATATTCTTACTGATTACTGTCACAACTTTTTTATGGAGTTGTAAAACTACAATTAACAATTCGTCTTCAAAACAAGAAATCCAAGTTAACATCAATTTGTCTGACATCAAAAATGATAAAGTTTTGGTAACGCTCACCCCTCCAAAAATTACTTCAGAAGAAATCATTTTTTCGTTACCTAAAATCATCCCGGGAACATATTCTATAGACAACTATGGAAAATACATCGATGACTTTAAAGCGTTTGACAAAAATGGACATCCATTAGCGGTTACCAAAACAGATGACAACAATTGGTCTATTAAAAATGCCAAAGCATTGACTAAAATCAGTTATTGGGTAAATGACACTTTTGATACTGAAAAAGGAACGGAATTTGGCGAAGGAGACATTTTTTCACCAGCAGGTTCAAATATTTTAGCCAATAAAAACATTTTTTTGAATACCCATTGTTTTGTTGGTTATTTCTCAAACCTAACAACTGTTCCATATAAATTACAGATTTCACATCCTTCGCAATTATGGGGGGCAACGTCTATGACCGACATGGATCCTAGTACTACTAATGATGTATATGTCACTTCCAAATATTCCGAGTTAGTAGAGCATCCTATTATGTACGCCAAACCTAACTTCACTACATTTACCGTAGATGATATGGAAATCCTCATTAGTGTTTATTCGCCCACAGGCAAAATTACAGCCGAAAGCATTACACCTGCCATGAAAACCGTGATGACGGCTCAAAAAAAGTTTTTAGGCTCCATCAACACTACAAAAAAATATGCGGTATTATTGTATTTATCTGATATCGAAGGAAAAGATGCACATGGTTTTGGTGCCTTAGAACATCCTACTTCTACTACTGTTGTTTTTCCTGAAGTGATGCCTGTGGACCAATTAATCAATCAAATGAAAGATGTCGTTTCACATGAATTTTTCCATATTGTTACCCCATTAACCATTCATTCGAAGGAAATACAATTCTTTGATTACAATGCCCCAAAAATGTCCCAGCATCTGTGGATGTACGAAGGAGTAACAGAATATTTTGCTAATCTATTTCAAATCAATCAAGGACTCATTACCGAAGATGAATTTTACTCCCGTATTTCCGAAAAAATAGAACGTGCCAGCACTTTAAATGACTCTATGCCCTTTACAACCATGAGTGCTAATGTTTTGGAAAGCCCTTACAAAGAACAGTATTTAAATGTTTATGAAAAAGGAACACTTATAGGAATGTGTTTGGATATTATTATACGTGAAAAAAGTAATGGCGAAAAAGGCATTCTGAATTTAATGCGTCAACTATCGCATGAATACGGTATCAATAAGCCTTTTGACGATCAAGAACTTTTTGATAAAATTACTGAACTCACCTATCCAGAAGTAGGCAACTTCTTAAGAACGTATGTTGCTGGTCCTACGCCTATTCCTTATAAAGATTATTTAGCGAGAGTAGGTGTTGTTACGACTACCGAAAAAGTAGTAGCGCCATTATTTATCAAAGGGCAAAACCCCTATATCAATATCATCCCTGAAACCAAAGAAATTATCGTTTTACCCGACATTGAATTAAATGTTTTTTTCAACGAATTAAACCTTAAAGGAGGCGATATCATTGTAAGCATTAACAATAAAGCTTACCATCTTGATAACATATATGATTTATTGAATGAAAGTTTGAACTGGAAAGAAAATGACCCGATAAGCGTAAAAATTAAACGCAACGGTAAAGAACAAATCATCACTGGAAAAGTTAAACTCCCTTATGAAGACGCGGAAACATTCAAAGCCGCAGGCCAAGACAAAGAAAAGTTAAGAAATTCTTGGCTCAAAGGATAATAAAAAATAAAATCTAACACTATATACAATTCATGAAAAAGATTATTTCAATAATAACTACAATATTTTTATTTACTGCTTGTTCAAAAAACGAAAGCCAGGGTAACCTACAAATCACAGGAAATATCAAAGGGTTAAAAAACGGTACCTTATACATACAACGATTCAATGACAGTGCGCTAGTAATCATTGATAGCATTAAAATTGATGGTAAATCCAATTTTGAGACGGCTATCACTATAGATTCTCCTGAAATGCTTTACTTGTATTTGGATCGTGGAGTCACAAATTCACTGGACAACAACATCCTGTTTTTTGCTGAACCAGGAAAGATAAATATTGACACACAATTGGATTCTTATATCACCTCTGCAAAAATTACGGGTTCTAAAAATCAAGAAGTCTATGAAGAATACAAAAAACTGGCTACCAAATTTAAGGACGAAAATCTGGATTTAATAGAAGCCAAATTTTATGCGATGAAATTCCAAAACCTCCCGAAATTGGATAGTATTAATAAAAAAATTGACCAAAACATTAAAAGAAAATACCTTTATACGGCTAATTTTGCGCTAAATAATCCTGATGCCGAAGCAACTCCTTATATTGTGCTATCTGAAATAAACGACATAAACCTTAAGTACTTAGATACCATTCAAAGAACGATGTCCAAAAAAGTAGCTCAATCGCTCTATGGTAAAAAATTAACTCAATATGTGACTGAACTTAAAAAACAACCTACCAAATAACTTTCATAAATCTACTCAAATGGGTAGATTTTTTTTATAAACTTTTGAAAACAAAAAAGTATTGCTTATTTTCAAATAAACTTTAAATATTAAAAAAATCAATCATGAAAAAACAAATTTCAATTATAACAACAATCTTTATTTTATTGCTCACTTCTTGTGCCTCCCACCAGAAAGACAACAACACTCAACTTTACAATACTAAATGGGAATTAGAATACATTACAGGACCTAGAATTGCTTTTGAAGCTTTATTTCCTGACAACAAACCATTTATTCAATTCAACAAAAGCACACAACAAATCGAAGGAAACAATAGTTGTAATGGCTTTTTAGCAGACTACACTTTACACAAAAACAACATCACTATCAAAGAAACTGGTGTAACCACTCTTAGGTATTGTGGTCAAGGTGAAACTATTTTTAAAAATACTGCCACAAAAATCAATCAGTACAAAATTGATGCAGATGGAAAATTAAATTTACTATACAATGATGTAGTGATGATGCGATTCAAAAAAATGACGCCCTAATGAAGTACGCTTATTTTATCTTAACACTCCTCATAGCCATTGGATTTTCTTGCTCCCCTGCTAAGAACAAAATAGCAGCAAATGAAAATCTTTTTTCACCAATTCAAAAAATTAACCATGCCTATTATTCCGCTAAAGGGAAAGCTCCAAATTGGAATCTAACAATATCCGATAAAAAAATTCAATTAATTTTGGATAAGGATACTATTACAACAACTAGTATCAATCCTGTCCTCGCTATGGATAGTAATGTTAAAAGGTACCGCGTAGCAACACCTACACATTTTATCACCATACAAATCAAACACCTAGCCCAAGCAAATGCTATCAATGAAGGTGCGGTTTACAAAACACTAATCGACTATGAACATAAAACCAATCACAAAGTAGTCCATTTAGAAGGGCAAGGAAATTACCTCACAGATTATAGACTACATGATATTTGGAGTCTGGTTGCTATTAATGAAAAAATAGTTCAAATAGCGGACTATAACAACCAACGTCCTTATTTAGAAATAAATAGTCATTCAAATCAAATTTTGGGTTATTCTGGTTGTAACCAGATAAAGGCGCAACTTTTTTATGAAAAAGAAGTTCTCCGAATAACTAATATAATCGCTCAAGAAAAAGCATGCGTAACCAAAACGATTGAAAGTGATTTCCTTATCGCATTAAGAAAAACCACGCGATATACATTAGAAAACAACCTTCTTACGTTCTCTAATCCTGATGCTATTTTACTTCAATTTAAAAAAGTTGATTAAATCCACTTCAATACTACCGTGATATTCATTTTGTATAGTAACTCCCGATTCCTAAGATTCCCTGAAATAAAAAATCCCATTCAAAGTATATTGAATGGGATTCTTAGTATAATTTAATATTGCTTATGCCAGCATTGTTACTGGATTTTCAATATATTGTTTCAGTGTTTGTAAAAATTGAGCACCTGTAGCACCATCAATTGTACGGTGATCACAAGCCAAGGACAACATCATTGTATTTCCTACAACAATTTGACCGTCTTTAACCACTGGTTTTTCAACTATCGCCCCCACAGAAAGGATAGCAGAATTGGGTTGATTGATGATTGAATTAAATTCAGTTATTCCAAACATTCCAAGGTTAGAAACCGTAAAAGTACTTCCTTCCATTTCTGCTGGACCTAACTTTTTGTTTTTTGCTCTTCCTGCAAGATCTCTCACACTAGCACCAATTTGAGACAAACTCATTCCGTCAGTGAATTTCAATACCGGCACCACTAAACCATCTTCAACTGCTACAGCAACACCAATATTCACGTGGTGGTTGATGATGATAGCATCCTCTTTCCACTGAGAGTTAATTTTTGGGTGTTTTTTCAATGCTAAAGCACACGCTTTAATGACCATATCATTAAAAGAAACTTTCGTATCTGGTACCGTATTAATAGTCGCTCTAGATTTCATTGCTTCATCCATAGCCACTTCAATTACTAAATTATAATGTGGCGCAGTAAATAAAGATTCTGAAAGACGCTTAGCAATAATTTTACGCATTTGTGAGTTCTTGATTTCTTCAGTAGAAACCTCACCAGCAGGAACGTAAACTTGTGCTGGAGCTGCTGTAGATTCTGATTTAGCCGAGGCTTTTGGTGCAGAGGCCGCTGGAGTGAAGTTTTCAACATCACTTTTTACAATACGTCCGTTTTCACCAGAACCTTTAACTTGTGCTAAATTCACCCCTTTGTCACTTGCAATTTTTTTAGCCAATGGCGAAGCAAAAATTCTTCCACCATCTGTAGCTACAGTAGCTGCTGGCTCTTGAACTTTTTCTGCTGGAGCTGCAGCTGCAGCAGGTTTTGCTTCAGTCGCAGGAGATGCTGGAGCAGCAGCAGTAGTTGCACCACCAGCTGTAAATCCTTCAGCAATTCCAGAGATATCAGTTCCTTCAGGTCCAATAATAGCTAATAAACTATCGATAGGAGCTGTATTTCCTTCTTCAATTCCGATATGTAATAGCGTACCTTCATTGAAAGATTCGAATTCCATAGTCGCTTTATCAGTTTCAATTTCAGCAAGGATATCCCCTTCACTTACTTTATCTCCTACTTTTTTCAACCAAGTTGCAACAGTACCTTCAGTCATCGTATCACTCAAACGAGGCATTGTTACCACCACTACACCAGCAGGTAATGAAGCTGGTGCTGCTGCAGGTTTATTTTCTGCAGGTTTTGCTTCTTCTTGTGGCGCTGCCGCTGGAGCTGCTTCTGTAGAAGCACCACCTGCTAGAAGCGCTGAAATATCTTCTCCTTCGTTTCCGATTATTGCTAATAAAGAATCGATAGGGGCTGTTTCTCCTTCTGGGATTCCAATGTGCAAAAGAGTGCCTTCGTTAAAAGACTCAAATTCCATTGTTGCTTTGTCAGTTTCAATTTCTGCAAGGATATCACCTTCGCTTACTTTGTCACCTACTTTTTTAAGCCAAGTCGCTACCGTTCCTTCCGTCATAGTATCGCTCAAACGAGGCATTGTTATAATTGTAGCCATAATTGATTTTATAATTTATGAGGTAAAAATGGATAATCTTCTTGTGCGTACACTACATCGTACAATTGTTGTTTATCTGGATACGGAGAATTCTCAGCAAAATCTACACACTCTTGTACCAAATCTTTAACTCTTTGGTCAATTGCTTCGATTTCTTCATCTGTAGCATATTTTTTATCCTTGATAATATCCAAAACTTGAGTGATTGGGTCAATTTTCTTGTACTCTTCCACTTCTTCTTTTGAACGATATAATTGCGCATCAGACATAGAGTGACCTCTATAACGATATGTTTTCATTTCTAAAAATGTGGGTCCATCCCCACGACGAGCTCTTTCAATAGCTTCAGTCATTGCTTCAGCTACTTTTACAGGATTCATCCCGTCAACAGGACCACAAGGCATTTCATAACCTAATCCTAGTTTCCAAATATCTGTATGATTCGCTGTTCTTTCCACTGAGGTCCCCATGGCATAACCATTGTTCTCTACAATAAATACTACAGGTAATTTCCACAACATAGCCATATTGAAAGCTTCATGCAAAGAACCTTGACGAGCTGCTCCATCACCAAAATAAGTCATGGTTACCCCTCCAGTATTGAAATACTTATCAGCAAAAGCCAAACCTGCTCCAACAGGAATTTGACCTCCTACAATTCCGTGTCCTCCATAAAAACGGTGTTCTTTAGAGAATATATGCATTGATCCTCCCATTCCTTTAGAAGTTCCTGTTGCTTTTCCTAAAAGCTCAGCCATTACTCTTCTTGGATCCGTTCCCATTCCTATTGGTTGAACGTGATTTCTATAAGCCGTAATCATTTTGTCTTTAGTCAAGTCCATTGCGTGTAATGCACCAGCTAAAACTGCTTCTTGACCATTGTACAAGTGTAGAAAACCTCTAACTTTTTGTTGAATGTATAATGCCGCAAGTTTGTCCTCAAACTTTCTCCAAAGCAGCATATCTTCGTACCACTTCAAATAAACCTCTTTTGTAACTTCTTTCATCTAGATTATTCTTTTGCTAAAGTTTTTATTGTATTGTCAATTGTAATCTTATCGCATAATAGTGTAATGGAACAAATTTGCGAATTGCAAAAATAGGACATTACAATTAAGAACTAAAATTTTAATGTTGATTTTTAGTATTATTACAAAAGGTTTTTGTTAAATAATAGTGGCAACAAGTCTTTTATAGAGGATGATTTATAGATCTCCCCTGTTTCACCCATAAAATAAATTTCAATAGGCTCGTTTTGTTTCAATTCATATTCTGCTATAGATTGCCTGCAAGCACCACAAGGCGGTATAGGAGTTGAAGTGGTTGTCAACTCAGAAGCTGCGGATAAAAAAAGCGCCTTTATTTTCACATCAGCACAAAGTGAACCTGCTTGAAAAATTGCTACTCTTTCAGCACACAACCCCGAAGGATATGCTGCATTTTCTTGATTAGCTCCTACGATTATTTCGCCATTTTCTAACAATACCGCTGCACCAACTTTAAACTTTGAATATGGAGCATACGCTTTTTCACGAATTTGAACAGCATGTTTACTTATATTTTGTATTGCTACAGGCAATTCATTTATATCATTATAAATGGTAAATTGAGTCGAAATTGTTATGGTTTTCATGGTATATGTGGGTAAAAAAAATCCAAATTTCAACGAGTTGAAATTTGGATTTTAACTATTGTTATTTACTTTACTTAGTAACGTTCGTACTTATCGCCAAAATTTAGTGTTAGAGAAAAACGCAACGTATTTTCTAGTGGATTCCTTACTTTTGAAGCTGAGAACAAATAAGAAACATCAATTTTTACAGCAGTATATTTAAAACCAGCTCCCAATGAAAAATATTTTCGAGCCCCTTTCATTGCACTTTCATTAAAATATCCTAATCGCATAGCAAATGAATCTTGATACTCATATTCGGCACCAAGTGCGTAAGTAACTTCTTTTAATTCCTCACTAAAACCATCAGGTGCATCGCCAAACGATTTAAAAATACCCGAAGCCCATCCAATAGAACGGTAATCTTCTTTTGCAATTGCCGTATCATCGCTATCAACAATACCATCCCCATTTAAATCAATATTATATTGCGGTGTTGGCACTAATAATTTATTGATCTCCGCATTTACAGCAATCTTATTGTAATCGTCTAAAATAAAATCAAAACCAGCACCTAATTTTAAATTGGCTGGTAAAAAATTTGAACTTATTTCGTCATTATCATAACTAATTTTTGGACCTAAATTTTGAAAATTAAATCCAGCTCTCCAACGTCCGTTAAAATCAGCATAAGCTACTTCGTCTGACTCATAAAATCCCGCCACATCAATAGCAAACGAATTTGCAGCTGAAGCATCATTATTACTATCTGCTACTTTAAGATTGGAACGAATATACCTTCCTGCTACAGCCATAGAGAAGGTTTCACTTAACTTCAAAGAATAAGAACCATCAAAAGCAAGTTCGTTAGGCGATACCGTACGAAAATCTTCATTTGGCTCTCCTGTCTGACGCAATTGAATTTCTCCAAAACTAAAATAACGAAGACTTGTTGCAAAAGCTGAACGTTCATTGATTCTATTATAATACGTTAGTTGACCTAAAGCAATATCATTTGCTAAATCTGTCAAATAAGGTGTGTAGCTCAATGACACTCCTTGTTTATCAACTGCAAAGGCATATTTAGCAGGATTCCATTGTTGTGAAAAAGCATCTGTAGAAGTCGCCACACCAATATCTGCCATACCCGCTGCTCTTGCATCAGCCGACACCATTAAAAAAGGAACACCTGTAGTAATCACCCTGTCACCCTGAGCATATGTCACCGAAATAGCAAGTAAGCAGGTAGTTAGAAGAATTAATTTTTTCATTTTTGAAATTAAAAATTTATTTGACAAATATAATATTTTATTAAAGTATCACAAGTTTTTCTATTTTTTCGGCTTTTTTATTCGTCAAACTCGACTTCACTGTTAGTTTATACACATAAACACCTTTTCCAATTTTATTTCCAAAATCATCTTTACCATCCCAAGTTATTTCTTTGGATAAAAAACCATCAGTAGTAATAATTTGATTTTTTGTCCAAACTACTTTTCCGGTTACAGTAAATACCTGCACTTGCACTTGTAAGGGTTCAAATGGCCTGTTATGAGTAAACCAAAATTCAGTATAATTCACAAATGGATTCGGATAATTCAACACATTAGTCAATGTTATTGACTCATCACCCACCACAAGAAACTGTATTTCAGTTGTCGTTGGATTATTATATACATCCCAAGCTTTAAAGGTAATGGTATGCAATCCAGGCGCAATATTTCGCAATGGAAAACGTACAGTTCCTTTGGTATAATCATCTAAATTGGTCTGATAATAATCGTTCAATACAAACGGATTGCTCACATCCCCATCCAATACTGCTGTGATATCATGCCCGATTCCGCCTGCAGTATTGATACCATTTTCATCTTCTAATAAAGCCAAAATAAATGGTGACGCATTCGTAATCCCCCCTGACACAAATGTCTCATCATTCATATATAACTTAACAACGGGATTTATATTGTCCTCAGGAGCATTTTCATTTACCCCACCAATTTTTATAGTAGCATCAAGTCCTGACTGATCTTCAAAAGCTTGATTTTTTTTAGCATAAAAACTTATTTTACCATTCCCAATAGGAATTCGAATGTCTCTTGGCACCACAAAACTAAATTCAAATTGCCCATTGACCACCGTTGCATTCCCTCTAAAAATAGTCTCCCCTAAAGTATTAAAATCAATCGAAGGGCTGTAGCCATCATTGTTCAATGTTTTTTTAACAACCGTCTTATCAAAAATACGTGTAAAAACCTCTCCATTATAGTTTGTTAAAAGAACATCATTTTCGTCAGTAATTTCACCTGACAGTTTTATTTTTGCCAATGACTTAAAATCATCTATGGATTGACTAACTGGAATATCGTTAACTTTAGTTAGCTTAATTTTAGGTTTTGGAATCGCCAACATTAATGCTGGGTCACCTAAATAAAAAATAACATTTGAAGAAGAACTCGGCGTACTATTTTTAGCCAATCGTAAGGCTTCAGCAATGGTTGTATATTCATTTGAATCATAACTCAAAAGATATTTGGTAAGAGTATCATTAAAGTTTTCAGCAGCTGTTTGCGAGATTGACCTAATGGTGGTAAGCATAGAAATAGCCCCCCCTTTAGCATTCATAAAAGTCAACATCCCTGCTGTTTGTTTGTACGGATTATCAAATCTAGAAAAATCACATGTTATGGTAATAAACAACGAATATTTAAACTGATTCCCTAAGTTTTCACCATCTGACCTCTCCCATATTCTTTCTCCAGAAAGACCGTCTTCTCCCCCATGCCCTAAGTAATTAAAGACAAGAGCACCTTTCTCAAAAGCATTAAAAATATCTGCTCTTGCTTTGGGATACCTGAATCCTCCAGCCGATGTTTCCTGTTGATAGGCATCTAAAAATATTTTTTCGACATTTATAAACGGCTTCTTAGTAGAAATTTCATCGGCTAATTTATTTTGTCGAGATTGCAAACTAATATCTGACACTTTATCAGAATCATCACTTATCAAGACATAATTATTTCTCCAATTACCAAATGATTTTTCATCATGGTACTCAAGAACCTTTGAAACCATTTCATCAGCTGTTTTAATATCCGATAAAATCATTCGCCCTACTGCAATATCAATCCCACCAAATGAATTGACAACATTCCCTTCATTATCATCCATATAACCATAAAAGTCATCTGAGGCAAATGAAGATTCCCCATTTGTATTGCCTATTAAAGCATGATAAATAGGGACAATATTAGTATTATTAGGAATTCTATTTTTGTAATCAAAAGAAGCAGTCCCAAAGAGGTTAATGTATTTTATTCTTTTAGCAGGAGACGAACCATTTTTATAAATATATTTTATACAGTTTCTTATGGCTGCAATATCTTGTTTTCCTGAAGAAAACTCTTGATAGATAGACTCTAATGGTATTACCTTGGTATTTAAATTCGAATTGGACCGATGAAAATTAGCCAATCGTTCAGCCTGACTAACTAAAAATTTTGGCGTAATAATAACATAATCAATATCTTGAAATTGACCTTGATTGTTATTAAAAATTGTTCCTTTAATGTTTTGATTTACAACTTTTGAATTACTCTCTTTTAATGGTGTTAGATAGTCCGACGCATCCAGCGCAATATATTTACGTAACTCCCCTAAATTTGCTTTAAAAGTAAAAGCATCCTGATTAGGATTAGTATATTTTGTTACATCATAAATAGTAGTAACATCCCATACTTCAGCAATTGACTTCGCATTGGAAATGGAATAGGTTGCTACACCAACACTAGAAGCGGCAGCATTTGATTGAAAATGAAATTGCTTTCCGTATCCTTTCAAAAATCTTTTAGAACTAAGTTGGATATAATCCAAATACCCTTTTGAACCCGCAACTGCATTATTATTATATGTAAGTTTTATTTTTGTGTTCTCACTTCCCGTAAAAGAAGAAACAAATGTATTATAAGTGTACTTAACACTAGTATTGCTGGCTGATAATGGTGATAAATTCAACGTTCCTATTTCAACATCATTAGCGGCTATTTTAAATGAGGTATTAGTAAATGCCACCGCTGCTGCTATAATTTTAATACCCACTGGCTTGGAACTATCAATATTAGGAATTGAAAAACCAAATTCTTGTGTGTTTTTGATTTCAAATGACTCCCCAAACCATTGCCTCCCCAGATTAGCTATATTAAACAAATCCAACTCATGAAATTGAACATCATCAAAATCAGTGAACGTTATAGTACTTGAACCTGTAGGTTGCACTTGCTCAGGAATTCTTTTACCATCTTCATTTTGAACATTTAGATAATAATAGGATTTATTCTCAAAAATATTAACAGACGTTTGGCTTTCATTATTCCAAATATCAGTTCCTTCTCCATAAAACAAGATATAATCATTGCTGTCAAATTTACCATCATTTTCCCCTATAACTTGAATGGCATTTTCAGCCAAATCATTAGGATAAAACGCAGCATTTGACAGCGGAAGCATTCTACCTCCGTTTCCGTAAATTTTAATTTTCCTAGGATCAAGATTGTTCACATTAACTCCCAGTTGCTCCAAAAAATTTTTAGTTATCTTATAAACACCTGATTTTTCAATATAAAAGCGATACCAATCTCCCGTTGCTAAAACAGAATTAGTTATTCCTTTAACATTCAAACTTTTGTTAGTTAAATTATTAACCCGAGAATAATTATTTTTCACTTTCACCGAATAGGTAAATGAAATGATTTTTTTGAATCCAAAATCATCTTTTATTATAGGAGATAACGTCAAGAAAGATTGAGGAATATCTCTAGCTATTGTAGTTGTTATGGTTTGTACGATACTATTTGGAATTTTATTTGAATCTAAATCACCAAGTTGTGCCAAACTAAGGCTTTCGTACCTAATATTTGAAATTTGAAAATCATTTTCATCAAATGCACTGTTCTCAGGAAGCTTAACACTCAATTGAATCGTTCTATTTACATTATCAAACTGAAAAATCGCACCCGTAAATTGAGGAATATTCACTTTAGATTGTCCATAATTCATTTCCGTTTTATCAAGCCAATTCACAATCACATCGCCTTTTGTTTGTGCACTTGTCAAAAAAGAAATTAAAACGATACTAAAAAAAAGCAATTTTCTCATATTTCACTAAATTGAGATTAATTATAAAGCAATAATAATGGGTAAAAATAAATCATTTAATATGAAAATAAATAATAAATAGTATATTTTTGCGTTTGAAAAGCATGGTTCCTTGTGGATTATGTCCCGCAATTATTTTTTTTAAGGATGTTGTAGGTTAAGCGTTAATTATTATATTGCATCACTTTAAATTATTACCTTTAAAAGAGTATGAAAGTAAATAAAAATACAATATTGCAATTTATGTTGTCGATGACGATTGCAATTGTAAGTTTTTCTAGTTGTAGTAAAAAATCAAGCTCAAGTAGTGCTTCAAGAGCTACTGGCTGGGATGTAAGTGGTAAAAAAGTCGCTAGTAATAAAGTGCAAACGGCAGGACCAGGATTGGTCTTTGTTGAAGGAGGAACTTTTACAATGGGTAAAGTTCAAGATGATGTTATGCATGATTGGAACAACACCCCTACTCAACAACACGTGCAATCCTTTTATATGGACGAAACGGAAGTAACTAACTTTATGTATCTTGAGTATTTAGATTGGATGAAAAAAGTTTTTCCTCCTACTGAAGAAAAATACAAATATATTTATGCTGGAGCATCTCCTGATACTTTGGTATGGAGAAATAGATTAGGCTATAATGAAACCATGACTAACAACTACTTAAGACACCCTGCTTATGCTAATTATCCTGTCGTAGGGGTAAATTGGATTCAAGCAGTTGAGTTTAGCAAATGGAGAACGAATCGTGTAAACGAAGCTATCTTAGAAAAAAATGGCTATCTTAAAAAGAATGCCAAAACTGATGAAGTAGATGCGGAAAGTATTTTTGATACAGAAACCTATATCAACAGTCCAACATCAGCTTATGGAGGTAAAAACGAAGCAATCGTACTTAAAAGACCTCAAGGAAGACAAACTAAAGGAACCGAGCAAAAAAATGTATATGCACAACGTACCTCGGGCATTGTACTCCCTGAATACCGTTTACCGACTGAAGCTGAGTGGGAATATGCAGCAGCCGCAGATGTAGGCCAAAGAGAATACAACATCTACAAAGGACAAAAAAAATATCCTTGGTCGGGAAGTTATACCCGTTCTGGAAAAAGACAAACAAAAGGAGATCAATTAGCAAACTTTAAACAAGGTAACGGAGATTATGGCGGAATCGCAGGTTGGTCTGATGATGGTGCTGACATTACTAATGAAGTAAAAAAATATCCTGCAAATGATTTTGGCTTGTACGATATGGCAGGTAATGTAGCCGAATGGGTAGCCGACGTCTATAGACCAATTATTGACAACGAAGCCAATGATTTTAATTATTTCAGAGGTAACATGTACACCAAAAACAAAATTGGTAAAGATGGAAAAATTGACATTGTTACTACTGACAATATTAAATATGACACCTTGAGTAATGGAAAAATTATATCAAGAAATTTTCCAGGTCAAATCGTACAAGTGCCAGTTGATGAACAAGAAACGTATCTAAGACAAAATTTTGACAAGAGCAACAACATCAATTATAGAGATGGAGACAAACAATCATCTATCTATTATAATTTTGGCTCATCAGAAGCAAACACAGATAAAAAAGACGAAAAAAACATGTACAATTCTCCTAAACACAATGTCACAACTGATAGTCTTGGAAGAATGGTAAGAAAGTATGATAAATCAAGTAAACGAACTACCTTAATCAATGATGATGTTAGAGTTTACAAAGGTGGATCTTGGAGAGATAGAGCATACTGGTTAGATCCTGCTCAAAGAAGGTATTTCCCTCAAGATATGGCCACAGATTACATCGGATTTAGATGCGCTATGTCTAAAGTAGGACCTAAGTCTGAAAAAAGGAAATCAGCTAGAAATTAATTACAAATAATTCTCTTATACTAAAAAGCCCTTTGATTAGGGCTTTTCTTTTATCTTTTAAAATCTGTTTAAAATGAATATTAGTGAAATTCATAGTTTATTTTTAAAATGCAGTACGATTTCAATCGATACTCGAAAAATTGAAAAAGGCTCATTATTTGTCGCCATAAAAGGAGAACGTTTTGATGCTAATACTTTTGCAAAAGAAGCTTTAGACAAGGGCGCTTCTTATGTTATTATTGACAATGACTCTTATTTTATTGACAACAGAACAATAGTTGTAAAAGACAGCTTAAGTACATTACAAAAATTAGCACAATTTCATCGAAATTATTTAAAATTACCCATTATCGCCCTAACTGGCAGCAACGGAAAAACAACAACTAAAGAATTAATTCAAGTTGTCCTCGCTCAAAAATACAAGACCAAAGCTACAGTTGGAAATTTAAATAATCATATTGGGGTTCCATTGACAATCTTGAGTTTTAATACTGAAACCGAAATTGGAATTGTAGAAATGGGTGCCAATCATCAAAAAGAAATTGCTTTCTTGTGCGATCTTGCAACGCCAAATTTTGGATATATCACTAATTTTGGCAAAGCACATCTTGAAGGTTTTGGAGGTGTAGCAGGTGTTATTAAGGGAAAAAGCGAAATGTATGATTATTTACAACAATCAGACGGACTCGCTTTTATCAATATAGACGACCCTATACAACTTGAAAAATCAAAAGCTTTACGAAATTATACTTTTGGCATAGATAATCCATTAGCCGACATCAATATCCAATCAGTCAATGCCAATCCATTTGTGGAAATACAATTTAATGGTAGCACTATTAAATCGCATTTAATTGGATTATACAATGGCAGCAATCTCAATGCCGCATTAACTATAGGTAACTATTTTGAAGTACCAACTTCTACAATAAAAAAAGCTTTAGAAAGCTATATTCCTGAAAACAACCGCTCTCAATTACTCAACCAAGGAAGCAATCAGATTATTTTAGACGCTTATAATGCAAACCCTAGTAGTATGTTAGTTGCAATTCAGAATTTTACACAACTTGAAGGGAAAAACAAAATAATGATTCTTGGTGATATGTTTGAACTTGGCGAAGAAAGCTCACAGGAACACAAAAATATTATTGAATCATCATTAATTGATAAAAATATCTCTTGTTATTTTATTGGTAACGCCTTTTACCAAAATAGGAAAGCACAAGAAAATTTCAAGTTTTTTGCAACATTCGAGGACTTTTCGAATGTTTTAAAAAATTCACAAATAGAAAATCATTTGATTTTAATTAAAGGTTCAAGAGGAATGGCATTAGAGCGAACTTTACCCTTACTATAACCAAACAAATATTGTAAAAAACAAGCCAATTCTTATTTTGAATTGGCTTGTTTTATTTTAAATCTCATACTAATTATAGCTTCACTGCGCCATCTGGTACGGATTTATCTATAATTGTTCTCTTAAAATAATCAAATGATTCCGAAGAACCTAATTTAATATTTTGACAAAATTTACCATTTATATCAACAGCATTTGATGCGTTCGAGTTAAAAAACACATTCTTAAAAAATAAGTTCCTGCTATTATAAATTTCAAAAACAGTTGCGCTTTTAACGTCCAAATTAATATTATTTAATTCAAGACCATCTGCATCAATAATCGAAAATCCCTTGTCGGCTCGAGCTTTCAAATTTGACATTTTTATATTTTGAAGATTCATTTCAGGTAAACCTTGTAGAAATACAGCTTGTTGTGCACCATTAATCGTAATATTCTTTAAAAAGATATTTTTGAATTGAGGAGTTTCAACATTTACAGGTACTAGCTCCGTGCTAATTGTGTTTCCTCCTGCTGCCAGTTTCTCAGCAATTGATTTCCCTCCATAGTACAAATCAAATGAAATTGCTTGTGAAGGAATATCAATCATCCAAATATCCGAAATAAAGATATTCTCAACAATTCCTCCCCTGCCACGAGTACTTTTAAAACGCAATCCAACATCAGTCCCTATAAAAGTACAATTTGAGACATGCATATTTTTAATACCTCCTGACATTTCACTACCGACAGTTACACCACCATGCCCATGATAAACAACATTATTCCTAATAATAATATTTTCAGCAGGAACACCCCGTTCTCGACCATCTTTATCTTTACCCGATTTTACACAAATAGCATCGTCTCCCACATCAAAACTTGAATTTTCGACCAATACATTTTTACAAGACTCAACATCCAAACCATCTCCATTTTGTGAAAACCACGGATTTCTAACTGTTATATTTCTAATTATTAAATCTTCAACCAAGAAAGGATGTAAACACCAAGCGGGCGAATTTTGAAATACAGGCCCATCAAACATAACTCGTTTACTATTTTGAATGCTTACCAGAACAGGTCTAAGAAAATCACGAATAGCTTCAAATTCTTCTTTAGTCTTTAAATCGTGACGAACATTTTGATCAGCATTTAAATTACCTTGTCTATACTGCTCAGAAGGATACCATGTATCTTTTTTTTCATTCAATACCCCTCCAGATTCAATAAACTTTTTCCATTGCGTGTTTGTCAATTTTTCTTTTTTTACTAATCGCCATGCTTCACCAGAACCATCCCATATTCCATTGCCTGTAAATGCTACATTTTCTAAATCTTTACCATAAATTGGCGAAATACATCTCCAAGTATTCAAACCTTCAAAACTTGTTTCAATAATGGGGTATAATGATTTATCAGTTGAAAATTTAATCAAAGCTCCTGTTTGTGCATGCAATTCAATATTGCTTTTCAATACTATAGGCCCCGTAAGCCATATTCCTGGCGGGATAATAACTTTACCTCCACCTTTTTTTCAAGGGCAGCTATAGCGTTTTCAAATGCTTTAGTATTTAACTCAAACCCACCATTTTTAGCACCAAAATCAGTTATTTTAACAACATTATTTGGAATACTTGGTTCTTTAATCAAAGGCATATTGAATTCAATATTACTATTATTTTGAATAAATGAAATATTGGATTTATCTACTATCAGTTTTGAGCAACTCATAAAAATAAATACAAGAATTATTAATTGGTATTTTCTATTTCTTTTCATTTTACTATTAAATTCAATTAAAAACAACGAATATTCTAAACACAACAAAATAATGCAATCGATTACATAAATATAGCAATAATAAATTAATACAAAATAAAAATATGTAAAAAACTACTGTTATTACCAATCAATACTAAACTACTTTAATAATAGAAGTACGAATGTTTCAGCGGAGTTTTTAATATAATAATCAAAACTTTTAGAGCGCGATTTAAAGGAGTTAGAAAAATTGATTTTTTCCTATTTAGATTATCCAATCTTTTTGGATCAGGAACAAAACTTGGGGAGGATTTAATAAAAATATAGATATTTGCTAAAAACAAATTAGCGTGGAATCCTATCTGGAATTATTAAAA